>CALYBJ010000009.1 GCA_944412445.1 uncultured Clostridia bacterium
ATCCGTTACAGTATAGCATTTTTCTTCAAGTTCTTGGAGAGGAACTTTAAAAACTACTACTCTCATATTATACGAGGATAAATATGGTTAAAATAGAAATGGAAAACGGCGGCGTTATTGAAATCGAGCTTTACCCGGAAACCGCCCCCATCACCGTTAAAAATTTTGAAAAGCTTGTAAACGAGGGCTTTTACGACGGCCTTATTTTTCACAGAGTTATAAACGGCTTCATGATTCAGGGAGGAGATCCCACAGGCACCGGTTACAGCGGCTCCGATGAAAGCATCACCGGTGAATTTGCCGCCAACGGCATCAAAAACGACCTTTCCCATACAAGAGGAGTTATCTCCATGGCTCGTTCTCAAAACCCCAACTCGGCTTCTTCACAGTTTTTCATTATGCATCAGGACGGCACATACCTTGACGGCAATTACGCCGCCTTCGGAAAAGTCGTAAAGGGCATGGAGGTTGTTGACGCTATCGCCGAAGCTCCCACAAACTCTGCGGACAAGCCTCTTGAGCCTCAGGTTATGAAAAAGGTTACGCTTATTTAACGCATCAATAAAGAATTAAGAGAGCCCTTCCGGACTCTCTTTTTTATTTGCCGCTGTCCTCAGAGGAGCCTTCTTCGTCTCTCTGAGAAATAAAAAGACTTCGTACTCCGTCAAAAAACTTCCTTTTGCGCCTTAACGCCCTGTACATAAGAACAAGACTTTTTTCCTCTTTTGAAAGCTTTGTAATATGGTCGATTTCCTTTTCCTTCTGGTCCTCGTTTTCGTACACATTATAGGGAGGCTCCTGGAACAGGATATACTTTTCATTTCCGGAAAAACCGTTTAAAAGCCTTTCCGGCTCCGCATTATAAAGCGCCGCCAGCTTTTCTATAATCTCCCGGGAAGGCTGTGCCGACTCGGTTTCAAAGGCTCTGTAGGTACTGACATCCACGCCTATTGCCTCAGATACCTGCGTCTGTGTAAGGCCGCTGTAAAGCCTGAACATTCTTATATCCTCTCCGGGCATCATAACACCTCTTTAAAAAATAACGGGTCCCGCCGAACAGGAAGGACCCTTATTATGTCTGATGTCAAAACAAATTAAGCGATTGCCGCAGCCGTTGTAGGCTCAACAGGTGTTTCTTCAATTACTGTTGTAACTTCAGTTTCGGGAGCTTCGGTATCGTTGCCTAAACCGAAAATGTTACGGATAACCTGCATAATAGCTTCAAAAAGTCTTATAAGGAAAAACGCATCAAACAAAACCTTGGGGAGCTTTGTCCAGTCAACATTGCCTTCTTCGTCAGTCATCTGACCCCAGAAATCCTCAAAAGAGGTATGATCGTTAGGCTCTCTGGCTGCGAAAGAAACAACGGGGAGCGCAAATGTTGATATCATAAGAACTGAAAGAAAAACAGCAATGAATTTTTTTAAATGTTTCATTGGAATCTACCTCCTAATTAGTTTACAACTGCATTATATACCACTCTGCAAACAAAATCAATAGTTTTCAGTAAAATTTTTCAATTTCCTCAAACATTTTTCACAATTTATTGTACGGAACGCATCGAAGCGTTACCGCTCGATACGGCATTATACGAAGAATACCGATAATGATAATGATAATGATAATGATATTGATATTGATATTGATAACGATACTGATAATGGACTTGCCGAAAATCAAAAATGTTCAAAACTTTGTTCAAAAGTATGTTCAAAAGCAGAGTTTTCTACATAGCCATGTTCAAAACTTGTTCAAAACATTTTTATGTATTTTTTTTGCAAAAGAAAAAAGGACCTCGCTGTAAGAAGTCCTTCAGTATTATCAACAATTAAATTATCCGGCAACAGTCTCGGTAACGAACTCATCGTCACAGCATGAGCAGGAAACATAATTTTCCTCAGTATTTCCGATTCTCTGTTTTCTTTCCATAAATTTTGTTACGGCAACATAAACTACAGCTGCCGCACCTGCGATAGCGCCTATAATTGCCACAATCTTCAAAAACTTTTTCATTGGAAACCATCCTTTCGTTGATAAAATACTTTTTTCTTTACCGGGCTGCTTGCGGTTAATCAGGCGTTAGACTTGTTAAGCTTAACGGCAAGAGCTGATTTTTTACGGGCAGCATTGTTCTTGTGAATAAGACCCTTTGCAGCTGCCTGATCTATTTTCTTCTCGGCTGCTTTAACTGCATCAGCTTTGTCCGCTGCATTTGCCGCGATAGCTGCGTTAGCTTTCTTTATAGCTGTTTTAAGAGCCGTATTAGCTGATCTATTACGCTGAGCTTTAGTCTGATTTACGATAACACGCTTTTTTGCGGATTTAATATTAGGCATTTTCACACCTCCTTTGTCTATACAGGTTATTATAATATCACGGTTTATAAAAAAAAGCAATATTTTTTAAAAATTTTCTGAAAACATTTTAGAGCAAAAACAATTTTTTAAAAATTTTCTGAAAACATTTTAGAGCAAAAACAATTTTTTAAAAATTTTCTGAAAATGCTTTAGAGCAAAAACAATTTTTTAAAAATTTTCCCCGAATAAGAAAAAATCAACAGCTTGGTTGTTCCGTCTTCCGATTATTGAAATCCAAAGACTGAAAATGTATAAATATTAATATTTCTGCCAATGCTATTAAAGGTGATTTACAATGGATTTCAGAACGGATCTTGCCCTTGAGAGAAGTGAAATTATCGGCTCGGCGGCAAAGGGAATCGAAAGCCGCACAAGGGGAAACGACGACTGCATAGTAACGGAAATCAGGGTTACTTCAAAAGAGGGCGAAGAACTTATCGGAAAGCCAATAGGAAGATACATTACTGTAAAAGTACCCGAATTTTCTTCCGACGGCGAGCTGCTTGACGGAAGGCTTCATGCACTGACTGAGGAAATAAAAAACATGATTCCCGAAAAAGGGACGATTTTAACCGTCGGGCTTGGGAACAAGTCCATGACGGCAGACGCTCTGGGGCCTGAATGTGCCGAACAGATTTTTGTAACAAGGCACATAAGCGGCGAGCTTGCCGATGCTTTAGGTTTTAGGGATTTGCGGCCGGTTGCCTCCATAGCTCCCGGTGTTCTCGGAAAAACAGGCATTGAGGCTTCGGAAATTATCCACGGGGTAATAAAAAAAATCCGCCCTGTCTGCGTTGTGGCAGTAGACGCTTTGGCGGCACTTGACATCGAAAGGCTGGGAAACACTGTGCAGCTTTCCGACACGGGAATCTCACCCGGCTCCGGAGTAGGCAACAAACGGCGTGAAATCAGCTATAAAACAATGGGAGTACCTGTAATATCCATAGGTGTACCTACCGTTATAAACGCGCTTACCATTGCCCGGAATGTTTTAGACAGCGTATCCGACGGAACGGATATTTCAGGAGCGGAAAAGTTCGGCGAATATGTTGTAGCCTCCAGGGAAGCGGACCTTATAACAAAAAGAGGCTCAAGGCTGATTTCCCTTGCTTTAAACTGTGCGTTTCAGCCGTCGCTTACGCCCTCGGAGCTTCTTGCCATATCCTGAAACCATAGCATAAACGCTTTTTACGCCTCATAAAATAATCTGAGGTGATAAAAATAAAACCAGGTATCTTAAAAAAACGGAAAAAAATTATTATACCCCTTTGGGCAGTAATAATCATATCGGCAGTTCTTACGGCGGCGTCATTTAAGGTGAATGTGAACACCGAAGTATTCGGAGACATTTTATATATAAGCTCTGCTCTTGCCATGGCTGACGGCACTGCGAAGGAAAGCGCCGCCTTGATAAATTCCGCCGAGGAATATGTTTTTCAGGTATTCGGTATCGAGAGAAAAAGTACAAGTCAGGCATTTATACAGAAATCAGGCTCTTTAGGAGACGAAGACGCTTTCGGAGCCGACTATTCATCTCTTTTAAAGGAAACTCCCGAAGACATTTTAAAAAGCACGGAAAAGCTAAAAAAAGACCTTGAAAAAGGGAAATACACGGAAGACGGAGAAACTGTGGAAAAGACCTTTACCGATGATCAGTCTACCGATTCATTCCGAAATGTATATGTGAGAAATGTTACCGAATCAAAGGAAATTGACATTGAAGAAATACTGGGCAAGGGCTGTCCCCTGCCCGTAACAGACCCCTCGGAGCCTGTGGTTCTGATATATCACACTCATTCCACGGAAACCTACATATTAAACGACGACGGAAAATTTTCCACGGAATACACCGAAAGAACAAAGGACAAAAATTTAAACATGATAAGGATAGGCGATGAAATCACAAAAACACTGGAGGCAAACTCCATAGGGGTCATACATGACAGGAACATATACGACGAGGTATACACGGGAGCTTATGAAAAGTCAAGGGAAGGTGTTCTTAAAAACCTTGAAAAATATCCCTCAATAGCAATAACTCTCGATATACACCGTGACGCCATTTACTATGACGAGCTTACAAGAGTAAAGCCCACAGCCGAAATAAACGGAAAAAAAGCAGCCCAGATGATGATAATAGCGGGAGCCGAAGACGGCGGCATTTCTGATTTTGAAAACTGGGAGACCAATTTGTCATTCGGAGTAAATCTCCACAAAGCCTTAAACGACAAATACGAAAATATTATGAAGCCCTTATATTTCTGCTGCCGCAAATACAATATGGACGCAACGCCCTATTCCCTTCTTATCGAGGTAGGCACAGATGTAAACACTCTTGAGGAGGCGGCATATTCGGGACGGCTTCTGGGTGATGTTTTATCGGATTTTATTAAAGCCAATATGATTTCGGACAACAAATAAAAAAGAAGGAGAGCTTTGTTTTGGAAAATAAAAAAGCCTGCAAAAGGCAGGCAAAAAAACATAAAAACATAAAAATAAGCAAAATAAAACACACAAAAGAGGAAAAAAAGCTTTTAAGAGCCTTTGCGCTGATAACGGCGTTTATTCTCTTCGGGGTTTTCACAGCTTCGGGAATACTGTACGCCGCCGCAAGAACAGCTTATATTCAGGAGGGCAGAGAATACGAAACCCTTTCATTAAAAGATTTTTCCGTTACAGATTTTTTCAGCAAAGATTAGCTTTTTTCAAAAAAAAACGCATACAAATCTTTTATTTAAAAATTTTTCCGTTTCTGAGTTTTTCGGCAAAGATTAGCTTTTTTCAAAAAAGCACATACAAATCTTTTATTTAAAAATTTTTCTATTTCTGACATTTTCAGCGGAGAACAGCTTTAAAAGCTTTCACCGTTTTTTTCCGTTATCATTTTAAATTCTTCAGGAGTGATTTCACGGCAGCTGCCCTCTTTTAAATTTTCGTCAAGACTTAAGCTGCCCATTGCAATCCTTTTAAGGCTCAGCAGAACCTGCTCCGACGCTGATATCATTCTCTTTATCTGATGATACCTGCCCTCGTGAAGAATTATTTTATAAATGTATTTATATTCACTGTTTTGTGTATTATTATACGGCTCTATGGACGCCGGCATAAACACTTCGCTTCCTGCCGTCATGCCCTCTCTTATTGCCTTTAAATACTTTTCATCTATCCTGCCCCGGGTCGCCGCAAGGTAGGTTTTATTTATATGCTTGGACGGTGACAATATATTATGGGCAAACTCTCCGTCGTCGGTTATAAGCACAAAGCCCGTTGTGTCCTTGTCCAGCCTTCCCGCAGGAAAAAGCCCCGGTCTTTTAAGCTCCTCCGGCACAAGATCCACAACTGTTTTTTCCTTTGGATCCCTTGAGGCGCTTACTATTCCCACGGGCTTGTTCATCATAATGTAAATATGCTTTTTATAGCTTAATACCTTCCCCGAAACCTCTATAACCGTTTCAGACGGATCAGCTTTAAAGGCTTTGTCCTTTACCGTCAATCCGTCCGCTTTTACCTGTCCGCTTTTTATAAGCTTCCCTGCCTCGCTTCTTGTTATCATGCTTTGGGAAGCTATTATTTTATCAAGTCTTTCCTTTGCCATGTCTTTTCCGTTTTCCTGATTATTGCATTTATTCTCCGGCAAACCCCGTCATAAATCCGTCTATGGCTACGGAGCTTACATCTCCGCCTATTACCCTGCCTTTATATACAAGCATATTGATTCGTACTGTATCGGTATTTTCATATCCCGGATAATTTGTTATGGTGTAAGTCCACTTTTTAACGCTGCAGCCCTTATAATCCGTCAGGTCAAGCCCCTGCTCAAGCTGAATGTTGTTGTACTCCTTATAAACCTCGTCAAACTCTTCCGGAATTTTTACCTCCTGAACCTCATAAGGCTCAGGATTAACGGTATATCCGAACCGGGACGCGAAATTCAGCCTCTCCTCAGCAGAAGCCGCCGAATAATTGACTTCTCCGTCAACAGCCCTTAAGGAAGAGCTTCCCTCCTCCGACGGTGTTTCGGTCTTTGTTCCCGTAGTTATGCAGAAAACTATTCCCGCAACAGCTACTGCCGCCGCAAGCAGCACCATTTTGTATTTAAGCTTTTTTAATGAAAATATCACTAATAA
The DNA here is from genome assembly GCA_944412445.1 of uncultured Clostridia bacterium. Lineage (GTDB taxonomy): Bacteria > Bacillota > Clostridia > Oscillospirales > Acutalibacteraceae > UBA1081. Next base: position 6,485 of record CALYBJ010000009.1, read on the forward strand.
TTCACCTCGCATAAGTATTCATAAAATAAATATGCGAGGCTTAGTGTATAAATTACTTATTATTCGTCTGTGGGAGCTTTTATTGCTACGCTGTTAAGTCTTGAAAGGGCAAGGCTTACATGCTCGTGGCTCTTTGTGAAGTGTTCAACATCCTTTGCAAGGTAGTCTTCACATTCAGCTAATATGTTCTTGGCAAATTCGCTGGCAGATGTACGCATCTCGTATGCCCACTTCTTGGCGCTGTTTTCTCTCTCCGCCGCCTCCGCGTTCGCCTTGTCGATTATGTCGTTGCTCTCCGCCTTTGCGTCGTTAAGTATCTTAAGCGCCGCGTCCTGTGCCGACTTTGTAATCTCATGCTCCATTGTAAGCTCTTTCGCCCTTTCCTGAGCGTCCGCCACAATCTTGCTGGCTGTCTCCTGAGCCGCCTGGAGAATCTCTCTCCTTTCGGCTACAATCTTTCTCGCCTGTACCATTTCCTTAGGTATTGACGAGCCCAGCTCCTGAAGGCATGAGTGAATTGCGTCTCCGTCAATCTTTATCTTTCCGCCGCCTCCGAAGGAGGGTTTGCCCTCTTCAAGTATGTCTTCGATTTTTTCAATAATTTCTTCGTAATTCATGTCTTTTTCCTCCTGTTTTCCCTTTTTTATACATTATCCGTTAATTTTGCTTTTTAAGTCTTTCCTCTATGTCTCCGATTATGGCTTCAGGCACAAAATTCTTTATGTTTCCCCCTAAAGCGCATATTTCCCTTACGGTGCTGGAGCTTAAATACATATACTCAAGACTTGACACGAGAAATACCGTATCTACTCCCGGAGCTAACTGTCTGTTAATAAGAGCCTGCTGGAATTCGTCCTCGAAATCGGACACAGCCCTGAGGCCCTTAACTATTGCCGACGCTCCGGCTTTCGTAACATAATCCGCAAGAAGTCCGTTATAGGAATCCACCGTCACATTGGGAATACTGCCGCCGAGACTTCTTTTAAGAAGCTCCACCCGCTCCTCTGCCGTAAATGTGCCGCCGTTTTTCTTTGCGTTGTAGGATACAAGCACAACTACTCTGTCAAACATTCCGGCAGCTCTTTTTATAATATCCAGGTGGCCGTTTGTTACCGGGTCAAAGCTTCCGGGATAAACCGCAAGTCTTTCCAAAATATTATCCCCTTTCCGCTGTATCCTCAGTATATCTGTATATTACTATCTGTGTTTTAGAATAGGTTTCTCTTTTCGCCTCTCTGAATTTTCCCGAAAACTCCGGCATTTCTTCGTTTCTGTCGGTTTCGCAGACGATTATTCCGCCGTCGTTCATAACCTGAGGCGCAAGGCTCAGCGCCTTTTCGGCAAGTCCTTTTTTATAGGGAGGGTCAATAAATATTATATCAAACTTTTCCCTTGCGGTTTTAAGATATGACAGAGAATCTCCGTTAAATACCGAAGCCTTTTCCTTTAAGCGGCAATGCTCAAGGTTTTCGTTTACAACATTTACCGCCCTGCGGTTCAGATCAACGAAAACGGCTTTTTCGGCGCCGCGGCTCAGGGCTTCTATGCCCAGCTGTCCCGAACCGGCAAAAAGATCAAGAACCGTTCTGCCTTCTATTTCAAACTGTATCGAATTAAAAATCGCGCCTTTTACCTTGTCTCCGGTGGGTCTTATGTCCTCGCCCTCAAGGGTAATAAGCCTTCTGCCCTTTGCAGAGCCTGTTATAACTCTCATTTTATTCTCCGTTTTTCACTGCATATATATATGTATTATCTCATTTTAAAAGGGAATTTGTCAATAGTTATAAGAAAAAAAGTATAAATTTATGCTTTGGCAAAATTTAACTGAAAAAATGCAAAAAAAATACTATATATTTTTGAAATTATGCAACAGTTTGACATTTCTCCCGCTCTAATATACGGAAGGACAAAAAAAAGAAAGAATGTGATAAGAATGTATTATTAACTTTATTTCCTGTTTGCGTAAATTTAAAAAATAAATGGAGATATACGTGAAAGCAAAAAATAATAATCGTGATATTGACATTGATTACCGTTAATAAATCTTTTTAAGATTTTATACAATCAGCACAAAAAGACAACAATATCATGCAAAATTATTGACAAAATTAAAAAATCAAATTACAATATAACCGTAAATGACAATATTTTTCATAATTATTTTATAATCACAATTCAGCAAAACTTAAACAATCAAATATTTCTAAGGAGGAACGTTTATGAAAGCAAAAAAAATAACCTGTGTTTTACTTACATTGGCAATGGTTTTTACCCTGTTCGGTTACGCCGCCGCAGAAAATCAGGAAGCAGTTTTCAGTGAAAAGTATATGAACAGAATCGGAGACGTAAACGGAGACGGGGAGATTACAGCAAATGACGCAAGAGAAGCCTTAAGAGCCTCGGCACAGCTATCGGTATTAAGTGATCAGCAGAAGAGAGCCGCAGATTTGGACGCAAACGGACTTACAAGCGCCGACGCAAGAAAAATACTGAGAGTTTCCGCAGGCTTAGACAGTTTTGACGACATAGATATTTACACCTCTTCATCACAGATACTTAACGTAGGTCATTTCAAAAATCCGGAATTCGGAAAATACTCTTGGCGGTACACTCTTGAACCTGAAGACGCAGTTACTGCAATTGTCGAAACCGCAGTGCCTCCTCAGGTAAATTATAAGGGCAGTGTAAATACAACCTTTAAATTTCGTCTTAAGGGCAACGAGGACTGCAAAATAACTCTTCAGCTTATAAATCTTTCCGATAATTCCGTAGAAGAGGAATTAAGCTTTAATTTATGCTATTACCGCACGGGACTTGAATGGGACGACTGGGAGACTATTTCAGAGCATTTGACGGATTATTAAAGCGGACAATATTCAAAACGGAGGCTAAACAATGAAAATTAAAAGTTTTTTATGCTTATTTCTTTCCCTTTTGATGCTTTTATCTTTATATATTCCCGTTTTTGCAGCAGAGGAAGAAAAAGCAGGTACAGGCACCCATATAATTTATATTGAAGGCAGTCCCAAGTCCGTAATACACAATGAGTATTTTAAGCTTTATTACAACGATATTTTCGAGGCTGAATACGGGTCCCTTGACAATTATGTCCTTAATGAAATGACAAGGATAACGGTTGAGTCACTTCCCGAAGAGGGATATACATATATTACGGTTATTCTCACAGAAAAGCCGGAAAACCAATCCTATAAGGAATATAATGAAGCTGTACTTAAAGACGCGGAAATTCTTTACGCCGGGGACACAAGACCTATGGCGGTTATAAAGGCGGATAAGGCGGACGCCTTGAAGCTTGCGGAAAACGAATTCGTTGCGGCTGTTTTTCCCGGATTTTTCAGTTTTCATTATTTTATTTCGGATATTATAGGCAGCGGTAAAATGGGAGATGTCACCGGCAACGATAATGTTACAGCGGCTGACGCAAGAAAAGTGCTGAGATTTTCCGCAGGACTTGAAAAAATCCAAAAGGACGAAGCAAAAATGTTTTATATTAAAGGCGATATGAATTTTGACAATACGGTAAACGCCGCCGACGCAAGGCTTATACTTCGTACCTCGGCAAATCTTGAAAAAGAAACGGAAATGTGTTTTCCATACGCCGCCTACTGGAAGGATTTTTAATAAGCTCTGAACTATTCTGAAATTATAAAAATAACATTAAACGGAAGTCGAAAAACTTCCGTTTTTTATTTTATTGTTAAAAATAAATCTTTTGTTAATTCTTTATAAAATTTTCAAAGAAATTGAAACAATAATATTGACATAAGAGATAAAATAAGATACAATACAAATAGAAATATTTGCAAATTTTTTCGCTAAAATTACAAAAATCCCGTATTAATAAAAAATGGGGCAGAATTGTTAATTTGTTTATCATATAAGCAAGAGGTGATTCCAATGAATATTAAATAGCTTTAACTGGAAAAAAAGAATTATAAATACAATACAAACAATACCACCACTTTTACAGCGACAATTATATCCAATCTGTCTGAGTTGTAAAAACAGTAAAGTAAAGTAATATAGTTGCAAACCATAATATACAGCCGAGAAAACCTTAACAATAGCGCATTAATTACTTTTTCAGATATAAAATCTTATCTGAAAAAAGTCGTTCCGTTTGAAATATTATATAAAATTTCTATTTATGCATTTGATGTTACAAAGATATACAATAACATACAAGTTATCATAAATAAAAAAAGATATAACATTTTACATAGGTTTTAGTCAAAAAAAAGAGATGGGAGTTGTAAATAATGAAAAAAAATACCTATAAATTCATTTCATATATTATTTTATTTTGTTTATTATTAAATTTAACTTTTTTTTCTGCTATTGCGGATAACGACACAAGTATAGAAGCAGCCTATACTACAGGATTAATATGGGATGATTGGGAAACTATAGAAGCACATTTAGATAATTCCCCTGTTACTTATTCAACACTACCAGCATGGGCTAGCAATCTGACTAAATTTCCTCTTCCTGATTCTCAAGGTCAAGGGTCACAGGGTAGTTGTGTTGCTTGGGCTGTAGGCTACGCTTTAAAATCTGGGCAGGAACATGTAAAAAGAGACTGGTACTTAAGATCAGATTCGCATTTATTTAGTCCTTCTTATATTTTTAATCAACTAAACGAAGGAGAAAACAGCGGTATAACAATTTCTGAAGCAATGAATTTAGTTGTATCCCAAGGCACTTGTCCCCTTACTTATTTTCCGTATAATGAAAATAATTACACTTCACAGCCCACAGCAATACAAAGCGCGGCGGCAGGATTATATAAAGCGGCAAGCTGGAATACAATACAGGGAATCAATGCAATTAAATCAAGGATTGCAAATGGTGACGGAGTTGTCATAGGAATTTGCGTCTACGACAACTTTTACGATTTTGATGAAGAGAATTGCATGTACGATAGTATAAGTGGCGAAAACAACGGGGGGCATGCTGTCTGCCTTATAGGTTATGATGATGATGAAGGTGGATTTCAATTTATAAACTCCTGGGGCACTGACTGGGGAGATAATGGATCCGGTTGGATATCATACGATTTTGTAAATAATGCAACTATTAACCATCATGGTGCAGGTATCGGCTATGTTTTAAATAATACCGCAACTGATAATTACTGCATGGGAGATGTCACCGGAGACGGTAATGTTACAGCGGCTGACGCAAGATTAATCTTACAGGTTTCATCGTCCTCCGCAACCATATCGGCAAATCAGTATGTGCTTGGTGATGTTAACGGAGACGCTCAAATTACGGCAAGTGACGCTCAAGCCATTTTGCAATACTCGTCAGGAGTTATTGATAAATTACCAATATATGAATAGAAAAAAATCAGCAGCAATTTGTCTACATATTTTAATTTAATTAGTAAATACATAACATATTAAATTATAGTTTCTTTGCATTCAAATCTTAATAATAACATAATAATATAAATTTATATGAAAGAGGGATATATGTATGAACGCAAAAAAAATAATCTGCGCTGTACTTTCATTGTCAATGGCGTTATCTTTAAGCGTATGGGCGTTAGCTGCCCAAGAGGAGTCCTCGGAAACGGATATTTCCGCTCCCGAAATAACATACAGCTGGGGAGACCTTAACGGCGACAACAAAATTACCGCTCAGGATGCAAGAATTTGTTTAAGAGCGGCGGCTCAGCTGGAAACCCTTGACAAAAACCAGTTATACGCGGCTGACGTTTTCGGCACAGGGGAAATAATAAGCGCCAACGCAAGGAAAATACTCCGTGTTTCGGCAAATCTTGATATTTTCGACGATATAAAAGTTCAGCTCGGCAAGGGAGAGCAGTACACCGTCTACGGACTTGAAACATCAGGCGCATATACCTGGCAATGCAGCGTTTCTCCCGGCGAAGGTCTTGAAGTAACCAAAACAGTATATAACGACTCCGAACAGGACGTTGACGGAGGTCCGGTTAATCAGATTTTCACCTTTACGGGAATTAATGCGGGAGAATATACGGTAAACTTAAAACTTGTAAGACCCTGGATTTCAGAGGACGAGCCTCTACGTGAAATACAGTTTACCGTTATTGTTAAATAACCTAATAATTTTATAAGCATAAAAAAACAGGAGCGCGGTTTTCTGCGCTCCCTTTTTTTGTTATATTTCACAGCAAGCTTAAAAGCTCCAAGGGCTTTTCTATAATATGGTCTGCTCCTGCCTTTTCAAGTGTTTCCCTGTCCCTGAAGCCCCACAAAACTCCAACGCTTATAAGCTCTGCGTTTTTCGCCGTTTCCATATCCACATCGGAATCACCTACATAGAGGATGTTTTCCTTTTTCAGCTGCATTTTATCAATGGCTCTTAAAACATTGTCCGGGGCAGGCTTTAGGGGAGATACTCCGTTATCCCCTATAACAGCGGTAAAAACATTTCCGAACATACTGTCGCAGAGAATTTTCGCCGCATTTTCCGCCTTGTTTGTTACAACGGCTGTTTTTATACCCATGGCGTTAAGCTCCCTTATAAGCTCAGGTATGCCATCGTAAGGAGCCGTTTTGTTTCTTGCGTGGTCCTTATAATACAAAAGCATTTCATCGGTTATTTTCTTCAATGTATTTTCGTCTGTTCCATCTCCCGCCGCTCTTTTCATAAGAGTGGGTATTCCGTTTCCCACGAAACGCCTGACCTCATCCACGGTTCTTTCTTTCATATTATTGCTTCTTAAAACATAATTTGTACTGTCCGCTAAATCATTAAGCGTATTCAGCAGCGTGCCGTCAAGGTCAAATATAATTCCTTTTATCATTTTTATTCTTTCCTTTTATTGATTTCTGCGGTAAAAATTATAAATATTTTCTGCCAGTCTTTCGCTTATTCCCTCAACCTGACAAAGCTCCTTTATGTCGGCTTTTTTTATAGCTGAAACAGTTTTAAAATGGCGAAGCAGTGCCTTTGCTTTTTCTTTTCCTATTCCCTCTATATCTGTTAAGGTCATTGCGGTGAGAGTTTTCGCCTGCTTCTTTCTGTGATACTCTACGGAAAATCTGTGGACTTCCTCCTGAATATCCGACACAAGGGTAAAAGCCTTCCGTCTGTCGTTTATGGCGATTTCTCCTCCTGCGGCGGCAATGGCTCTCGTTCTGTGCTTGCTGTCCTTTACCATGCCGAAAAGAGGAATATTTCCGTACCCGAAGGACTCCAAAACAGGTTTTACCGCGTTTACCTGCCCGATTCCTCCGTCAAGAAGAATTAAATCCGGCATTTTCCCGAAGCCCTGATCCTCTCCGTCGTTTTTATGGATTTCATATTCGTTAAAGCGTCTTGTCAAAACCTCTGCCATGGAGCGGTAGTCGTCCTGTCCCGAAAAGCCCTTGATTTCAAATCTTCTGTATGCGGATTTTAAAGGCTTTCCTCCCCGGAAAACTATCATGCCCCCTACATTGTCGGCTCCGTCCGTATGGGAAATATCGTAGGATTCGATATATTCGGGAGGCTTGTCAAGGCCTAAAAGGGAGCCGAGCTCGTCAAGAGCCGCCACGGTTTTTCCCGTTCTTCCTACGCTTTGAGCAAGCTTTTCAGCGGCGTTGCTTCTTGAAAGCTCCACAAGAGCCGCGTTTTCTCCCTTTTCGGGTATATATATTTTTACGCCCTTTCCCCTTTTTTCAGAAAGAAGCTCCGTAAGGCTTTCAATGTCCTCAATCTCTCCGTCAACGGCTATATCGTGAGGTATTCTGTCCCTTATGGAGTAGTAGTCGGCAATCATTTTTTCCCTTATTGCCGGAAGCTCGTCAATTGTTTCGCCTATAAAATATTCGCTGTCAACAAGCCTGCCCTCCTGAAATCTCAGCACCGACATACACACCTTTTCATTGGCTTCGCATACGGCGAAAACATCCTGCTCCCTTACTCTCTGAGATACCACGCTTTGCTTTTTGCTTGTTTTTTCTATTGCCTGAATTGAATCCCTTATTGAAGCGGCTTTTTCAAACTCAAGATTTTCAGCCGCCTCCTCCATTTGCTTTTTAAGCTCCTTTACAATGCTTTCGTTGCCGCCTGTTATAAATTTTACCGCGTTGTCAACTGCTCTGTTATGGTCCTCTTTTGAAATTTTTCCGCAGCAGGGCGCCGCGCACTGCTTTATATAATAGTTAAGGCATGGTCTCCCCGACCTTTTTATATCCCGGGGAAAAACCTTTGAGCATACGGGCAGCTTAAAAATACGGCAGGCTTCGGCAACTGATTTCGACACGCAGTCGGAGCTTGTATAAGGGCCTATATATTTTCCTCCGTCCTCCGTCTTCTGCTTTACGGCGGAAAGATTTTTCCAGTCGTCTCCCCACACCTTAATATAATGATAGCCCTTGTCGTCCTTTAAAAGTATATTGTATTTAGGCGAGTGGAGCTTTATAAGGTTACATTCCAGAACAAGGGCCTCAAACTCGCTGTTTACTATTATATAGTCGAAATCCTCAGCGTTTTCCACCATTTTCCGAACCTTCACCGTATGTCCGTTCTGGGAGCCGAAATACTGGCTGACTCTGTTTTTCAAAGCCTTTGCCTTGCCGATATATATAATCTTTCCGTTTTTGTCCTTCATTATATAAACGCCCGGCTCCAAAGGCAGCTTCATTGCCTTTTTCCTGAGCCTTTTAAGCTTTTCGTCCTCCATATCCTCACCCCTTTTCCCTAAAATAAAAAAACAGCATACCGCTTTCGGCATACCGTTTTTCTCAATGTCATGATGTTATTATTCGGCAAAACCGGATTCTACAAGCTTTGCGAGCGCATCCACAGCTTCCTGCTCATCAGTGCCGCCGGCAATTATTCTAATCTGAGTTCCGCCCATAATGCCGAGAGAAAGAACACCTAAAAGGCTCTTGGCGTTTGCTCTGCGCTCTTCCTTCTCAACCCAGATGGATGATTTAAACTCGTTAGCTTTCTGAATGAAGAATGTTGCGGGACGTGCATGAAGTCCTACCTGATTCTCAACAACGACATCTTTTACACACATAAGGCGACTACTCCCTATCAAAAATTTTTTAAATCACACTACATATTATACCACAAAAGTTAAAATCGTCAATGACTTAATAAGCACATATTCGCCAAATTTCAAATATTCGGATGTGTTGCTAAACCTTTGAAATGTTGGGATTGAAAGTTTGTGCAAAATAACAATATAGTCGGCTTCCTTTTATATAAACACGCTAAAAACTTAACTCAAAATTGTAATTTATTGGAAATTTATCCTTTTTAATGTTATTTATTATGTTTTTCATATAAATCAGGCCTTCGTTCTTTTGTGCGTTTTAACGATTGCTCACGGCGCCATTTTTCTATATTTTCATGGTGACCCGAAAGCAGAACCTCAGGTACTTCTATATTATTCCACACCGCGGGCTTTGTATACTGAGGATATTCAAGAAGTCCGTCATAATGGCTTTCGTTTTCCATTGCCTCGGCGTTGGGAAGCACTCCGGGAATCATTCTTGACACCGCGTCGGCTAAAACAAGCGCCGGCAGCTCTCCTCCTGTGAGAACGTAATCACCTATTGATATTTCATCGTCGGCAATCAAGTCTATTACCCTCTGGTCAACTCCCTCGTAATGACCGCAGAGTATTGCTATATTGCCTTTTTTTGAAAGCTCCTTTACCGTCTCCTGAGTAAGCACCCTGCCCTGAGGGGACATATATATAAGGTATGGCTTTGTACCGATTTCCTCACAAAGGGCTTTATAACAATCGTATATGGGCTGCGCCTGCATTATCATGCCCATACCCCCTCCGTAGGGAGTATCGTCCACATTGTTATGCTTATCCGCCGTATAGTCCCGTATGTTTCTGCTGTATATCTCGATACAGCCTTTTTTAATGGCCCTGCCGGTTATGCTCTGTGTATACACGCTTCGGCACATTTCCGGAAACAGTGTAAGAATATCTATTCTCATGTTTTTCCTCCGAAAAAGCTTTTATCAGTCCCTAACCTCTTCGGGCTCGTCAAATATGCCCTTTAAAGGCCTTATATATATTTTCCCGTCCTCAACATCCACGGTTATTACAACATCTTTTATTGCCGGGATTATATATTCCCTGCCGTCTGCGCCGTCAATATACCATATATCGTTGGCTCCCGTCCTTGCAACCTCCGACACCGTTCCGTAAAAAACGGAATTATCGTCCGCGTTATATACGCCGCAGCCTATCAGATCCTGTATGAACCAGTCGCCTTTTTTTATTTTGGCGTCCTTTCTGTTCATATACAGCACCTTGTTTCTCAGGGTCTGAGCCTGCTGAACGGTGTCAACGCCTTCCAGCTTTAATATTACTATTGCTCCGTGAGGTCTGCATGACAGCACCCTTACGGGCTGTTTTCCCTCACTGTCAAAATAGAGAGTTTTAAACCTTTTCATAAACTCAGGGGCGTCGCACCAGGGATCGAAACGCACTTCGCCCTTTACTCCGTGGGTTGAAACTATCCTGCCTGTTTCAAGATACTGCTTCAGCACAATGGCTCCTCCGTTGAAATTTTATTTATTTTCCGAATCATCCTGCTCCCAGGCTTTCTTTCTCTTTGACTTTCTTACGGCGGCGTATATTATTCCCGCAGCAGCCGCAATTACAACAACAACCGCGATTATCGTTATACTGCTTACGGCAGAGCCTTCATCCTCTCCCTCCGACGATTCGATTTTAAGATCCGTCCAAAGGTCGCTTTGTATTTTCTGTGTCTCCTGAGAAAGATTTACAAATACGTCCGTATTATTTATAAGATAATCGTCAGAGGGGTATACTACCTCATTTGATGTAATGGCAGGATCAAGAAGTTTTTTAGCTTCCGTGTTGGGCGTGGCGTAGCCTACAGTCTCCGCGTTTAAAGCGGCAATTTCCGGCTCACACATAAAGTTTATAAAGGTTTCCGCCTCTTTCTTATGTTCGGAAGTCTTTAATACGCACATGGAGTCAAAGAACATGTTTGTGCCCTCTTTCGGCATATAGTAACGGATATCGGGATTACTTTCCTGAATTATAAGTGCGTCTCCCGCATAGTAGGGAGCTATCCAGGCTTCTCCAGATTCCATTTTATCGAAAATAGCGTCCATTACGTATGCCTGAACAAGAGGCTTCTGCTTATTAAGAAGCTCCGCAGCCTCTTTCCATTCATCGGCGTTTTCCGAGTTCATGGAATATCCTAAAGATACGAGAGCCAATGCGAAAGCGTCTCTGGGATTATCGAACATAAGAATTTTTCCCGAATATTTTTCATTCCAGAGAAGATTTACGCTCTGATCCTTAACGTCCTCTTCGTCAATGTGAGCCGAGTTGTATATTACAACTACCGTTCCCCAAAAATAAGGCACAGTGTATTTGTTGTCAGGGTCATAGGAAAGATTTTTAAAAGCTTCTCCTATATACTTATAATTAGGTATGTTGCCGAAATCAAGCTCAGAGAGCATATCCTCCTGTATCAGCTTGCTTATCATATAATCGGACGGTATTACAATATCGTATGAAGCGGCGCCTGATACGATTTTCGAGTACATGGACTCGTTGCTGTCGTAGGTGGTGTAGTTTATTTTTATATTGGGATATGCCTCCTCAAACCTGTCAATGACGGAAAGGTCGATATATTCTCCCCAGTTGTAAACGTTAAGGGTTACCTGCTCGGAAGCCGCCGCGGCTGTTGCCGAAACGGAAAAGAGCAGAACCGCAGCCAATATAACAGAAATAAATTTTTTCATCAGCCCTGTTTCCTTTCTTTTTTCTTTTTTTGCATACCCTTGTCCTGCTTCAGGTTGATTATAATAAGAGGTATTAAAACAGCCGCAAACAAAAGCGTTGAAAGAGCGTTGATTTTCGGGGAATACGGCTTTTTCGTCATGGAAAAAATCGTAACCGAAAGCGTCTGCACGCTGGAGCCGCTGTTGAAATAGCTTATTATAAAGTCATCCAGTGACAGGGTAAAAGCCATTATAAAGCCGGTAACAATGCCGGGTTTGATTTCAGGCACAACCACCTTTAAAAACGCCTTTGCCGGAGGGCAGCCCAAATCAAGGGCAGCATTGTAAATATTTGAGTCCATGCCTCTGATTTTCGGAAGCACCTCAAGCACAACATAGGGTATGCAGAAGGTTATATGAGCCGCGAGAAGCGTTCCGAAGCCCATTTCAAACATATTGATTCTGGTTATTATAAAAACGAAAAGAATCATCATGGAAACGGCGGTAACGATTTCCGGGTTTACCATGGGAATACTGTTAACCGCAAGATAGGCTTTTTTCGCAAGCCCCTTTGAAGCGTTGATGCCGACAGCGGCAAGAGTTCCTATAACCGTTGAAACAACAGCGGCGATAATGGCTATCAGAAGAGAAGTATAAAGAGATTTCATTATAACCGAATCCCTGAAAAGCTCCTGATACCACTGAAGTGAAAAGCCGGAGAAAACAGAGCGGCTTTTAATTCCGTTAAAGGAATAAACAATCATGACAACAATGGGAGCGTAAAGGAATACGAAAACAAGAAAATTATAGACTTTTGAAAGGGTTTTCATACGGGAGCTCCTCCTTTCGGGTCTTTTTCGCCGTCGAACCTGTTCATAATGCCCATGGAAATGAGAATAAGCACCATAAGCACCAGTGAAAGAGCGGCTCCCACATTATAATTGACCTCTCCCGTATTGCCCAGGAAATAGTTTTCGATAATATCTCCTATAAGGAAAGTCATTCCGCCGCCCAGGAGCTTTGAAATAATAAAGGTACTTACGGCAGGAACGAAAACCATGGTAATGCCGGATATTATTCCGGGGACGCTTTGGGGAAGTATTACACGGGTGAAAATATTAAAGCCGTCGGCGCCGAGATCCTTCGCCGCCTCGATAACGCTTCCGTCAATTTTCGTAAGAACGGTGTAAATCGGCAGAATCATGTAGGGCAGAAAATTATAAACCATGCCCAGAATTATGGCTCCGTTTGTATTTATCATGGAAAAGCCCTGAAACTGAAAGCCGAAAAGGCTTAAAAAGCTTTTAAGGAAGGTGTTTATAAGTCCCGTATCCTCAAGAATGGTCATCCATGCGTAGGTCCTTATAAGGAAATTCATCCACATGGGCAGCATTACAAGAAGAACCATTGTCTGCTGGCGCCTTGCCTTCATTTTTGAAATGCTGTAAGCGAGAGGATAAGCCAGCAGAAGACACAGAACTGTCGCCACAAAGGCAAGCTCCAGGGACAGCACGTATGTTTTTCTGTAAGCCCAAATACTTGAAAGATTCTGAAGCGTAAAGCTGCCGGAAGCGTCTGTCAGCGCGTAAAAAAGCACAAGACCTATGGGCACTACAACAAAAACTGCCATCCATACGGTAAAGGGAGCCGTTAAAGTAATTCTCGTTTTTGCGGAAAGCTTATTCATCCTGAACTTCCTCCGGTTCCGCGTTAACGTCGGAAAGCTCGTCAAACTCCTCGCTGTAGCTGCTGAAATCTCCGTAAAGTCCCGAATATTCCGATTTTTTCATAATATGAATGGCGTCAGGCTCAATGTAAAGTCCGATATTGTCTCCTACAAACTGCTCGTCGGTAGACTGTATCATCCATTTAAAGCCCCCGATGTCAACTATTATCTCGAAATGAACTCCCTTAAAGGTTACGGAGGTTACCCTGCCCCGAAGCATACCCTGCTCGTAGGACACCACGTCCACATCCTCGGGACGGACTACAACGTCAACGGCTTCGTTCTTACGGAAGCCCTTGTCAAGGCATTTGAAGGTATGTCCCGAAAACTCGCAAACATAGTCTTCTCTCATTATTCCGTCAACAATATTGCTTTCGCCTATAAAATCGGCAACAAAAGCGTTGACCGGCTCGTTATAAATATCTATGGGCGTGCCAATCTGCTGTATAACTCCGCTGTCCATAACTACTATCTTGTCGGACATGGAAAGAGCTTCCTCCTGGTCGTGGGTAACATATATAAAGGTTATGCCCATTCTCTGCTGAATGTTTTTAAGCTCGTTCTGCATATCCTTTCTGAGCTTTAAGTCAAGAGCCCCTAAAGGCTCGTCAAGAAGAAGCACCTTAGGTTTTACAACAAGTGCTCTGGCAATGGCAACTCTCTGCTGCTGACCTCCGGAAAGAGAGTTTACATCTCTTGACTCAAACCCTTTAAGGTTTACAAGCTCCAGCATTTCCCTTACTGACTTTACAATCTCCTTTTCCGGTCTTTTTCTGATTCTTAAGCCGAAAGCCACATTTTCAAAAACATTAAGATGAGTAAAAAGGGCGTAACGCTGAAAAATGGTGTTCACCTGTCTTTTGTGAGCAGGGACACCATTAATTGTTTTGCCGCCGAAGACAACATCTCCGCTGTCCGGCTTTAAAAATCCCGCAATGATTCTCAAAGTTGTGGTTTTGCCGCAGCCCGAAGGCCCCAGAAGCGTGAGAAATTCCTTGTCCTCTATATCTAAATTTAAGTTTTTCAGTATTTGTTCTCCGTCAAAGGATACGTTTATATTTTTAAGCTTGATGATTGTATTTTCCAATTATGCAGCCCCTCTTGTATAAAAATAAATTTCTGATTTATATTTATAATCTTAAAAAACAATATAATATCTTTTCCCCTAAAAGTCAACAATATTTTAAAATAATTCAATTTTTATTTAAGGATATATTTTATAATATTTGTTGCTTAAAATAGGTTTTTTCAGTATGAGCTTTTGTAATTTTTTCTTTCATTTTCGTTAAAATATACAACTGTCATTTTGCTGAATACTTATGAAAAATATTGGTAATTATTAATATATTAACTTACGCTTTTGAAACATTTCGTCGATTTTCTCATGTTTTTTTTACTTTTTTTGTTATAATACTTGAAAAATTAAAAAATATGTGTAAAATGTATAGTAAGGTAATAGTGATATTGCATAAAACTTTTCTTACTTCTGTTTGCAGTCACTTTCTTTTTTATTTTACCGTTTTTTTATTCAGGGATACATTAAGTTCAAAAGTAAGAATACACAGGAGGATATTTTTATGTCAAACAGATTGTTCCAAAGCGTTATACATCAGATGAAGGATTCCCTTGACAATGTTATCGGCGTTATCGATGAAACAGGCACCATTATCGCTTGCAGCGAGCTTGGCAGAATCGGGGAAGTTCTTGACTCTTCCGTTGGCGAACAAGTATTCTCAGGCACCGAAACAGTTTCAGTTAACGATATGACCTTTAAGAGCTTCGGCTCGCCGCTGCGTCCGGAGTACGCAGTTTTCGTAGACGGCTCCGACGATGCGGCTAAAAAATATGTTGGAGTTCTCAATGTTGCAGTCAGCAACATAAAGCAGTATTATGACGAAAAGTACGACAGAGGCAACTTTATCAAAAATGTTATGCTGGACAATATTCTCCCCGGCGATATCAGCATAAAGGCAAGAGAGCTTCACTTTAACAACGACACCACAAGAGCCGTTCTTCTTATAAGAATTTCAGAGCCCGGTGAAATTTCCGTTTTCGATATTATCCAGAATCTTTTCCCGGACAAAACAAAGGATTTCGTTGTAAACATCAACGAGTCCGACATAGCGCTTGTTAAGGAAGTACGCCAGAACATCGAATCAAGAGACCTTGAAAAGCTTGCCCGTTCAATCGCCGACTCTCTGGGAACGGAATACTACACCCACACCCTTGTAGGTATCGGTACGGCTGTTACAGGCATTAAGGATCTTGCCCGCTCCTTTAAGGAAGCTCAGGTTGCCCTTGAGGTAGGCAAGGTTTTCGACACGGAAAAAACCATCGTAAGCTACGAGAACCTTGGAATAGCCCGTCTTATTTATCAGCTTCCCACAACTCTCTGCGATATGTTCCTTAAAGAGGTTTTCAAAAGAGGCTCCATTGAAAGCCTTGACCATGAAACTCTCTTCACAATTCAGAAGTTCTTTGAAAACAATCTTAACGTTTCCGAAACGTCAAGAAAGCTTTTCGTTCACAGAAATACCCTTGTTTACAGACTTGAAAAAATCAGAAAGCTGACAGGACTTGACCTTCGCGAATTTGACGACGCCATAGTATTCAAAGTAGCGCTTATGGTCAAAAAATATCTTGACTCAAATCCGGTTAAATATTAAGAGCCGGTTTACCGTCATTAGCAAGAAGGATTAATTTATGGTAGAATTAAACGGAGTTTCAAAGACTTACGGCAAAGAATTTGAAGCCCTTAAAAATGTTAATCTCTCCATAGCTGACGGAGAATTCGTATTCGTTGTCGGCGCTTCCGGCGCCGGCAAGAGTACCTTTCTCAAGCTTATTATGAGAGAGGAAGTTCCCTCTTCCGGAACCGTTACAATCAACGGCTACAATCTTAATAAAATGAAAAAGCGCGACATTCCTTATTTTCGCCGCACGATGGGTATAATTTTCCAGGATTTCAGGCTTATACCCGATATGCGCGTTTATGACAATGTCGCTTTTGCTTTGAGAGTTACGGGAACAAAGGAGAGAGAAGTAAGAAAAAGAGTTACCCACGCCCTGGGCATGGTAGGACTTCTTTCAAAAACCCATTCTCTGCCCAAGGAGCTTTCCGGCGGCGAGCAGCAGCGCGTTGCCATAGCCAGAGCCCTTGTAAACAACGCTGACCTTATAATAGCCGACGAGCCTACGGGAAACATTGACCCTGCCATGTCCGTTGAAATCATGGACCTTTTAAACCATATAAACAAAGCAAACGGAACGACAGTGGTTGTGGTAACTCATGCCCATGACCTTGTAAGACAGTACGACCACAGGATAGTTGTGCTTAAAGAGGGAGAAATTATTGCCGACGGCTACGATAAGGACAAGATACTGAGCCTTATAAATCCGGAGCCGGTAAATGTTGAAGCAGGCTTCTACAACGCTCCCAACGAGTTTGAGGATGTTGAGAAGTTCATTATCACCTACGGACAGGACAACATTCCCATAGAGGAAACGCTGCCCGGAGCAAAAAAAGATACGGAAAAGAAAGACGAAGAAAAAGAAACTGAAATTACTTCCGGTGAAGCAGAAGATAAAGCGGCTGAGAAAGAAGAAACAGCCGCCGCTGAGCCCGAAAAGGACGAGGATATAGATATCAGCTCCATACTTGAGGCTTTTGCGGCGTCAAACGCTTCCAAGATAAAAACGGCAAAGGAGCAGGCGGAGATAACCGCGGCACAGCCTGCCCGAGCACAGGAAGCACAGGACGCACAGGAAAACGCTCCCTCCGAAAACAGTGAGGAAGAAAACGGAGGCGCAGAATGAAAAGGAAAAACAAATTTTCTAAAGGACGATTCAATTTAAGATACCTTACAAAGGAAGGCTTCCGCAATATTCATGTACATAAGCTTATGACGGTGGCGTCGGTTACGGTAATGCTGTCCTGTCTTCTGCTTATCGGCGGAGCGTACTTAATATATGTCAACATTCAGTCGGTTATCGACAGAGTGGGAGAACAGAATGTTATAATGGTATTTATAGAGGACAGCGCCACAGACGATGAAGAAGCTATTCTTGAGGGACAGATAAAAAGCATACCCAATGTAAAAAACTGCGAGTTTGTTCCCAGAGAAGAATCCTACGAATCAATTCTTTATGACATGGGAGAAACTGCGACGGTTCTGGAGGGCATCGACAGCAGCTTCCTGCCGGACGCGTATAAGGTCACCATTGACGATATGGAGCAGTTCGGCTCAACGGTTTCAAGCATTTCAGCCCTTGACAATGTTCTTACCGTCAGGGAAAACGGCGAGCTTGCCCAAAAGCTTGCAAGCATACAGAACGCCGTAAGCCTTATAAGCGTTGCGATTGTGGCAATACTGCTTATTGTGTCTCTTTTCATAATAGCAAACACCGTCCGCATAACAATGTTCTCAAGAAGCCTTGAAATCAGCATTATGAAGGCTGTAGGCGCTACAAACTGGTTTATACGCTGGCCCTTCCTTGTAGAGGGAATTATAATCGGAGTAATTTCAGCGCTGGTCTCCTACGGACTTGTTTTCGTGCTTTACTACGGAGCCGAAAAAGTATTTGCCGAAATGTTCTCCATTCTCGGAAATACAATGGTTCCCTTTGAAAACGGAGCGGCAGTGCTTATAACAGCGTTCCTGGCAACGGGAATTATTACGGGAGCGCTGGGAAGCTTTATATCTCTGGGAAGATATCTCAAGGAACACGGCAAGGTGGTAAACAATGAGTAAAATTATAAACAGAAAAAAGCTTACGGCGCTGTTTTTATCTGCCGTAATGCTTATAACGGCATTATTTGCATATAATACTGTTGCATACGCCGACGATGATGAAATCGAAGATTTAAAGGATCAGATTGCCGAGTATGAGGATAAAATCAACAGCGCTCAGGACAAAATTGACTCTCTCGCCGGCGACATCACAAAGGTAAAGGAATATATACAGGAGCTTGACGCCCAGGTTGCCCTTTATCAGGAGCAAATTGACGCTTATCAGACCCAGATAGACGAATACAACGGTCAGATTGACTCTTATGAGGCAGAAAATCAGAAGCATGAAGAGGAAAAGGAAGCGCTTCAGGACAAAATCGACGGCTATAACGATGAAATAGACGATTTAAACATTAAAATAGACGCCAAATACGATGAGCTTAAGGAGCTTATCCGGGACAACTACATCTCAGGCGAAACCTCAGCCGCAGAGGTTCTTCTCTGCTCCGACGACTTTTCCGATTATCTTACAAAAATTCAGTTTATAAGCAGTCTTGCGGATTATGAGCAGGGACTTGTTGACAGCATTAACGAAGACATAAATGCTATTAACGGCAAAATAGCTCAGATTGACGAGGAAAAGGCTAAAATAGAAGCCATTCAGGCAGAAATAGACAGAAAAATCGATGAAATTCAGGTTTTAAGCACATCCGTTGAGGAAAATCAGGCGAAGGTTGTTGCGAATCAGGATAAGATTGAAGAAAAGGTTGCGGAAAACAGCAACTATCTGGCAAGCCTTAACAATCAAAGCGCCGAATACAACGCCATGATTGAAAACTATGAAGCCGAAATCGAAGCTTTCAACGAAGAAATCGAAGAATTAATCAGAGCTCAGGCGTCTTCCGGCTCCGGTATGCTTGAAAACTCCTCGGGACTTATCTGCCCAATTCAGAATTCAGGCAGATACATAAGCTCCGGCTTTTACAGAAATTCCGACGGCTCATATCACGGGGCTCTTGATATCTGCGTATACGGCGGCACCTACGGCGAGCCTATCGTGGCGGCTGAAAGCGGAACGGTTATAACCGCCTCATATCACTGGAGCTACGGAAACTATGTTCTCATAGACCACGGCAACGGACTTTCAACTCTTTACGCCCACTGCAGCTCCCTTGCGGTAGGTGCAGGTCAGTCCGTTTCCAAGGGACAGACTATAGCTTATGCCGGAAGCACGGGAAATTCAACGGGTCCCCATCTTCATTTTGAAGTCCGCGTAAACGGTACAAGAGTTGACCCGTCCTCTTACATAACCGTTTAAACAGGAGTACAGCGATGCACAAAAAAATTTCGGCAGGGCTTACCGTCGCGCTTATAATAGTAACACTGATAATAACCGCCATGATTACCACGGCGGTTACAATGAATGTATACAGCTCCCTTATATCGGATTTGCCCCGGCGTGAGGAAATGTACGACAAGCTTTCGGAAGCCGATGACCTTATAAGGAACAACTACCTCGGCGAAATAGAAGAGGAAAGCGTTAACGGAGGCATTATTTCCGGATATCTGGGCGCCCTTTCCCAAGGGGACAATATTTACATGACCCCGGAGGAATACGAAAGCTACAAAACCGAGAAATCGGGAATAAACCCGGAGGACGGCTCCCCGGTAAAAACAGTTTCATATCAGGAATACGGCTCCTGCGGATATATTAAAATTACAGGCTTTAATGACAATACGCCTTCACAGTTTAAGGAAGCCTGCGATTCGGCAGCGGCAAATTCCGCCCAGGCTTTGATAATAGATGTTAGAAACACACAGAGCGAAAACATCAAAGCCGCCGCAGAAATAATAGATATTATTGTGCCTCTTGCCTCGGAGGGTACTCAGGCAATAGCCGCCGCTGAAGATAAAAACGGAAATAATATTCAGGTTTTTTCGGCGGATTCCGCAAGCATTGATTTACCGGTTTCCGTACTTGTAAACGAAAAAACCTCCGGAGCGGGCGAGCTTATCGCCTGCGACATGAGAGACTTCGGAAAAGGCGCTGTGGTAGGACAGACTACTGCGGGCAACGGAGCATATCAGAAAATTTTTGAGCTTACCGACGGCAGCGCTGTTCTTTTAACCGTAGGAAAAATCATACCCTATACAAGCGACTGCTACGACGGCGTTGGAGTTGTCCCCGACTATACAGTCAATATGACAGGCGAAGCCTCGGAGCTTAAAAACGACGGACAGTTTTTACAGGCTTACGCAGTTGTAACGGCTCAAAAATAATAAATAAACAAGAACGGCAAAAACGAACAATAAAAAAACACCCTCTTACGGCAGAACAAAATAAATGAACTGCCATAAGGGGGATATTTTTTGCCGTGAATATAATCAGCTATAGTCTGACGCTGAAAAAACAGGCGAAATATCTTGCTTAACACAAAAATCAATGTCTGTCATTTTCTGTATACACAGCCGTCAACTCTTATAATCATAAATTTCATAACAGGAATTAACATTATATCAGGTACTTTTTATTATATTAAGAACCATCCTTCTCTGAACCTGCATAAAATCCGTTTATGGATTATCTATGTCAGAGAATATAAATGAAAAAGCTTTTTTTATAATTGACTCCTGGGACTCATCTATTTCAAGCTCTCGTACTGTTGAAGGCTTTTCTCTTTTAATGTACAGCATAAGTATTATACCGAATGAAAAACAGTTTACAATATTATTTGAATAACTACCCATAAAGGGAAGACCCAGATAAGTTGTGTCAAGAAGGAAAATGCCCAGCAGACTGTATACTGCTTGTGCCGCAAGAAACAGCGAAAGATACAGTGATGTATATTTTGCAAAAGAACTTTGATTTGTTTTTGCCGTCATTTTAAATAAGCAGACAAAAAATGCCGCATAAACAATGAATACACCTATAAACGCCGCATATCCGAATTTTGCTAAGATAATTACATAGTTATAATATTCCAATCTTGCAAGTGGTTCCACAACGGACTGTCCGTCCATTAAATAAGCAGTTTCACCTATAAAAGGCGTGCCTTTAAAAATATCGTCCAAAAAGATTCTCATCCAACCGAAGTTGTTTGGGTCACTCGCACCACGAGTAAGGACAACCTCTATTCTTTGTGAAAAATAGAAGTCGTCATTATACAAAAGAGCAATAATAACCGCAGTTAAAATAACGGGAATTATAAAAGACTTCCATGTTATGCTCAATCTGCCGTCACATTTTAAAATAATGACGCTCACTGCAATTACAAGTAAAGACACTATTATATATGCAAAGGTGAACTGAAAGAAAACCAAAGACATCGGAGCTAAGATCAACCCGCGCAACGCATATTTGCTGTTTACTGATAAGCGATTATACTTGGTGGTTGTCTTTGCCAGCTGAAAAGAGATCAACGGCAATGCAGCTGCAGTGTAAACGGCAATTGGACCCAGATACAAAGCCGAACTATAATAACCTTTTGAATCGTCAGCCAACAGAATCGGGAGAAGCAATAAAACTATCACCGCAATGTATGCGATCTTCGCTATATTATAAAGATACTTTTCTTTTAAAAACAATCCAAAAACAACAGTAATCACTCCTGTCAGAACTGTTAACACAGCCCTAGATGTATCATTTACCGAGACGACTGAAACCATAACACTGACCGATAAAATGACTGCAAACAGTACTACAGAAATTACCGCAAGGAAATTTTTTCTTAATGACATTGTTATCTCTCCTCGTTATTAATGTTTGCTGCACGGTAATGCAATAAAACTGTCTAAAGCTTTTAATACCGTTTTCACGGATTAATTGTCCCCAAAAATATTCTAAATACATTACCGTAATAAATTAAGGATACGATATTTCGCAATCAATGTCAAGATTGTCAGAGAAATAAAACTATATTTTAACAGAATATTTGCTTTTTATTCTAAAAAGAAAAATTATTCAAAAATAAAATCACACAATTAATAAACAAGGGGCTGTCGCACTAAGACATCCCCATTTTTTATTTAACTCTTAATATTTTACAGCGCTGAAGTCAGGCTCTCCCTTTTCAATAATTTCCGAAAGAGCTTCAGCCAGCTTTTCTCTAATGCTTTCGCCGTCCTTTTTATCTCCTGCGTTTTCAAGATAAAACGAAGTTTCCCCTATCTTAAATGACGCATAATAAATTACCGTCACTTCTCCCCTGCTGTTAGGCATGGATTCAAAATATCCTGCCGTTACGGAAATTCCGTCCACCTGAGATTTTTTTTCACTGCCCACAATAACCGTATCCATATACATATCGTCCGTTCTCCATGCGGAGATTTTTACATCGTTTATTTTTCCGTCGATTCCGAATATCTCATGCTCTCCCTCTGATGAAAATCTCGCCGTTCCCTCAAAAGGCAAGCCGTTTAAAATTTTCGAGCATTCCTCCGAAGAAAGCTCCCTTACCGACACATTGCTGTCCGCCAGGCTGAACGAGCTGAAATCGCCGCCTTTAGAGAAAACAATCTCCTCTCCGTTCTGCAGAATCACGGTTTCTCTGCCCCCGAGGGAAATCAATCCGCTTTGAAGCAGTAACGCGGCTGTTACGGTAACAGCTGCCGCAGCAGCAGCGCAAAGTATTTTCGCGGTTTTTTTTGATTTTCCGCAAGAACCGGATGGGTCGGCTTCTTCAATAAAGCTTTCATCAACATCGCCAAGAGCTTTTAAAAGCATTTTTTCATCCATCATTTAACGCCTCCTTTTCCAATGCCTTTTTTAAAGCTTTACGGGAGCGTGACAAGGACATTTTTACCTTGCTTTCACTTATGCCGTATTCCCTTGCTATTTCTTTAACGGAGCTTAAATACCAGTACCGCCGCATAAAAATTTTTCTCTGTTCGGTTTTAAGTCCTGCCAGAAAATCGTTTATAACCTTTCGCAGGGGTTCGCCGTCAAAGGAGTACGCAGGATTTCCGTCCTCACCCAAAACCTGTTTAAGCTCGTCAATTACAAGAACCGTCTGTCCGCCGCCTCTTTTTTCGGCAGTCAGATATTCATATCTGTTTAAAGCGAGATTTCTCGTAAGCTTTCCCAGATAAGTTTTCAGTACGGCGGGACGGTTGGGCGGTATACTTTCCCAAGCTTTTAAATATGTATCGTTTACACACTCCTCACTGTCCTCATAACTTCCGAGAATGTTATAGGCAATAGAGTGACAATATTTGCCGTACTTGTCCGCGGCTTCGGTTACGGCTTGCTGTGAACGCTCAAAGAATAAATCGACAATGGCGCTGTCTTCCAAAATATCATCTCCCGTATTTTATTAAAAGGCCTTTCACCTTAATATACAGAAAATTTACCTGACAGGTCACAAAAAATTGAAAAATTATCAAAAGGAAAAATTAACCGTCGTTTTGCTAAAGAAACAACGGTTATACATCGGTCAATTATTTTACTATATCACCGTAAATAAGAGGCACCGCTTTTTCAAGGTCAGCCGAGGGCAGTTCTATCTGAAATCCGATTTTTCCGCCGCTGCAGTAAATCGTGTCAAAATCCTTTGCTGTTTCATTTATAAAGGTTTTGAACTGCTTTTTCATTCCTATGGGAGAACAGCCGCCGTGTATATATCCGGTAAGGGGCAAAAGCTCCTTTGATTTCAGCATCTCCACCGACTTTTCCCCTGCCAGAGCAGCCGCCTTTTTAAGGTCAAGCTCCCCTGAGGAGGGCACCATAAAAACATAGTGATTTCCCGATTTTCCCGTTGTCACAAGAGTTTTAAAAACCTTTTCGGGGCTTTCTCCCAAAAAGGAGGCAACCTCGGTTCCGCTTAAAGCGTCGCTTTCTGTGTAGTAATGCTCCTTATATTTTATTTTCATGCTGTCAAGCTTTCTCATGGCGTTTGTCTTGCCTTTATCAGCCATCTTTATCACTTCCCTTTCTGAAACATAATATCACAGCCCGCTTTATTTTTCAACTTGCCAATAAAAAACGATTGTGCTATTATTATTATATCTGAAAAGAGGGTTGATTATATGTATAAAATTCTGATTGCCGAAGACGACGACATTATCGCCAAGTCAATATACGACAGCCTTAAATCGTGGAATTATCAGCCGAAAACCGTTTCCGATTTTCAAAATGTCATTAAGGAATTTAAAGAATTTCAGCCTCATCTGGTGCTTATGGATATTTCCCTGCCTTTTTTCAACGGCTATCACTGGTGCGGCGAAATAAGGAAAATTTCAAACGTTCCCGTTATTTTCATATCCTCCTTCGGGGAAAACATGAACATCGTAATGGCTGTAAACATGGGCGGCGATGATTTTATCACAAAGCCCTTTGACTTAAACGTGCTGCTGGCGAAAATTCAGGCGATGATAAGAAGAACCTACGACTTTTCGGCGGCGGTCAGCGTTATAGAAGCGTCGGGAGCCTCTCTCAATACCGACGACGCCTGCCTTTATATAGGTCAAGCAAAAGTTGAGCTTACCAAAAACGAATACAGAATACTTGAGGTTTTAATGGGCAGCAAGGGCAAAATTATTTCAAGAGACGCTCTTATGACAAGGCTCTGGGAGACGGACAGCTTTATTGACGACAATACGCTGACGGTAAATATTACAAGGCTCAGAAAAAAGCTTGAGGAAAACGGACTTTCCGATTTTATAAAAACAAAAAAAGGCTTAGGATATATGGTGGAATAAATGACTGTTTTTAAAGAATTCTTAAAAATAAAACGCAGCTCTGTTTTGCTTTTCGCTTTATTGATGGTAATTCTCTGTGTGACAGCGTATCTTTACAGCCTGACCGCGGAGGCTGTAATTTATACCGCCGTGCTGTGGGCGGTTGCGGTCACGGCAGTTTTTACAGCCGAATTTTTAAAATTCAGGAAAAAGAGTATTCAGCTTGACAAAATCAAAAGGAATCTTCCGGCTATGCGGGAATATATGCCGGAGCCTTCGGACGCCGTTGAAAAAAGCTATAACGAAATCGCCCTAAGTCTTCTTGAGGAAAAAAACAGGGTTGAAGCAAGGGAAGCTGCCAAGTTAAAGGATTTAAACGACTACTATACCATGTGGGTTCATCAGATAAAAACGCCCATCTCCGCAATGAATCTCCTTCTTCAGCAGAAGCCCGACGGCGAAATGTCCGAACAGCTTATGAAAATCGAGCAGTATGTTGAAATGGCTCTTACATACGTGCGCTGCGGAGACGACGCCTCGGATTTTGTTATAAAAAATACTTCTCTTGACTGTGTAATCAAAAGCTCCGTGAGAAAATTCGCAAAATCCTTTGTAAGAAAAAAAATAAAGCTTAACTACACGGAAACGGGATTAAAGGTTCTCACCGATGAAAAATGGCTGAGCTTCGTAATAGAACAGCTCCTTTCAAACTCCTTAAAGTACACTAAGGAAGGCGCTATCTCAATTTACTCCGAAAGCGGCAGGAAGCTTATAATCGAGGACACGGGAATAGGAATTGCCGCCGAGGACTTGCCGAGAGTATGTGAAAAGGGCTACACCGGCTACAACGGCAGACAGGAAAAAAAATCCACGGGCATAGGGCTGTTTTTATCAAAAAAGGTTATGGATATGCTGGGACACAAAATGGTCATAGAGTCGGAAGCGGGAAAAGGCACAAGGGTAACAATAATTTTTTCAAATCCCCACATAAAATACGAATAATCAAACCTTACAAATTTGTAAGGTTAACACCGGAAAATGTAAGCCAAAGTTATGGTTTGCGTTTTCCGTTTTTGATAAACTGAAAGCGTAAAAAACAAACAGGAGGAAACATTATGTCATTACTTGAAGTAAACGGTGTGCAGAAAATCTACACCACCCGTCTGGGAGGCAACAAGGTGCAGGCTCTCTCCGACGTTACGTTTTCGGTTGAACCGGGAGAATATGTGGCGATAATGGGCGAATCAGGCTCCGGAAAAACTACGCTTCTTAACATTATCGCTTCCCTTGACACACCTACAAGAGGAGAAATAAAAATCGCCGGGCAGAGTCTCGGCTCCATTAAGGAAAAGGACCTCGCAAAATACCGCAGGAACAACCTGGGCTTTGTTTTTCAGGATTTTAACCTTCTTGACACCTTTTCCGTAAAGGACAATATCTTTCTGCCCCTTGTGCTTTCGGGAATAAAGCATGAGGAAATGGAGGAAAGGCTTACGCCCATTGCCTGCCGGCTGGGAATAGACAAAATTTTAAACAAATTTCCTTATGAGATTTCGGGAGGACAAAAGCAGAGAACTGCCGCTGCCCGTGCTCTTATAACAAATCCGCAGCTAATTCTTGCCGACGAGCCTACGGGAGCTTTGGATTCAAAGGCAGCCGACGAGCTTTTGGGGCTTTTTACGGAAATAAACGACTTCGGACAGACTATTCTTATGGTAACTCACTCAGTAAAGGCGGCGTGCACCGCAAAAAGAGTTCTTTTTATAAAGGACGGCAGGGTTTTTCATCAGCTCTATAAGGGCAACCTTTCCGACGACGATATGTTCAGGAGGATTTCCGATACACTTACGGTAATTACCACAGGCGGTGAAAGCAATGAATAACGCGTTATACCCTAAGCTTGCGGCGTCGAATATCGCCAAGCACAGAAAAATTTATCTCCCTTACATTATAAGCTCCGCCGTAGTCTGCGCCATGCTTTATATTATGTGGGCAATACACTTTGATGAAAATATCTGCAAGCTCAGAGGAGCTTCCTATCTTACGGAGCTTATTAACATGGGAATAATCGTAATTGTGATTTTTTCTCTGATTTTTCTTATTTACACAAACAGCTTCCTTATGAAACAGCGCACAAAGGAGCTGGGACTTTACAATATTTTAGGCATGGAAAAACGCCATATCTGCAAAATAATCACCTTTGAAACGCTGTATTCCTGCGTTTTCGGCATTTTGGCAGGAATCGTCTCGGGAATTGTCTTTCACAAGCTTGTAACACTTATCCTGTTTAAAATAATGAAAATGGACATACAGCTGGGCTTTTTCGTTTCCTTTAAAAGCATTTTAAGCTCCGCCGCTGTTTTGGCTTTGATTTTCGGAATAAACCTCATTTTCAATATTATCAAAGTATATAAAGCAAACCCCCTTGACCTTATGAACAGCGCCAGAACAGGCGAAAAAGAACCGAAAGCTAAAATCATTTCCACAGCTCTGGGCGTTCTTTTCCTTGGCGCCGGATACATTATCGCCGTTACGGTAAACGACCCCCTTGACGCTCTTACCCTGTTTTTTATCGCCGTGCTCTGCGTAATTGCCGGAACCTACTGCCTTTTTATTTCGGGAAGCATATCGCTTTTAAAGCTTCTTAAAAAGAACAAAAGCTATTATTACAACAAAAAGCATTTTACATCCGTTTCCGGGCTTCTTTACAGAATGAAACAGAACGCCGTGGGACTTGCCAACATCTGCATACTGTCAACCATGGTGCTTGTTATGGTTTCCGCAACGGTTTCACTTTACGCCGGAGCCGAGGACGCTTTAAAACAGCGGTACCCCTCGGATATTTCAATTGAATATAACGGCTATGAAAATCAGGAGGAAATATCAAAAAAAATAACAAACGCGGTTTTTGAGACTTCGGAGGAAAACGGATTTGAAATACTCGACTTCTCGGATTTAAAATACCTTTCCTTTGCCGCCGTTTTAAAGAACGGAGACACCTTTGAAACGGACAACACATCTTACAGCAGCACATTTTCCGTTCAGACGCTCTGCATTGTTACCGCAGATGAATACAAAAGCCTTTCGGGAGAAAACGCGGTTTTAAAGGATAATCAGGTTATTGTCCACAGCAACGGCGCCCAGCTGGGCGACAGCTTTAACCTTTTCGGGAAGAGATACGATATAGTAAGAAAAGCTGATGAATTTAAAGATATAAGCAATTACAGCACGGTGCTTGCGGACATTCATTATATAGTTGTCGCCGACGAAAGCGTTTTAAACGATATAGACGAAAGCCAGCTTGAAGCCTATGAAGGCAACGCCAGTGAAATCAATCATCAGATAACCTTTAATTTAAACGGCACAAACGAAGAAAAAATACAGCTGAGCGAAACAATTACTTCGTCAGTTGAAAAAGCCCTTGAGGGTGAGTCCGCCCACTGCATAATCGAGTCAAGATCAGTCAACAGAAACGACTTTTACGAATTATACGGCAGCTTATTGTTTCTGGGAATCGTTTTAGGCTCCCTTTTCCTTATGGTAACGGTTATCATAATTTACTATAAACAGATTTCCGAGGGCTACGGCGACAGAGAGAGATATGTAATAATGCAGAAGGTGGGAATGAGCGACAGTGAAGTAAAAAGCTCCGTTCGCTCTCAGGTGCTGACGGTTTTCTTCCTGCCCCTGGTAACCGCCTGCGTTCATCTTTCCTTTGCGTTTCCCATAATCTCAAAGCTCCTTATGCTCCTTCAGCTTAACAATACAAAAATTTTCGCATTGGGGCTTGCCGCCACTGCGGTTATTTTCGCCGTCATTTACACTCTTGTTTATTCGGTAACCGCAAGAACCTATTACAAAATAGTACGAAAGTAAATCACACATCTTTACACACATAAAAAAGATCCTGAAACTTAATGTCTCAGGACCTTTTTTATTAAAATTCAACTTCCCCTATTTTTGCCGAACCGTCTTTTGCAAAGACTGTTATGTACTTCTCGTTTATTACATAAACTGCGTTTTCGCCGACAATACATCTTCTGAAAACTTTTTTATAGTTTATGCTTTCATCTTCGTATTCAGCCGTCTTTTTAATTTCTCCGTTTTCGATTTTGTATATTATAAAGCTTCTTGAGTATGTATAGGCGGTAAAAGATGAAAAATATGAATCATTCAGATGGTAAAAAACATATTTTTCCGGCATGAAAAATCCGCCTTCGCCCTTATACACTCCGAGAACTTCCGCTTTTTCGGGGTTCCTGACGTCAATTACCGCAAAATCTCCCTCCTGAAAATCTGCGGCGAAAAGATAACCGTCCTCCGAAAGAGACAGGATTGTGACAAAAACATCCTTCAGCGATATATTTTTCAGCTTTACCTTCTGACTGTCTGAAGCGTCAAGGACATATACCTCGCCGGAAGATAACGCAAGATAAAACAAGCCGCCGGAAAAAACCGTTTCGGCAATTTTTTTGCCTCTTAATATGCCGTCGGCAAAGCTTACCGTGTTAAGGTTTTCGTCGAGAATAGTTATCATGCTCAATTTTATTCCTGTTTTTCCGTCAGTTGCGTTTGTAATCACCTTTAAATATCCGTCGCCGCTGTCAAAAAACAGTCTTTCCGTAACATTGCCGCAGATTACCGCGCCGCATCTGAATTTAACTCCGTCGCCAGTAATGTCAAGCTTATAAATATACGTTCCCTGAGAATAGGAGCCGTTTATTCCTGTCAGATATAAGGAGGAATACTCTACGCTGTAATAAAGATACACTGCTTTTCCCGTAACAGCAATATTGCACCTGCTGCACAAAAACGCGTCTGTTTTTGGTTCTTCATTAAGGCTGTTAAGGTCAATTACCGTTGAAACAATATAATGAAGCCCGTTGCCTCCCTTGTTTATCATGGTTATATTTTCAGCCTTAACGCTTGTATATTCTCCGCCGTTTACCGAGTAGGAAGGCCTTAAAACATCCTCTATCTCCTTGCAGGCGTCCTCAAAGCTCAGTCCCTTTGTATAGGAATAGTCAATTCTGTAATCGGAAATTATTATAAGCTCTCCCTCCGTTACACTGCTTGTCACTGCCTTACTGCTTTTCTGTCTGTATGTGTAAACAAGCTCCGGCGCCGCTTTATTGCTTACATCATATATAAGCATTTCCGAATCCCCGTAATCCGTGTCTTCATAGTAGGACAGAATAAGATAATTTTTATGCAGGTGTATGCCCGTCAGCTTTTCCTTTTTCTCCTCGTTCAGCTCTCTGCCTGCGCTGCTTACAACCTTTACATTATCAGGGTTCTTAGCCGAAATTATTTTTACCTTGCCGCCGGAGCACACAAATATATAGTCTCCGTCGGTTTTTATATAATCCGGATTATCCCGGGAATACAGGTCGCTTCCCCCTGTCTGAGGACTGCCTAAGGACGGGGCAAGGGCGTTTAAGTTTCCGTCGCCGTCTGTTATATCGTCTTCGTCGCCGGGTTCGAGTGTTTCAAAATAATCATAATATTCCCGAAAATCCTCAAGAATCAGCTCCTCAGCCTCATTACAGCCGCCTCCCGCCGTCAGCTGCTGCGTCGGCAGCTTTTGTGTATTTAAAATTACTCCTTCTTCACCGTTTCCGTTATTTGCTTCCGGCGGCTTCTGTGTCTGAGGCTGTTCGCTCTGCCCATGCTCGCTTCCTTCGTCCTGACTGTCCCCTGTCTGGGGCTTTTCCGCTTCTCCGCCGCCGGTGCCTTCCGTGGTTCCTGCGGCTCCCGCAGCCGTGGTTTCATCGCTTTTGCCCGGCTCATTACTGCCGCCGTTTTCCTGTTCATGAATATGCGCCGTGGTTCCCTGAGTTTCTCCCGATATAATGCCCGGCTCAATGTCAGCATTAAGACCTGCCGCCGCCCCGATTCCGATTATCAGAATAAGCACTGCCGCCGCATACATTATTTTCCTTCCCGTGTGTCTTATTTTTACCCTTTCCTCAGGGAGCTCTGCCGCTTCTTCCCCTTTTTCGGCAAGCAGCTTTTCAATATTACCCGCAGACAGCGTTTGAGGCAGATTTATTTCTTTTCCCGCAATTTCTTTTTCAAGACGCTTTTTCAAGTCTTTTTTATTCATTTTATTGCCCCTCCCCTGTTACCGTAATATTTCCCGCAGTTTTTTAAGGGCTCGGGAAAGCTTCGACCGCACAGTGCCCGGATTCATCTCAAGCAGTCTGCCGATCTCTGAGCTTTTATAGCGTCCTATAATACTTAATAACACTATCTGTTTTTCTTCCGGATCAAGACTGTCAAGGGCTTCCTTCATCTCCGGCGACAGTCCCGTATCCTCCTGACATTTGCCCCCATAGGTGTCGCTTATCTCATGAATGGGTATGCTCTCAAGCTTGTCTGCGGGATTTAAAAGCTTGGTTTTGCATACATTGGAAAGAATCTTGAACATCCATGATTTAAAGGAAGATGCTTTTTTTAGGGCGGCTATGTTCTTATAAGCAAGCAAAACAGCCTCCTGCACGCAATCCTCAGCATCTGCGCCGTTACCGGTATAAAACAGCGCAAACCTGTACAGATCATATGCGTAGAAGCTGTAAACCTGTGCAAAAGCTTTTCCGTTTCCGCACCTTGCCTCCCTTACAAGCTCTTCCGGCTCAAGTGTCATAAAGTATCCCGCTCCCTTCAATTATAAGAGAGTAAAAAAGAGGAAAGTGTTGCAAAAAAATATAATTTAAAGAAAAAACTTGTATTTGCCTTCAATTTTGTTTTAAGACAAAAAGATATAATTTATATGTTATTTTAAAAGCATTATTGACGATGCAATAACAAACTGGGCGATATAATATGTAACATGATTGACGACTATATCCACGGGACGGTCCTTGCCCTGACCGAAGTATGTGCCGGAAAGGATAACATCCGATACAACAAAAAATACTCCGCCGATAAACATGAAATTAAGTGTCATGTTTTCAAAGCCGTACATAAGGGCAAGACTGCCTGACATAAAAGTCATAAGGGCAAGTATTCCGGCGTAGCATACTGATATTTTTTTGAATTTGCCGTAGCTGAGCTTCATTGGCTTTTCCGTGGCGGCAATGCCCAGAGCCGCTAAAACAGCGATAATTACAGGGGCGATAAGATACAGTGGCTTTGTAAAGTCTGCGAAATTAATAAGCAGCGCCCCAAGATAAACAATATGCCCGGCGAAAAATGAGCCGAAGCCCAGAAAAGTGTAAATATCGTTGTCGGCAGGATAAATCCATTTAAGGTCAAGCCAGATATCTCCCAAAAGTCCGAAAAGAAGCCCTACAATCAAAAACAGACCGAAGCTTAAATTTTCGCTATCGGCTGCGTTATAAACTGCGGCTGAGGCGCAGGAAACAAAAAATACGCTTGTCAGGGCTTTAAGGAAAAGGGCTTTGATTCTTTTTTCCGTAAGTCTTTTTATAAGAAAAAGCACAAGAAAAACGATACCTATTGCCAGTAAAACAAAAAATAACATAAAATTTTCCTACCTTCTTGTAATTTTATGCTATTATAACAAATTTTGTTTCTCTTTTCAATATAAATAATGTAAATATTATAATAATTTCCTTATACCTTGACAAAAACCTGATTTTTTATAATAATATAAAAGGAGGAATTCGGTATGAAAAAAATTTTAGTCTGGGCGTTAATGTTAATAATCATAATGCTTACGGTATCGTCATGCACAAAAGATAAACCCGGCGGCGTTGATTTCGGCGAATACGAGCTTACCTCGGAAGTTCAGCAGACTCTTTCATACGATCCTTCAAAGGTTCTCGATATTGACACCTCATGGCAGAAGGCATACGCCCTTTCCTACAGCTACTACGACAAGAAAACCGGAGAATCAATTATAACCGAGGGCAAATGCGGCAATTATTATCAGTCCCTGGACGGCGCTACAAACATTATTAACTATCTTACACAGGAAGACGGTTACATGATGGAATATGTGCTGAATCAGAACACGAAAACAGGCACGGCGGCAGTTAAAACGGAGGCGTCCATTGACACTCTTTATTCCGGCTTTTCACAGCTTTCCACCTGCGACCCGTACTTCCCTGTTTACACTAATGTAACAAAGGTGGGCGACGATTTTGTAGGGAACAGGTCGGCGGGAAGATACAGGCAGCAGCAGACGGAAAACGGAGTCGTTACAAAAATCGCCTACGTATGGATTGACGATCAATATGGTTTTGCTTCAAAATGCGAGCTTTACGACGCTCAAACTCAGGAGCTTCAAATGAGATGGGAGCTTTTAAGCTTTACTCAGAATGTAAATGAGGACGGCGTTAAAATAAATATTGACGCATATACTCTTACAACAGACAGTGAATAAAAATTAAACATATAAAAACAATCCCCGTTCTTACCGAACAGGGATTATTTATTTACATATTCGATTTATCAGTCGTGATGATTTCTTCTGCCGCCCTTGTTAAAGCCTTTGCCGCCTTTTCTGCTTCTGCTGTCCTGGGCAGGCTCGTTTTCGGGAACAAGTCCCTCAACTTCAATAAGTGCGTCACGGCGTGAAAGGTTAAGTCTGCCCTGATCGTCAACGGGAAGAACCTTAACTATGATTTCGTCCCCTACGTTTACTACGTCCTCAACCTTTTCCGTTCTCTTAACATCAAGCTGGCTTATGTGAACAAGTCCCTCTTTTCCGGGAGCTATCTCAACAAACGCGCCGAAGGACATAAGCCTTGTTACAACGCCCTTATAAATTGCTCCTACCTCGGGATCCTTGGCGATTGTTTCGATAATATCCAAAGCTCTCTGAGCGTCTTCGATATCCTGTGCGGTAATAAAGATTGAGCCGTCCTCTTCAACATCAACCTTACAGTTGCACTCTGCGCAGATCTTCTGGATAACCTTGCCCTGCTTGCCTATTACATCGCCGATCTTATCAACATCAATCTTAGTAGTAAGAAGCTTGGGAGCATACTTTGAAAGCTCTTTTCTGGGTTCGGGTATAACGGGAAGAATTATCTCGTCTATAATGTAATTTCTTGCTTTATGTGTCTTTTCAAGGGCTTCCTTGATAATTGCGGGAGTAAGTCCGTGGATTTTAAGGTCCATCTGAATAGCGGTAATGCCCTTTTTCGTACCTGCAACCTTAAAGTCCATATCTCCGAAGAAATCCTCAAGTCCCTGAATATCAACCATTGTCATAAAACGGTCGCCCTCGGTTACAAGTCCGCAGGAAATACCCGCAACAGGGTCCTTAATGGGAACGCCTGCCGCCATAAGGGCAAGAGTTGAGCCGCATACTGAAGCCTGAGATGTTGAACCGTTTGAGGAAAGAACCTCTGATACAAGTCTTATTGTATAGGGGAATTCCTCAACTGAGGGAATTACGGGAACAAGAGCTCTCTCCGCCAGCGCTCCGTGGCCGATTTCTCTTCTTCCGGGACCTCTTGAGGGCTTTGTTTCGCCTACCGAATATGAGGGGAAGTTGTAGTGATGAATGTATCTCTTTGACTCCTCCTCGTCAATGCCGTCAAGAAGCTGAGCGTCTCTTGCAGTGCCGAGAGTAGCAACGGTCAGAACCTGAGTCTGACCTCTTGTAAACATACCTGAGCCATGTACTCTGCTTAACAAATCCACCTGTGCGTTAAGAGGTCTCATTTCGTTTATATCTCTGCCGTCAACACGCTTGTTTTCATCAAGAAGCCAGCGGCGTACGATAAATTTCTGAAGTTTATAAAGACAGTCGTCGATTTTCTCAGCTTCTTCAGGATATTTTTCATCAAATTCTGCATGAACTCTCTCATAAACGGGAAGAAGTCTTTCGTCGCGGATTCTCTTGTCGTCAGTGTCAAGAGCTGCCTTAACATCATCAATAGCGAAAGCCTTTACAGCCTCGAAAAGCTCCTCTGAGGGGTCATTTGAGGGGAAATCTACCTTGGGCTTGCCTATTTCAGCCTGAATACCCTTAATAAACTCAACAATCTGCTGGTTTACGCTGTGAGCGTACATGATTCCGTCGTACATTACATCGTCGGGAATTTCGTTTGCTCCTGCTTCAATCATGGCAACAAGGTCTGCCGTTGAAGCAACGGTTACTGCCATCTGAGATTTCTCTCTCTGCTCCGCAGTGGGATTGATTACATATTCTCCGTCAACATAACCAAGAGACACTCCGGAAATGGGGCCGTCCCAGGGAATCTGTGAAATGGAAAGAGCTACGGAAACGCCTATCATTGCGGTAATTTCCGGTGAGCAGTCGGGGTCAACAGACATTACTGTCGCTACAATGCCTACATCGTTTCTCATATCCTTGGGGAAAAGAGGACGGATAGGTCTGTCAATTACACGGGAAGCAAGAGTTGCTTTTTCGCTTGCCTTTCCCTCTCTTCTCTGATAAGATCCGGGGATTTTTCCTACGGAATAAAGCTTTTCCTCAAAATCTACCGACATGGGGAAAAAATCTACTCCCTCACGGGGCTTGTCCGCCATTGTAGCGGTACACAGCACCTCTGTTTCTCCGTAGCGGATAAGACATGAGCCTGCCGCAAGCTGAGCCATTTTGCCGGTTTCAACCCTTAAAGGTCTGCCTGCAAGCTCTGTTTCAAAAACTCTGAAATCTTCAAACATTTTTAATCTCCTTTTCTTTTTCCGAACAATATCTCCTCAAGCCGTTAATGCACAATTCATCAACCATGAAGCCTTTTCCGTCTCATACTCAATGAATTGTACATTATACATTAAGCCGGAAGTTTATCTTCGGATTTTTTTGTTTTAGCTTTTTGAAAGGGCAGCAAACTGCTGCTGCCGCCTGCTGCCCCACCGATTACTGTATTATTATTTACGGATACCTACTCTTGCAACGATTGAACGGTATCTCTCAATGTCAACCTTCTGAAGATATGCAAGAAGGTTTCTTCTGTGACCGACCATTTTAAGAAGTCCGCGGCGTGAATGATGATCCTTTTTGTGTGTTTTAAGATGCTCTGTAAGGTCGTTGATTCTCTTTGTGAGAACTGCGATCTGTACCTCGGGTGAACCTGTGTCGCCCTCGTGAGTAGCATACTCCTTGATAATTTCTGTCTTTTCTGCCTGTGTCATTTTTTTCACCTCATTAAATCTTTCTCCGAATCTCAGAACAAGGCAGGTGATGACCGCTGTTTACGGTTTACTCCATGATCCGTGATTTCGGTAGCTGTGATATTATATCACATATATATCCGTTTGTCAAAGGTTTTCCTTATATTTTTTCCGTTATTTTTATGTTTATCAGCAAAAAAAGCAGACATATCCCCTATGCCTGCCGTTTTTATTTAATGCTTTCCGCTTGAATTGCCTCTTCTTGAATAGCCTCTTCTTGATTCTGAGGATCTCTTTAAGTCGGACTGTCTGTCCTCGCTGTTCTGCTTGAACTTCGCCATCATATCCTCAAAGCTCATGGGCTTTTCCGAGGGCTTGCTTCCCTGCCATAGGGGAGGGCTGCTTTTCTTGCTTCTCTGAGGTCTTTTTTCAAAGGCTCTTTCGCCCTTGTCCCTGTCCTTATACTGTTCTCTGCCTTCCGCAGGCTTAGGCTCCGCCTGTCTTATGGACAGACTTATTTTTCCTGCGTCGTTTACACCGAGAATCTTAACCTTTACCTCCTGGCCCTCCGAAAGAAAATCCTTTATGTCCTTTACGAACGCCGAAGCCACTTCCGAGATATGTACCATTCCCACTTCTCCCGTGGAAAGCTTTACGAAAGCGCCGAAATTCGTAAGACCGGTTACTTTTCCTTCGACAATGTCACCAACATTAACCTGCATACTGAACAATTTTCCTCCCAATGGGTATTATTAACTTCCGTTTATATAAACACGCTCGTCAGCGTATACATACCCTGCTTTTCGGGCATACTCCTCCATAAGCGCCGTTTCGTTTTCCTCGTCTACAAGAGCCTCCAAAGCGGCGTTTTCCTCCTGCCAGTTCTGGGATTCCTGCTCCACCTTGCGAAGCTCATCGTTAAGCTTGCCGTTTTCGTTTAAAAGCAGACCTATCCAAACGGACATTACAATAACAAAAACGATTGCCGCTCCCAACAGCAGTAATTTTTTCTTTTTTTTCAACTGCTCCAGCATACGGACGGCAACCTTTCCCTTCCCTTAACGGAAAAATATTATACAACATTAATTATCGTTATTATACAACACTTTATCACGGCGTTTCAAGAGATTTTTCAATTTAATTTTAAATTTTTTTAAAATTTTTGAGCTTAATTTTGACGCTTTATTACAAAGAGCTTTAAATGGTGAAAAAATCTTCCTTACGGTTCTTTTTAAAAGCCTTGCGGCTTTTTCACCGGCGCCGTATACAATTACTCCCACGGTCACCTTATATATAAAAAATCCCGTAAGCTCGGCGAAAATCAGATACAGTCTGATTTTGCCGAAGTTCACCGCCAAAAACAGAAGATAGGAAATCACGGTGCAGAACAGTGAAAAAAATATATCGGCAAAAAACTCAAATATCCTTTTTCCGGGAGCCGTGATCTTCAAAAGCCTTACAACATCATGAACAAAGCCCAGAATAAATCCCAGACCCAGCGCGGGCATCAGGTTTTCAATCTGGACCGACAAATCTATTCCGTACATTATCTGAAAAGCTTAGACAGAAAGCCCTGATTTTTAGGCTGGATTTCCGAATACATAAGAGATACTATATTGCCCTCAACCACAAGCTCTCCCATCTCCACGCTCATTCTCACTATTCTCAGATCCTCGCCTTTTATGGTAAGCTCTCCAAGCTCCGTTACAGCCGTCACCGTCTGCTCGTCATAGCCGCCGATGTCGTTTACTCCCGTTACGGTAAGAGTTTTTCTGTCCTCAAGGGTTATATTCTGCGGAAAAGATATGTTTTTTTCCTCCGTCATATTGATTCCTCCGTAAAAAATAAGCTGTTTCATTAATAAATATGAAAACAGCCTATTGTTTATTACGGTATTTTATTTTATCAAGCCCTTTTACAGGTCGTATACATTTGAATAATCGGTTCTGGGGCTTGACGGCGCGTACTCGTCAAAAGTAAGTGTGACCTTTTTTTCGCTTCCGTTTCTCAGGAATGTAACCGTTACGGTATCGCCGCTTCTGTATGACGCAAGCACTGTTTTAAGCGAAGAAACGGAGCTTATGTCGTTTCCGTCCACGGCTGTAATAATATCATCCTTTGAAAGTCCCGCCTTTGAAGCTGCCGTTGAGCTGCCCACCGCCGCTATTTTGGCTCCGTCAATTTTTCTCGTACTCTGGAAAAATCCGTAATTCTCCGTTACAGAATCATAAACGGAAACTCCCATGGACGCTTTTCCCGATACGTAACCGTTGTTTATAATATCGTCAATCATGCTTCTTACATCGTCTATGGGTATACAGAAGCTCAGCCCCTCAATAGAAGCGGAGGCGTATTTCGCCGAAGCAATGCCCACTACATAGCCGTGTTCATCAAAAACAGGACCTCCGGAATTGCCGCTGTTTACCGCCGCATCGGTCTGGAACATATTTATGGACACGCCGTCGTCAACATCTATCAGCCTGTTAAGCGCGCTTACTACTCCCGCTGTCAGTGTAAAGGTCAAGTCTCCCAGGGGATTTCCTATAATATATACATAGTCACCGACGCTTAAATCCGAGGATTTTCCGTATACCACGCTTTTTATTGTGCCCTGAGGCTCTATTTTCAGAACTGCCAGATCGTTTGTGTCCTCATAGCCTACAAGCTCCGCCGTATAAACGGAATTGTCATAAAGGGCGACCTGTATATTTTTTGAACCCTCTACAACATGGTAATTCGTTACGATATATCCCTGCTCGCTTATTATAAAGCCGGTGCCGGCGCTGGTGCCGTAGCTTGTTGCTGCCTCTATGCTTACAACCGTTTCAACATTGTTGGCATATATTTCTTTCGGCGTAAGCGTTTCATCGGCAGAGGGCTTGTCCGCAAGAGATGAAGCTGTTCCGGACTGTATAAAATCCTCTCCGGTATCGCTTTTAACCGTCGTTTCGGCAGCTGACTGAGTTGTATTATTTTCAGCGTTTGCCTCTATTATATTATCCTCTTCCTCCGAAAGGCTCTCGGTTGTCGTTACGTTTTTGTCCTTGGAAGACATAACAATAAGTCCTGACGCGGCTCCTCCTGTCATTCCACCCAGAAGAGCGCACACAAGACACAATACCACCGTTATTTTCTTTATGCTGAAGCCGCCTTTGTCAGCCTTGACTACAGGCACGGCTGTTCCCGTATTTTCAGTTTTTACAATATTTTCAGTGTATTTAATATTTTTTGTTTCATCTTCAGGAGAAGCTGTCTTTTCTTCCTCCTGCCGATATCCGTATTCTATGCCCTTTTCCTCTTGACTGTTATTTTCTCTCTCGTCCATTATTTCACCTTATTGCTTTATGAAGGCTGTATTCCTTTGAAATCTCGTGAGCTGTTTCCTTTAAAATGTTTACATAATCCGTAGGCACAAAGGGAAGACGGTAGCTGTTTTTCGTTACATCGTTCCCCGTCAGAATCTCATACCACACGGCGCTTGATAAAAATTCGCCCATTCTGTTGGCGTGACAGCCGTCCGCCGTAAGATTATCCCCGATTTTCGTGGTTCTGGCTCTCTGCCATGCTTCACCCAGAGGAAAAACTATATTAATTCCCGTTTTTGATGCCGCCTCTATATACGCGCCTCTTATCATTTCCGCCATTTTTTTCTGGCTGCCCCCGTAAAGAGAAAAGCTCTCGTGCTCGCAGTCCTCCGAAAACGCCCAAACCTCGTTTAATACAAGAGCTGCCTTGGGACATTTTTCTTTTAATATATCGGCAATCTCGGTTATATACGGAAAAAAGGTTTCCGCAATTCCCGCTTTGCCCGCATCCTGCTGAATGGTTATATAATTCCATCTGTCCCATTCAAAGGCTCTGCCCGGACTGCAGTTTTCTATAACATCCGTCCTTACGCTGCCTCTTTCGTTAAATTCAAATCTGTACACAGGCTCGTCCTTTAAAATACTGTCCCTGTGCTTCATAAGATCTCCGCCGCTCAATATTAGATTGCCGGCGGTAATATCAATTCCGTCGCATTTAGCAATTTTTACAAGATACCTTTGAGCGTTGGCAGAATATTCATCTCCCAACGAAAGAAGCCTAATATTCATTACTCCTCACCCTCAGAATCAGCAAAGGCGGTACATTGATGAAGCGCTTTCCTTAGTGGCGTGTTCCGAAATACTGAGAACGCAGGCCTTTACAACATTGCTTCCCATTCTTATTTCTATTATATCCCCCACCTTAACTTCATATGACGCTCTTGCAGTTTTTCCGTTTACATCAATATGCTTTGCGTCACACAGCTCGTTTGCAACGGTTCTCCGTTTTACAAGCCGTGAAACCTTTAAATACTTGTCAAGACGCATAATAAAAATCCTCTCTTATAACAATTTTATGAATTTTTCTTAAAATAAAATTGAACAAAGGAAAAGGGCTCCCCGAATATTATAATCCGAAAAGCCCCTGTTTGTCAATCAATTACATAAAAGCAGAGAGTCAGTACCGTGAATGAGACGCCGCCTGTGCCTCCATAAGATTTGCTTTAACCTCGTTATATTTAGCTTCGCTTTCACTAAGAGTAAGTCTGCCGTTCTTCATATCGTCAACAAACTCCTCAGCTTCCTCTAAAACCTCTTCAAAAAGAGATATTTTTCTCTGTTTTTCTGAATATGACATTTCGTCGATATACTCTATTTGCAATATTTTAATTTCGATTTCCTCAACCAAAAACTGCTCTGCCCTGCTTATAAGCTGCTCCATTGTAAGGGAGCTGTTCTGATTTGCCGGCTGAAGATTCTGAATTTTTTCCCTGATTTCGTTTTCAAAGGCTTCATATTCAGCACTTGTTATACCTGTTTTTATTTCACTGTAAAATTCATCTATAATGTCATAAAGCTCGTCTATTTTTTTGTTGTACTCTTCATCGCCCTGCTTTTTTACATACTGAGATTTTATTCCAAGTATATATTCTGCCGTCCACTTATTGCCGTCAACTGCCGTAAGCTCCTCTTTATCAGCCTCGTTTTCTTCCGTTATAACAGGAGCTTCCGTGGGCTGTGTTGACTCCGTGATTACAATTTCAGGAGTGGCTTCGTCCTTAAGGGCTTCCGCCCCCGCAATAACTCCTGCCGTCAGCAATAACGCTGCGGCGCATATTATAATTACAGCTTTTATAGGTTTTTTCATAAAACATCTCCGTTCCTTTTTTAAAGTTTTCTGTTTTGCCTTAAAATTAACTCTATCATGGGTATCAGCCCCTTTATATTTTCTCCTCAATTTTACTATATCATACAAAAAGAAAAATACAATACATTTTTGTCAATTAATATACATTTAGTATAGGTTAACAAAAAGCAGAAGGAAGATTTGTTCCTTCTGCCTCTTGGGAAATATTTTATTAATAAACTTAACTGTTTCTGATACTCTTGATTTGATTTACAAGCTTATTCTCGGTACATAAATTACCTGCCGGGCTGTCATCGCCCTCATACGCCGCTAAAGCCGTATTGCCGTCAATATAATAAAATGTTCTGTCATAAAATAAATATTTACCCCTGTGAACGCCGGACGCCGCCTCAATGGAACATATCGCTACCGTTCCGCTCTGCAAAACGGGATATGAGCTTTCAAGCTCTTTGGGAAAAGCAATTACAAATGTTCCGTCCTCTTCCGTAACAATATCTGTGTCCGATATGTGGGAAATAAGCTTAACCTGAAACTGACAAAACTCTGTTTGGGCAGAAATACCGACCGCCTCATCTTCAACAAGAACAGTATAATCAGGCAATTGTTTTACAATTTCTATTTCAGCAATATGAGGCGCTGTTAAAATTCGTTCTTCAAAACTCAAATCTGCATCATCAATTAAATATTGGGATTCTTTTATAAGCGGATATTTGCTTCGCAATTCCTGTTTACTATTTTGATTTATCATATAAATTGAAAAACAAGCTATAAAAACCAAAGCTAAGCATACCGATGTTATGACAGTTACTTTTCTATTTCTTGACATATTTATTCCCCTATTAATCCAAAATTATTAAATCTGATTTTTCGGTTTTATTACAGCAGTATTGCCTTCGCATATTGCATTTCAACCATAACACACAAAAAATTCAAAAACAATACAATTTTGTAAATTAATACACATTTGGTATAGGTTAACAAAAAGCAGAAGGAAATTTTTCCTTCCGCTGTTTTTGCGATTAAAATTTATCGGTACGGCAACTGCAATGTTTTATTCTATAACAATATAAACCGTGTCGTTGCTTGTTCTTGAAATTTCCACCTGATAGGCTTCGTAATCAAGAACGCTGTCGCTTGAAAGGGTGTTAATGAGAATCGTCTGCTCTCCGTATTTCTGGTTCTCCCACTGAACGTTTCCCTCTTCATCGGTTACTCCGATTTTGTAATAGTTCATTGTTTCAAGAGGACTGCCCCCTTCTGCATAATAGATCTCTACGCTGCTTACGGGATTATTTTCACTGTCTGTAACATTAATTGTTACAGGGGGATTTGAGCCTAAGCCGAAGCTTCCCAAAAAGTACATAAGAGATACAAAAAACGCCATGATTTTTCCGATAAATGCTTCCATTGCATAACCTCCTTTTTATGGTTTTTATTTACATTTTATTAACAGTCGCCCATACACCTGCCTTTTTTATTCACAATTTGTTTAAATATACTATATCATACAAAACAAAAAAAACAATACATTTTTGGAAAAAAATTCAATTTTTTTATTTTAATTACAAAAAAAACAGAAGGAAATCATTTTCCCTCTGCTTTTTAAATCATTATTAAACTGTTTTAATAATTATTTCGCAACAGCGTCTTTAAGAGCTTTGCCTGCTTTGAATGCGGGTACCTTTGTTGCGGGAACTGTCATAGTTTCGCCTGTTCTGAGGTTTCTGCACTGTCTTTCGGCTCTCTCGCGAACCTCGAAGGTTCCGAAGCCTACAAGCTGTACGCTTTCTCCCTTTTCAAGAGCCTCAGATACTGCCGCTACAACTGCGTTGACAGCCGCTTCGGCGTCTTTCTTTGAAAGCTCGCTTTTTGCCGCAACAGCAGCTACAAGTTCTGTCTTATTCATTAATTTAATCCTCCTTATATTTAGTCTTCCAAATTTATTTTTAATTCAATATTTGGTGCTTATTCATAAAGTCCCTTAAAATCCTTGCTTCCGGACTTCTCTTTTTCGGAAAATTTCTTTAAAAATTCGTCCGACGCCTTTGTAAGGGCCTCCTCAGGGTCAATTCCGTTCTTTCTTGCCGCCGCCACGGCTCCGAACAAAAGCTCCCCTATATTTTCCTCGGTTACGCCGTTTTTAAGGCTCTGAGCCTTTTCTTCAATATATTCTACGGCTTCGCCGCTGTCCGCCAAATCAGCGCCCGCTTTAGCTCCCTTTGACTGGAGCTTTACGCATCTCATTAATGCCGGCAGCTCTCTGGGTA
The DNA here is from genome assembly GCA_944412445.1 of uncultured Clostridia bacterium. Lineage (GTDB taxonomy): Bacteria > Bacillota > Clostridia > Oscillospirales > Acutalibacteraceae > UBA1081. The sequence goes on from CALYBJ010000009.1 coordinate 49,840, forward strand.
CGGAGTCCATAGCCTGAGCAGTTGTTTTCTGATGCTTAGTCTTTCTCTTTATATCGTCCCAGTTGGACAAAACCTGCTCCGAGCTTTCCGCCTTTACGTCACCGAACACATGAGGATGACGGACAATCAGCTTTTTGCATATTCCGTCGGCTACGTCGTCAAAATCAAAGCTTCCCTTTTCTCTTTCCATCTCCGTGTGGAAAACAACCTGAAGAAGCACATCCCCCAATTCCTCAAGAAGAAGCTCTCTGTCCTTCTTATTAATCGCCTCAACAACCTCATAGGTTTCCTCAATAAAATTCTTTTTTATTGTTTCGTGGGTCTGTTCAGCGTCCCAGGGACAGCCGCCCGGCGCTCTCAGAATCGTTATTATTTCCAGTAAATCGTTTATATTATAATTGTCTTTAAACTTATAGTCAACAGCCATTTTTATCCGTCCGTTTTTTACCGTTTTTATGTCACTCTTTATATATTAACCGATTTATCCGTATTTTTCAAGTATTTTTCAAAAAATACATAACATCTGACTTATTCTTATAATAATTTACCTATGGATAATGCTGTAATTAAAAACAATTTTTCAAAAAATACATTATATCTGACTTGGAGGACTGAAAATTATCAGCCGATTAAGCCGTATTTTTCAAGAAAACGACTGATTTTTTCGCCCTTGGGAAGCATTTTAACATCTTCCTTTACTATTGTGCGGCTGAAAAGCAGCGCAAGCACATAAAATACAACCGCCGCTATTATTCCTATCATTGCGGAAACTGTTTCGGAGGTTATTCTGCCGTTTAAAACGAAATCGGGCATAAAATTGCCGCTGAGGCCTGTAAAAGCCCAAGCCGCTCCTCCGCAAAGCGCCGCGCAGAACAGGGGTTTAAAGAATACCGATTTAAAGTTTATGCTTATTCCCGTTTCTCTTACAAGGGAAACAAGATTTACGCTGACTGTTATAAGATAGAAGCAAAATGTTCCTATAATCGCGCCTTTTATGTTTATCGCAGGTATTCCCACAAGGATAAAATTAATTATAACCTTTACGACAGCCGCCGCCGACACCGATTTCATTGTTATATCGGCTCTGCCTATTGCCTGAAGCATATTGATAAGAGGCTGTGCCGCAGCCATTACAAATGTAAAGCAGCCGTAAAGCGTCATTACCGACGCCGATATGGAAACACTGCTTGAGGAGCCGTAAACTATCGTTAAAAGCTGTCTTGAAAGTATTGCCATTCCTATTCCCGCAGGAAGAGAGATTATCATGGCGATTCGCATTACCGACTCAACGGAAGAACGGATCATCAGCTTGTTTTTAAGGGTCCAGGCTTCGGACAAAACAGGTATGGCGCTCATTCCCAGAGTTGTTGTAATTGTAGGCACAAGATTTCTGAAATCAAGGGCGATTTCATAGGCACCGTACAGATATGATTTAAGCTCCGTGTTTGACATTTTACCGGCAAGGGAAAGAGCCTCTTTATACATTGCCGTTATAAGGGACAAGTCGCTGCCTATGGCTGTTTTCAGGCGGTACTGAATTGACCATGAGTCTATAAGGTTTGTTATATTCATAACAAGGGTGCTTATGACAACCGGCACGGCTACCGCAAGAAGCATTTTGGCGATTGCCTTTCCCGACTGAGGAGCAGGAGAAGACTGAAGCTCCTCCTTTGTTATTTTATCTCCTACGATTTTATGTCTTAAAATAAGGAACAGAAGAGATGTTACCGCTCCCATGGTAACTCCGAATATTGAAGCCGCCGCCGCATAAGGAGCTATTGCCGATATTGCCTCCTCACGGGTTCCGCACTGAACGCCGAATACGGTAAGTCCTGCGTCAAAACGGCTCTGGCCGTATTTCTGCACAAAATAGGCAAGTCCCAGTCCGAAGGTAAGCTTGCCTAAAACCTCGCACATCTGGGATATTGCCGAAGGGTTCTGATTTCTCAGTCCCGAATAATAGCCTCTGTATGTAGCCATTACACAGCATACGAAAACTGCCGGAGCTATCATTATTATGGAGGGCAGAGACGCCATGGCGTCCATGGTTTTTACATAGGGATACGCCAGAATCAGCAGAACAGCCGTGCCTATCATGCCTGTGACGAAAAACATTCTGAAGGCGACTTTAAATATTTTTTTAACATCATTGAAATGTCCCTGCACAACGCTCTGGGACACAAGCTTCGATATTGCCACGGGAAGCCCTGCCATGGATATATTGTATATGGGTATATATATGTTATACGCCGTTCCCGTGTAGCCTCTTCCTACCGTTCCGATTAACTCCGTAAGAGGTATTTTATAAAGCAGCCCTATTATCTCTACAAACGCCGTGGCTATTACAAGCACTATGGCGCCGTTTAAAAGCGACTGTTTTTTTCGTCCGCCCATGGGCAACGTCCGTCCTTTCCGAATCTTTAATTATCTCCCGCTGTATGCTCTTCGTAAAATCCGTAAATCCTTTTTTTACGGTCTTCAAGCTCCTGAAACCTGTTTATGTACTCATAGGGATATTTGAAATTGAATATTCTCTCGATTACTCCGCTTTCGGGAGCCTTAAGCTTTGTTACTCCTCCGGCTCCTGCGGCAAAAACTGTATGCACTTCTTCCATCATATATATATTATAAAGGCATCTGTAAAAATTCCTGCTCCAGCCTACATTTTCAAGATTTCCTACGCATTTGCTCTGTCTGTACATATAATAAGGGCTGTATCCGGCGTCCTTCAGCGCCTTTGAAGAATATTCAAGCATCTGCGCCGTTTCTGCCGCCACTGTGTTTTCCCTGTTTGCCGTTACTATCTCGGCGGCTCTCTTTAATGCCAGAGTGTGAACCGTTATATTTTCGGGGGTCAGCTTCACCGCCTTTTCTATGCTTTTACGGAAGCTTTCGGGACTGTCGCCGGGAAGTCCCGCTATAAAATCCATATTTATATTGTCAAAGCCCTCTTCCCTTGCCCACCGGTAGGCTTCCAGAGTTTTTTCAGAGGTATGATTCCTGCCGATTTCCTTTAAAACGCTGTCGTTGAAGGTCTGGGGATTTATGCTTATCCTCGTGACTCCGGCGTTTTTCATTATCCGAAGCTTTTCTCTTGTTAAGGTGTCGGGTCTGCCGGCTTCTATGGTGTATTCCCTTATATTTTTCACATGGAAATATTTATAAACGGCGTCGGTTACCGCTTTCAGCTCATCCTCATTCAGTGACGTTGGAGTTCCTCCTCCGAAATACACGGTTTCAAGCTTTAAGCCTAAATCTCCGGCGATTTCGGAAAACTGCCGAAGCTCCCTGCAAAGAAGCTCTATATACCGGGGCATAAGCTTTTTCGCCTGCTGAACCGAATGGGAAACAAAGGAACAGTAACTGCACCTTGTAGGGCAGAAGGGTATCGACACATAAAGGGAATAGGAATTTTTCCTTGACAGCGATATTATTTCCTCCTCGGCTCCTGCAACCTCGGCTGCCAAATCGGCTTTTTCAGGCGAAACATAAAGACTTTCCGTAAAATATCTTTTTGCCGCCTCTTCTCCCTTTTCCTTTATCAGGGTTCTCATAAGCTTGGACGGTCTTACTCCCGTAAGGGCTCCCCATTTGGGAGTTATCCCGGTAATTTCCGACAGATTTTTAAATACAAGCTGCGCCGCCGCCAGCTCCTCCGAGGCTTTGTCCGGATTTTCAAGCACCGTTTCCCTCCGAAGGCTTTTGCCGGAAATTTTGGCTTCGCATATTATTCTGCTTTTGCTTCCTGTTTTCTCAACAACCGTTATAACGCCTTCATCATTTTCCGAGAAAGGCGTTTGAATTACAGTTATTTTCTCCAAAGGAAAAAACAATCTTATTACATTTTCAGTTTCGTATCTGTACCCGTGTCCGATTAAAGAAAGAATCATTTTTATTATACATTCCCTGTTTTTTCTTTTCTTTTTCTGCGTCTTACATAAATATTTCCCGTTCTCTCTCTGTCAAGAGTTGTGGAGCGGTTATGACCGGTGTAAACCTTATAATCTCCCGGCAAATCAAAAAGACGGTTTATTGAATCGTTAAGCTCCGAGGGGTCGCCGCCGGGCAGGTCCGTTCTGCCTACCGTAAGACAGAACAGGGTATCCCCGGTAAAAAGCATATCGTCAATCAAATAGGTTACGCCGCCCTTTGTATGTCCCGGAGTGTGAATTACTTTGATTTCCGCATCTCCGAAGGGCAGCAAATCTCCGTCATGAAGAAGAATGTCCGCCTGAATTTTTCCCTCGGAAGCCGGAAGTCCGAAGCCTCTTCTGAGGCTTACCAAATCGTCCTCAAGGCATTTTGCGTCGAACTCATGTATACATACGGGTACTTGGGGATAAATTTTTTTGAAAGCGTAAACACCGTCGATATGGTCGAAATGTCCGTGGGTCAAAAGCACATATCTTATATTCTTAATTTTTTCGTCCTTCAGGCTTTGAATAAGAACGCCGCTGCATTCTCCTATATCTATAACCGCCGCATCTCCCGATTTTTCATCAATCAGAATATGGCAGTTTGCCTGAATCTCTCCCATGGGGATTGTTTTAACTATCATACAATGCACCTGTTTTTATACTAAAAGTTAAATATTCTTTACTTTCCAAATATCCGTATCAAAGATAATAGTAACGGGTCCGTCGTTGAGAATGGAAACATCCATGTGTGCTCCGAAAACGCCGTGCTCCACCTTTCTTACTCCGTTTTCCCTGAGGCAGTCCATAAAATATTCGTAAAGCTCATTTGCCGTTTCCGGCTTTGCCGACTGGATAAAAGAGGGTCTGTTGCCCTTTTTAACATCGGCGCACAGGGTAAACTGGGACACTGCGAGAATTTCTCCCTCAATATCAATTACCGATTTGTTCATCTTGTCGTTTTCGTCGCAGAAGATTCTAAGGGAAGAAACCTTATCCGCCATAAGCTTTGCGTGAGCCCTTGTGTCCCCCTCCATAACTCCCAGAAGCACAAGATAGCCCTGTCCGATTTCTCCCACTGTTTCACCGTCAACCTTAACTGACGATGATTTTACTCTCTGTATAACGGCTTTCATATTTTTCTCCTTTATGTTCCCGTTCTCTCTATTTTAAGAATTCCGTTTATTTTCATAAGTCTTGCGGTTATACTCTTTAAATGCTCCGCATTGTTTACCGCAAGGGTCATATATATTCCGAAGGTTCCGTCCTTTAAATCCCTTGTGTTAACGCTGTGTATCATAACGTGCATATTGGCAAGAGCAACAGACACATCGGCAAGCAGCGACATTCTGTCAAGACAGGACAGCACAAGTGTGGCGTTGAAGCCCTGAGAGTCTGTTTCCTCCCAGTGGACGCTTATCCATCTTTCAGGCTCTACGCAGTTTTTAATATCCTGAGGCACATTGGGGCAGTCCCTCTTGTGGACGGAAACTCCGTGGCCTCTTGTTATAAATCCGATTATATCGTCGCCGGGTATTGGGCTGCAGCACTTTGAAAGCTTTACAAGACAGTTGTCTATTCCCTCTACAACAACCCCTTCCCCGTTTGACTTCTTGGGCTTTGTAACCTTGATTTCGGATACAACGGGCTGTGACGACGCCTGAAGCTTTGAAACCTCGTCCCTTATCTGGGGCATAAGCCTTGACACGCTTATTCCGCCGTAGCCGATTGCCGCGTAAAAATCATCTATTGTATTCTGGTGCTGTTTCTCAGCAAGGGTCTGAAGAAGCTGCTGTGCCTTTTCGTCGTCAAGCCTTATATTGCTCTTTCTAAGCTCTCTCTCAAGCTCCGCCCTGCCGGCGATAATGTTTTCGTCTCTCTTTTCCTTTTTGAACCAGGAACGTATTTTCGTTCTTGCGGCGCTGGTCTTTACTATTTTTAGCCAGTCTCTGCTGGGTCCCTTTCCCTGCTGAGAAGATGTCAGAATCTCAACGATTTCTCCCGTTTTAACAACATAATCTATGGGAACGATTCTTCCGTCTACCTTGGCGCCGGTCATTTTGTTACCCACCGCCGAATGTATTGCGTAGGCAAAGTCGATTACCGTAGCTCCCTGAGGCAGACATATTACCGTGCCCTTGGGGGTCAGCACGAAAACCTCCTCAGGAATAAGGTCGCTTTTTATATCCTGAACAATATCCCCTGCGTTGTCGGACTCAAGCTGGCTTTCAAGCATCTGCCTTATCCATACAAGCCTGTTGTCCACATCCCTGTCGCTTCTGCCCATTTTGTATTTCCAGTGGGCGGCGATACCGTATTCTGCGTTTCTGTGCATTTCCCATGTTCTTATCTGAACCTCGAAGGGAATTCCCTCGCTTCCGATAAGCGTTGTATGAAGGGACTGGTACATATTCTGCTTGGGAGTTGATATATAATCCTTAAATCTTCCGGGTATCGAGCGGAACATATCGTGAACAATTCCCAGACAGTTGTAACAGTCAACAACCGTATCAACAATTATTCTTACGGCGTATATATCATATATCTGGTCAAAGCTCTTGCCGCCGATATACATTTTTCTGTATATGCCGTGAACGCTTTTTATTCTGCCGTCGATTTTGGCGTCCTTAACCGTTTCATGAACCCTTTCGGCAATTTTGCTTTTAATGTTTTCAAGATATTCGGTTCTCTGGGTTTCCTGCTGCTCCAGCCTGTCCTCAATATCATGGTAGGCAACCGGGTCAAGAAAGCTTATGGACTTATCCTCAAGCTCCTCCTTAAAGGCTCTGATTCCCAGTCGGTGAGCTATAGGAGCGTATATTTCCAGAGTTTCCTTGGCGGTCATTCTTCTTTTTTCCTCGGGTACATACTGTAATGTCCTTATATTGTGAACTCTGTCCGCAAGCTTTATAATTATTACCCTTATGTCCTGAGACATGGCGATAAGCATTTTTCTTAAATTTTCCGCCTGCTGTTCCTCTCTGTTTGAAATGTCAACCCTGCTTATCTTGGTAACGCCGTCTACAAGAAGCGCTATTTCCTCTCCGAACATCTCCCTGATTTCGTCTATTTCATAATGGGTATCCTCTACGACATCATGAAGCAAAGCCGCCGCTATTGAGGGCATATCCATTCCCAGCTCGTCAAAAAGAATCGTTGCCACCGCAATGGGATGAATTATATAAGGCTCGCCCGATTTCCTTTTCTGGTCTCCGTGCGCCTCGTTGGCAAGATTAAACGCCTTATCCGCCACCTGAATGCTCTCCGGCGTAAAAGACTTTTCAAATTTTCCTCTTAATTCTTCATAAAGCTTTTTGCCTGTGCTTTCAGCCGCTTCGCTCATTTCCTTTCACCTCTTATTCGTTATACCCTAAAAAGCTTAAAAGCTCCGAATCCGAAAGCTTCGCCTTTTTATCCGTTTTAGACGGAAAATAACATCTGTTTTCATATTTTATAAGTCCCAGCTCAACAAAAGCGTCAAGAATAACCTTCACCCGGCAGGCGTCCCTTGAGGTCATGCCGATTTTTAAGGCTATCTGCTCGGGACTTTTTCTGCACGCTCCGGAATTTTTGATATATCTGAACACCCGGGCGGCAGTATTTCTTGTGGGACAGGCGGCGATTCTCTCTTCTTTGTCTATTCTGTCCCTGCGCTTTATTTTATTGTATAAATACAAGCTCTTAAAATAATCTTCATCTGAAAAATCAGAGTTTTTTACATCTCTTATATATATTGCGGGCTTAACCTCGCCCCTGAACTCGTTTTTATCAACGGTTACTGCCAAATCAAGCCTGTCCCCCGGCTCATAGGGAAAATTTTCCCGGCTCATTCCGAAATATACTCCGCTGTATACATTTCCGGCTTTTTCAAACATAACTCTTAAATGCTTTCCCGATAATCCCAGAGGCTTTATTCCCTTCAGCGTCACTGCGTATATTCCAAACAGCGGCTGAGGATTTTCAGCGCCGAAAGGCTCTAAAAGCTCCAGACTTTCTACAAGCCCCATGTTTATATACAATGGATTTATTTTGCAGTCAAGCTTTAAAACAGGATAAAATTCCGGAAGACGGGAGGCATAATTATTAAGGCTTTCCCTTAAAGCGTCAATGCTTTCCTTTTTTACCGTAAAGCCTGCCGCCAGAGTGTGGCCTCCGAATTTTACAAGAAATTCAGATGAAGCCGAAAGTGCGTCAAAAAGGGAAAATCCCTCGATGCTTCTGCATGAGCCTTTCGCGTATTCTCCCGGTTCTCTGGCTATTACCACCGCCGGCTTGCCGTATCTCTCCACAAGCTTTGAAGCTACTATTCCGATTACTCCCGAATGCCAGCCCTCGCCGTCAACGGTTATAACAGGAGCGTATTTTATTTTATCGTTTTCTTCGATTATTTTTACGGCTTCCGCAAAAATATCCGCTTCCGTTTCCTGACGGACTGTATTATATTCATCAAGCCTTGCCGCAAGCTCAGCAGCTCTTTCCTCATCATCGGTCATAAACAGCTCCGCCGCCGCTTCCGCCGTATCTATTCGGCCTGCGGCGTTGATTCTGGGAGCGATTGCAAAGGCTATGTTTGTAGAGGAAAAATATTTTCCCTCCATGGACGCCGCCGCAATAAGCGCCTTTATACCCTGTCTCGGAGAGTTGTTTATCATCTCCGCACCCTTTACCGCTATCATCCTGTTTTCGCCTTTAAGAGGCACCACATCGGCAATTGTGCCTATTGCCGCAATGTCGCCGAAGTCCTCCAGTATACCAAGACAGTCGCCGCCCTCAAGTGCAGCCGCCAGCTTGAAGGCTACTCCCACACCAGCCAAATCCTTAAAGGGGCATTTGTCGTCGGCTCGGTGAGGGTCCACAACTGCCGCCGCCTCCGGAAGCTTTTCTCCCGGCTGGTGATGATCCGTTATTACTATATCCATGCCCTTGGCTTTTATATATTCTGTTTCTTTTACCGAATTTATACCGTTGTCAACGGTGATTATAAGCTTTACGCCCTGACCGCAAAGTCTGTCCACGGCTTCCCTGTGAAGTCCGTAGCCCTCGCTGAGCCTTGAAGGGATATAATATGTAACATCTGCCCCGACAGCCTCAAGATACATATAAAGCAGTGACGTTGCCGTTACTCCGTCGGCGTCATAATCCCCGTAAACAGCTATTTTTTCCCCTGCGTCCAAAGCCTTGTTTATGCGGTTTACCGCCTTATCCATATCCTTTATGAGAAAAGGATCCGAAAACTCCTGACGGCAGGAGAGAAATTCCTCTACCTGTGAAGGCTCCTTGATGCCTCTTGAATTAAGCAGCAATACGGCAAATTCATCATATCCGTATTCGCCGGCAATATCAGCAGCCTGTTTTTTATCGCATGAGGAAACTCGCCAAAATTTTCTGCCCAAAATATCAGTCCTACTTAAAACGCCCTATGGCAATGATTAATCAGCCGAAAATCAATATATACGGCTTATCTAATTATTATATGATATTTTTATATAAAAAACAATCCTTTAAAGTTATTTTTTTACTGTGGGTATTTACATTAAAATATTGTATAATATATCCTGCATTTATCACACCATATAAGCTTAGGGCATAATATACTTTAGGAGGCATACCTATGAAAAATAATATTAATTTTATGATAATCGGCGGTGACTGCCGTTTTTCATATATGCAGAAAATACTTGAAAAAAGCGGCTTCAGCGTTAAAAGGATTTATCCGGGAGAATACAAAGCCGATGATTTTTCAAATACGGATGTTTTTATTCTGCCTGTGCCGGCAAGCAGGGACAATATTAACATTAACGCTCCTCTTGCAGACGAGGCTTTTGAAATCAAGGATTTTCTCCGGCTTCTGCCGGAAGGCTCAACGGTTGCGGGCGGCCTTATTTCCGAAAGCCTCACAAGGGATATTGAAAAAAGACGAGCCGGCGTTTTCGATTACTACAAGGACCACGACCTTGTAATGAAAAACGCCGTGCCTACTGCGGAAGGAGTTATCGGCATACTCATAAACTCTCTTCCCGTTACCGTTGACGGTCTCAGCTGCTGCGTCACCGGCTACGGAAAATGCGGCAGGGCGCTGTGTCTGAGGCTTAAAGCACTGGGCGCCAATGTTACCGTCGCAGCAAGAAGCAATAAGGATCTTTCCAATGCTGAGGCAGACGGTATGTCGGTCTGCCGCCTTGATGATTTGAAAAAAATCTGCTCCGGCTTCGGCGCTCTTGTCAACACCGTCCCCGCAAGAATTATCGGCGAAGATGTTTTATCTTCTCTGAACAAGGACTGCCTGCTTATTGAAATCGCCTCCGCGCCCTTCGGAATTGATTTCGACACAGCGGCAAAATACTGCATTACCGCAATAAAAGCAGGCTCCATTCCCGGAAGAACCTCTCCCGTAACTGCCGGAAAAATAATCTGCGACACTGTAATTTCACACATATCGGAGGGAAAAACATGAGTATAACAGCCGGCTTTGCCATGTGCGGCTCGTTCTGCACCTTTAAAAAAGTAATACCTCAGATTGAAGGCCTTGTAAAATCAGGAGTAAGCATTGTCCCCATAATGTCCTACAACGCCTACGGCACCGATACCCGATTCGGCAGGGCAAAGGAATTTATTGACGAAATAGAGGAAATATGCGGCAGAGAAATTATCCACACTCTGAACGGCGCAGAGCCGATAGGGCCCAAGCGTCTTATTGACGCCCTTATAATAGCCCCCTGCACGGGAAACACTCTTGCGAAGCTGGCGCTGGGCATTGCGGATACTCCGGTAACCTTAGGCGCGAAATCAAATTTAAGAAACGGAAATCCCGTGATAATAGCCGTTTCAACAAACGACGCCTTAGGCTGCGCCGCAAAGAACATAGGGCTTTTAATGAACGGAAAAAATATTTACTTCGTGCCTTTTTCCCAGGACGATTTCATAAACAAGCCCACATCCATTGTCGCTGACTTTTCAAAAATCGGAGCGACACTTGAAAACGCCGTTAAAGGAAAACAGATACAGCCGGTTATCTGCTGACATACTGACAGATAAAAAAACAGGCAGCTTTAAAGCTGCCTGATATTGTATAAAATTAATTATTCAGCTTCTTTTTCAAAAGCCCAGTCAAATTCAAAACCGGCGATGAAATCAGCGATAGCTGTATATAATTCAACGATCCAAGCGATTAATTCTTTAATAGCGTCCATTACTGTCACCTCACATAATAAAATTTAAAATTCAAAAATCACAATCTAATTAAGCTTCGATTGAAAGGATTTCCATAAGTTTGTCGAAGAGAGCCTTAATCTTCTCTACGAAAGCTGCGATCCACTCCATCAATGCTGCAAAAGTATCAGCTGCCATTTTGTACACCTCTCTTTATTTTTATTTTTTTTGGTAAGCCCTGCTTACCTTGCGACTGTATAATAGCACAGTGATTTTCCATTTACAATAGGTTTTGGCAAATGTTATCAAATCCTTTTTTTTAATGCAACATTTCTGCAACACTCACGGATTCTGTTAAAAAAACATATAATTTTTAAGAAAAAAAATAACATAAAAACACAAAAATTACAGCAATAAAAAGCAGGCAGCTATTGCTGCCTGCAATATTGATAACGAAAATCAATTATTCAGCTTTCTCGAAGCCCCACTCTTTTTCAAAGCCTGCTACGAAGTCCATAATTGTCTGATAAAAGTCCTTTAACCAAGCGATTAATTCCTTAATGATGTCCATTATTTTCACCTCACATAATAAAATTTAAAATTCAAAAATCACAATCTAATTAAGCTTCGATTGAAAGGATTTCCATAAGTTTGTCGAAGAGAGCCTTAATCTTCTCTACGAATGCTGCAATCCACTCCATCAATGCTGCAAAAGTATCAGCTGCCATTTTGTACACCTCTCTTTCAGATTGTTTCTTGGTAAGCCGTGCTTACCTTGTGGCTAAATAATAGCACAACGCCTATAAACGGTCAATATATTTATGCGATTATTATTAAAATATTAGTTTAAATTCAACATTTTTGCAACATTTTCATCCTGCGTTCAAAGTTTATTCAATTTGTGTTGCAAAAAAAAACAGACAGCAAAAACGCTGTCTGTTGTAGAGTCTTAATATTAAAAAATATTAATTATTCAGCTTTCTCGAAGCCCCACTCTTTTTCAAAGCCTGCTACGAACTCCATGATTGTTGCATATAATTCTTCGAACCAAGCGATTATTGCTTTAATTACGTCCATTTTTGTCACCTCACTGATTAAAAAATGAAAATTGAGTAATTAAAATTAAGCTTCGATTGAAAGGATTTCCATAAGCTTGTCGAAGAGAGCCTTGATCTTCTCTACGAATGCTGCAATCCACTCCATCAATGCTGCAAATGTATCAGCTGCCATTAATATACACCTCTTTCCGGTTAATGCTTTGAAAGCTTTAATTGCTTTACATACAGAATATTATCACAACAAATTTTACCTTTCAAGGGGGTTTAATCATAATTAATTGATTGTTATTTAAACCGCAACATTTCTGTAAACATTTTGTTGCAATCTTAACATTGTTTTTTATATTCCGTTTTTGTTTTAATTATATTTATAATTTCGCAACTAAGGTTATACTGAATTTTTATAAGATTTTTAAATAATGATACAAAGAAGTCCGCTGCAGCCTTCGTTTATTATTCTTTCAAGGGTCTGCTGAAGCTTCATGCGGGCTTCCGCCGGCATATGGTACAGCTTGTTTTTAAGTCCCTCGTTTACAAGGTCGTCAAGAGATTTGCCGAATATGTTTGACTGCCATATCTTGCCCGGATTCTCCTGAAATTCATTGAGAAGGTACATTACAAGCTCCTCGGACTGGCTTTCGGAGCCTACGATGGGAGCCACCTCCGTATTTATCGTGGCTTTCATCATGTGAATTGACGGCGCCGACGCCTTTAACCTTACTCCGTACTTGCCCCCCTGCTTCATTATTTCCGGTTCTTCAAGGGTCAGCTCGTCGATGGTGGGCATTACTATTCCGTAGCCCGTGGCTTCAACCTCGTCCAAGGCGGATCTTATTCTTTTGTATTTTTTTGAAATATCCGCCATTTCCGTGAGCGCCGTTATAAGCTCGCCCTCGGTATGAACATCAACGCCGCTTATCTCCGTTAAAATTTCATAGAAGACTGTATTTGTAATATCGGCTTTTATTATGGCTTTGCCGTCTCCCAGGCTTATGTCCTGAACCCTTGCGCCTACTATATAATCCTCGTTCTGAAGCCGGGCGCACATCTCCTTTACGCCTCTTACGCATTTAAGCTTTTCCCCTTGCTCTCTTAAAGCTTCCATAAGGCTCTTTTTTACCTTGTGGTCGTTTTTCAGGGAATTAAGCCAAGAGGGTACTCTTACTTCAACCTCTCTTACAGGGAATTCCATAAGGACTTCCTTTAAAATCTCCCTTATCTCTTCTTCCGTTATATCAAGGCAGTTAACAGGCAGAACGGGAACGTTATATTTTTCCGTAAGCTTTTCAGCCATTTCCTTTGCGGAAGCCGAGTCGGGATACATACAGTTAAGAAGAACGATAAAGGGCTTTTGAATTTCCTTTAACTCATCAATAACTCTTTCCTCCGCTTCCTCATATTCGTATCTTGGAATATCGCTTATGCTTCCGTCGGTTGTAACCACAAGCCCTATTGTCGAATGTTCGCTTATTACCTTCTGAGTGCCGATCTCCGCCGCCATGTTAAAGGGGATTTCCTCCGGGAACCAGGGCGTTTTTACCATTCTCGGGGACTCCCCCTCAATATATCCCAGAGAGCTGGGCACTATGTAGCCTACGCAGTCCACCATTCTCACTCTGAAGCTTACATTGTCGTGAAGCTCCACCTTTGCCGCCTGCTCCGGAATAAATTTCGGCTCCGTTGTCATTATCGTTCTGCCTGCCGCAGACTGGGGAAGCTCGTCAACCGCCCTTTCCTTTACAAAGTCCCCGTCAATGTTGGGAAGCACTATTGTTTCCATGAACTTTTTTATAAAGGTTGACTTGCCTGTTCTGACAGGCCCCACAACTCCTATATATATGTCCCCCTGGGTTCTTTTTTTAATATCTTCATATATTCGGGTATTGTCCATTTTATTCCCTCCCTATATTATTCCAAAGGAAAAATCAGCATTTTGTTTTCGGCAAGCTCGTCTTCGGCAATTCCATTCGCCGCCTTGATACATTCCACGGAGCTTCCTCTCTCTCTGGCAATATCCCAAAGCCTTTCTCCCTTTGAGCCGTAGTATATTGTTATTACTCCGTCGGGGCATCTTTCAATATCCCTGCCCTCGGTTACGGAGGTTACTGCCTCAAAGCCGTTATACAAATGTATACAGCCGTCAAAATGCAGCTCCGCATTTATATTCGCCTTGCCGTCCTCGTCTACGGAGCAGCTTACGGCGTTTACGCTTATAACCGGTGAAAACTCATAATTTCCGGCTTCTGTTCCCGTCTGCTTTCTGTATTCAAAATCGGCGATTCTTTCAAGATACACTTTTTCGCTGTCGGCTGTAACAACTATAAAGCCGTAATGTATATTGCCCTTGCAGACTATACTGCCGCCTTCGGCAGACCAGGCGGTTCTGATTTTCTTTACCGCCGCGTCGGCAATTTCCTTTCCCTTGCAGGAGCTGAAATCCATTTTTGACGATACGGTATAGTTCTCATTTACCCTTACTGATGAAGATATACATTTTATCCTTTCCTTTTCGCATACAAGCTCTTTTCTTACGGAATACGCCTCCGAAACGCACTTTAACACGGCAGTCTTATAGGCGTCGGTAAAGGCGCTTAAAATTACGGTGATTTCAAGCTTCGGCGGGGACTGAGGGGTATCCGGCGTAAGCTTTGCGTCTACGCTGTCGGCGGTAAGCCTTACGCAGCACTGTGAGCTTTCATCAATCAAATCCATGTCCGCTATCTGATTTAAAGGCATCGTTACCCTCTGGGATATAAAATCTCCTCCGTCGGTCATATACACTATGTCTGCCGACACGCTTCCCTTTATCATCATTTTGTTTTTTATGGTTTTAACCTCGTTTACCGAGGGAATTACAGAGGTTCTGTATATTTTACAGCTTTTTACACCCTGGGGCAGGTCCTCCGTCTGGCTTAATGTAAAGCTCTTTAATGCTGAATTTTGCAAAAAGCTTCCCGATTCTTCCCTTTCAAGAAAATGGTAACCGCTTTTTTCGCTCTTTGTAATTATCTCTGTTTCACATATACCGAAGCAGCAGACCTTCAGCGTTACCGTTCCCCTTATTTCCGCTCTTCTGGAATTTACCGCACGGCCGGTTATCTGCTCCGATACAGCCTCCGCCGTAAGTATATCTCCTGCCGCCTGCTCCCTTAAATCCACCGTTCTGTTAAAGGGACAGCTGTGCTCCAGTATTTCCGTTTTGCCCTCTCCGTTTATGTAAAGGGTTCTTATCTCCGCACTGCCGTCTATCACCCCCTTGTCTCCGGTTACAGAACAGGAAAATATGTTTATCCTTGTACTGCATCCTAAAACCTTGACAATGTCTCCGTAATAATCCGGCAGACTTATATCGCTTTCCATTATCTGCTCAATGTTTACGCACAGCTTTTCTTTTTTTGATATTACCTTTTCGGCGGCTGTTTTTGTTTCCATTTCACCGACTCCTTTTCTGTATTATTTGCCATGCCCTGCACATTACAAACTATATTCACATCATGTCCTTATTATTCATACATTGAAAAAGTTATCACACTGTATTTTTCCGCATATATATTTATACATTATATATAAGCCTTCGGAGGGATTTTTATGAGATGCACCGTCACAAGCCTTTGCGACAAGGATGTTATAACAGTATGCGACGGAATGAAAATAGGCACTGTGGGAGATGTTGAGTTCGACTGCGAAACAGGCTGTATAACGGCTCTTATAATATGCGGCAAACAGGGTTTTTTCGGAATGGTGGGCAAAACGGAGGATATAAGAATAAAGTGGTCTGATATTGAAATAATCGGAGATGATACCATTCTTGTTAAATGCAAGGATATTTTCTGCCACGGCTCCGGAAGAAACAGAAGATAAAAAAACGGGGCTGTCGCAAAACGGTAAAAAACGGTGAGTGGCAAGTCCCTTTATTTCCACACCTAAAGGCGCCAAAAATGAAGGGGCTGTGACGAAAAGAAAAACTCGTCACAGCCCCCTGTCTAATCACTGATTTTCGATAAATTTACTTGTATTTTCCGCTGACTATTTTTTGTACTTCCTAACTATTACAATAACAACTATTATAAGCAAAATAACAGCAACAGTCGAAAAAACAGCAACTCCTATTGCTATATGTAAAAATTTTTCTTCATTTTCATTATCTGAAGAATTATTATCAACAAAGCTATCATTATCCATGGGGTCGTTTTGTTCAATGTCTTCATTTTTTTGCGGCTCTTCACTCACCCAATTATATATGATTTTTCCTTCAATAAAAGAGTCATTTGAGAAACCTATTTCAATATTATCCCATTGTTCCTCCGTACCTGTATAATAAATAGTTTCCAAACTATTACAATCTAAAAATGCTTCAATACCTATAAATGTTACACTGTCAGGAATGGTTATTTCTGTCAAACTGCTACATATCCCAAATGCTCCACCGCCAATACATGTTACACCATCAGGGATTATTACTTTAGTCAGGCTTTTGCATTTGCTGAATGCACACTCATTAATACCCGTTACATTATCTGGAATAGTATACTCGTTCATCTTATTATTTACAGGGAACTGAATAAGTATTCCATCTTTTTGAAATAATACTCCGTATTCATCGGAAAAATATGAAGAGTTGTTTTTATCTACCGTTATAGATGTTAAGCTTTCGCAATAGCCAAATGCAGTATAATCAACATATGCTACACTATCGGGAATTATTACCTCTGTTAAATTTTTGCACCCAAAAAATGCGTGATAAAATATATTTACTACACTGTCAGGGATTGTTACTTTTATTAAGCTTTCACACTCTTCAAAGGCGTAATCTCCAATATTTACTACAGTATATCCATCAATTATACTTGGAATAATAAGATCACTTTCAGTACCAATGTAACTTGAAATTTCAACCGTGCGGTCATCTATTATTTCGTATACAAAATCTCCGCTTCCTTCGGCAACGCAAATATTTATTAAACCAAAAATTCCAAAAAGTATTATAATTGACAGTGCAACACTTAAAATTTTACCTGATTTCAACATTTTCAACCCTTTCTAATATATTTTCAAGATTACATTTTAATCATTTTACCATAAAAAAAAATAAAAATTAATCGTTGACATAAAAAACATAGTCACTTTCGCACGCTGTCTAACAGAGAAAATTGAGACTAAAACAAACTTGACTGATTTAATCAGACAGATACTATTTATTAACAGAAACTGATATTCTAAAATCAATATACTTGCAAGTCTTATAACGCTATTTATGTTGTAAAATTATAAGTAAAAAGAGATTTTATTAATTTGTTGATTTTTTATAATTCATCATTCATTATCACCAACCGGAATAGATAATGAATGAATTTTTTTATTTTCCCACTTAATTTTTTATTATTATGTTTCCGTATCGGTGTTTCTGTATTTTTTAACTATCAAAACAAGTCCGATTATAAAAACCAGCGCGGCCGCAGCGGCTCCGATAACAACAT
>CALYBJ010000010.1 GCA_944412445.1 uncultured Clostridia bacterium
TAGCTAATTCATTATACCATATTTTGAAGTTACTTCTCTTCTTTTTTGGGTCACATCATTTTAACACATACATTTTTTTGTTTTTTGTACCTCCTGTTTCAGGGCGTTTGTGCATTTTGCTGTAATACATTTATAGATTATATGTTATTTTTTCATTATTAAAGATTAAAAATCCAAATTTTTTTAAAAAAAGTATGGAAATTATTATTTTTGTCTGTTATAATACTTTGTGGTAATCCTACCTTATTTACGAAGCTTTTCGGCTTCGTAAGGATTTTAATTCTAAAAGATTTTTAATTTTGGAGGAAAATCAATGAGCAAAAAGTATGTTTATCTGTTTTCCGAGGGCAACGCTCAGATGCGTGAACTTCTCGGCGGAAAAGGCGCAAACCTTGCCGAAATGACCAAAATCGGTCTTCCCGTTCCTCAGGGCTTCACAATCTCTACAGAAGCCTGCACCCAGTACTATGAGGACGGCAGAAAAATCAACGATGAAATCCAGGCCCAGATCATGGAGCACATCGCTAAGATGGAAGAAATCACCGGCAAAAAGTTCGGCGATATGGAGAATCCTCTTCTTGTTTCCGTTCGTTCCGGCGCAAGAGCTTCCATGCCCGGCATGATGGACACAATCCTTAACCTCGGTCTTAACGAGCAGGTTGTTAACGTTATCGCCGCAAAATCAGGCAATCCCCGCTGGGCTTGGGACTGCTACAGACGTTTCATCCAGATGTTCTCCGACGTTGTTATGGAAGTCGGCAAGAAATATTTTGAAAAGCTCATCGACGAGATGAAAGAGAAAAAGGGCGTTGAGTTCGACGTTGACCTTACAGCCGACGATCTCCACGAGCTTGCCGATCAGTTCAAGGCTGAGTACAAGAATCAGCTGGGCAAGGACTTCCCCGATGATCCCAAGGAGCAGCTCTTTGAGGCTATCAAGGCTGTTTTCCGTTCATGGGACAACCCCAGAGCCAACGTTTACCGTATGGATCACGACATTCCCTATTCATGGGGTACTGCCGTTAACGTTCAGATGATGGCATTCGGCAACATGGGCGATACTTCAGGTACAGGCGTTGCCTTTACCCGTAACCCCGCAACAGGCGAAAAAGGCCTTATGGGTGAGTTCCTTATGAACGCTCAGGGCGAAGACGTTGTTGCCGGCGTTCGTACTCCCATGCCCATCTCCAAAATGCAGGAGATCCTTCCCGAGGTTTACGACCAGTTCCTTGAGATTTGCCATACTCTTGAAAATCACTACCGTGATATGCAGGATATGGAGTTCACTATCGAAGACAAGAAGCTCTATATGCTTCAGACCCGTAACGGCAAGCGTACAGCCGCTGCCGCTATCAAGATTGCCTGCGACCTTATCGACGAAGGCATGATCACAGAAGAAGAAGCGCTTATGCAGATCGACGCTAAGTCTCTTGACATGCTTCTTCATCCTCAGTTTGACGCTGCCGCTCTTAAAAAGGCAGAGGCTATTGCTAAGGGCATTGCCGCTTCTCCCGGCGCTGCCGCAGGTTCAATCGTTTTCACCGCTGAAGACGCTGTTGAGCACGGCAAGAAGGGCGAAAAGGTTGTTCTTGTAAGACTTGAGACTTCTCCCGAAGATATCGAGGGTATGAAGTATGCTCAGGGTATCCTTACAGTTCGCGGCGGACAGACTTCTCACGCTGCCGTTGTTGCCCGCGGAATGGGTACTTGCTGCGTATCAGGCTGCGGCGACATCAAGATGGACGAGGAAAACAAGAAGTTCACTCTTATGGGCAAAACCTTCCACGAAGGCGATTCCCTTTCACTTGACGGTTCCACAGGCTGCATCTATGACTGCCTTATCCCCACAGTTCCCGCAGACCCCAACAGCGGCTACTTCGGAAGAATCATGGAGCTTGCCGACAAATATAAGACTCTCGGCGTAAGAACAAACGCTGATACTCCCGCAGACGCAAAACAGGCTGCCGCTTTCGGCGCTCAGGGCATCGGACTTTGCCGTACAGAGCATATGTTCTTCGATCCTGACAGAATCGGCGCTTTCAGAGAGATGATCTGCGCCGAAACCGTTGAAGAGCGTGAAAAGGCTCTCGCTAAGATCGAGCCCATGCAGCAGGCTGACTTTGAAGGCTTGTTCGAGGCTCTCGGCGGCTACCCCGTTACTATCCGTTTCCTTGATCCTCCTCTTCACGAGTTCGTTCCCACAGACGAAGCCGACATCAAGGCTCTCGCTGATGCTCAGGGCAAGAGCGTAGATTACATTAAGCAGGTTATCGCTGACCTCCACGAGTTCAACCCCATGATGGGTCACCGCGGATGCCGTCTTACGGTAACATATCCCGAAATCGCCGCAATGCAGACAAAGGCTGTTATCAAGGCCGCTATCGCTGTTAAGGGCAGACATTCAGACTGGAACATCGTTCCCGAAATCATGATTCCCCTTGTTGGCGAAGTTAAAGAGCTTAAGTTCGTTAAGGACATCGTTGTTAAGACTGCCGACGCTGAAATCGCTGCTGCAGGCATCGACCTTAAATATGAGGTTGGTACAATGATCGAAATCCCCAGAGCTGCTCTTACTGCTGACGAAATCGCTAAAGAGGCTGACTTCTTCTGCTTCGGTACTAACGACCTTACTCAGATGACCTTCGGCTTCAGCCGTGACGACGCCGGTAAATTCCTTCCCGCTTACTACGCAAACAAGATTTACGAGTCAGATCCCTTTGCTCGTCTTGACACAATCGGCGTAGGCAAGCTTATGAAGATGGCTGTTGACATGGGTAAAGCAGAAAACGCAGCTCTTCACTGCGGTATCTGCGGCGAGCACGGCGGAGATCCCTCATCAATTGAGTTCTGCCACAGCATAGGACTTAACTATGTTTCCTGCTCACCCTACCGTGTACCTATCGCAAGACTTTCAGCCGCTCAGGCTGCTATAAAGAGCAAAAAGGCTTAATTTAAAGCTTAATGCGGTAAAATAAATTTCACCCCGGTTACATTTTGTAATCGGGGTGTTTAATAATATGCTTTTTCATTATGCTTTATTTTTTATTATTTCCAATTCAACCTTATCAATCAGCAAAAACTTTTAAAACGAAATATCGCTGCAATATGAGATGAATAAACTGAATGTATTAATGATATTTATAAGTTTGTTTGGTTTATCCGGAGAGTTACCCGCCGTCTTGTATGAGTATTGCTGAGGCAAACAGTTATAATTTAGATAATGCGTGTTAATATAAAAGCATTTTAAAATGTTTTTAGCATATAAATATTTTTTTAAATTTTAAAGCCTTCGGTCTGATAAAAACCGAGGGCAATTTGTTTTAATATCCGTTTAGCCGTGGGTGACGGCGAAGCCGGGCTTTAATTCGTTGGCGAACAGCTTTTTCTTTTTCTTAAGACAAGCGAAATACGCCGGGATAAGGAACAAATCCGCCATAATCCATGCAAGAGGGCTTGCGTAGCAAACGGCAACATATCCTACAATAGGAACTATTCCGAAGCCTACAACAACTCTTGCCACCATTTCGCATACTCCTGCGAGAATGGCAAGAACGCTGTATCCCATACCCTGAATACTGAACCGCATAACATTTAAAACCGTAAGAGGTATATAGAAAAGACTGTTGGCAAAAAGGAATTCCTGGACACGGTCAAGAATCTGAATCTGGTCGCCGTCAAGGAAAAGCAGTGCGATAGTCTTTCCGAAGAAATAGAGAACGCCGAAGGCTGCGGCGGCGTATACGGAGCCTATTAAGCACGCGGATTTTATACCCTTGCTTATTCTGTCGGGGAGCTTTGCGCCGATATTCTGTCCGGCGTAGGTTGCCATTGTGCCTCCCAGAGCGTCAAAGGGACAGCAGAAGAAAAGGCTTACCTTGCTTCCTGCCGTAACCGACGCCACATAGGAAGAGCCTAAGGTATTAACCGAGGACTGAAGAACAACGCTTCCTATGGCTGTAATCGAATACTGAAGCCCCATGGGAACGCCTGTTGCGAAAAGAGTGCCTATACATCTTAAATCCACTTTCCATTCGTCTTTTTTTATACGGAGAATTTCAAAGCGTTTAAGCATATACACAAGGCAGAGTATGCCGGAAACACCCTGAGAAATAACCGTCGCCCAGGCGGGGCCTTCAACGCCCATGTGCAGAACGGAAATGGAAACTATATCCAGAACGATATTGATAACAGAGGACATAAGCAGGAAGTAAACGGGAGTTTTGCTGTCGCCCAGCGCCCTGATAATACCCGAAAGCAGATTATAAAGGAAGGTTACGGGGATACCCAGGAAAATAACGAAAATATACTGATAAGCTTCGCCGATTATGTCATCGGGAGTTTTCATAATCACAAGGATGTCGTAGCAGGCAAGGCACACCGTAACGGTAAGCACAGCGGCGAAAGCTGCCGACACCCAGAAGCTGTTTGCAACGAATTTGCGGAGGACTCTGTAGTTGCCTGCTCCGAAGCACTGAGCCACGGGAATGGCGAAGCCTGTGCAGACGCCGGTGCAGAAGCCTATAACCATAAAGTTTAAGGAGCCTATGGAGCCTACAGCAGCCAAAGACGTAACCCCCAGCCACTTGCCTACAATCATGGTATCAACCATGCTGTAAAACTGCTGGAAAAGCAGTCCTAAAAGCATTGGCACCGCAAAGCCTATAATAAGCCTCGTAGGAGAGCCCTGGGTTAAATTTTTAGTTCCCCTGCTTCTTTTTCCGGAAGTTTTCAAAGATTCCGAAGCTTCCGAAGAAATTTCTTTTTCTTTCCTTTTCACCTTTTTTCTCTTCTTTCCCATTAAATTCTTTCATTTATTTTCTTTTACCGATTAAAATTTATATCACAAGGTTTTTGTTTTGTCAATAAAAAATTTAACGATTTTTTTGTGCAGTTATTACAAACTTTTTAAGTAAAAAACAGAAAACAATTCCTCCGTAATTTTCTTTAAAAAAAATATTTTTTCAGCCTCTGACTTGTGACATTTTTCTTATATTTCACCGTTTATAATTGTTTTCAAAGGCGGTGAGAGTGTGAAACCGGTAATTTATATCGATGTGCTTATTTTTCTTAATACAATTATAACCTTCCTTCTTCTTTTAGCCGCAGGAAGGCTTATGAAGCTTTCATCTTCTCCGGGCAGGCTTCTTCTGGGTTCTTTTCTGGGAGGCGCCGCGTCCCTTATAATTTTAGCTCCGGATATGGGAATTATAATGTCTCTCTTAACAAAGCTTCTGTTTTGTCTTGCAATAGTTACGGCTGTTTTCAATCCGAAATCGGTTAAGGCGGTCATACGGCAGACCGGATATTTTTTCATGGTGAATTTTATTTTCGCAGGGCTTATGCTTTTTATATGCTCCCTGCCCAACGTGTCCCTTATCCAGTACAACAACGGCGCTGTTTACATAAATTTTTCCGTGGTGTCCCTTACGGCTTCTTCCCTGCTGTGCTATATTATTACCGTTGTTCTGGGGAAGCTTACAGGAAAAAAAACTCCTTCGGACGCTGTTTTCGACATTGAGATTCGCTCTCAAGGCAAAGCGGTTAAGGGAAAGGCGCTTCTTGACACGGGAAATTCCCTTGAGGACCCTTTTTCCGGTGAAGGTGTAATAATAATAAGGCAGTCCTTCGGAAAAGATATTCTGCCGGAAAACATCGTAAATTATCTTGAGGGCAACCCCTCCCAATGTGAAAAAATCCGTCTGATACCCTTTTCAACCGTTTCCTCGGATGGGCTTATGCCCTGCTTCCGAGCCGAAAAGGTTATAGTTTCAGGCAGCAGGGACGTATATTTTCTGAAAAATACCGAAATCGGAGTTTCAAACAAAAAAAATATGCCCAACGCGCTGATAAACCCTCAGCTGCTTTCAAATCCGGAAAGGAGAAAAGATCATGCGGAAGCTGCCGGATAAATATGACAAATGTTTTGAATTTTTAAAAAACGCTTTTTTAAAGCTGAAGCTGAAATTCTCGGACAACGACATTTTTTATGTAAACGGTCCCCAGACACTGCCGCCGCCCTTAAAGAAAAAAGAGGAAGAGGAATTTTTAAAGAGAATCGAGCAGGGTGACGAAAGCGCCAGAGAGCCTTTGATAACCCATAATTTAAGGCTTGTTGTTTACATAGCAAAAAAATTTGAAAACACGGGAGTGGGGGTTGAGGATCTTGTGTCCATAGGCACAATAGGACTTATAAAGGCTGTAAACACCTTTTGTCCCGGAAAAAACATAAAGCTTGCCACCTACGCCAGCAGGTGCATTGAAAACGAAATACTGATGTATTTAAGGAAAACCGGCAGCAGAAAGGCTGAAATATCCTTTGACGAGCCTCTTAACACAGACTGGGACGGCAACGAGCTGCTGCTTTCAGATGTGCTTGCGGGAGAGGCTGACAGCGTAAACTACGATATTGAGTATGAAGACGAAAAGAAGCTGCTGTTAAGCGTGGTAAGCAGGCTCAGCGAAAGGGAAAGGCTTATAATCAATATGAGGTTCGGCATTGACGGAGAGGAAGAGCACACTCAAAAGGAGGTTGCCGACAAGCTGGGTATATCTCAGAGCTATATTTCACGCCTTGAAAAAAGAATCATTCTTCATATAAAAAAAGAGATGGAAAAAGTTTCATAAATTCAATTTTTAATAGAATTAATAAAATTTTCCCTATATCCCTTGACTTAACCCGCCCTTTATGATACAATGCTATCGCCGCTTGTGGCAGGCAAGGGGTTTTTATGCCCCGAAAAGCGGATTATCCCGCCCGTCGCAGCGAGTCTTATTAAGGAAGGTAAATCATGTACGCAATTATCGAAACAGGCGGCAAGCAGTACAAAGTAGAGGAAGGCTCCGTAGTTTTCATCGAAAAGCTTGACGTTGAAGCAGACAGCGAAGTAGTTTTTGATAAGGTTATTGCCGTAGGCGCAGAAGACGGTATCAAAGTTGGCGCTCCCTATGTAGCAGGCGCTACCGTTACCGCTAAAGCCATTAAGAACGGCAAGGGCAAGAAAATTACTGTTGCAACTTACAAGGCTAAAAAGAATGAAAAGCGTAAAATGGGTCACAGACAGCCCTATACAAAGATTGAAGTTGCATCAATCAACGCTTAATGATTAAAGCTGTTTTTAATATCCGTGAAGGCAAGCCTTACGGCTTTACCGTAACAGGTCATTCGGGCTTCGGCGAAGCAGGCAGCGATATAGTCTGCGCCGCAGTTTCATCGGCTGTTTATATGGCGGTGAACACCGTTACGGAAATTTTAGGCTGTGAAGCCGACGCCGATGTAAAAGACGGATATATGAAAATCTTGCTTTGCGGCGAGTCTTCAGCCGCTTCGGATATTTTTGACGGACTTCTTCTTCATTTAAGGGAGCTGTCAGAAGAATATCCCGATTTTATCAGAATATCTACGGAGGTGTAAATATGCTTAAGATAAACATTCAGCTCTTCGCTCATAAAAAAGGTATGGGTTCAACCCGTAACGGCCGTGATTCAGAGTCAAAAAGACTCGGCGTTAAGCGCGCTGACGGCCAGGCTGTTAACGCAGGCACAATCCTTGTTCGCCAGAGAGGTACTCATATCCATCCCGGCAACAATGTAGGAAAGGGTTCCGACGATACTCTTTTCGCTCTTGTTAACGGAACAGTTAAGTTCGAGCGTATGGGCAAAGACCGCAAAAAGGTCAGCGTTTACGAAAACTGATTTTAAAACCTTGGCCTGCGCCTTTTAGGCGCAGGTTTTTTTTAACCGGAATTACAAATCTGGTATTATCAAATCTTTTAAAACTGGTAATTGACTCGATACTGGTTATAACATAAAATATAGGAGGAAGTTATGAATAATATATGGCACTCGATTGACCCGGAAAGAATCAAGCCCGATGACTTTATATCGGTTATTGAAATTCCCAAGGGCAGCAAAAACAAATATGAGCTTGACAAGGAAACAGGGCTTATAATGCTTGACAGAATCCTTTACACTTCAACTCACTACCCTGCCAACTACGGCTTTATTCCCAGAACCTACGCCGACGACTTCGACCCTCTTGATGTTCTGGTGCTTTGCTCGGAATCCCTTGACCCTCTTACTCTTGTACGATGCTATCCCATAGGCGTCATAAAAATGCTTGACAACGGCAGAGCCGACGAAAAGATTATATGCGTACCCTTCAGCGACCCGACCTACAACGGCTACAAAAGCATTTTTGACCTGCCCAAGCACGTTTACGACGAAATGTCCCATTTCTTCTCCGTTTACAAGGCTCTTGAAAACAAGGACACGGCTGTGGACGAGGTCAAGGACTACGACGCCGCAATAGAGATTATTACATACGCTATTGAGAACTACAGGAAAAAATTCGGCTGAAAATAAGCTCCGGCATATAATTCATGGCTTTACATTCAGATAAAAAGGTGTAAACGATGAAAGACAAAAGGCTTTTTAAAATAGTTACCGCTGCAATGTTCGCCGCTCTTATTACAGGGCTTACATTCTTCCCTAAAATTCCTGTTCCCCTGGCAAGCGGCGGATATGTTCATTTGGGAGACACGCTGATTTATGTTGCCGCAAGTATTCTGCCTCTGCCTTTTGCCATGGCTTCTGCCGCTATCGGCGGCGGTCTTGCGGATATTCTTTCGGGATATACGGCATACGCTCCCTTCACAGTTATAATAAAAGCTCTTCTGACTGTTGCCTTTTCAGCAAAAAACGAGAAAATCCTTTGCAAAAGGAACTATGCAGCTCCCGTAATATGTATTGCGGTAACGGTTCTCGGCTACTTTGCCGCAGATTCATTTCTTTTAGACTCCTTTGCCGCCGCTGTCCCCGGTATGCTCTGGAACTTATGTCAGGCGCTGGCAAGCATGATTGTATATTATATAATGGCAGCCGCTCTTGACAAAATCGGTATCAAAAAGAAAATATCCTCTTTTTTATAACGGATAATTTTTTATCTTCACAAGCATTTCCGTGTCTGTGAAAATACATTAAGAAAGAAAAATGGCTATGGAAAATATTATTTACACTTACGGACAAAAGGTTTACTTCAACCTTACAAACAAATGCCCCTGCAACTGCGAATTCTGCATAAGACACAACGAAAACGGTCTTGGAGACATGGGAAGCCTTTGGCTTGACCACGAGCCTTCCGTAGAAGAAATCAAGGACGCCGTTGACAATTTCGACTTTACCGGCTATACGGATATTGTTTTCTGCGGCTTCGGGGAGCCTACCTGCGCTCTTGACAAGCTTATTGAAACGGCAAAATATCTTAAAACCAAAAAAGATTTTACAATAAGAATAAATACAAACGGTCTTTCCGACCTTATAAACAACACCGAGGATTCCTCAAAGCTTATGGAGGGTGTTATTGATGTTGTTTCAATAAGCCTTAACGCCTCCGACGCAAAAAAATACAATGAAATCGTTCATCCCGTTTACGGAGAAAAAGCCTTTGACGCTATGATAAAATTCGCCAAAGACTGCAAAAAGCACGTTAAATCCGTAAAAATGACTGTTGTTGACACAATCGGAGAAGAGGAAATAGAAAAATGCCGCCGTCTTTGCAGTGAAAACGGCATAGATTTAAGAGTGAGAACATATATAAAATAAAAACACATATTTTATATGACAGCAAAAAAAATCCTGAAAACCCTTTAAGGTTTCCGGGATTTTTTTTTAATATGTGTATATCAGCATTTTACATGACTTTTGAAAAATTCAATATAGTCTTTCATTGCCCTTTGAAAATTTTCTCCGTCATAAACATCAAAATGTCCCCGGGGATAATATTTTATTGTGGCTTTTTCGCTTTTCTCTGCGTATTTAACAGACTTCTTCGCGGGAGCTACCGTATCCGTTTCGCAGATACCGTAAAGAATGGGAATTTTTATTTTTCCTGCATTTTTTCCGGGACTGTACTTTAAAAACTCAAGTATTGTAAACACCGGCGTTGTATTTTTAAAGGTCACGCTGTCCCTTGTCATCATATCCAGATAATATTCGTATCTTTTATCGGTCATAAGCGCCGTTTTGCCCGGCTTACCCGCAAGCCTTACCATTATTTCCCTGCCGAAGGGCTTTGTTAAACAGCCGGTGCAAAACACGGCAAACAGTTTTATCTGAGTTATAAAGGGTACGGCTGATATTGAAGCGGCGCCGTCCGTATAGGGACACTGAGCTATAACCCCTCTGTACTCCGAGCTTTCAGAGGCTAAGGTTATAACGTGTCCGCCGCTGAAGGAGGTTCCGAATAAAAATATATTGTCTGTATCTGTTGAGTCAAGAGTTTTTACAAAATATACGGCGCTTCTCCAGTCCTCAAGCTGTTCCTTAACATTGATTCTGTACCGTTTTTCACCTTTGCTGTCGCCGTTGTTTCTGTAATCAAAAAGAAAACAGGAAAAGCCTGCCTGAGAAAATTTATACGCATATTCGTCAAGACGCATATCCCTTGTTGAACCAAGTCCGTGAGCCATTACAATAACAGGCTGTTTTTCATTGCCCGAAGTATACAGCCAGCCGGCGCAGTCAACGCCCTTTGACTTAAATCATAAATCCTGTCTTTTTACATTATTGTCCATATAATACGCCTTCCTGAATAATTTTTATATAAATTATACAGAAAATAATTTTTCTTGTCAATTATTATATAAACATAAAACCATTATTGCTTTCTCTCCTCAATTTCAACTCCTGTATAGTAATGTTTTATTATCTCGTCATAAGTCATGCCCTGCTCTGCGTAATAATCCGCTCCGTACTGACTTATTCCCACTCCGTGTCCGTAGCCCTTAACATCAAAGGTAAAGCTTCCGTCCTCATAGCTTACGGTGAAATCGGGACTTCTCAGCCCCAAAAGATTTCTTACCTCCATTCCGGTAAGCTCCTTTCCTCCGGCAGTTATTTCAAGAACCGCCCCGCTGTCCGAGGTTTTTTCAATATTTATCCAGTTTTCCCCATCTCCCTCAAAGGACACTCCCTCTATATCCTTAAAAGCCTCTTTTATCTCATCGGCAGTAAATACAGCCGTGGATTCATATCTTGTGGATTCGGTATCACCTTCGCTTTCCACGCTCTGAAGATACGGCACATCGCTTCCCCATATATCAAGGGCCGACTCCGTTCTTCCGGAGCTTATGGCGTGGTAAGCCGCCATTACGGGCTCGCCGTTATATGTAATAACCTTGTCTATTACCGCATCCACCGCATTTTCGATTTTTTCATAGTATGAGTCAAAGGTATCGCCCCATTTTTCCTTCATTTCCTGAAGGCTCATATACCCCTGGTGCTGACTGCTGTCGTCGGAAATGTCGGCGCCCATTATATTTTCGCCCTCCGGGTTGAGCTTCATGTACTCCGCAAAGGTCACCGCAGCCAGCGCCTGAACCTTTAAAGCCTCCTCATTATAGGATGCCGGCATTTCTGCTGCCACAGCCCCGATTATGTACTCTCTCATGGTCATATCTTCCTTAACCTTGTCCTCTGTCATAAAAACGCTTATAATATCGCCCTCACCGGAAAAAACATCCTCCGAAAGATTTTCCGAAACTGCTTCCTCTCCGGAGCTGTCCTCCTCGCCTGCTACGGACGCTCCCAGAGGCAGCGCCGCCATGGGAGCCGTCAGAAGAATTACTGCGACAATTATGCATAAAATTCCATAAAGCTTCATAAATATTCATCCTTTACATTTTTATAATAAAAATCGTGTTTAAATTGTATGCGGCGGTTCTTGACTTTATATAAAAAAAATTATAAAATATTATGTAATGCCAATATAATAGGAGATGATTTTAATGAGCCGTACAATAATAGCCAGCGAAGCTATTTCATTATTATGCAAAGAGCTTCAGGATAATAACTATATACACTCCTCGGACTATGAAAAATACGGAGTAAAGAGAGGCCTTAGAAACGCCGACGGTACAGGCGTTATGGCAGGTCTTACGAAAATATGCAGCGTTGAGGGTTATTACATAGACGACGGCGAGAAAATTCCGAAGGAAGGTCATCTTTTTTACAGAGGTATTGATATCAACGATATTGTAAACGCCTGCAAGGCTGAAAACCGTTTCGGCTTTGAAGAGGTTATATGGCTTCTGCTTTTCGGAAAGCTGCCCACAAAAAATCAGCTTGAAAGATTTAACGGAGCTCTTGCCGCAAGAAGAGAGCTTCCCGACAACTTTACCGAAGACATGATAATGAAGGCTCCGTCACCCAACATCATGAATAAAATCTCCAGAGCGGTTCTGGCGCTTTATTCCTACGACGACAACCCGGACGATACATCAATAGAAAATGTTCTTAACCAGTCCTTAAGGCTTATTGCCGCAATGCCCTCCATAATGTCATACGCCTATCAGGTAAAAAGACGCCATTACTACCACAAGAGTATGTATATACATCCGCCCAAGCCGGAGCATCATACGGCGGAGGTAATTTTAAACGCCCTGCGCTCCGACAAAAAGTTTACCGACGAAGAAGCAAAGCTTCTTGACCTGTGCCTTATTCTTCACGCTGAACACGGCGGCGGCAACAACTCCACCTTTGCAACAAGGGTATTATCTTCATCGGGCACCGACACCTACGCCGCAATCGCAGCCGGAGTAGGCTCACTCAAGGGTCCCAAGCACGGCGGCGCAAACCATAAGGTTGCCCAGATGGTAGCCGCATTCAAAGAGAACTGCTCCGATATTACAAGCGAAAGCCAGGTAAAGGACTTCCTTGTTAAAATTCTTAAAAAGGAAGCCGGAGACGGCTCCGGACTTGTTTACGGAATGGGTCACGCTGTTTATACCCTTTCCGACCCGAGAGCGGTAATTCTCAGAAGAGAAGCTGAAAAATTTTCTGCCGGCACTGATTTTGAAGCGGAATACCGTCTTTTATCTCTTATCGAAAAGCTCACTCCCGAGGTTTTCTCCTCGGTTACGAAAAAAACAAAATATATCTGTGCCAATGTGGATCTTTATTCCGGTCTTGTTTACAAAATGCTCAATCTGCCTGAGGATCTTTTCACTCCTCTTTTCGCAACCGCAAGAATGACAGGCTGGTGCGCTCACAGAATGGAAGAGCTTTACACAGGAAGCAGAATTATCCGTCCCGCTTACAAAAGCCTTTCTGCTCACACAGCTTATGTTCCCATTGACAAAAGATAATTTTTCAGAAGTATTTTAATGCTTTTTCAGAAAATAATATGAAAGGGTGCATTGTTTTGAAAATTAAAAATTCATCAAACGCCGTAAGCCCCGACGCCGCCATTATTATAATGTGCTTCGGTATTCTCATTTCCTGCCCTCTTCGCATATTCCTTATGCTTAAAAATACCGACACCGTTACAGGCTTTTACGAAGATTACGGAAATATCGGAGTTTACGCTCTTTACGGAGTTTTAGCCCTTGTTACGGTTCTTGTTCTCCTGCTCACCTATTTAAGCGGAAGAATCCCCGCTTCCGTAGCTCCCAAGGGCAGACATATCGTCTTAGGACTGGCTTCCTTTGTTTTCGCCGGAACCCTCTTTTACGACGCCGTTTCAAACTATATTTCAAACGGCCCTTCTACGGCAACAATTATCCAGAATGTTCAGTCCGTTTCAACCCTTCATCACCTTCAGGCTCTTTTCGCCTTTGTTTCCTGCTGTTATTTCGTAGTCTTCGGCATTTCCTACCTTTCAGGCAAAAGCTTCCACAAAAAGCTTAAAATTATCGCTCTCGCTCCTCTTGCCTGGGCGGTTATAAAGGTTTTGTCACGGCTTACGGTTATAATCAGCTTTATCAGAGTTTCCGAGCTGTTTTTGGAGCTTTGCGCCTACTCTTTCCTTATGATTTTCTTCCTCACCTTCGCAAGAGTCGCCTCCGAGGTCAACAGCAAAGGCTCTATGTGGAGCGTTATCGCATGCGGATGCGTTTCATCATTTTTCATACTTACATACTCCATCCCCAGACTTATGCTCATTGCCACGGGTAACTCCGAAAGCCTTGTTACCGGCTATCCTCTCAGCTACTGCGATATAGGCGCCGTTTTATTTATTCTCGTGTTCATCATCACCGTTTTGAGAAAAGGCTATTCCGTTGAGGATGTTGAACAGATGATAAAGGAAACGGAAGCAGCCGCCGACAATGAAAACGGCGATGAAATTTCCGAAACTCAGCCTCAGCCGTCGCAGACTGTTTTTAACAGAACCGGAAACGACGATATAAAAATTTCCGGAGATGTAAAAATATCAAAAGCATCCTCTCAGGAAAAGAAAGAAGAAAAAAAATCAGACGAAGATGAGTCTCCGGAAAACTGATTTTACTATTGATTTGAAGGAAGTAATTTGATTTGGAAATGTTTCTGCAAAATATGCAGACTGCCGCTTCTCAGGTGGCAATTCTCTATGTAATGGTGGCGGTAGGCTTTGCTGCTGACAAGCTTCATGTTTTTACCGAAAAAGCCGCAAGAGCCGCAAACGATTTAATGTTTTACATCGTTACCCCCTGCATAATTATTGACTCGTTTATAAATACCGAATTTTCCGGGGACACTGCCAAGGGCTTCGCGGTTACCTTTACCTTTTCGGTTGTTTCTCATCTTATAGGCATTGCCGCCGCCTCTCCCTTTTTCAACGGCAAAAAGGAAACCAACGGGGCTGTTTACAAATTCGCCGCAATTTACGGCAATGTAGGCTATATGGCGCTTCCTCTCGCAAGCGCTGTTCTGGGAGCCCAGGGGGTTTTTTACTGCTCCGGAGGAATAATCGTCCTTAATATTTTGGCCTTTACCCACGGCGTCTGGCTTATGAACAAGGGTCGGAATGTCAAATTCAACCTTAAATCAATTATATTGAATCCGGGAGTTATTTCCGTTCTTATCGGGCTTCCCTTCTTCCTGTTTTCAATAAAGCTTCCCGCTGTTATTTCCCAGCCCGTAAGCTTTATTTCCGATATGAACACTCCCTTCGCAATGATTATCTTCGGCACATATATTGCCAACACCGATTTAAAAACCATATTTAAAAATTATCAGCCTTATCTGGTATCGGCAATAAGACTTATTTTCGTTCCCGTTGTAATACTTCTGCTCTGCAGGGTATTTTCACTTTCGCCGATGCTTACAACCGCCTGCATGATTTCGGCAGCGGTTCCCAGCGCAAACAACACCGTTATGTTTGCCGCAAAATACAACAAGGATACAGGGGCAGCTTCAAAGACCATAGCCATTAACAGCTTTTTATCTGTTATCACACTGCCTGTAATGATAGCCTTGTCAAAGCTTTAAAAAGGTTTATTTTATGAATTTCGGAAAATTACAGCTCAGCGACGAATTTAAAAGAAGCTTATCCTCAGCCGTTGATAAGGACGCGTTTTCTCATGCGGCGCTTTTTACCGGAGGCACCGTAAAAGAGAGAAAAGACGCGGCGATTCTTACGGCTCAGGCGCTTTTCTGCGGAGAAAAAGGGGAAAAGCCCTGCTTGAAATGCGTTTCCTGCAAAAAGGTGAAAGCCGGGATACATCCTGATGTAACGGTTGTTTCCGGAGAGCCGGGAAAGCCAAGAAGCATCAAAATAGACACAATCAGAGATATAAGGAACAAGGCGTATATTCTTCCCAACGAAGCGCCTTTTCAGATATTTATAATACTTGAAGCCTCCTGTATGGGAGAGGAATCTCAGAACGCTCTTTTAAAAATACTTGAAGAACCCCCGGAAACAGCAAGATTTATTCTTGCCGCAAGATCAAGAGACGACCTGCGGCAGACGATACTGTCAAGGGTATCGGTATTTCAGCTGAACGACGAAAGCGGTCAGGCGGCAGGAGAAAAAGAAAATCAGAAGGCAGCGGCGGCAGGAAGAAAAATACTTGAGGCTGCTGCGGAAAGAAACGAATTTAAAATAATACTGGGCACCGCTCCTCTTGAAAAGGACAGAAAAGCCTTTAAGGCGGCTGCGGAAACAATGGCGCTGACGCTCAGGAACGCTCTCATTTCAAATTATAAAGCGGACGCCGTCACAAACGAATTAACGGGAAGGCTTTCAAAAGCCTTTACGCCCGGAGAAATATTAAAAATGCAGAATCTTTTAAAGACGCTTTATTCCGACGCTGATAAAAACGCAAATGAAAATCTGCTTATAACAAGGCTTTCCACAGGTCTTGCGGAATGTTTATCAGAAAAACCATCAGGAAAATAACACAGGACAAGGAGGCACACATGGAAGAAGTAATAGGAGTAAGATTCAAGGAATCGGGAAAAATATATCACTTTGACCCGGGACAGGAAAAGCTTAAAAGAGGCGACTTTGTAATAGTTGAAACGGTAAGAGGCATTGAATGCGGCGAGGTTGCCCTTGAAAATACAATGGTAGACAGCGAATCGATAGTGAAGCCTCTTAAAAAGCTTATAAGAGCCGCAACAGAGGAAGACATTGAGATATACAGGAAAAACAAAGAAAAGGCTCAGAAGGCCGCGGGAATTTTTGAGGAAAAGGCGGCGAACCATAAGCTCTGCATGAAACTGGTTGACGTTGAATATACATTTGACGGAAGCAAAATTCTTTTTTACTATACGGCTCCCACAAGGGTTGATTTCAGAGAGCTTGTAAAGGATCTTGCGGCAGTGTTCAGAGCGAGAATAGAGCTTAGGCAAATCGGCGTAAGAGATGAATCAAAAATGCTGGGTGGTCTGGGAATATGCGGCAGACCTTTCTGCTGCAAGGAATTTTTAAACGAGTTCCAGCCTGTGTCAATCAAAATGGCAAAGGAGCAGGGACTGTCCCTTAACACCGTCAAAATCAGCGGCTCCTGCGGAAGGCTTATGTGCTGTCTTAAATACGAGCAGGAAGCCTACGAGCATCTTTTAAGAGTTACCCCGAAAACAGGCGCCATTGTTGATACAAAGCAGGGCAGAGGCGAGGTTGTTGATATGAACCTTTTAACCGGCAAGCTTACGGTAAAGCTTGACAGATACCCTGACGCCGCGCCCCAGATTTTCCACAGACGGGATGTTAAAATAATCAAGGACGCTAAAATCACCGTGGATAAATCGGAAATCGCGGCATTTAAAGATATGGAGGGAGATTAACTTTATCTTTCCTGCCCCATAAAAATTTTTCAGAAGATTTTTTATATAAATCCATTATTTTTAAGTAATTAAATGCTGTTTTTCTATTGCATTTTTTTAAAATTATGTTACAATAATTTCAAAATACAAAAGGAGGTTATTTCCAATGGCATACAAAATTACCGACGATTGCATTGCCTGCGGCGCTTGTGCAGCAGAATGCCCCGTTGAGGCTATTTCCGAAGGCGACGGCAAATTCGTTATCAACGCTGATACTTGTATTGAGTGCGGCGCTTGCGCAGAAGCTTGCCCCGTAGGCGCTCCCGTTGCTGAATAATATACGGACTCATGAGAACTGCCTTTGGCAGTTCTTTTTTTATTTTTTCGGATAAAAAATTGCCGGCAGGAATTTATCCCGCCGGTTTTCTTTATTAAAATATTTATTTCTGTCCGTTTATAAACTGAGCCAAAGTAAGATAGAAATCCTCAAAGCTTGTGGGATAGTCTACTGAGCCGCTGTAATCAAAGTGGTCGAAGCCCTCCATAGGCTCCATGTAATACCATACGCCTCTTTCGATTTCCTCCCCTGCCGCCGCTGCCGCCTCATAGCTCTTGGCGTTGTCCGCCTCCGTCATGGGATATCTTGCGCTGGCAAGAGGCACTATTCCGTCGTTTATCTCCCAGTCCTTGTCAAGGGTTATTCCGTCTATGGTTCTGCCCTCAAGCATTCCCAGTATTAAGGAAGAGGGCTTGAAAATCGTAAACATGGAGTTTATCGGGATTTCATTGTCAAAGGAATCTGTTGTTGTGGCTCTTGCGGTGTATGAATAATAATATGCCGTAGGAACGGTTTTTATTTGCTCGTTAAGCTCTCTTGCTCCCCTCAGCGTAAGCTCATAGCCGCAGTTGTCCTCGGCGTTGTAGAAATTTATAATGTTTGATATACTGAAGGACGCTCTTTCCTCGCCCTGCTTGGGAGTAAGCCCGAACTGGCTGAAGTTCAGATTCCACATAAGTATTTCACTGCCTACCGTTGCGCCTATAAGGTTAAGTCCGAAGGATATAAGCATCATGGGAACCTTTGCGTCATACACAAAATTTGCTATGGGCGAGCCGTTGTTGGGTCCCGAAAGAGATATAACCGCGTTTATGCTCTCTCCCTTTCCTCCGGTGAACAGAGGCGAAGTATTTTCTCCGGTGGCTGCGATTTCCTCCTGACTGCCGTACTCAAGAAGCGAAGCAAACAGCCTTATGGTTTCCGAGCCGAAGCTGTGGCCTACAAGATTCAGCTTGCTTTCTCCGTCCCAGCAATTTTCCATAAGCTGATTGTTTTCATAGGAATAGCCGTATCTGTCGTGATTATGAGCCTTTGAATGTGCCTCGCCGTAATCAACAACTGTTCCCGTAAGCTGAGCGTACAGCTCGCAGGCTCTGTCCCAGGCGCTGCTTAAAGGTCCTACCGACGCCGCATAGGCTTCTATTCCGTAGGATTCATAAAGGGCGATAACATCCTTGTCCGAATTGCCGTCCCAGCCTCCCCAGTAAGGAGTATGGCTGTAAAATTCCTCCTGATATGAGCCCCAGCCGCCCATTCCGTGAACAAAAATATAAGGATAGCCGCCGGGTATATCGTAAATCTGTTCCGCACCGAAGCTTTCATCCGTCTGATTGCTTTCGGCAAAGGAAATTATTCCGGATGCCGACAAAAGAATTGAAATACAAAGTAATACTGCCGTTATTTTTTTCATATTTACCTCCCGAATAAAATTGTTATAAAAAAACTGTTTTCACAAATAATATATAGGAAATTTTATCCAGTGTCAACACTTTTTCCGCAAAAACAGACAAATGTATATTTACTCTGTATTTTATTAAATATCTGTATATTTATATACAGACAAACAAAAAAAAGCCTCTGCGTTCCGCAAAGGCTTTCCTTTAAATTTTCAGTTATCAGTTCCAGATGATAGTCATTGTAAGTCCTAATCTCTGGTAGTTGATGCCTTCAATAAATCCCAAATCAAGTATGGATTCTTCAAGAGCGTCAGCCATCTCGTCGTTTGTCATAAAGTATGTGGCGTGGAGAGTAAGCTCCTTGGGGGCAACCATATCGAACAGC
This sequence comes from uncultured Clostridia bacterium, assembly GCA_944412445.1. Taxonomy (GTDB): domain Bacteria; phylum Bacillota; class Clostridia; order Oscillospirales; family Acutalibacteraceae; genus UBA1081. The sequence continues at coordinate 19,142 of CALYBJ010000010.1, forward strand.
TTAAAGCCTGTAAGCCACCAGTGAGGCTCCGGACCTCTTGTCATATACAGCTCGTCCCCTTTGTAAAGGGCAAAGGACATGGTTATTGTTTCGCTGTCGGGAACGGTGTCATAGAAGGTTGAATCCGTGCCCGTGTCCTTATAATAAACGCCCATTTCCGCGCCGGTGGTTATTCCGTAGCGTCCCTTCCAGAGCTGAAGCATCCAGTCATGCTCGCCGTATGTGAATTTAAGGCGCATTGTATCGTAATACATTCCCACAAGAGCCGCTCCTGCGTCATACACGGGAGAAAAGCCCCAGTTTCTCTGCCACGACTGTGTTTCCGAATAAAAGATCTGCTGATTTTTATCGTATCTGAAGCCTGCCGCAAGAATTATTTCACCTATATCCTTTGCGGCTCCCGTAAATCCCTCAAGGGAGTTGTCGTCGGATACGGTGCCGTTTGTTACAACATTGAAGAACACCTTTGAGGACGGAGCCTGAGAGGTATTTTCGATTGTCTGGGAATATGTATTGGCTTCCGCAAGGAAGTTTTCAATATAGCTTTCCTCTTCACTCAGAGCAGTAGTTTCAGTCTCCCGGCTGTCCTCGGTAAAAATTACATTTGTGGAGGGCATTTCATAGGACATCTCGTCGATTCCTCCTGCCGGAGAAGCCTCTCCCGGATCTCTCGTCAGCCATATTGCCGCCGCCGCTGCCGCTACTATTATAACAGCCGCTACGGCAAATATTATAATTTTTTTATTTTTATCCATATTTCTGCCCCCTGTGCCACAAGCATATCACATACTTATGAACATTGTGTAAAATACATTAAATCCGTATGCTTATAAATCTGTATTTTTTATCCAAGCGTTGAAAATTTCCTTGGGGAAATCATCTTCGTCAAAGCCCAGCGAATAGGCGATCCTTATGGGAATTTCATAATTCTCAACAGTCTGTCCGTTTTCTATAAAGCTGTGGGAGCCGTATACAAATACGGGTACATCCGCTGAGGAATGGCTTCCCTTTGTATAGGAATAGCTGCCGTCATCGTTTAATACTATTCCGCCTGTTTCATGGTCCGCCGTTACTACTACAAGCGTATTGCCGTCCTTTTCCGCAAACTCAAGAGCTTCCCTTACGGTATTGTCAAACTCCTCAAGAGCCTCTGCCATTTCCGCCATATCGTTGTCATGGGATCTCTTGTCTATATGGGCGCCCTCTATCATAAGGAAAAAGCCCTCTTCACCGTCGTCAAGAATGTCAATAGCCTTTGAAGCCATCTGTGAAAGAGTGGGAGTTTCGGCGTCGGTCTGCTCCGTGTGCCATGTGGAGTTTTCAAACTGTCCGTAGCTTCTCTCTCCCGCTTCCACTGCCATCATTTCACTGTATGTAGAAACAAATGTAAATCCGTTTTCCTCTGCCTTTTCCTTTGTTACATAGTCGGAGGCTCCGCCCCAGATAAGGTCAAGATCGGATTTAAGCTGCTGGCTGTCGATTCCTATTGTATCGTAACGGCTGCAGGTATGAACAGAAAACGCCGCAGGAGTTGCTCCCGACGTGTCATCGGTTGTAATAATTCCCGTTTTCATTCCCGCTTCCTGACAAAGCTCGGTAATGCTTAAGGGCTTGCTTTCAAGTCCGAAAACATCGTACCAGTATACTCCCAGAGTGCTGTTTATAATTCTTGTTCCGCAGGCAAGAGCCGAGCCTCCTGCGGCGCTGTCCGTTGTAAGGCTGCTTGCAGAGCGTGTTCTGGAACGGCCCTCAATTTCAATCTCATCCAGTGCGAGAGTTATGTTTCTCTCCTGTTTCGCCGCCTCAAGATGAAGAGGTCCCATGCCGTCGCCTATCAGAAGGATTACATTTTCCACATTGTCAAAGGAAGAAGGATCAATCTGAGGCTTCTGGGTGTTTATCCCCAAAGCCGTTGTAATAGGCACAATAAGAGCCATTACAATGCTAATAAAGGATTCAAGAAATGTTCTTACCATTAAAATCATACTTTCACCTCATAAAATTATTTATTTAACGGGAAATCCGAAAATTCCCCGCAAATTCCTTTCTTTACGGCAGAACCGACAAATCAAGCCTGTCAAAGGCTTTTATAAATTCACCGAACTCGTCAATAATCATTTTTACTCCGCCTTTGCTGTTGCTTTCGGCGTTAAAGGGAAGTATCGGGTCATGTACGCTGAGCCTTAAAAGCATCCAGCCGTCTCCGTGGTTTCTGTCAAGGGAAATTCTTATGCCCTCTCTGTTGTCATTTGCCGGCGTCCAGCCTTCCCTGCCCTTTGCATACTCCTTCAAGGCTTCGATAACCTTTTCTCCGTACTCCTTAAAATTCTCCTCAAGAATTTTAAATCGTAATTCCTTTTCCTCAAGAGGCTCCTTTAAATCAGCTATCAGGCTGTTTAAATCCTTCCCCTGAGCCTTTAAATTCACAAAAAGAATTATTATTTTTGTTATTAAATAAGCTCCGTCGTCAAGGAAATAATTTTCCCTTAAAGCGGCGTGTCCCGATGTTTCAATGGCAAGAGGACAGTTTATGCCTTCGCTGTTCAGCCGTACCGCTTCGTTAATGACATTTTTATATCCTCTTTTAAAGCGGTGATGCCGTCCTCCCAGATTTTTTTCGATAAACTCCTTAAGTCCGTCGCTTGTAACGGAATCGGTTACTATCGTTCCTCCGGAATTGCCCTCCAGCGCTATTACGGAAGCAAGCGCTATAAGCCTGTTTCTGTTTATCTCTCTGCCCTTTTCGTCTACGCAGGCGGCTCTGTCCACATCGGTGTCAAAAATTACTCCCAAATCAGCTCCGGAATTTACCGCCGCTTCCGATATGAACCTCATTGCCTGTTCATTTTCGGGGTTCGGCACATGATTGGGGAACATTCCGTCAGGCTCAAGGAACTGACTGCCGTTTATATCCGCTCCCAGCTTCTGAAGAACTTCACGGGCGTAAAATCCTCCCGCTCCGTTTCCCGCGTCAACAGCTATATGAAAGCCCTGAAGAGGCTTTTCACTGCTTCCGCCCTTTATTCCGTTTTTTATAATCTCTCTTAAATGCTCCGCATATACGGACATGAAATCTCTTTTTTCGCTTCTGTCCGGCAGGCTTTCAAGGCTTTCGCTTATTTCTTCCTCTTCGGCATACTTCAGTACCTTTTCTATGTCTTCTCCCTCAAAGCCTCCCGACGGCGTAAAAAATTTAAGCCCGTTTTTGTCCCAGGGATGATGACTGGCGGTTATCTGCACCGCCGCCGTGCATTTCCACAATACAGTCGTCATGAACATTGCAGGCGTGGAAGAAAGTCCGCAGTCCAAAACCTTTGCGCCTCCGGAGCTTAATTCCCTTACGGCGCAGTTTTTTATCCTCTCTGCGGAAACACGGGAATCATGCCCCACGGATATTGTCATCTCGGCAGGCTTAAGACCTGTTTTTTCTTCCGTCAGCCTTAAAAAGCCCCGGATTATTTTCCTCACCGCTTCATTTGTAAGCTGTATTTTATCCTTTTCTCCTGCCGCCGTTCCTCTTATATCCGTTCCGCTTTTCAAGCTCATGAGAGACATGGTTCTTCTCCTTTTCGGTCTTTAACCTAAATTAAAATGAAAATTTCCGCCTTCAACCACATAGCCGTTTTCGTCGTCCTCATCACCCTCATCGGGAGTTTCATTGCCTCCCTCAGGCTCAGGCGTTATTACCGGAACCGTCTGTGTTGTAGTTTCCGTTGTAGTCTCTGTAACCGTGGTCTGTTGTGTTGTGGTCTGCGTGGTTGTCTCCGTTGTGGATGCGGTTGTGGTTTCAGTTGTTGTTTCCGTTGTGGTTTCAGTGGTTCTTTCCGTGGTAGGCTTCGTGGTTATCTCCATAGTGGTGGCTCTTGTTGTATCGCCCGTGGCTATTACGCTTCCGTCGTCTTTCTTTCCGCCCTGCACCGCAAGAACTACCGCTACCGTTCCCGCTATTATTATAAGTATCGCTACAGCCGCCATTACTACCTTTACGGCAGGTGTCATCTCTTTTTTCTCTTTTCTGTTTCCCCTGTCAACGGCGTAGTGAGTGGTTACAAAATTTCCTCCGTTCTTCGCTCCCGCAGTATTTATATACATGGTATCGTCGCTGTCGCTGTAAGAACTGCGCATATCGGCAGGAGCTCCGCCCTTCATTCTGTCCATGCAGTTTATTCCCGTTTTGCCAGTTACGCTTGCGGCAATATCCTCGGGAATTACTATGCTCTGAGCCATTGTGGACAGTATATCGGGAAGAAAAGTGGTTATGCCCTGAGCGTCATAGCCCATTTCGGTGAATTTATGCTCTTCGGTCTTGATTCTGTTTCTGCCCTTTAACAGCCTGTTTTTCAAAGCTCTCAGGGAAATCTGCTCCCCTGCTGCGATCTCCTCGGTTTCAAGTCCGCTGAAATAATACTGAAGCACCGCCACCCTGAGCTTCAAAGGCAGCTCTGACAAAATATTATCCGTTATCTGCATCATATCAACGGTAATCTCGATTCCATCGGGATAATAAGCCATTTCGTCAGCGTCCGAAGCAAGAATGTCGTCAAGAGTTTCCCCCTCGGGAGAATCCGTATCTATGTAATCTCCGAACATTTCAGGATGATTGTCGATTATGTATCTTCTGCACCTGCTTCCTACGACGCCGTAAAGCCACTTCTCAAAAACAGCCGCATCCCTGAAGCCTGCCGCCTGAAGATATACATAATCAAAAATATCAACGGTCATTCTTTTTGCTTCCGACATATTTTTAAGGATTTTGCAGCATAAGAAATACACCTTTTTTTCATACATAAGGTATATATCGCCGAAAGAATCTCTCATTCCGTTTTTGATATTGGCAAGATACATGGAAACTTTTCTGTAATCGTTACTTGTCATGAAATCATCCTCCATTTAATAAAGTATATACTATATTAATATAAATTTCAATATTTTTATTTAAAAGACCTTTAAGGAAAATGTATATTTTTTTCGATAAATCACCTCTTAATGTCAAATATCCTCTTGAAAATTGCAAAAGATTATTTTATAATAATTTTGTATTGCATCGGGACTGTGCCTGACGCATATACGATAATTCCGAAAAAACAATTTGATTTTTCATCATATGTTAGGAGGCTGTTAAATTGGCGGACAAACAGACTGTTTCCGAAGTTAATCAGTCCGAAGTTGAAAAACAGGTTAAACAGCAAAGTAAATTTTATCTTTCTCCCAAAGAAATGGCGTCTTACATCCTTTCCGGAGTAGGAGATAAAAACTGGGAAACCTTTAACGGAAGCAACTCGGACTTCTATTACAGAACAATGATAGGCGCCGAAGCGGCTACCCTCAGTACCGCAAGCGTTATCTGCACCTTTGCGGACACCTTTGACAACGCTATTTCCGGTCCTATTCTTGACAGAACAAGAACAAGATGGGGCAGAGTCCGTCCGTATCTTATTCTTACTCTTCCCCTGTGGATAATCGCAAACTTCGTCCCCTGGATTCTCCCCACGGGCTTTTCACAGATTCTCTATCTTATTATTTTCGCGGTTCTCTACTACTGCGGCTCCATTGCAAACTCCTTTTACACTCCCGCTTATTCAGCACTCCTGTTTAACCTTACTCCCAATGTTGACGAAAGAAACAGACTCATAGCGGCGGATACCTATGTTGACCTTTTAGGAGTGTGGATTCCGTCACTTTTCCCCTTCCTTGTTGACTTCCTGCCCGGCTCCGTATCAAGAAGAGCCATTTATATAGGCGGCGCAATTTTCTTTATCGCCCTTGTTATAATTTTCAGAATTTACGGCTTCTTTACCCTCAGAGAGCGCGTTCCCCTTGCCTCCCGTCAGGACATGAACGAGGTAAGCGTCTGGAAATCCCTTAAAATGGTTGCCACCTGCCAGCCCATGTGGATTCTTATGATTAAAAACTTCTTCGGCGTAGGAAAAGCCGTCGGCGTCCGTGTCCAGAACGACTTCTGGCTCAACTGCTTCGGAAAGGTTTCCTACAGCACAATCACAAGCCTTTTCACCGGTCTTCCCAGCTACTTCGTGCTGCCTCTTGCACCAAAGCTTACTAAAAAGCTGGGTCTTAAAAATTTAGGCGCATTAAGCTACGGCGTATGCGGTATAACCTACATAATCATGTGGCTTATAGGCTACAATCCCTTCGGCGATTCCCACACTGTTTTAAATCTTATCTGGATGACAATAGCCCTTACCTTCGCAGGAGCCTTCAACAGTATCCAGAGATACTGCTCCACCGCCATGACAGGCGATATGTACGACTATGTTGAATGGAAAACAGGTATCAGAAACGAAGGTATCATGAGCGCCGCAACAGGCTACATCAGCCTTATTTCAAACCAGGCTGCAACACTTATCAGCGGCGGTCTTATAACCGTTTTAGGTATTCGCTCAAAATACATGGGCGGTCAGCTTGTTCGTCAGACTGACCCCACAATGCTCAGCCATATCTGGACGATTTTCGCCCTGGCTCCCGGAATCGGCAGAACCCTTAAAGGAATTACTCTCTGGTTCTTCTGCGTACACGGAAAGACAAGAGAACAGATGATGCACGATCTCGCGGTAACAAGAGCTTCAAAGGTTATCGACACCGGAAACGGCGATAATAATACCGACGGCAAGGACGAAAATAATTCCGATTAAAAAATATTCTGCTGCATGATGCTTTCACGGCGTCATGCAGTTTTTTATTCTATTATTTAACTTTTATCTGTTGACAAACTTCATAAGTTAATATATAATAACAATGTAATATTGTTTTATTGTGAACAATTCCTTAAAGTTAAGGGGGCATTTTAAAATGAAAAAAATCTTAGCTGTATTGCTTGCGGTAATTATGATGTTTTCCGTAACCTCCGTTGCGGCTTTCGCTTTCCAGCAGTATGAAATAACCTTTACGGATCTGCCCTATGATATAGCTCCTTACAGAACCGACTATGTAGGTCAGTATATGGGCTATCATTACGGCGTTGACTACTGGTTCGTGGTAACAAATTACGACGGCACGACAACCGAAATCAAAGGCGAAACAAAATATATTGTAAACCCCGGGGAAACTTTTGAGTTCACCGTAAGATTCGCCGATTATATCGATCCCTCAACAATCAAGGTTATGGCTTTCGACAGCAGCCTTTCTCCTTCTGAAATTTATAACCATGAAACCGGCGTTCCCAACGAGGGTTATTATCTTCAGAGAAGCGCCGAAAATATGTACGGTATCCGTCCTTATTCGGATCTTACCGTTTGCGTTTCCGAGTATCATCTTTACAACACTGCTTTCCTTTATAACTTTAAGGAAAATAACTACTACTCTACACAGAGAGTTCAGTATGTAGCTCCCAAATCGGAAGGCACTCCTCCCTGGGAAGTTTACACTCCCATTGAATGGGGCAACACAAAGGTTATTTATGACAACGAAACTCTCTTCTTTGAAGTAAGAATACCTCTGGACGATCCTGCCCATGACTATCACTACGACACATACCAGGTTTACTATACAACAGGCGTAGGCAACGATATGCAGACAATATATCTCAAGCAGAATTCTTCGGGAGACGGCACTGTTGAGGCAACTGACATGAGAGTAGCCCACTACGAAACCGACACCGACTGGGTTGATGTTTACGCCATTGAAAATGTTGATCCTACTGTTTATATTAAGGTTGAGGGAACGGTAACATATACTCTTGCCATGCTCAAGGATTTCTTCGATGATTTCGATATCACCGATATTGATTCAATCGACTTTGACTCCATAGATATGTCACCCATCCTTGAATACATCGTAAGACTTATCGGTCTTCTTGTAAAAATTCTTCAGGGCTTCGGATTGTCTGTAAGCATCTGAGTTTATTAAGCTTTTTTCGTTCTTTGCAAGACATTATCCCATAGAAAAGTGAGGCAGGAATTAAATCCTGCCTCACTTTTTTGCTTAATCGAAAACGCTTTCAATTAATTTTTCGCAGCCCTCGGGAGAATATACGAACCTGTCAATATGATTTCCCGTGTAAAAATATCTGATATCTTTTTCGGGAAATTCACCGTCAAAGCTGTCCACAATTATAAGCTTCAGCTTCATTTTTTCCGGTATGATATTTTTTATAAAAACACCTGCCTGCTGGCCTTCCCTGATGCCCTCCGTAAGCTCTGCAAGTCCTGCAAGATTAGGGGTAAGCTCCACGAAAATCCCGTAGCTTTCAACAGAGCGGACTATTCCCGGCACCGTTTCGCCGATTCTGAACATATCCGCATTTTCCTGCCAGGTGCCTAAAAGCTCCTTCTGAGAAAGAGTTATCCTGCCCTCTTCGTCAATATTCCTTACAACTGCCTTTATCTCCTGATTTACATGGAATCTTGCCGAGGGATGAGGTATCCTTGAAACGGATATTCCGTCAATGGGCATAAGCGCGCTTATTCCGCAGCCTATATCGCAGAAGGCTCCGAACTGTTCAAGATGAGTTACAACGGCGTCGATAACATCGCCCTTTTGAATTTTCGATATGTATTCCCTTATGCACTCCTCCTGAGCGGCTCTCCTGCTTAAAACGGCAAAGGGGATTCCGGCGGCGCTTGTTTCAATGTCAAGCACCTTAAAGCATACGCTTTTGCTTACTCTGGAAAGTATTGCAATATCTCTGACCCTACCCTCTTTTATGCCTACTGCACATTCGTTTTTAGGAATAATTCCTCTCATGCAGCCCAAATCAACATGGAGATTATGCTCGTTATCGCAAAGAAGCGCTCTGGCTTCAAGAATCATGCCTCTTGTCATGGCTTCTGCTAAAGCGGAGTCGGAAATCATGGCGCCGCAGTTTTTTCTGTCGCAAATTATTCTGCCCTCAGGTCTGTAATTCTGCATACCGACCTTCCTTTCACATAAGATTTAAAAATAACAGCCGTACTAAATTAATATGTAAACTGTAAAATTTTAGAATTAAATCAAGCAAAATTTGCTCCGAAAAAAATTGCTGAAAAATATTTAATAGTCCTAAAAAATATGGTATCATTAATTTATAAACTTTCGGAGGGAATATTTATGGACATAAGACCCGGCGACAAGATTGAAATGAAAAAACAGCACCCCTGCGGATGCAAAGAATTTGAAATCCTCAGAGTGGGAATGGATTTTAAGATAAAATGCTGCGGCTGCGGACGGGAAGTAATGCTTCCCAGGGTTAAAGCGGAAAAAAACATTAAATCCGTTGTGAGAAAACAGGACTGAGAGCAAAGAGGAAATATAATGAAAAAAATTGAGATACTGGCTCCGGCAGGAAGCAGGGAACAGCTTTATGCGGCTGTAAGAGCCGGAGCCGACGCGGTGTATTTGGGTACGAAAAATTTTAACGCAAGAGCCTCCGCTGAAAATTTCGGCGGCGAGGACCTGAAAGACGCCGTCATGTATTGTCACGGCAGAGATATTAAGGTTTACGCCGCAATGAACACTCTTATAACCGACAGGGAAACGGAAAAGGCAAAGGAAGAAATAAAGGAAATTGCAGAAAGCGGCGCAGACGGAGTTTTAATACAGGATTTTGGGGCGGCATCTCTCTGGCGTAAGCACTGTCCGGAAATGCCCCTGCACTGCTCCACCCAGATGACAATACACAATGTTCAGGGAGCGAAAGCCGCCCAGGAATTGGGCTTTAAAAGAATCGTGCTGGCAAGGGAGCTTTCCCTTGACGAAATCAGAAAAATCGCCTCATCGGTAAATACGGAAATCGAAGTTTTCGTACACGGAGCCATGTGCATGAGCGTTTCGGGAACCTGTCTTTTGTCCTCCATGATAGGAGGCAGAAGCGGCAACAGAGGCAAATGCGCCCAGCCCTGCCGTCTTAACTTTAAATGCAGGGACAGGGAATACGCCCTGTCCTTAAAGGATTTATCCTACACGGAGCATTTAAGAGAGCTTGCTGAGGCGGGAGTATGCTCCTTTAAAATCGAGGGCAGAATGAAAAGGCCGGAATATGCGGCGGCGGCGGTTACGGCGGTAAAAAACGCCTTTTTAAACAGACCCTACGATAAAGAATCTTTAAAAGCTGTTTTTTCAAGAAGCGGATTTTCCGACGGATACCTGACAGGGAAAAGAACTCTTGATATGTTCGGCTACAGAACCCGTGATGATGTAACAGCGGCGGCGCCTGTCTTTAAACAGCTTCAGCTTCTTTACAAGGACGAAATCCAAAAAATACCTGTCAGCGTCAGCTTTTCCGCCGGCAGTGAAAATTCTTTTCTGGAAGTAAGCGACGGCAGATTTACCGCTTCCGTCAGCGGTGAAAAGCCGGAAAAAGCAATAAACAAGCCTCTTGATGAAAGCTACTGCAAAAGGATGCTTGAAAAAACGGGCGGAACTCCGTTTTATGCCGATAAATTTTTCTTTGACATAGCTCCGGGGATTTCCATGGCGGCGTCACAGCTTAACGCCATGAGAAGAGAAGCCCTTGAAATTTTGTATGAAAAAAGGAGCCGTATTCAGCCTAAAAAATTTACGGAAGAAAATATTTCCGAAAAAGAAGAAAAAACCTTTTCCTCTCATATTTTCAAAAACAGCGTAAGGCTGCGATTTGAAAAATTTGCCCAGTCCTTTGACAGCGAGGACGCCGAAAAAATAATTCTGCCTTTAAGAGAAATCATTAATCACAGGGAAGCCGCCGAAATTTACGGCAAAAAGCTTATATGCGAGCTTCCCTCCCTTGTTTTTCCCGATACGGAAGAAAAAACATTGAAGCGATTGGAAGAATTAAAAGCCCTTGGCATAAATCATGTTTCTGCGGACAATATCGGCATGGCAAAAGCCGCCGGGAATATGGGCTTTACCGTTCACGGAGGACACGGACTCAATATTTTAAACTCTCCTGCCGCCGCCGAATACAAAAAGCTTGGGGTTACGGATATTACCCTTTCTCCCGAAATCATGATGAGCCTTGCGGAAAATTTTAAAACCGATTTGCCAAAGGGAATAATTGCTTACGGCTTTCTGCCCTTAATGCGCTTCAGAGCCTGTCCGGCGCAGAGCAGAAACGGCTGCAAGGACTGCAAGGGCTTAACAGTCATTAAAGACAGGCTGAACACGGATTTTTATATTCTCTGTTCCGGAAAACAGTATTCCTCTCTTCTTAATTCCGTGCCTTTATATATAGGCGACAAAAACTATAAAAATATGGATTTTTCAACTCTTTACTTTACCTTCGAGCCGAGGGATATGTGTGAAAAAATTTTAAAGCTGTTTACGGAAAAAAAGCCTCTTAAAGCTAAAAAAACAGGCGGACTTTATTATCGGGAGCTGTTATGAGAAATTATTATTCCTTAAACGAATATTGCAGAAGCACCTTCGGGCATAAGCTTTACAAAATAGCTCTTGAAGGCGGCATGACCTGTCCCAACAGAGACGGCACAATAGGTACAAAGGGCTGTATTTTCTGTTCTGAAAAGGGTTCGGGTGAATTTGCTCAGAAGCTTACGGGAAGCATAACGGAGCAGATTGAAAAAGCGAAGCTCAGGGTATCTCATAAAAACAGGGACGGAAAATATATCGCCTATTTCCAGAGCTTTACAAACACTTACGCTCCGGTAAGCCATCTTGAAAAAATTTTCACCGAGGCGATATCTCACAGGGATGTGGAGGTTTTGTCGGTTGCCACAAGACCCGACTGTATAAATCCCGAAAACGCCGCTCTTTTAAGCTCTCTTAATAAAATCAAGCCCGTATGGGTGGAGCTGGGCTTCCAGACATCCAATGAAAAAACCGCCGTATATATTAACAGAGGCTACAAAAACGAAGCTTTTGACAGCGCCGTAACGCTTCTTAAAAATGAGAATATCAACACCGTCGCCCATATTATTTTAGGGCTTCCGGGAGAAACCTCAGAGGATATGGAAAATTCCGTAAGGTATGTGTGCTCAAGGGGAATATGGGGCATAAAGCTTCATATGCTTTATGTCTTAAAGGGCACGGAGCTTGAAAAAGACTATTTAAAAGGCTCGTTTTCCTGCTTTTCTCAGGAGGAATATTTAAACACAATTTGCCGTATAATTAAAATAATTCCCGAAAATGTGGTTATCCACAGACTTACGGGAGACGGCGACAAAAAGCTTCTTGTCGCTCCTCTTTGGAGCGGAAACAAGAAGGCTGTTTTAAATTCCCTTAACAAAAAAATAACAGGCGAAGGCATTTTTCAGGGCTCGGAAGCATAAAATTATCATGCTTCCGAGTTTTTATAATGGAATAACAGACTTTTACAATTTTTCATATCTTTTTTATGCAGAAATTAACAGAAAATTTCTTTATTATATTAAATATATTAAAATAATAAAGTAAAACTACTTGACAATATATATGTTTAGTTATAAAATAATATAGATAATGCGTCAGTATCTTTAACTGAATTCATTGTCTTCTGAACCCTATTTCGACTGTAATGTTTTTTTCATTATTGAAGTCATATATTTCAGGATAAAAAAATTAAAAACACGGAGGTGTAAATGAATGAACATTGGTTTGGCAATCGGTCTTATCGCCGCAGCCGCAGTTATCTGCGGTATCGCCGGATTTTTCCTGGGCCAGCTCCACAGAAAAAGAGTTGCCGAAGCGGCAATCGGCTCTGCGACGGAAGAAGCTAACAGAATTGTCAGTCAAGCTGTTTCACAGGCGGAATCCAAGAAAAAAGAAGCTATTCTTGAAGCCAAGGATGAGATACATAAGCAGCGCAACGAGCTTGAAAAAGAGCTGAGAGAACGCCGCAATGAAGTCCAGAAACAAGAGAGAAGACTTGTTCAGAAGGAAGAAAACCTTGACAAGAAATCCGATAACCTTGAGAAAAAAGAAGAAACGTTAAACAAAAAAATCAAAGACGCCGAAAACAAGCTGGAAGAGGTTGAAGCCCTTAAAAAGAGCCAGTTTGATATGCTTGAAAAAATTTCAGGATTTACAAAGGAGCAGGCTAAGGACTATCTTATTAAAAATCTTGAAGGGGAGCTTACCCACGAAAAGGCGCTTAAAATTCTTGAAATCGAGCAGCAGACAAAAGACGACGCGGAGAAAATCGCCTGCGAGATTATAACATCGGCAATCCAGAGATGCGCGGCGGATCATGCCGCCGAGGTAACGGTTTCCACGGTTGCTCTTCCCAACGATGAAATGAAGGGAAGAATCATAGGCCGTGAGGGCAGAAACATAAGAACCCTTGAAACAATTACCGGCGTTGACCTTATAATCGATGACACTCCCGAGGCTATAACGGTTTCAAGCTTCGACCCGGTAAGAAGAGAAGTTGCGAGAATCACTCTCGAAAAGCTTATTGCCGACGGCAGAATTCATCCTACAAGAATCGAGGAAATGTACGAAAAGGCAAAAAGAGAGGTTGAGGCAAGCATCAAGCAGGCAGGTGATAGAGCCGTTATCGACGCAGGCGTCAACGGACTTCACGGAGAGCTTATCAAGCTTCTGGGCAGACTTAAATACAGAACAAGCTACGGTCAGAACGTGCTTAACCATTCTCTTGAGGTTTCCTATATCGCCGGACTTATGGCTGCGGAAATCGGCGCCGACGTCAAGACGGCGAAAAGAGCCGGTCTTCTTCATGATATCGGAAAGGCGCTTGACCATCAGTTTGACGGCTCCCACATTGAGCTGGGCGTAGAGTACGCCAGAAAGTACAAGGAAAACGACGCCGTTGTTCACGCCATTCAGGCTCATCACGGGGACATTGAGGCAAAAACCGTTGTTGCCTGTCTTGTTCAGGCTGCGGACGCTATTTCAGCCGCCCGTCCCGGAGCAAGAAGAGAAAATGTGCAGAATTATATTAAACGCCTTGAAAAGCTTGAGGAAATCGCAACGTCCTTTAACGGAGTTGAAAAATCCTTTGCCATTCAGGCAGGCCGTGAAGTCAGAATCATGGTTAAGCCCGAGGTTATTTCAGACGATCAGATGGTTCTGGTTGCAAGGGATATTGTTAAAAAGATTGAGGAAGAGCTTGAGTATCCCGGACAGATAAAGGTCAATATCATAAGAGAAAGCCGCGCTTGCGATTACGCCAAATGATATAGACTTGAATGTTTATTTTCGCAGCAGGCTGCGTCCTGCTGCGATTTTTTTTAATTATAACTTTCGGAACGGAGACTCCTTATGAACATACTTGCCATAGGCGATGTTGTAGGAAGCGGCGGCTGTGAATTTTTAAGAAAATCACTGCCTGCCTTTAAAAAGCTGAATAAAATCGATCTCTGTATCGTAAACGGCGAGAACTCAGCCCAGGGAAACGGTATCCTTCCCCAGTCCGCAAGACATATTCTCGACAGCGGCGCCGATATTATTACTACGGGAAATCACGCTTTAAGGCGTTTTGAAATATACGAGGATTTCGACAACGAAAATTTCCCCCTTATAAGGCCGGCAAACTTTCATAAAACCGCTCCCGGCAGAGGCTTTGAGATTATCGACAAGGGCTTTGTCAAAATTGCCGTTATAAATCTTATGGGGACGGTATATCTTGAAAATCTTGAAAACCCCTTTGAGTGTATCGACGAAATTTTGGAGCAGGTTAAGGACTGCAAAATCAAAATCCTTGACTTCCACGGGGAAGCAACGGCTGAAAAAAGAGCCATGGGCTTTTATCTTGACGGCAGGGTGTCCGCAGTTTTCGGGACACATACCCATGTTCAGACAGCGGACGCTCAGGTGCTCCCCCATGGCACAGGCTATATTACCGACATCGGCATGACGGGTGCCGTTCAGTCGGTTCTGGGAGTAACTCCCTCCCTGGCAATTCAGAAAATGAAAACCAATCTTCCCGTTAAATTTGAAAATCCTCAGGGTCAATGCAAAATGGAGGGATGTATTTTTGAAATCGACAACAGCACCGGAAAAACAATTTCAGCGGAAAACTTCTCCCTTGTTTAAGCTTTCGGCAGCCATTTTATCATTAATAATTATCGCCTCCTGCTTTTCGGGCTGCGAAAAAACGGTAATAGCCACCGAATCTCCCACTTCTGACCGGCAGTTTAATAACTCCCCCGTTCTCTCAGTTTCGGAAAGCATTAAGCTTGGGGTATCGGAAGAGGATTCCTTTAATCCCTACTTTATGACCTCCGATTTGAACACGGGTTTAATATCCCTTGTTTACGAGCCTCTTTTCACCGTTGACGACGCTTTTTCCCCTCAGCCTGATTTAGCCCTGTCCTACACATACGAAAACGGCTCCCTTACGGTCAAAACAGATACCTCCCGGCTGTTTTCCGACGGAACGGCAGTTTCTCCTCAGGATGTGATATACTCCTTTAACCTTGCGAAAAATTCAGAGTATTACAAAAACGAGCTTCTGAATATTTCATCGGCTTCGGCAGTCTCCTCTGACACTGTGGTGTTTACAACCGCAAACAATTACGCCAATCCTGCCGACGCCCTTCATTTTCCCATAGTAAAAAGCTCAACGGCTTCAACAGCCGACGCCGTACCCACAGGCACGGGACTTTATTCGGTAAGCGCCTCAGGAGAAAACATGACGCTTGTTTACAATCCCCTTTGCAAAAAACCGGAGCCTACCGTTAAAACAATAAGCCTTGTAAAGCTTCCCTCATCTTCAACGCTTTTCCATGTGCTGGAGCTGGGAGAAATCGACGCGTTTTTCGACGATATGTCCTCGGGAAGCTACTCTCAGGGCAACGCCTCCCAGTCGAAAACAAATCTTCCCAACCTTGTATTTTTAGGTATAAACAGCGAATCCTATTCCCTTTCCTCGGCGGCTGTAAGACAGGCGGTATTTTACAGCATAAACAGACAGTCCATAGTCAAAAATTCCTTTAAAAACTACGCTTCGGAAGCCTACACTCCCTATCATCCCCAGTGGCACGTATTTACCGGATCAAAATACGATACGGACAGCTTTGCCCTTGACTATACAAAGGCAAAGTCTTTAATGACAAACGCCGGATTTACCGATCAGATAAATTTACGGCTTATAGTTTATTCGGGAAACAACTTTAAGGTGGCGGCTGCAAAGGAAATTAAGGAAAGACTCCTTAATATCGGGATAAACATCACCGTAACGGAGCTTACCTGGGACAAATATACTCAGGCTCTTGCAAACGGGGATTATGATTTCTATTTAGGAGAAGTAAAGCTGCCCTCGGATATGAATTTATCCTCGCTGTTCGGCGACAGCAGCGTTTTATACGGCGTCTCAGCCTCCGACACAACAAAAACAGCCTATAAGGAATATTTAGGCGGAAATATTTCCATAAACGCCTTTACGGACTCCTTTTTGCAGAATATGCCCCTTGTTCCCCTTTGCTTCAGGTCGGGCGCCCTTGTTTATTCAAGAAGCATAAAGACCGCTCCCGACTGCGATTATCTTAACCCTTACAAAAATATCTACGAATGGACAGTGGAAGAAGCTCTCACAGAAGCCGCAAGCGCAAAGGGTTAAAATGACTATTGACATTTTTTTTTAAGGGTATTATAATTATATAAGCTTATGGCTTAATGAATAATGCTATAAATCGCTGACGGAGAAGGCTGAAAGCATAAGCTTTCAAAGAGAGTTTCTTATTTGCTGAAAAAGAAACAAAGCGTCCTTTCAGTTACCGCTCCCGAGAGTTGCCGAAAAGCTTATGCACAAGGCATACCGGCTAAGCACCGTTAAAGGCTTTTTAAGTGACGGAATTTTTTATTCCGTAATTTGGGTGGAACCGTGGAGTACAGCACTTCATCCCATTTGGGGATGGAGTGTTTTTTATATTTAATTTAACTTACGGAGGTAATTTATATGATAAAAATTTCTCTTAAAGACGGCGTTGTTAAGGAATACGAAAACGGCGTAACGGCTCTTGAGATTGCGAAATCTCTGGGCGCGGGACTTTACAAAGCCGCCTGCGTTTGCAGAATAAACGGCGAAGTAAAGGATTTAAGAACTCCCATAAACGAGGACAGCGCCGTTGAGATTCTCACTTTCGAGGACGACGAGGGCAAAAAAGCTTTCAGGCATACTGCTTCCCATATTCTGGCGCAAGCTGTTAAAAGACTTTTCCCCGGTGCCAAGCTGGCAATAGGACCGGCTATCGACAACGGCTTTTACTATGACTTTGACATAGATCAACCCTTCACCTTTGAAGACCTTGAAAAAATCGAAGGTGAAATGAAAAAAATCGTCAAGGAGGCTCTTCCCCTTGAAAGATTTGAGCTTGCTCCCGACGAAGCAATCAGCATGATGAAAGAAAAAGACGAGCCTTACAAGGTGGAGCTTATTCAGGAGCACGCAGGAAAAGGCGAAAATATTTCCTTCTTTAAACAGGGAGAATTTACGGAGCTTTGCGCCGGACCTCATATTCCCGACACAGGCAGAGTAAAAGCCTTTAAGCTTACCTCCTGCACGGGAGCTTACTGGCGCGGCGACTCAAACAAAAAGATGCTTCAGCGTATTTACGGAACGGCATTTACAAAGGCGTCGGAACTTGAAGCTCATCTTACAATGCTTGAAGAGGCAAAGAAGAGAGACCACAACAAGCTGGGCAGAGAGCTTGAATATTTCACAACATCCGACCTTATCGGTCAGGGACTGCCCATACTTCTCCCCAAGGGAGCAAGAGTTATACAGCTTCTCCAGAGATTCGTAGAGGACGAGGAGCAGAGAAGAGGCTGGCTTCTTACGAAAACTCCCTACATGGCGAAAAGCGACCTTTACAAGCTTTCCGGACACTGGGATCACTACAAGGACGGAATGTTCGTTTTAGGTGACGAAGAAAAGGACGACGAGGTATTCGCTCTCCGTCCCATGACCTGCCCCTTCCAGTATCAGGCTTACCTTAACAGGGCGAGATCTTACAAAGACCTGCCTCTCCGCTACAACGAAACCTCAACTCTTTTCAGAAACGAGGCTTCCGGCGAAATGCACGGACTTATCCGTGTTCGTCAGTTTACAATTTCCGAGGGACATCTTATGTGTCTTCCGGAACAGCTTGAACAGGAGTTTAAAAACTGCCTTGAGCTTGCCATGTACTGTCTTAAAACTCTGGGGCTTTACGAGGATGTTTCCTACCGTTTCTCCCAGTGGGATCCCAACGACAAGGAAAAATATATAGGCACCGCTGAGCAGTGGGACGAAGCTCAGAACACAATGAAAACCATTCTTGACGACTTAGGCGTTGAGTATAAAATCGGTATCGGCGAAGCCGCGTTCTACGGACCTAAGCTTGACATTCAGATAAAGAACGTTTACGGCAAAGAGGATACTCTTATTACAATTCAGATTGACCAGATGCTGGCTGAAAAATTCGGAATGGAATATACAGACCGTGACGGCTCAAAGAAAAACCCCTATATTATCCACAGAACCTCAATCGGCTGCTATGAGAGAACTCTCGCCCTTCTTATTGAAAAATACGCAGGAGCATTTCCTCTCTGGCTTGCTCCCGAGCAGGTCAGAATCCTTCCCATCGCCGACAGGCATTTTGAATACGCAAACAGCGTAAAGGACAGACTTGAAAAGCTGGGCATGAGAGTTACCGTTGACAGCAGAAGCGAGAAAACAGGCTACAAGATAAGAGCAGCACAAATGGAAAAAATCCCTTATATGCTTGTTGTAGGCGATAAGGAACAGGAAGAAAACACTCTTTCCGTAAGAAAGAGAGGAGAAGGAGATCTGGGAGCGAAATCCGTTGACGAATTTATCTCTTCAGCGCTTCTTGACATTGCAGAAAGAAAAATCTGGTAAGATTAAGGAGGCTTTTCCATGGCGGATAAACTCAGATACGGTATAATCGGCATAGGCAACATGGGAACGGCTCACATTAAGCTTTACAACGAGGGAAAAATAAAAGAAATGGTTCTGACGGCTGTCTGCGACATCGTTCCGGAAAGACTGGAGGCTGCCCTTAAGCTGGCTCCCGGCGCAAAAGGCTTTCAGGACGCCTCGGAGCTTATAAACAGCGGACTTGTGGACGCCGTTCTTATAGCAACTCCTCACTATTCTCACCCGTCCCTTTCCGTGGAAGCTCTTAAAGGGGGACTTCACGTGCTTTGCGAAAAGCCCGCAGGCGTTTACACGAAAAATGTAAGAGAGCTTATTGAATACGCAAAAACTCAGGACAAAACCTACGCCATTATGTATAATCAGCGGACAAACTGCGTTTACAGAAAGGTAAAGGAGCTTGTTAACAGCGGCATTTACGGTGAAATAAGGCGTGTAAACTGGATAATTACAAACTGGTTCAGAGGTCAGCAGTATTACGATTCCGGCGGCTGGAGAGCTACCTGGGAGGGTGAAGGCGGCGGAGTTTTAATGAATCAGGCGCCTCACAACCTTGACCTTTGGCAGTGGATATGCGGTATGCCGGAAAAAATAACCGCCTTTTGCCGCAACGGAAAGTGGCACGACATAGAGGTTGAGGACGATGTTACAATATACGCCGAATATCCAAACGGAGCCACGGGAGTATTTATTTCTTCAACAGGTGACTGCCCCGGTGACAACAGGTTTGAAATAACCCTTGACAGAGCCAGGATAATCTGCACCGCTGACAATATTGAAGTTTACGAGCTTGAGGACTCCGTTTCCCATTACACATACACCGCAAAGGACGGCTTCAGCGCACCCAAGGGCAAAACCGTTCAGGTCGAAACAGACGGGGAAAATCAGCAGCACGCCGGTGTTACAAACGCTTTCGCAGCTCATATTCTTCACGGAGAGCCTTTGACTGCTCCCGGCGAAGAAGGCATAAACGGTCTTACAATCTGCAACGCCGCTTACCTTTCCTCCTGGCTGGGCAAGACAATAACCCTGCCTCTTGACGAGGATTTGTATCTCCATGAGCTTAACAAAAGAAGAAAAACCTCTAAGGCAAAAAAGGAAACAGCGCATACAGTGGCTTCCGATATGTCCTACTCCTTCGGAAAATAACATATTAAAGCAATAAAAGCAGACGGTATAAAGCCGCCTGCTTTTTAATATATATAAGAGTATAAAAATGTTATTTACGGTGATAATATGAAAAAAATAATCTCATTAATTCTGACAGCTTCGGTATTCCTTATGCTTGCCGGCTGCACTCAGGAGGCAAGGCCGGATTATGAATATCTGTCGGCGCAGCTTTCGGAGATAAACGAAAAATACGGCTTTGAATATTTTGATATGTTTATTTATGAAGACGCCTGTCAGGTATATTTAAGCCTTGAAGCGGAGGACGATGTTCTGCTGTCCTTTCACACTGACGAAAACGGAAGCATTTCCGACATTACAGCAACGGCATACGGAAAAACTACCTCCGACGACAGAAAAAAAGCCGCCTACATGGATTTTGTTCAGAATCTTATAGGTGTTTTCTGCAATCTCTCAAATGAGGACAGAAACGGGGTAAACGAAAATTTAAGCTACGACAGCATAGATAAATATTTTACCGATTTATACGAAACATATACCTGCGGACGGTACAATTTTATTTTTTCTTCAAATTCGGAATTTATTTATACTTACTGCCGGTACTTTGAGGCAATGGAGAATCCGACAGGCCCGGTAAATGATACGGAATAATTTTTAATCAGGCAATGAAAAAGTTAAAGGGATTGACGCCGAACGCCAATCCCTAAAAACTTAATTTGCAATTAAATGCCAAGCTTACGCTTGCTCTAAAGAATTATATTATTCTTCGTCCTTTTTTCTTGTTGCTACGAATGCAACAGCTGCGATAGCCATTACGCCAGCGATAGCAGCGATTCCTGCTTCACCTGTCTGGGGGATCTTATCCTGATCTCCGCCGTTCTGGTTGTCATTGTTGCCGTTGTTGTCGTCATCAGGAGCCTCTGTGGGAGCTTCTGCACCGGTAACTGTAAGAGTAACATCAGCAGGCTGCTCAGCGCCGTCCCATGAGTTATAAGTTAATGTAACATCAGAAGAACCGGCCTTAAGAACCTTGAAAGTAAGTGTGCAAATGTCTGAATCAGCTGTAGCAGCCTCAACAAATGCGAATGAGAATGTTACCATTCCGGCTTCGGGGTTGCCGCCGACTGCTAATGAGAAAGAAGCACCGGCTGCCTGTTCAACGCTTACATACTCAAGAGCTGTAGCATCATAGTTGAACTGAAGGTCAGCACTCTCTAAGCCTGCAATATCCTTACCGGATACTGTGATTGTAACTGTCTCGCCAACGATAGCGTCTGTAGCTGTCATTGTAACTGCGGGTGTTGCTGCAAAAGCTGTAAGAGCAAGAGCTGCAACCATTACAAGTGCAACTGCACTTGCGAGCATTTTCTTTGCAAGTTTCATTTTTAGAACCTTCCTTTAAAAAATTTTTCTATATAAAGAGCTTTTTTGCTCAATATACCATAAAAAAACGCGGCTATTTCTCAATAACACAGTCATATTATATACTATGGTTTTTAAGAAGTCAAGCAAAAATATAAAAAACTTTAACCAAAAACCGCCATTTTCCAAACAATACATTCGGCAGGTTTGACAAGTTACAAGTATTTTATTATAATTTTTCCGTTTTGTCAATAGTTTTTATATAATCGTAAATTTTATCTTTTTATGCCTTTTCAACTGAAATCAGACCTTTCAGGAAAAATTATTTTATTTTTTTCCGTTTTTCCGTTTTTTCAGCTGCCCTCTGACAGCTTTATATCCTTTAAATATGACTTGTGAAACGCTTTTTTGACTGTTTCCTCAAGGTTATCCTCTCTGAGAGAAGTTACTCCTTCGATTGTAGTTCCTCCGGGAGAGCAGACCTTTTTAATCCAGTCTTCAATATCACCTTTGCACTCCTTTAAAAGCTTTGCGCTGCCCAGCACCGCCTGAACCGCAACCTCTGCCGCTGTTTCGCTGTCAAGCCCGTCTGCCTCTCCGGCTTTCGCAAGGGAATTTATAAACATAAAGACATAAGCGGGAACACAGCCTCCGAGAACTCCGAAAACCGAAAACAGGCTTTCCTCAAGAAGCTTCGCCTCTCCGTAGGAGGAACAGATTTTCCCGATTATCTCCCTGTGCTCATGGTTTCCTTTGCTGTTTACGGTGTAGGCTGACACTGCCTCTCCTACTTCTGCGTTAAGATTGGGAAAAATTCTTCCCACGGGGCCGTTATAACCGGCGGCGGAAGCTATATATTCCGTGGTTTTTCCGGCGGCTATGGACACAAGAAGAGGCTTGTTTTCATTCAGCGCTCCGGATATTTTCGGAAGAAGCTCCGGGAAAGTCTGAGGCTTTGTGCAGAGCATTACAACATCGCAGTTCCCTGCTATATAAACTTCATCAGGAGCTTCCTTTATTCCCGTTTTTTTACAAAATTCACTAAGCTTCTCCCTGTTTATATCATAAACATAAATATTATTTTTATCAAAAACATTTTTTTCTGCGGTATTTCTTATAATTGGCTGAGCCATGTTTCCGCAGCCTATAAAGCCGATTGTTTTCATTTTTAACCATTTCCTTTAATTGTATTTGTTTAGATTGTAGCACATTTTTTTACATTTTCAATACATATCTGTTTATTTATGAGGTTGCGGAAAATTTTTTCGACTGTTATAATGTAATTATTAAATATTTATTTTACTTATATTTTCTGCAAGGAGGAAACATGATATTAGCTGTCGATATAGGCAATACCAATATTACATTCGGACTGTACGATGACGACGCTCTTATGTTTGTTTCGCGAATAGCTACCGACAGGGCAAGAACGCCCGATCAGTACGCCGTTGAGCTTTCACTTATAATCAGGCTTCACGGCGGCGATCCCTTAAAGCTCTCCCATTCAATCATAAGCTCGGTAGTTCCGGAGCTGACCGATGTAATAATGACTGCCGTTTCATATTTAACGGGGAAGGCTCCCCTTGTTATCGGTCCCGGAATCAAAACAGGACTTAACATTCTTATTGACAATCCGGCTCAGCTGGGTGCGGACCTTGTGGCGGGAGCCGTAGGAGCCATTGAAAAATATCCTCTTCCCTGTCTTGTGCTTGACATGGGCACCGCTACGAAAATAAGCGTTATTGACTCAAAGGGAAGTTACAGAGGCTGCACCATTTCCGCAGGGATAAAAATTTCCCTTGACGCTTTGTCCTCAGGAGCATCCCAGCTTCCCAGCATCCCGTTAAACGCTCCGAAAAGCGCCATAGGAACAAACACCGTTTCAAGTATGCAGTCGGGTACGATTTTAGGCGCCGCCGCAATGATAGAAGGTCTTTGCGCAAGGCTTGAGAAGGCTTTGGGCGAAAAGGTCAGAACAATTGTGGCTACGGGAGGCATTGCAGGCTTTATAATCAAGCACTGCAATATGGACGCCGTTTATGATCCCGACCTTATTCTGGATGGACTCCGTTTTATTTATAAAAAAAATACATATTAATAACTTATTTATTGCATATAATATTTATACATTTTAATATTTGCGGCACAATATTCAATATGCGTTGTATTCCTCAGGAAACAACAGCAAGGAGGAAAATAAAATGTCAGCAAAAAAAACAAAAAATCAGCAGATTTTATTTTTATGTCAGTTTGCTCTGCTTCTGGCAATTGAAATAATTGTCTGCTTTACACCTCTGGGAACGCTTCCCTCTCTTGGTATGCTCAGCGCTACTCTTTCCCATGTGCCGGTAATTATTGCAGCCGTTGTTCTGGGCATGAAAGCAGGAGCCCTTATGGGACTTGTATTCGGAACGTGCAGCTTTATCTACTGGACCTTCGTGGCACCCGGAGCTTTTTCATTCCTTTACACGCCCTTTTATACCTTAGGTGAGTTTCAGGGAAATTTCGGAAGCCTTCTTATATGCTTCGTTCCCCGTATTCTTATAGGAGTAGTTACGGTTCTGGTTATGAAAGGCCTTATGAAAATAATCAAAAACGAGTTTGCCGCCGCAGCAGCAGCGGGACTTTTCGGCACTCTCACAAACACTTTCCTTGTTCTTTTGGGAATTTACATTTTCTTCGGACAGGAGTACTACTCAATGGCTGTAACCGACTCATCTCAGACACTTTTGGCGTTTTTGGGACTTGTAGTACTTACAAACGGCCTGCCGGAAGCCGCCATAGGAGCAGCCGCCGCGTCGGCAATAGGCGTACCCGTAAAAAAAGCCGTTTCCAAAAGATACATGAACGTTTCATAAAACAGTCTGCCTTTTTGTTAAAAATTTAGCAAACACTTTTGATTTATTTCATCAAACCGCAAATTCAGAAAAGTATAAATTATTATAAATTATTTTTAAATGATTTTTCAGCCGTCATATTGTGCCGGCTGATTTTTTTGATTCTTTTTGCCGTTTTGCACATTTCCATGGGTTTACGGACGCCTATTTTTCTACACAAAAAAGCCTCTTTTTTCCTTGCAATTCCCTTGGATTCGGGTATAATTTATAATGGGTTGAATTTGAAATAGTTTTAACTGTCTTTTAACACAGTTAATTTTTTAACAGTTTATAAAATCCTGCCCTGATTCCGTTTCCCGTTGTCTGAAGACCTGAACAGGCTCCGGATAACATTCCGGGAAAGTCTGCGGCAGATACAGTTCAAACAGTTTAAAAAACCACATTTTAATATAGGAGGTATGCAAAATGAAAATTCAGTTTACTGAAACTGTTTTGCGTGACGCGCAGCAGTCCCTTATCGCAACAAGAATGCCCTTTGAAAAGTTTTCGCCTATTCTCGAAAAGCTTAACAAAGCCGGATATTATTCACTTGAGTGCTGGGGCGGCGCAACATTTGACTCATGTCTTCGTTACCTTAACGAGGATCCCTGGGAGAGATTGAGAAAAATCAAAAAGGCTTGTCCCGACACAAAGCTCCAGATGCTTTTAAGAGGTCAGAACCTTTTAGGCTACAAGCATTATCCCGACGATGTTGTTCGTCTTTTCGTAAGAAAAAGCGTTGAAAACGGCATTGATGTTATAAGAATCTTCGACGCTCTCAACGACCTCAGAAATATCAAGGTAGCAGTTGACGAAACATTAAAGGCAGGAGCTATTGCGTCCGGTACAATCTGCTACACAACAAGCCCTGTTCATACTCTTGAGATGTTCGTAAAGCTTGCAAAAGAGCTTGAAGCTATGGGCGTTCAGACTATCTGCATTAAGGACATGGCAGGAATCATGAGCCCCAAGGAGGCTTACGACCTTGTAAAGGCAATAAAGGAAAGCGTAAAGCTTCCTCTTGTTCTTCACACCCACTCAACAACAGGTCTGGGCTTTATGACGCTTCTCAAGGCTGTTGAGGCAGGAGCGGATATAATCGACACCGCCATTTCAAGCTTCTCCGGCGGCACAAGCCAGCCCGCTACCGAAACAATGGCGTATACTCTCCGTCAGTACGGCTATGATGTTGACCTTGACGACCGTCTTCTTATGGAAATCAACAAGTTCTTCAAGGATTACAGAGGAGAATGTCTTGACAGCAAGCTTTTAAATCCCGTTGTTATGGGCACAGCTACCGACGCTCTCAATTATCAGATTCCCGGCGGAATGCTTTCAAACCTTGTAGCGCAGCTTACCGCGCAGAAAAAGCTTGATAAGCTTGACGAGGTTCTTGCAGAAACACCCAGAGTAAGAAAGGATCTGGGATATCCTCCCCTTGTTACTCCCATGAGCCAGATGGTAGGCGTTCAGGCAACTCAGAACGTTCTTCTGGGAGAAAGATACAAAAACATTTCAAAGGAAGTACGCAGCTACATTAAGGGCGAATACGGAAAGGCTCCCGGAGAAATCGACAAGGACCTTATGAAAAAGGTTTTAGGCGATGAACAGCCCGTAACCTGCCGCTTCGCCGACACTCTTTCCGACGGTATCCCCGCCGCAAGAGAATACTTAGGCGACAGAGCCACCTGCGATGAGGATGTTCTTTCATATATCGCATTCCCCCAGCAGGCAGAAGCTTTCTTCGACAGGAGAGACGAGCTTAAAAAACGCACCTTCACATATTCAATAAAGAAAATTTAAAGGAGTGAGCAAATATGTTTACCGCCAATCTTTTGGCTATTGTTAATTCAGGTTTGCTTGCAGGTCAGGATATAAGCATTTTGGACGCGATTCTTATAGCCGTTGTGGGAATGGTTGTAGTTATCGCCATTCTTGCGGTTATAGCTCTGTTTATTCTTCTTGTTTCCAAAATCATGGGCGCCATTGAAAAAGCAGCCGAGAAAAAAGCTCCCGCAGCTTCTCCGAAGCCTGCCGCCGCACCTCAGGCTCCCAAGGGCTTCCCTCTTCCGGACACCCAGTCCCAAGGCAAGCTTCAGCTTGAAAACGTTGACGAACCCACTGCCGCAGTTATTATGGCAATCGTCAGCAATCAGAGCGGTATTCCGCTTAACAGACTTGCTTTCAAGTCTATTAAACTGTTGGAGGATAAATAATCATGAAATATGTTGTTACTTTAAACGGAAAAAATTATGAGGTTGACGTTGAGGAAACACAGGCTGTTATCACCTCCGTTTCCGACGCCGCTCCCGCTCCCGCTGCTGCTCCCGTTCAGGCTGCCGCTCCTGCCGCTGCTCCCGCTGCTGCTCCTGCCGCTGCCGCCGGCGACGGCAATAAGGTAGTAGCTCCCATGCCCGGAAATATTCTCAGCGTTAACGTTACGGTTGGTCAGACTGTTAAAGCCGGAGATATCGTTGTTATTCTCGAGGCTATGAAAATGGAAAACGAAATCGTTGCTCCCGTTGACGGCACCGTTAAACAGATCCTTGTTCAAAAGGGCTCAACCGTTGATACAGACGATGTTATCGCAGTGATCTGAGAAAGGAACGGTTATCAATGGATTTTATAGGAATTTTACAGGGACTTTGGGAATTCTCGGGCTTCTCGGTTTTGGACTGGAGAAACCTTGTTATGATTCTTGTCTCCTTCGTTTTTCTCTATCTGGCAATAGCCAAAAAATTTGAACCTCTTCTTCTTGTTCCCATCGCTTTCGGTATTCTTCTGGCTAATCTGCCCGGCTCCGAAATCATGTACGACTCCGTAGGCCTTACGGACTTTGAGGTTCAGGTGGCTGAAGGCGCTCACTGGTACGATTCCGGCGTTCTGAGGCTGCTGTATATAGGCGTTAAGAGCAGTATTTTCCCATGTCTTATATTTATGGGCGTAGGAGCCATGACCGACTTCGGTCCTCTTCTTTCAAACCCCGTCAGCCTCCTTCTGGGCGCTGCCGCTCAGCTGGGTATTTACATCGCTTTCATTATCGCCATCGCTTCCGGTCAGTTTACTCCCGATGAAGCAGCTTCAATTTCAATTATCGGCGGCGCAGACGGTCCTACGGCTATCTTCCTTACCAGCAAGCTGGCTTCTCACCTGCTGGCGCCCATTGCCGTTGCGGCGTATTCATATATGGCGCTGATTCCCATTATTCAGCCTCCCGTTATGAAGCTTCTCACAACAAAAAAAGAGAGAGCCGTTAAAATGACTCAGCTCCGCAAGGTAAGCAAAAAGGAAAAAATCATTTTCCCCGTTGTCGTTCTTGTTCTTACGGCTCTGATTCTCCCCAGCGTTATTCCTCTTTTGGGTATGTTCATGCTGGGCAACCTGTTTAAAGAGTGCGGCGTTACCGAAAGACTTTCCGACACCGCACAGAACGCTCTTACCAACATCGTTACCATTATGCTGGGTACCTGCGTAGGCGCCACCGCCAACGGCCAGACCTTCCTTCAGACAAAGACACTTCTTATTGTCTGCTTAGGTCTTATCGCTTTCATCTTCTCAACGGCAGGCGGCGTTCTCTTAGGAAAGCTTCTTTATGTTCTCACAAAGGGCAAGGTTAATCCCCTTATCGGTGCCGCAGGCGTTTCAGCCGTTCCCATGGCTGCCCGTGTGGCCCAGAAAGAGGGCGCTAAAACTGACCCCACCAACTTCCTTCTTATGCACGCTATGGGTCCCAACGTTGCAGGAGTTATAGGCTCCGCAGTTGCGGCAGGCTTCCTTCTTATGCTCTTTGAGCATTAATGTATGAATCCTGCTTTTCGGTAAAAAATACGGGTATATAAATTCGTTTAACAAGGTTGATATTATGTTTGAATATATCTTTTTCGATTTAGACGGAACCCTTACAAATTCAATGGAAGGCATTTTCAAAAGCCTTATTTACGCCTTTAACAAGCTTAATTTGCCTGTACCCTCCGAGGACACGCTCCGAAAATTCATAGGCCCGCCTCTTACGGTTTCATTCCGCGAGATAATGGGCTATGGCGATGAGCTTACGGAAAAAGCCATCGAGGCTTACAGGGAGAGATACACCGTCAAGGGAATTTACGAAAACTTCCCCTTCCCGGGCATGGAACAGCTTTTAAAAGAGGTAAGCGACTCCGGGAAAATTCTTGCGGTTGCCACCTCAAAGCCCGAGTTTATGTCCGTCAAGGTTATAGAGCATTTCGGACTTGACAAATACTTCGCCACAGTATCGGGAAGCATTAACGAATCCCAGGACAAGGCGGCGGTTATAGAGCAGGCAATAAGCCGTCTTAGCCTTACTGATGACCAAAGAAAAGACATTCTTATGATAGGCGACAGAAAGCATGACCTTATAGGCGCAAAAAAATGCGGCGTCAAGTGCTGCGGCGTAAACTACGGCTTCGCTCCCGAGGGCGAGCTTATTGAATACGGAGCAGATTATATTGTTGACACCGTTGAGGATTTGAAGAATTTTTTACTTAATCACTGATTATTACATTTTAACTTTTTGCTCATAAAAAAGCAGCCGCTTCTTCTGAGGCGGCTGTTTTTTTGGTGGATGCTAACGGACTTGAACCGCTGACCCTTCGCACGTCAAGCGAATGCTCTACCGGCTGAGCTAAGCATCCTTTTTTCACATTATAACCTTTTTCAGCCCCAAAATCAAGAGTTTGCATTATTAATATACTGTTTAAAAGCAAAAAAATTTAAAAATCTTTAAAATTATGGTGCATTTTCTTTTTTAATATAGTATAATAAATTTGTATGCAGTTAATTTTTCGGAAAAGGAGTACGGCGCCGAATCTTATTTTGGATTCAATGTCATTTTGAGTTATGTTCAGTCAGCTTAAAGAAGATATTCAATGCGTTAAGGACAGAGACCCTGCCGCCACATCGGTTTTGGAAATTCTCCTGCTGTATCCGGGGCTTCGGGCCGTAAGATCTCACAGAAAGGCTTACTGGTGCTATCACCATAACCTGCGCTTTCTGGCAAGATGGATTTCCCAGCGCACAGTCAGGAAAACAGGAATTGAAATCCATCCCGGAGCCAAAATCGGAAAGCGATTTTTTATTGACCACGGCACGGGAGTAGTTATAGGCGAAACCACGGAAATCGGCGACGATGTAACAATTTATCAGGGCGTCACCTTAGGGGGTACGGGCAAGGATGTTGGAAAGCGCCACCCCACTGTCGGCAGCAATGTTATGATAGGCGCCGGAGCCAAGATTCTGGGACCTGTTAAAATCGGCGACAATACAAAAATAGCAGCCGGCTCCGTGGTGCTTCACGAGATTCCCCCAAACTCCACGGCAGTGGGCACTCCTGCAAGAGTTGTAAAGCAGGACGGGGTGCGGGTTGACAGCCTTGACCAGATTCATATTCCCGACCCTGTGGCTCAGGAAATAGAAAGACTGGAAAATATGATAAAAGACCTTGCGGAGGCAATACGCAGATAAAAAGGAGAACAGCTATGATTTTATATAATTCGGCAACAAGAAGCAAAGACGAAATTAAGCCCCATACGGAAGGCAAAATCAATATGTATACCTGCGGACCTACTGTTTACCACTTCGCCCATATAGGAAACCTCAGAACGTATATAATGGAGGACGTGCTTGAAAAGTTTTTGAGATACTCCGGCTACGATGTTAAAAGGGTTATGAACATAACCGATGTAGGACATCTTTCAAGCGACGCCGACACCGGCGAGGATAAAATGCTTAAAGGCGCCAAGCGTGAGCATAAAACGGTTATGGAGATTGCAAAGTTTTACACCGACGCATTTTTTGAAGACTGCAATAAGCTCAATATAAAAAAGCCCGATGTCATCGAGCCTGCCACAAACTGTATTCCGGAATTTATAAAAATGGTTCAGGGACTTCTTGACAAGGGATACGCCTATATCGCCGGAGGCAATGTTTACTTTGACACCTCAAAGCTCAAAAACTACTATGTTTTCAACAACTTTGACGCGGAAGACCTTGCCGTGGGAGTAAGAGACAGCGTTTCCGAGGACGAAAACAAAAGAAATAAAACCGACTTTGTATTGTGGTTCACAAAATCAAAATTCGAGGATCAGGAGCTTAAATGGGACAGCCCCTGGGGCGTAGGCTATCCGGGCTGGCATATAGAGTGCTCCGCCATAAGCATCAAGCACAACGGCGAATACCTTGACATTCACTGCGGCGGCATCGACAACGCTTTCCCTCACCACACAAACGAAATCGCCCAAAGCGAAGCCTATTTAGGTCATCCCTGGTGCGGCCACTGGTTCCATGTGCTTCACCTTAACACCTCAAACGGCAAAATGAGCAAATCCAAGGGAGAATTTTTAACGGTATCTCTCCTTGAGGAAAAAGGCTACGACCCTCTTGCCTACAGAATGTTCTGCCTTCAGTCCCATTACAGAAAGGCGCAGGAATTTTCCTACGAAGCTCTGGACAACACCTCGGCGGTATTCAACAAGCTGATTGCAAGAATAGCAGCCCTGAAAAACGACCCGTCGGAGGAAATAAACGAAGACGCCGTTAAAAAATATAAAGACAAGTTTAAAGAGGTTCTGGGAAACGACCTTAACACCTCTCTTGCAATAACCTGCCTTTACGACGTTTTAAAAGCCGACACAAACGACAGAACAAAGCTTTTCCTTATAGAAGACTTTGACAGGGTACTTTCCCTTGACCTTATTAACGAAGCGAAGAAATATAACGAAAAGGCACAGTCACAGCCGGAAAGCGATGAGGACAAAGAGATTCAGGAACTTGTTGAAAAAAGAACTCAGGCAAGGAAAGAAAAGAACTGGGCGGAGGCTGACAGAATAAGAGATCAGTTAAAAGACATGGGCATTATTCTTGAGGACACTCCTCAGGGCGTAAAATGGCACAGATAAATTAAACATTTTTTAAGACGGAAGAAAAAAATTTTTTCAGCCGTCTTATTTTTTTTGAAAAAATTAAAAATTCCCGAGCCGTTCCTTTATAATATAAATATTTTAATTTATTTTTATTTATATTATAAAGTTAGACACTTTTCACAATAAAATCAGAAAAATTAAAAATTTTGGTATAAATTTTATAAAAAACTCTTGACAAACAAAAAATCATGTGCTATTATAAAGATGCAAAAAAGATCAGGGGTGATTCCGATGTGGAGTATTAGATTATTTATATGACGGTTTTACGGAGAATATAAATAACCCGTGTTGTTTGCGGCCGGGTATTCAGGTTTCCGGAACGCCGGAGTAAAAAAAGTCCTGATGCAGGCAGTGTGCAGGCAGACCGCTGATATAAATCTCAGTAAGTATGCTTCAGGTAAAAATTTTTTCAAAAAAGAAAAACCTGTAAAAAAGCAATAAAACCTTATGTAAAAGATAAGTAACCGGAGTTGACCGAAAGGCTGTACCGACAGAAAAAAGAAAGCTGAAATCAAGAAAAACAGCGTAAACGGCGAAAACCCTCAATGCAAAGATAACGCATTAAGGCTCAGATTAAGAAGATGTTCTTAATTTGTATTTCGCAAAAAAAATAAAAAACAAAAACGCTGAAAAAGATTTGCCCGATGTCCCAAGGGTTCGGAAAAAAGCTTAAAATAAAAGGTCCCCTATCCGGAAATGCGGTTAAATAAAAAGCCTTCAGGGGCTTAGTAAAAATATTAAAATGCTTTTCTGAAGTAAATTTAAGATCTGCAACAAAATCAAAAAAATCTTTCAGAGAACCATTGAAAAGCCTGTATAAGAGTTGTTAAACTCAAAAGAATGTGTAAATAAGATAAGCCTGCAAAAGCTTTAAAAGCTTCAATGAAAAAATAACGATAATTAAGAGGCTGCAAAAACACAAGATCCCTATTTCGGTGAATTTAAGCTGCATTAAGTCGGCAGAGATTGTGAAGAATTAAAACAGGTGACAACTTCTTTAAGTTGATGTAGATGAATTTGAGTTTTAAGTTTGAAACTTCGCAAAAATACCGATAGGCTGATATTTGAAGTAAAAAAATAATCCGCAAAAGCTGCAACAGAAATCAAGCAAGGGCTTGCGAATAAAGTATCGCAGAATTTTGAAACCTTTCTTTGAAAAAAGTCACTTCAAGAAGTTAAGTATTAAGTGACAAAGCCCAAGATAATAAAAAAGCTAAAATCTTTTCACAAAAGCAAAAAAAGCTGAAATGCAAGTAAAGTGCTGAGCGAAAGCGGGAAAAAGAGAATATCAGCTAAGCCTAATATAGATTTATTGTTATTTTCTGTAAAACTAAGAGGCTCTGAAAAGATAGGAGTCTTAAGCAAAAAGAAAATTTAATAATATGCCGGAGCGGAGAAATCCGTTCCGGCGGTTTTTTGTTTCTTTCAAAATACAAAAGAAAAAAGCGGAACATTTGACCGTTCCGCTTAAATTTTATTTATTTTCCTTTGCTTTAAGAGCGGCGTTAATAAGTCCCTTGAAAAGAGGATGCGCCCTGTTGGGACGGCTCTTAAATTCCGGGTGGAACTGTACGCCGATAAAGAAATCGTTTTCGGGGATTTCAACGGTTTCAACAATATGCTCGTCGGGAGATGTTCCGCTGATAAACAAGCCTTTTTCAGAAAGCAGCTCCCTGAAATTATTGTTGAATTCATATCTGTGGCGGTGGCGCTCGTGGATAAGTGTTTCGCCGTAAAGCTTGTGCATAATGGTGCCTGCCTTAATTTTACAGGGATAGCTTCCCAGACGGAGAGTGCCGCCCTTGGGGATTTCGTTGTTCTGGTCGGGCATAAAGTCGATAACATTGTTTTTTGTTATCTCGTCAAACTCGCCGGAATTCGCGTCCTTTAAGCCGCATACGTTTCTGGCGTATTCAATAACGGCAATCTGCATACCCAGACAGATGCCCAGATAAGGAACATTATTTTCCCTAGCGTAGCGGCAGGCAAGAATTTTGCCCTCAATGCCTCTGTTGCCGAAGCCGCCGGGAATAAGGATACCGTCAACCTTTGACAAAATCTCGTTGCAGTTGTCCTCGGTTAATGTTTCGGAGTCGATCCACTCGATTTCAACGCTTGAATCAGCCTCGTAGCCCGCATGGCGAAGCGCCTCCGCAACGGAAAGATAAGCGTCATGAAGCTGCACATATTTTCCTACAAGACCTATGGTGCAGGTTTTTGTGCGGTTGTGGATACGGTCGATAAGGGCTTTCCACTCGGTAAGGTCAGGCTGGGGAACGTCCAGATTCAGCTCTCTGCAAACTATATCGGAAAGATGGCTTTCCTCAAGCATAAGAGGAGCCTCGTAAAGAACGGGCACAGTCTGATTGGGAATAACGCAGTCCTTTTTAATATTGCAGAAAAGAGAAATCTTGTTAAAAATGCTTTCCGGCATGGGAACATCGCAGCGCAGAACAATTATATTGGGGAATATACCCATTCCCTGAAGCTCTTTTACCGAATGCTGGGTAGGCTTCGACTTATGCTCGTTGGAGCCGCTTATGTAGGGCACAAGGGTTACATGAATAAAAAGGCTGTTGCCGGGACCCTGTTCAAGGCCAACCTGTCTTATTGCCTCAAGGAAGGGCTGGCTTTCGATATCGCCTACGGTGCCTCCGATTTCCGTTATAACAATATCAGCGTCGGAGGTTTTTCCTACATTGTATATAAAGGATTTGATTTCGTTGGTAATATGAGGGATAACCTGAACCGTCTCCCCTAAATATTCGCCGTTTCTCTCCTTATTGAGAACGTTCCAGTAAACCTTTCCCGTTGTAAGGTTTGAATATTTGTTTAAATCCTCGTCGATAAATCTTTCATAATGTCCTAAATCAAGATCCGTTTCCGCTCCGTCCTCGGTAACATAAACCTCTCCGTGCTGATAGGGACTCATTGTTCCGGGATCCACATTTATATAGGGATCCAGCTTCTGAGCGGCAACCTTAAGGCCTCTTGCCTTTAAAAGCCGTCCCAGGGAAGCGGCGGTAATTCCCTTGCCCAAACCGGATACAACTCCTCCGGTTACAAAAATATACTTCGGCATAAGGACTCTCCTTTCACACTTTTCCAATAATCATACAACTTAAATTATACTGTAAATACTGTCGGAAATCAAGGGAATTTGCAAATTATTTAATGTAAAAAAATATCTCTTTTCATTTTAAATTTCCCCTAAATCTTGAAAAAAATTTTTAATGCGGTTATAATTTATTAAAGAACTTTATCGGAGGTATATTTTATGTCACTTATAAACCTGAAAGATAAAAAAGACTGCAAATTTGATATGATTTCCCTGGGCGAGGTTATGTTAAGACTTGACCCCGGCGATATGAGAGTAAGAAACGCCCGTTCCTTCAGAGTATGGGAAGGCGGCGGCGAATATAATGTTGCCAGAGGCCTCAGACGCTGCTTCGGCATGAACACCTCCGTTGTAACGGCTCTTGCGGACAACGACGTAGGCAGACTTGTTGAAGACTTTATTCTTCAGGGCGGCGTTGACACATCTCTTATTAAATGGGTTCCCTATGACGGCACCGGCAGAACAGTCAGAAACGGACTTAACTTTACCGAGAGAGGCTTCGGAATAAGAGGCGCTTCCGGCGTTTCCGACAGAGGCAACACTGCCGTTTCACAGCTTAAGCCCGGAGATATCGACTGGGATTACATTTTCGGAACATTAGGGGCAAGATGGCTTCATACGGGAGGAATTTTCGCGGCTCTTTCGGAAACCGCAGCCGAGGTTGCCATTGAAGCCGTAAAAGCCGCAAAAAAATACGGCACCGTTGTTTCCTACGACCTTAACTACCGTCCCTCTCTCTGGAAGGACATCGGCGGCAAGGAAAAGGCTCAGGAGGTCAACAAGAAAATCGCTCCCTACATTGATGTAATGATAGGCAACGAGGAGGATTTTACAGCCTGTCTGGGCTTTGAAATCGAGGGCAACGACGAGAACCTTAAATCCCTTAACAAGGACGGCTATGTTAAAATGCTGGGAGAAGTCTGCAAGGTATATCCCAACTTCAAGGTAATAGCCACAACTCTCCGCACCGTTAAAACGGCTACCGTCAACGACTGGAGCGCCATGGTTTACGCTGACGGAAAGGTTTACAACGGACTTTCTCTGGACGGCCTTGAAATCTACGACAGAGTAGGCGGCGGCGATTCCTTCGCATCGGGGCTTGTTTACGGACTTATGACCTACGACGATCCCCAGAAGGCCGTAAACTACGGAGTAGCCCACGGAGCTTTGGCAATGACCACTCCCGGAGACACTTCAACAGCAAGGCTTAAAGAGGTTGAGGGAATCATTTCCGGAGCCGGCGCAAGAGTTCAGAGATAAGGAGTTATAAAAGTGAGCAGTCATTTTTACGGCTTCCTGTCAAGAATGAAATATATAAACCGCTGGGCGCTTATGCGGAACACGGAAGAGGAATCACTGAGCCAGCATTCCCACGAGGTGGCTGCAATAGCCTACGGACTGTGCGTTATAGGCAACAGGCGCTTGGGCAAAAGCTATAACGGCGAAAGAGCCGCGCTTTTGGGGCTTTTTCACGATATGCCCGAAATCCTTACGGGAGATATGCCCACTCCCGTGAAATACTTTAACCCGGATATTAAGGAGGCCTACTCCAAGGTTGAGGAAACAGCCTCGGGAAAGCTTCTTGAAAATGTGCCGGAGGATTTAAGGGAGGATTTTGATTTTCTGTTTCATAAGACGGAAAGGGACAGGGAGCTTTGGAAGATAGTCAAGGCAGCCGACAAAATTTCCGCTCTTATAAAGTGCGTGGAAGAGCGCAAGGCAGGCAATTCCGAGTTTTTAAAGGCGGAGCAGTCTACTCTTGACGCCATAAATAAAATGGACTGCAAAGAGGCTCAGGAGTTTTTACGGGAGTTTATGCCCAGCTATGAGCTGACTCTTGACCAGATTACATAAAGGTGATTAAAATGATTAAAAACGAAACAATCAGCAATATTCTCACAAGAAGATCAATAAGAAAATACAAGGACAGACAGCTTACAGAGGATGAAATTAACACTCTCCTTGAGTGCGCAATGTGGGCGCCCAGCGCAAGAAATATGCAGCCCTGCCATGTAAGAGCCGTTATGTCAAAGGAAATCCTTGAGGGCATGAACAGGGATTTTAAAGACATTGTAGGCTGGGACGCTCCGGCATATACAAACTGGAGCAGTCAGCCCTTTTATCAGAACGCTCCCTCGGTTATTTTTGTTTTCGCCCAGGAATACAAGGGCGTTGACGGAGGCATAATGGCTGAAAACATTGCCGTTGCCGCAAAGAGCATGGGCCTGGGCAGCTGTATAATCGCAAGCATAGCGGAGCTTTTCAAAAACGAAAAGGGCGATAAATGGAAAAAAGCCATGGATATTCCGGAAAACTATCAGTTTTTGATTTCTGTTGCAGTGGGCGAAGGGGACGAAGAACCGGAGCCTAAGGAGAGAAACAAAGCTCAGTTTAAAATCATAAAATAAAAAGATACAAGAGGTACACAGCATGACGCCAATTGCATATCTTCTTATTTATTTTGCGGTAATGTCCTTTTTAGGTTTTTTCGCTTCAATGTACGACAAGCTTGCCGCTCAGGCAGGGAAAAGAAGAATATCGGAAAAAGCCCTTATGCTTTTAGGCTTTTTTGGCGGAGCCACGGGAATGTATGTAACAATGCAGCTT
The DNA here is from genome assembly GCA_944412445.1 of uncultured Clostridia bacterium. Taxonomy (GTDB): domain Bacteria; phylum Bacillota; class Clostridia; order Oscillospirales; family Acutalibacteraceae; genus UBA1081. The sequence continues at coordinate 55,916 of CALYBJ010000010.1, forward strand.
ATACGCCATAAGACAAAGCATAAAAAATTTATGATAGGACTGCCTGTTTTCATAGTAATTCATCTGGCTGCAATAACAGCCGTCCTTTACTTTTTATAAGCCAATAACATAAAAAACCTGCGGATGACTTTAAAGCTCCGCAGGCTTATTTTTTTTGTATTGTTTTTAAAGCTCTACACCGTCAATATAAACAACAAAGTCATGTACTGCTCCCGGGGCATAACCGTCGGTTGTAAGGAAGCCTTCGGGAATAGCTCCGGCAAGCTCCTTTACGGTTATTTTTGACGCGGCATCTCCGTTTATTATTTCAATTGCCTCTATATTTTCCCCTTCGGTATAGAACACAATTTCTCTGCCGTCTGAGTTTTTAAAGGTGAACAGCATCTGTAATCTGCCGTCGGTTTCTTTTTCCTCAGCCGATTCATATATATAATTTTTACCCGTGGCAAAATCAAGACTGTCAAGCAATTCCGAAATATTTAAGTCTTCGGTGTTCACAGGAAGAGACGCTATATCAATGCAATACTTCTCCCCGGCGTCGTTCTGCCATTTAAGATATGACTTATCAGCCGATGCGAACAGTGAAATGGTTTTTCCCTCTATAACAGGCATAAGCTCCATATCAGCTCCGTTGGTGGCGATTATAAAATCAGACTTCTTTCCGTCCTTTTCCATTGAACCGTTAATATAAAAGCTGCCCCTTAAAAAGGCGTTTACCTCTTCGGGATATGACGGCAGTTCAGGTTCTTCCGTTGAGGGCTCCTCGTCAGAAGGCTCCGAATCAGGCTCCGTTTCATCGGGAAGCTCGGTAAAGCTTTCAAGCTGAGCGGAAACTCTCAGTATGCGTCTTGCGTCAGAGGCAGTAATTCTGCCGTCACCCGTAACCTCTGCCGCAGCTGCCTGTTCATCATCAAGGGTTTCAAGCATCGCCGAAGCTCTCAATGTCAGTCTTGCGTCATCTGCGGTAATTTTTCCGTCTTTATTTACATCTCCCGTTTTTAAAGCTGCTGCCGATGCGAAAACCGCAAGCAGGAGCAGTGAAACCGAAATCAAAAAAATTGCTGTAAACTGTCTTTTTTTCATATATATTTTCTCCTTATATTTTTTTTAATTGTATCACATATTTAATCAATATTCAACAGTATTTTTGTTTAATTAATCATTTATTTATATATTTTTAAATATTTGTAATTTAATTTCCATATAAATATTCACAATATATTTTTAATTGCAATCTTCGGGGAATATTAAATAATGATTTACGGAGGAATATTATGAAAAAGATTTATTTGTTTTCGGAAATTTCAGAAACTGAAAAGCATATTGACAAAAAGGCATACGAAATTTTAAAGGACAGTCAGAACAAAACTACCGTGGGAGTTTATGACTTCAACATAATCCCCTTTAATTCTCCGGCTTTTTACAGCGAGTCGCCCCCTCCGAAAATTTATATCTACCTGGACAGGGAAAATATTTTTTTCTTCTGCGAAACGAAGGACGCCTGCAAAAAGATTTCAAAAATTTTTGAGGATGACGCCGGCAGGGAAAAAATTGAAAATGAGCGGCTGCTGTATCTGTTTATAATAAAGGAGCTGAAAAAAGACGCCGACATCTTAAACAGCTATGAAATGCTTATTGCCCAGACTGAGGAGGCAGTTTCCGAGCCGTCGGAGGAAGACAAAAAGCTTCTGAACAGGATTTCAAAATACCGCAGGGATATAATGGGGCTTAAGCGGTATTACAAAAGGTTTGTTCTGCTTTTGGACGACCTTACCGCAAACGGAAACGGACTTCTTTCGGAAAACGGCGTTAAATCGATAAAAATCGCAGGAGAACGGGCACAGAAGCTTCTTGAGGATATGGGAGATCTCCGGGATCACATATCCCAGGTGCTTGAAATTTACCGCTCCCAGCTTGACTACAAGCAAAACAGCCTGATGAAGGTTTTTACTGTGGTAACGGCTGTATTCATGCCTCTTACTCTCCTTGCGGGCTGGTACGGAATGAACTTCAATATGCCCGAATTCCGTTCCCCTTACGGCTATCCGGCAGTTGCCGCAGCCGCAGTTGTTATTGCCGTTGTTATGCTTATAATTTTTAAAAAGAAAAAATGGCTTTGACTTTGCATTAAATTTATGTTGCATGGCAGTGATAAATATAGTATATTAAATTTACAAGGAAAAATTTTACTTATACTCCGGAGGTTTTCATGTCATACAGATACGACTATACAAAATCAATGATGATGAAGATGTTTTTAGCCGAGCCTGACAGAAACGGCGGCAGCCGCGTTTACTGCGACTTCGGCAAGGCTCTGGAAATTATTAAAATACTGGATTCTGTAACTCTCGGAGTTCATAAAATCATATATCTTGTAGGCTGGCAGTACTTAGGCCACGATGACAAATATCCCGCCTTCTTCAAGGTCAACGAATATCTTAAACGCCGGGAGGATGAAAGCGCTCTCGAAAGTCTTCTCTGGCTTATTGAGCAGGGAAAAAAATACAACACCACCGTAAGCGTCCATATAAATCTTGCGGACGCCTACGAAAACAGCCCCATTTTTGCGGATTATGTTGTAAACAAGGCTCTTATACGAAATAAAAACGGAAAGGCAGCCAAAATCGAAAGCTATAACGGACTGCCCTGCTATAAAATAGATTACAAGGCAGAGTGGACAAGCGGACTTTTTAAAAAAAGAGCGGAAAAGCTTTTGTCTCTTTTGCCTCTCCGGGAAATCGGCACCGTTCATATTGACAATTTTCAATGCTATGTAAACAATTTTCCTAAAGTTACAGCCTATGAGATGCAGTATTACAGAAAAAAAATTATTGACTGGTTTTCTCAGAAAGGCATTGATGTTACAACAGAGTTTACATACAGGGAAGGCGCTCTTACAGGCATCGGATACGGAAAGGTTGTACGAGATATTCTAAAAAGCTTTTACCCTATCGACCTTTTGGGAAAGGTTCCTGCCGTATGGCATGTGGACAAGCTGACCGGTGAGGAAATCATGAAATATTACCCCCATGTTTACTGCGGCGGCAGGCTTTCCAATAAAAAATACGCCGACGCCCTTTATTATAATATTCAATGCGAGGAGCTTTGGAAAAACAGCACCGACCCGCAAATCTGGCTGGGCGAGTTTATAAGGCAGTTTGCGCTAATCAATGTTCCGTTTTTTTATCTCAGCTCCAAAATCAAAAAAAATTACACGGAAAACAAAAACGGCGTCACCGTTGAATTCAGCGACGGAACAATTTCCGACGGAGCTGCCGGCACAATAAAAATCGCCTCAAGAACCCTTAAAGAAAAGGATTTCGTCTGCCTTCCGATTTTCTGGCAGGAAAACTCATATATCGCCTACTCCGAAAACAATAAAAAAGCTACACTTTTTTTAAGAGGCAGCATAGCTTCACTTTATACGGTTACCGCAAACGGACTTGTTTTTCTTGAAAACATTAAAATTCTTAATGAGAAAATAACTGCGGAGCTTCAGGAAAAAACACTTTACTTTATAAAAACATAATTATTATATTATATTTGTTTATTAACGGTTATTTAAAATATTTGCCACACAAAAGTAACAATTTTTGTATATACTTAAATCGAAATAAAAAGGAATGGGAGGTTCTTTTTAATGAAGGACATACTTGCTACAATCAAAGAGTTCTTTGAGTTCATCGTAGGAATCATTAAGTCATTCTTCGATTTCTTCAAGGGTCTCATCCCCGGCGAAGAAGAAACAGTTGCTTAATTCTTTGAATTATCAATGAAAACAAACGGTGAAGTAAAATTCACCGTTTATTTTTTTCCTTAATATAAAAAACAGGGACTGCCGAAACAGTCCCTTATTTTTATTGAGTTTTATTATTCCTCTGTGCTGTAAAGAGCCTTGAGCTTCATAAGGTGAGCGTATCTGTCCTTTGCAAGCTCCTCTGCTTCCGTAAAGAGCTTCTCTGCTCTTTCGGGGAAGGATCTTGTAAGTGCGGAATAACGTGCCTCGTTCATAATGAACGCTCTGTAAGCCTCTGTTGCAGGTGCTTTGCTGTCAACGGTAAAGGGATTCTTGCCCTGTGCCTTAAGAGCGGGATTATATCTGAACATGTTCCAGTATCCGCAGTCAACAGCCTTCTTCATCTCTGCCTGGCAGTTAACCATGCCGCCCTTGATTGAGTGCATCTCACAGGGAGCGTAACCGATGATAAGTGAAGGTCCGTTGTAAGCTTCAGCCTCGGCTATAGCCTTGATTGTCTGGTTCATATCGGCGCCCATAGCTATCTGAGCAACATAGATGTATCCGTAGGACATTGCGATTTCAGCAAGGCTCTTCTTTGCGATTGCCTTACCTGCCGCAGCAAACTGAGCAACCTGGCCTACCTGAGAAGCCTTTGAAGCCTGTCCGCCGGTGTTGGAGTAAACCTCGGTATCGAATACCATTACGTTTACATCCTGACCCTGAGCGAGAACGTGGTCAAGTCCGCCGAAGCCGATATCGTATGCCCAGCCGTCGCCGCCGAAGATCCAGATTGACTTCTTGGCAAGATATTCTTTATTCTTAAGGATTTCTCTGCACTTGTCACAGTCTGCCTTTTCCATAACGGCTACAAGCTCTTTTGTTGCAGCAGCGTTTGCCTTGCCGTCGTTTACAGTTGCAAGATACTTTTCAGCAGCCGCCTTGAACTCTGCGGGAGCGTCCTCGGATGAAGCAATCTCAGTAATCTCAGCGATAAGTCTGTCACGGATTGCTTTCTGTCCTAAGTACATTCCGTAGCCGTGCTCGGCGTTATCCTCAAACAGTGAGTTTGCCCATGCGGGACCGTGTCCCTCTTTGTTAACGGTGTAGGGTGATGTTGCAGCAGGTCCGCCCCAGATTGAAGAGCATCCCGTCGCGTTGGAAATATACATTCTGTCGCCGAAGAGCTGTGTAATAAGTCTTGCGTATGATGTTTCCGCACATCCTGCGCAGGAGCCTGAGAACTCAAGGAGAGGCTGTTTGAACTGGCTTGCGATTACATTAACGGCTTCGCTTACTTCGGGCTTCTCCGTTACGTTCTCTACACAGTAATCAAATACAGGCTGCATATCCTCCTGTGACTCACGGCTAACCATTTTAAGTGAATTTGTGGGACATACGCCTACGCATACGCCGCATCCCATACAATCCATTGCAGATACTGCAAGAGTATACTTATACTCTGTCTTAACAATGGGCTTGGGAGCTATCTGAATATTGGAGGGAGCTGCCGCAACCTCTTCATCAGTCATGGCAAAGGGACGGATTGTAGCGTGAGGACATACAAATGAACATCTGTTGCACTTTGCGCAGGTCTCCGGGTTCCACTGGGGAACCATAACCGCTACGCCGCGCTTCTCATAAGCCGAAGCGCCCTGCTCGAATGTACCGTCAACATGGTCAACAAAGGCTGAAACGGGAAGTGAATCGCCGTCCATCTTTCCTACGGGAGTCATAATCTCGTTAACCATCTTAAGGAGCTTCTCTGCGCCCTTTGTTGCCTTTGCTTCCTCTTCGTCCTGAGCGTCTGCCCAGTCTGCGGGAACGTCTACCTTAACGAAAGCTGTTGCGCCTGCGTCGATAGCCTTGTGATTGTTGTCAACAACGTCCTGACCTTTTTTCATGTAGGACTTTGTAGCGGCGTCCTTCATGTACTGAATAGCCTCTGCCTGAGGCATAACGTTTGCAAGGGTGAAGAATGCGGACTGAAGAATCGTGTTTGTTCTCTTGCCCATTCCAACCTTGATTGCAAGGTCAATAGCGTTGATTATATAAACATTAATGTTGTTTTTAGCAATATATCTCTTTGCTTCTGCGTTAAGGTGATGGCCCAGCTCCTCGGGTGTCCACTGGCAGTTAATAAGGAATGTTCCGCCGGGCTTTACATCGTTAACCATCTTGTAGCCCTTTGTTACATAAGAGGGATTGTGACAGGCAACAAAGTCTGCCTTGTTGATGTAGTAGGGACTCTTAATGGGCTTGTCGCCGAAACGAAGGTGGGAAATTGTGATACCGCCTGTTTTCTTTGAGTCATACTGGAAATATGCCTGAACATACTTGTCCGTATGGTCGCCGATGATTTTGATTGAGTTTTTGTTTGCGCCGACTGTTCCGTCACCGCCGAGACCCCAGAACTTGCACTCGATTGTGCCTTCTGCGGCTGTGTTGGGAGCTTCATGCTCGGGAAGTGAAAGAAGAGTAACGTCGTCGTTGATACCGATTGTAAACTGAGCCTTGGGAGCGTCCTTTGCAAGCTCTTCGTATACTGCGAAAATGCTTGAGGGAGGAGTATCCTTTGAGCCTAAGCCGTAACGGCCGCCGATAACCGTCTTCTGAATACCCTTTGATGCAAGAGCCGTAACAACGTCCATGTAAAGAGGCTCGCCGATTGCACCGGGTTCCTTTGTTCTGTCGAGAACGGCGATTTTCTTTGCTGTTTCGGGAATAGCTTCAATAAGTCTTTCAACTGAGAAGGGACGGTAAAGTCTTACTTTTACAAGACCTACCTTTTCGCCCTTAGCGTTAAGATAGTCGATAACCTCTTCTGCAACGTCGCAGATGGAGCCCATTGCTATAATAACTCTTTCAGCGTCTTCTGCGCCGTAGTAGTTAAAGAGCTTATAGTTTGTGCCCAGCTTTTCGTTGACCTTGTCCATGTACTCCTCAACGATAGCGGGTACGGCGTCATAATACTTGTTGCAGGCTTCACGGTGCTGGAAGAAAATATCTCCGTTTTCGTGAGAACCGCGCATTACGGGATGCTCAGGGTTAAGCGCTCTCTTGCGGAAAGCCTCAACAGCGTCCATATCTGTCATTTCTTTAAGGTCGTCGTAATCCCAGATGCTGATCTTCTGGATTTCATGAGAAGTTCTGAAACCGTCGAAGAAGTTAATAAAGGGAACTCTGCCCTTGATTGCAGCAAGATGTGCTACTGCGCCCAGATCCATAACTTCCTGGGGATTTGTTTCGGCAAGCATTGCGAAGCCTGTCTGACGGCAGGCGTAAACGTCCGAATGGTCGCCGAAAATGTTAAGAGCGTGAGAAGCTACGCAGCGGGCTGATACGTGGAATACACAGGGAAGAAGCTCGCCTGCGATTTTATACATATTGGGGATCATAAGAAGAAGTCCCTGAGATGCGGTATAAGTAGTTGTAAGAGCGCCGGCTGCAAGGGATCCGTGAACCGTACCCGAAGCGCCTGCTTCCGATTCCATCTCGGCAACCTTAACGGTTGTGCCGAAAATGTTTTTCTGACCTGCGGCTGCCCACTGGTCAACATAGTCTGCCATAGGGCTTGAAGGTGTGATAGGATAAATTCCTGCTACTTCGGTAAATGCGTACGACACGTATGCCGCGGCGTTGTTACCGTCCATAGTTTTCATTTTTCTTGCCATGGTATTATATTTCCTCCTTGAATTGTATGTGAGTATAACTTACCACCAAACATAATAACACTTTAAATAACAAATGTAAATAATAATTTGACACAAAAAGCAATAAATTTTTACCTTATGATTATAGAAAAAATGCAAATATTGCAGTAAAAAGACAATATTCGGTTTAAGGCTGAAATTCCCCGTTATAAAGCTGTTCAGCCGAAAACCTCCCCGGCGTATCTCACTGTCGCCATGGCGTCCTTTGCGTATTTGTCGGCGCCTATCATCCCCGCGTATTCCTCCGTTAAAACAGCTCCGCCCACAACAACCTTGCAGAAAGGCGCTTCCTGTCTTAAAAGCTTTATTGTTTCCTCCATTGAGGGTACGGTGGATGTCATTAACGCCGAAAGCCCGCAGAGCTTTAAATTATTTTCTTTTACCGTGCTGACAACCTTTTCGGGAGGCACATCCTTGCCTAAATCTATTACCTCATATCCGTAATTTTCAAGGACAGCCTTTACGATATTTTTTCCTATGTCGTGAATGTCTCCCTTTACTGTGGCAAGGGCAAGAGTTCCTTTCTTTACGCCTGACCCTCCCCTGCTTTTTATTGCCGCCTTTATAATGTCAAAGGCTTTTCCGGCAGCTTCGGCGCTCATTAAAAGCTGAGGCAGGAAAATTCTGTTTTCCTCAAAGCCCTTTCCCACTTCGTCAAGCGCCGGTATAAGGATTTCGTCTATGACCTCCGACGGCTCCTTTTTTTGAAGGAGGCTTTCCGTGGATTTCCCTGCCTTTTCGGCAAGTCCCTTTATTACGGCGTTTTTAAGGATTTCATCGTCTCCGGCAGCTTCAGGTTTTGTTTCCGTAACGCTTTCCCTTTCACTTCCTGAGGCAAACTCGATATATTCCTTAAAGCTTTCGTCCTTTCCCGTAAGCGCCGAAAAACAGTAGTAGGCTTTCATCATATCCTCCGACTTTGGATTGATTATTCCGCAGTCAAGCCCCGCCTCAAGAGCCAGCGCATAAAAAATTCCGTTTATATTCTGTCTTTCGGGAAGTCCGAATGAGATATTCGACACTCCCAGAACCGTTTTGCCTCCTGCCTTTTTTATAAGCCTTACCGCTTCAAGAGTTACGTTTCCGTTGTTTTCTCCCGTGCTTACGGTCATGGTAAGAGGGTCTATTACTATATCCTTTCGGGAAATTCCGTATTCCTTTGCTGTTTTATAAATCTTTTCGGCGATTTTTACCCTTTCCTCCGCTGTTTCCGGTATTCCGTTTTCGTCAAGGGTAAGTCCTACAACTACTCCGCCGTATTTTTTTATCAGCGGAAATACTTTTTCCATGCTCTCTTTTTTGCCGTTTACCGAGTTTACCATGGGCTTGCCGTTATACAACCGCATTGCCTTTTCCATGGCCTTTATATCCGACGTGTCTATCTGTAAAGGCAGGTCTATTACGCTCTGAAGCGCCGTAACCGTTTCCGAAAGAAGCTTTTCCTCGTCTATTTCCGGCAGTCCCACATTTACATCAAGTATATGGCACTTTTTCTCCTGCTGTTCAAGTCCCTCGTTTAAAATGTAGTCAATATTGTGATCCCTTAAAGCCTGCTTGAACAGCTTTTTGCCTGTGGGATTGATTCTCTCCCCGATTATTAACGGCTTTCTGCCTATCTCTGCGGCGTGAGTATATGAAGATACCAATGTAATATTCTTTTCCGTGATTTCAAGAGGCTTTAAATTTTCCGTTTTCTCTTTCAGCGCCTTTATATATTCGGGAGTTGTGCCGCAGCAGCCGCCTAAAATTACTGCCCCCATCTCTGCAATTTCAGCCATTTCCCGTGCAAAGTCCTCCGGCAGAACATCGTAAACCGTTTCGCCCTTTTCGCTTCTTGGGATTCCGGCGTTGGGCTTTACTATAATCGGCAGTGAGGAATATTTATAAAGCTCCGGCACGATTTTTTTCATTTCCCCGGGACCGAGGGAGCAGTTAAGCCCCAGTGCGTCAACTCCCAGTCCCTCAAGCATGGCGGTCATGGCAGGCACATCCGCTCCCGTCATAAGCTTGCCCTTTTCGTTATACACATTTGTAGCGAATACGGGCAGAGAACAGTTTTCCTTTGCAGAAAGCACCGCCGCCTTTGTTTCGTAGGAATCGGTCATGGTTTCTATATTGATTAAATCCGCTCCTGCCCCGGCTCCCATTTTCACCGTTTTCCCGAAAGCCTTTACTGCGTCCTCAAAGTCAAGATTTCCGTAGGGCTTCAGCATTTTTCCCGAAGGACCTATATCAAGGGCGATAAAAACATCCTCTCTGCCGCTTCTTCTTCTGGCTTCCAGTGCGTTGTTTACAGCCGCCGATATGATTTCATAAAGCCTTTCCTCCGAAAACTTAAAAACATTTGCTCCGAAGGTATTTGTATTTATAATATGACTTCCTGCGTTTATATAGGATAAATGCAGGCTGATTATTTCTTCGCTGTGTGTAATATTCCATTCCTCGGGAAGCTCTCCGGGCTTCAGTCCCATTTTCATCAGAACCGTTCCCGTGCCTCCGTCAAAATAAGTAAAACCGTTTCTTATTTTTTCAAGTATGTTCACAAAATCACCTTATACCTTTACAGAGGGTATTATATGAGATAAATTGGACTGGATTTTCGCAGCCACATCCGGCTTGTTCATCGAATAAACATGGATTGCGTTTACTCCGTTTGCAAGAAGGTCTATAATCTGCTCCGTTGCGTAAATTATGCCCGCCTGCTTCATAGCCTCCGGATCGGAGCCGAAGCGGTCAACTATATTTATAAATCTTGAGGGCAGATACGTTCCCGAAAGACGGCATATTCTGTCTATCTGAGAAGCGTTGGTTACGGGCATTATTCCCGCTACGACAGGCACGTTAATTCCGGCGTCACGAAGCTTGCAGAGATATTTATAAAAAATGTTGTTGTCGAAAAACATCTGGGTGGTAAGGAAATCACAGCCTGCATCAACCTTTTCCTTTATATGGGCAATGTCTTCGGAAATGTTCGCCGATTCGGGATGGCACTCGGGATAACAGGCGCCCCCTACGCACATATCGGATATGCTTTTTACAAAGGCTGTAAGGGCACAGGCGTGTTTGAAATCGCATTTTTCAATCTGGAAGCCCTCGGGGATATCTCCTCTTAAAGACAAAATGTTTTCTATTCCCAGCTCCTGAAGCTCTTTTATTCTCTTTTGAGCGTTTTCCTTTGTTGTGCCTACGCAGGTCATATGGGCTATGGATGTAACTCCGTAGTCACGGCTCAGTGACGCCGCTATATCCGCTGTATACACGTCAGTTTTTCCGCCGGCTCCGCAGGTAACGCTCATAAAGTCCGGCTTTAATTTTGCGATTTCCGAGGTGGCGCATTTTACCGTATCGTAATTGGAGCTTGTCTTTGGAGGGAAAACCTCAAAGGACAAGGTAGGTATTTTTTTGCTGAAAAGTTCCGTAAGCTTCATATTTACACCTGCTTGATTCAAAAATTTTAAAAACAATTATTCAATATAGTATAACATCATTTTGCCCGTTTTTCAACAGCGCTGCTAAATAAAAAAGAAAACGCCTGTCTGCGTTGTAAATAGATGTGACCCATTTTTGATAAAAATAAAGTCAAGATACGGTACAATGTTTTTGAACGC
>CALYBJ010000011.1 GCA_944412445.1 uncultured Clostridia bacterium
GATGTAGCTCATCTGGTAGAGCGCCACCTTGCCAAGGTGGAGGTAGCGAGTTCGAGCCTCGTCATCCGCTCCATTTTTTTATAAAGGCAAATAAACGGCGCTATGGCCAAGTGGTAAGGCAAGGGTCTGCAAAACCCTCATTCCCCAGTTCAAATCTGGGTGGCGCCTCCAGTTAAGGACAGATTTTTATCTGTCCTTTTGTTTTTTTTTGTTTATTGGAAAAATATCCGGAAAACTGTTAAATAACTACAAAAATATGTGAGTAAATATTAAAAAGTTGTAAAAAAATTTTTTTATAATTTTACGAATCTAATTGACATTTTTTTCTTTACAGCGTATAATTTAAGATGCACTAATTTGAATAAATATAATTGAAAATCGGTGGTGTGCAAATGAAAACAAAAGGAAAAACTTTAAAAAAGAAAATAGTTGCGCTTTTGTTAAGTGTGCTGATGATTTTTACATCGGCGCCTTCGCTCTTTGTATTTGCCGCAGAGGCATTGGAGGCAAGAGCCGCAGCTGACGAGGAAAGCCCCAGGCTTGATTTGAATTTCAATAAAAACTGGAAGTTCTTCTTAGGAGACAGTTCAAATTACAGTCTTATTGGCTATAATGACAGCGCCTGGGAGGATGTTAACCTTCCTCACGACTTCAGTATAACCCAGAGCTTCGGCACCGGTACTTATGAAGTTGAAAGCGGAAGACTTCCCGGCGGTACCGGCTGGTACAGAAAGACATTTACTTTCCCTGCAACATACAGCGGAAAGTCAATTGTATTGACATTTGACGGTTCCTATATGAATACTACCGTATATGTCAACGGAAACTATGTAGGCGAGAACCATTACGGCTACAATGCGTTTTCCTTTGATATTACGGATCAGCTTGTATTTGACGGAAAAACCGAAAATGTGGTAGCCGTAAGGGTAAACAATACGGTACCCTCAAGCCGTTGGTATTCGGGAAGCGGTATTTACAGGGATGTTACAATGACCATAACAGACCCTGTACACGTATCTCTTTACGGAACGCAGGTAACCACCTCCGAAACTGATCTTTCAGACGGAACCGCTACCGCAAAAATTACTCTTCAGAACGACGGAACAGCGTCAAAAACCGTTAAGGTAAAGGCTTCGATAATTGACGCTGACGGCAGTGTAAAGGCGTCTGCGGAGAATGCAAGCGTTACATTGGGTTCGGGAGCTTCAACAACAGTAACTCTTGCTCCTACATTCAGCAATCCCAAGGTATGGGGACTTGATAATCCGAATCTCTATACTCTTCGTACAGAAATTTACGAAAATGATGTATTGATTGATTCCTATGACACAACCTACGGCTACAGAACCATTAACTGGGACGCAGATACAGGCTTCAGCCTTAACGGAGAAAAAATAAAGCTTCAGGGCGTATGTCTTCATCATGACCAGGGAGCTTTAGGCGCCGTACAGGAATATGATTCTATTTACCGCCAGATTGCGATAATGAAGGATATGGGCGTGAACGCAGTAAGAATTACCCATAACCCCGGCTCAAGAATAATTCTTGATGTATGCAACGAGCTTGGTATGCTTGTTATGGAGGAGTTCTATGACGGCGTTGTTGTAGAGAAAAACGGCAACGAGTATGACTTCAGCCAGTATTATAACAGCGCTGTAGGTGCTTCAAACAATCTTTTGGGAAAAACATCAGACAGTGAAACATGGGCGGATTTTGTCCTTACTCAGACCGTAAAACGCGACCGTAACGACCCTTCCATTATAATATGGGATATTGCGAATGAAATTTCTTCAGGCAATTCAAGCGTACAGAGCGCAATGCGTCATGCTGCCGAATTGGTTCAGTCTCTTGATTACAGAGAGGTTACTCAGGGAAATAATTCAAGCAATTTTATGAGCGGAATCGACGATTATATGACTGTACTCGGAGCAAATTACAATTTGAACAGATGGGCGGAGATTAATCGTCAAGGAAAGCCTTTTGTCGCTACTGAAAGCTCTTCCGCAGTAAGCAGCAGAGGCGTATATAATCTTAAAGGCTCGCATCTTTATCGTCCCTATGATGTTAATTATGCCGATGAAAATTCAAAGCAGGTAAACTCCTATGACGCTTCATGGGTAGGCTGGGGTGCAAGCTCGGCGAAGGCATGGCATTACGCCGTTACTCAGGACTGGTTCTCAGGTGAGTTTATCTGGACAGGCTTTGACTATATAGGTGAGCCCACTCCCTGGAATTATATTGAAATAGGACAAGGATACAGCGACACTCCCAATTCCTCATATTTCGGCGCTGTTGATACGGCGGGTTTCCCTAAAGATATGTATTATCTTTACAGAAGCTGGTGGAATCATGACAGCACAACACTTCATCTTCTTCCCGGAACATGGAACAGAAGCGATTTGTATGTTGACGGCAGCGGATATGTTGATGTAGCCATATACAGCAACGCGGCAAAAGTGGAGCTTTATCTCGGCAACGACTTAATAGGTACGGCAACGGCACAAACTGTTGAAACTGACGCCGGATATACATATCAGCGCTGGAATGAAACGGTAAACAACACAGCATACTGTAAAACAAGCAATGCGCTGTATTCCGGAGACGGAGATTATTTGTATTCTCAGTTCCAGGTTAAATATGACGAATCAAAAACTTTATCTGTAAAGGCATACGATGAAAATAATCAGCTTATAACAGATACGGTAGGAACAAACAGCGTAAAGGCTAACTCCGCAAATGAAATTGTGGCTTCCGTATGGAACAACAATACAACTCTTACGGCAGACAGCGACAGCCTTGCTTATATTGAAATTGAGGCAAGAGACGCAGAAGGCAATTTTGTAAACGATTACAACGGTACTGTAAATATCACCCTTGACGGCGTAGGCGAAATTGTCGGCGTTGACAACGGCGACGCATCTACAACGGCAAAATTCCAGCAGCCCTCCGTTCTTACAGGGGAAAAGTCTGCCAATATCAAACTTTTCAACGGAAAAGCTCTTGTGGTAGTCCGCTCAACGGAGGAAACAGGGGATATTACCGTAACAATTGACCCTGTTGACGGAAAAGCCGATGAAACAGTTACTCTTACTTCCGTAAATGAAAACGGAACAGAGCTGAGAGATGAGTTTGAAGAGGTTGTAGATCAGACAAAGCTTCCCACTACACAGGAAGATGATTATAATGAACTTAAAAATAAAATAGACGCTCTTCAGCCGGTATCTGATTCAACATATAATACATATAAATTATATACTCCCAATATCCGTCCTGAAGAAACGCTTCCTTCAGCAACAGGAGACTTAACCGACGGAACATACATTATAAAGGGCGAGGCTCATAATGAACAGGGAGTAGCCATTCCCAGTACCTCAACCGGCGCCATGACATATACTTCCAAAACAATAGGCGGCAAACAGGGACTTAGTACAGACAATACAGATGTAAATACTGTTCCTTCAGCTTCTACGGCGTCATGGAATTTTGTAAAACAGTATAATAATACTTATTATATTTCCACATCCGACGGAAGATATTTGAACATAACTGCCAACGGCGTTTCCTTATCAAATACTTCCCAGAATCTTTATGTTACCGTAAACGCTGACAGCACGGTTGTTATCAGCGACGGCGGAAGCAACGCCATAAATTTCTACGGAACAGCGGAAAACTATGATTTTGCCTCTGTTTGGACAGCAGGAACGCCTTTGGTATTGTATAAGGTTGAGGGTACAACCGTTTCAAAATGGGAATCTGAAGGGGTGCAGGAGGTTATTACCGAAACTCAGGTAGGTTTCTATAATGCAGACGGAACACCGGGAACAATGCGAAATGACACAGACAAGGGCGATTTCAGAGATGTATTTGATGTGCTGATTGACGGTAAAGTTCCTACCGTAAGCGGAGATCCGGACAATACACAGGCTGTTTGGACAGGCGTTAATCAGGCTGATGGTCAGTACTTCCTTGTTGAACTTCCCCAGGCTGTAACAATGGATGAGGTATTTATTACCGCTCCTGCGCATAATGCGTCTACCTGCGACGCCACCGTATATATTTCAGAAAACGGAACATCTTGGACAAATATCGGATCTTATGACGTAACGGATAAAAATCAGGCCACAAATAAGTCTTATGAATTCACTGAGCAAAATGTAAAATATATCAAGGTTGAAATTGATACTTCAAATAACTCCCGTTACTGGATAATGAGTGAAATAGGGGCTAAGCTTAACGGTGCAACTCTTGATTTAAGAGGCGGAGATCCTCTCGGCAGCGGTCCTGTTGAAAACGGCAGATATGTTCTTGTTCATGAAGACGGCAGCAAGGTGATTATGACAAATCAGTCTACGGGAACAAGCGTAACAGGCTTTAAAAATCATACTCAAACAAGCCCTGTATCAGGTACAGTAAATGATACGGATAAAACAGTTGACACTCTTGCGGCTTACGAACTTTACTTTACCTATATAGAGGATTACACTACCGAAGGCGTATATATTTACACCGTTCAAAACAGCGAAGGAAAGTACCTTACATTTAACGGAAACAACAATGACTACTTATCCTTTACCGATACCTTTACAACTCTCCGTGTGGGATATAACGGTGACTATATCGCAGTAAGAGCTGACAGTGACACTTCCTATCAGTTTATCGACTATTATACAAAAAACGGCAAGGTATTCAGCTCCTGGGAGTCAACAAATCAAAGCTCTATTAACGAAATTCTCGGAAAAGAAGATTCGAATAAAGTAGAGGCGAATAAAAAGCACCTTCTTTATTCTCTTGAAACCGAAGGCGTTTCTGACTCTCAGAGAGCACTTTACAACGCTCTTAAAGAGGGAATAAACTATGCTCCCGGAACATATTCGGCAGCAACCTACGGCGAGCTTCTTGAGGCTCTCAGTGACGGATATGATATATACAATTCGGATACGGCTACAGAAGAAGATTTTATTGCTGCGGCTGAAAGAATCAGCAGAGCCGTAGGCGCTCTTGCGGTTGATATGAGAACCTTCCCTGCAACCATATTTAAGTACGGCTACGATCCCGACGGCACAACTGCTGCCGAAAAGTATGCAGGCGGCGGAAATGCGTTTAACCAGCTCGCATATACCGAAATGGAAAGACTTATGCGCAGCAACGATAATATTATGTCGCAGATTAAAAATGTTATCGGCTACAGCACTATGACCGAAGAAAACAGAGACGAGGCTCTTGACACAGCTGTTGCGGAGTATGCAAAAATCTACACCCTTTGGTTTACAGGCTCCGCTTTGGCTACAGGCTCCGATATCTCCACAAAAAACAGCCATACATTCTGGAACTATTGGTCAAAGCCCAATACTCATATTGACGGCTTTGACGATGACGGAGATCAGGGCGCTTCTGTTCAGGGACTTTTCAGCACAACCCTCAGAGACGGTCTTCCCGGAACACATATTCCTTACACTACTCCCCTTGAGTATATAAACGAAGACGAAGGTGTAACATCAAATATAACTCTTACACTTGACGGAAAAACCGTAACTCTTACTCCTCTTCAGAATATCAGCGTTTATATTTATGACTATTTCTCAAAGACAGACCTTGTAGCTCCTTCAACAGACGGAACCTACGCAAAATATTACTGGGATACAGATTTCTCATTTATAACCACAACAAATGAATTCGGTGTTGAGACATATACTTATGACAGCGCAAACGAAAATTATGTGTTCCAGGCATCCTATGACGATGCGAACCATACAGCTCAGTCTCAGCTTACAGAGGTTGAGGGAGACTGGAACGTTAACCGTTCCGGCGGAAAAGAGGCAGGAAAAGGCTTCTTCCCCTTCAACTATCAGCTTGACGGAGACAACAGCGACCTTGCCGACACAGAAGACGCGATTTACCATTTCGGTTTAAGCTTCTCCACGGAATTCTATATTCCGGCAGGCGGCACCTACGCTGACGGAAAAGACATCGAGTTCAACTTCTCCGGAGACGATGACGTTCTTGTTTACATCGACGGTATTCTTGTTCTCGACAACGGCGGACTTCACGGCGCAAGAAGCATGAGCATCAACTTTACAGACTGTTCTGTTTCTTACCAGTATATTGCAGACGTTGCCACAAACAGCGTTATTAATGACACTGCCAACATAACTTATACCTACGGCCAGACAAACGAGGGTATTTCTACTCAGAACCAGGCAGCCATTGAAAAGCTCAATCAGGTAAAAACAGACGGTAATACTCATACATTACAGTTCTATTACCTTGAGCGTGGTTCAACAGACTCCAACTGTAAGATTCAGTTCAACCTTCAGAAAATTTCCGACTATATTTCCCTTGCGGACCAGACACTTGTAGTTGACTACGGTCTTCCCGTTGAGTATGATATAACAGAGAACAATACTTACAAAGCCGGAACAAGCAAGGATAATGTTGAATACATCGGTTATGTAATAGGTACAGAATCTCCCGATGCAGTTATTTTCGGTGAGGAAAATCTTACGGAAGACGTAATACGCTTCACAAACGGCAAGGGAACCTATGAAAACTCAAAGGGAACCTTTGAAATGGACAGCAGCGGCTATGTTAAATTCACACCTGACAAGATGCAGTTTGACGGCAAGAACGATGTATATATCTGCGCGAAAATTACTAACGATCCCACTTATGCGGCAGATGTAGAGTATTTCATTCTTGAAAAGGTAACGATTGTACCTGCCACGGTTGTATATTATGAAGATACCTTCTGTGAAGGCACCGGCGACGGAATTCAGTACACCGACGGCAGCACAGCGACGGGAGCTGCAAATACTGAACATTACGGAATTTGGCAGACGGCAGGAACGGAAAAGACCGACGCAGTACAGCACGCGGATATTGCCGGAGCGGCAGACGCGAATGTATACGGATACGATCAGGCATATCAGGACTGCGCAACATACAGCAACGGTTCTTCACACTATGTAACTGTAAGCGCTGCCAATAACCCCAACCCACAGTTCAGCGGAGGTGCAGGAGCATCATGGCCCGAGGCTCAGTTTACCTTTGCGGGAACAGGCTTTGACATAGTAAGCGTAACATCAGGCGATACCGGTTTTGCAAATATTCTGGTTTACAAGGGAACCGATACAACGGGCGAGCTTGTTAAAAACCTGGCGGTCGATACATACTACGGATATAACTACGGTAAGGTTTATGCGGACGCAGCAGGAGAGCCTACTCTCACTGTAACGGATATGCCCATGTATTTCGCACCCAATAAGATTTCCTTTACTGTTACTCCCACATACTATGCGCTTGACGGTTCAATCACTTACGACAACCCCGACGGTACACTGGAAAAAGCACTGGCATACGGATGGATTGAAGACAAAAACGCACAGGACAACGCTCTTTATCAGATTCCCGTAATGAACACAAAGGATCTTGAGTACGGCGTTTATACAGTAGTTGTAATTCCTATGTATTCTTCTGTATTTGATCATCAAAAAGATGACGGCAGCTATGAATTCTATCTTGACGGTGTAAGGATTTATAATCCTGCCGGAACAGGAACAACTCTTACGGACGCAACGATTTCCGAAGCCTACCGTAATGACAGAGAGCTTAATCCCGATGTTCTGGAGCTCAGGGATATAATTATCAGTCAGGGCGTCCTCAGCACAGACGGAACAACCGAAAACGGAATTGTATTTGTTGACGGTAAGGACGAGGTTTCTGATGTATCTGAATACGAAACTGTAGGACCCAACAATGAAATTTATCTTTCACAGGGTCAGGCAATCGCCTTTGAAATCTGGTCAACAACTGTTCCCACCGATATCTTCCTCGGCACGAAGCTTATAAAGGGAACGCCGAATATGACTATTACCTATGAAACATCAGGCGGCAGACAGTACAGCTTCTCCAAGGACATTGCAACCTCAACGGACAGCACATATTCAATAGAA
Organism: uncultured Clostridia bacterium; assembly: GCA_944412445.1. GTDB lineage: Bacteria > Bacillota > Clostridia > Oscillospirales > Acutalibacteraceae > UBA1081. The sequence goes on from CALYBJ010000011.1 coordinate 7,950, forward strand.
AAGGCGCTGTTCGCACAGGGAGGCAACTTTGCCTGGACGACACAGGAAATAGATTCCGTAACATATTATTCAACAGGTACGGTTGTAATCATGAACAATTCTGCTGATGCAGACAGCGTATTGTCACTTACAAACATCAGATGGGCATTTGCCAACAGCGGCTTCGGACAGGCTCCCGTAGAGGCAACAAATGCGGCAGCCCCGGCAATGATGAGAGCCATGTCGGTTGTAGCTGATGATGTTACCGCTGATTCAGACTTCATGCTTATGTCATCTATCAATACGGTAGCAGCTGCAAGAAGCGCTATCGGCATGATGAACGCAGATCTCGAAATACCTTCAGAGAATGTTGAGCTGGGTATTACGGATATTCCCGCCGGCGGCGACATAGTTCTTAATATTAAGACTTCAACTGATGTATTTGATCTCGTTATAAAAGATTCTCAGGGCAATGTAATAGAGCCTGCGGCTATCGAGAGTGCTGTAAAGGTAATCGACAACGAAAATGTTAAGATGTGGACGGTTACTCTGGAAGCCGGAGAAGCAGGCGTTTACACCTACTATATCACAGGCGTTTATGAAAACGGCTATACAGACGGTTCGGCACCTGCGGTAATTACCGTAACCGTAACTGAAGCTGATAATGAAGAAACATTGTCGTTCTTTGAAAAGCTTATCGGCTTGTTCAAAAAGATTATTGAATTCTTTAAGAAGCTTGTTGAAATGCTTACAAGCATGTAAGGGAGGGCGAGCAAATGAAAAAAACATATATAAAACCTGAAATTACCTTTGAGAGCTTTGAGCTTGCAACAAGTATTGCGGCAGGATGCGTCTTAATCGGCTCCAACTCCGAGATGTATGTGTGTCCCGTTACGGATTCCGAAAGCGGTTTGACATTTTTCACTTCGGACGGCTGCATGACGCGCCCTTCCGACGGAGACCAGTCAATCTGTTACAATGTTCCTTTGGAAGGATACGGAGTATTTACTTCCTGATGAAAAATGAAATTCAGGACCTGCCGAAAGGCAGGTCCTGTTGCATTATATGTGCATATATGATAAACTTGTCCTAAAGGAGGAGAAAATATGTTTGAATGTAAGTACAAAACGGGAGATTTTGTAACGGAAATCATCACTCCTCACAGGCAAAACCAAGGTGAACCTTATAATAGGTTTATATGCGGCGATGAAAAAGCCGATGTTACGGCAGTGTTTCAATATGTAAATACGCTGCCTGAAAAAAAAGGCAGGCTTCTGGCAAAAAACAGCGCCTGTTCTGTTTATGAAAATGAAGACAGGTATTTGTTTTTTTATAATACTGTTTACTCATCGGATGTATACGCCGTGAAAATATTAAAAAAAGACTGCTTTTGTAAATGGGAAATCCTTTTTTCGGAGGAATACAGGGAGAAGCTTTGGCAGAGAGTCGTTTTTTCGGTAATAGGATTTGAGGATATCGCCGCCTTTTGCGGTCACTGCGTTTTTCACGGCTCTTATGCTGATATCGGCGGAGAAGCTCTGTTATTTACGGGTCCCTGCGGAATAGGAAAATCAACTCAGGCGGCTGTATGGGAAAAGCATGAAAACGCCGAAATTATAAACGGAGATAAAATTCTCTTATCCTTTAAAGACGGAAGGCTTTTTGCTCACGGGCTTCCGTTTTCCGGGTCGTCGGGTATATGCAAGAACCGCTCCCTTCCTGTTAAAGCCATTGTAAGCCTTGATAAGGCAAAGGAAAACATAATTTATCCCATGAAAGGATTAAAGGCGTATAAGGCTGTTACAGAGGGCATATATCACTCATTATGGAGCGGTGAGCTTAATGAAAAGCTTTCCGGCTTTGCTTTGAAAATATGCGAAAGCGTAAAAATTTATAAGCTGTGCTGTCTTCCGGACGCTTCGGCGGCGGAGCTTTTGAAAAGGGAGCTTGAAAAATAAATAGGAATAAAAAAACCGCATCGGGAAAAAATAGATGCGGGTGATTTTATGAGTGAAAGCAAAAACAAAAAAAATACGGAAATCAGGTTTTCTCAGACTCCCAGCAGCAACGCCGTAAACTCAATGCCGGAGGATTCCTACGACATAATAAATAAATACGGAAGATGCAATATTCAGCCTACAAACGATACGGACAACGAGTTTCCGGAAATAGCTCAGGGGCTTCCCGAAAGTAAAAAAGACGCAGAGTTTGACAAATATGATGTTGAAAAGCTCCGAGAAAAACAGCAAAGCTAAAAAAATACCGCCTGTTACGGCGGCGTTTTTGTTATTCCTGAATGTCTTCCTGTAATTGCACAGCGGAAGCTGTTTTTTTCTGTTTGTTGTTTTTAAAGAAAATCACAAGCTGATAAAGCAGGAGAACAAACAGCATCTGGACTGCCGGAAGAGAAATAAGCTCGTTGGCTGAGTACACATTTGTTATGCCGAACATGGTCATAAGATTTCTGAAGTCATATTTGTCATAGTAGAACCATTCGGGAATGGGAATTATAAGGAGGGAAAAAGCAAGCATATAAAGCCAGTTGACGGGAGAATGTTTTTTCTCGCTTAAGAGAAGAACGAAAGGAATAAATGCAAAAATAAGAATAAAGCTGCCCGGCATTGATGTCATGTTCAGGATTATATATACTGCGGCTGCGGCTTTCTGCCAGAAGGCAGGCAGAATAAAAATGCAGATAGCGGCGATAATCTGAGTTACGATGAATACCGCGTAAAGAATAAATTCTGTATCTATTCCGAAGAAAGTCAGGAGATTAGTTATGCTTGTATTTCCGATAATATAATCTTTTGACGGGAGAGCGAGAAAGCTTATAATATAAGATTTCATGTTATGGAAACCGGTGAAAAATGCAGGCGCTGTAAACAAAACTACAAAATAAGCAGCGGTTCTGATAAATCTCAGAATATTTTTTTTATTAAATTTATCAAAAATGAAGAGGGCGAAAATAAGTGTGTAAGGGGTAATAGCGGCGGAAATGCCCAAGGAGGCGTAAGCAAGCTCTCTGAATAATTTTTTTTCCGAATTGAAATACATAATGAAGAACATTGCAAAAACAAGGCTTATTCCGGCGATGTTTCCCAATTCGATACAATACATGGCAGGGAAAGAAACAATAAGCAGGAATGCGGTTACTTCATCTCTTATATTAAAAGTGTTCCGTCTGAGTACGGATCTTGACATTCTGTAAAAGAGAACGATTACGAAAAGAACAATAAAAAGATAAAGGAGCATACAGGTCTGGTTTCCAAGCACTACAATCTCATCAAACAGGGAGTTGGACAAAATAATTTTCGCCGGCATAAACTGAGCTATAATAAAGTATAAAAGCATACCGAAAGGTGAAAATTTATCAGCAAGGAGATAAAATTTTTCAGAACCGCAAACTCTTGCCGAGTTTAAAAAGTCACTGAACTGCGTTTTTAAAAATTCCCCGGAATTGTCAATATGCATCATGTCTGTCCATGTTGTGCCGTCGGTAATAAGAGCGAAAGCAAGACAGATTATACCGCTTACCGAAAAGAGAGCAATAAAGGTATTAATCATTTTGCTGCCTGAGGAATCCGTGAGTTTGGCAGCCAGTTTTTTTCTGAAAATAATAAACAGAATTATTAAAACAATGCTGACAGCTCCGACGGCGGCAGCAATTCCGCATTGCGAAAAAGCAGACAAAAGCTCCGAAAGCTTTCCGCTGTCATCGGAGGAAGCTGTCAGAGATACGCTTTCCGCAAAACAGGTAATTAAAGAAGACACAATTAAAAATGCGGCTGAAAACAGAAATAATATGACTTTTTTCATTTTAATCTCCTTAAAATTTTCTAAAATATAATGTATCATATATTATATTTAAAATCAATAGTTTAAATTAAAAACAGTGAATTAAAGGATGCGCGGCAAAAACAGTTCACGGGTTCGTCATAAATAATAAATATTAAATTAATGTATTTTCTTGACTAAAACTCCTGAATATGTTATCCTTTACATATATATAATGACAATAAAAAATAAAATTTTCGGAGATGAAGCCTTTGAGCGACTTAAAAAAAACCGGCAAATTGTATAATAAAATGCCTTATTTGTTTTCCGGTTTGATGACAATTGCAATAATGCTTGCGGTTTACGCCGTTAACTCAATATATCCCTTCGGCACGGGCAGCGTTGTTTGCGACGACATGGTTCAGCAGACGATTTCCAACTATACATACTTCTGGGATTATCTTCATTCAGGAGGAGCAAAGTCTCTTTTGTTTAACTGGGAGACTGCCGCCGGCACACAGGTTCTCACTACCGGCTTTTATATTTTAAAGCCCTGGGAAATTATATTTACCCTTTTGTGTCCCCGTGACGGAATTGTAAACGGAATACCTTTTCTTATTATTTTTAAAATTCTGATGACCTCATTGTCAATGGTATTTTTCCTGAGAAAAGAGTTTAAGGTTGAGCCGTTCTGGCAGGTAATTTTAAGTCTGGCTTACAGCTTCAGCGCCTTTATCCTGATTTATTACACAAATATGGGCTGGATTGACGCGTCCTTTATGTTCCCGCTTCTTATATGCGCGGCTCTTCATATGTTCAAAACGGGAAAATGGCTTCCTTATTTCCTTTTTCTTACCTATAATTTGCTCCTGTCGATTTATATTTCATACATGATATTTATGTTCCTGTTTTTCGTGGGATTTTTATATCTTGCGTTTATTCAGCCCCGGGAAACAAGAAAAACCGCAATAATCCGCTTCGGATTTTCTTCCGTTGCCGCTCTTCTGGCGTCTGCTGTAATTAATGTACCGTCAATATTTTATATGTTCCGCTCTACAAGGTACGAAATCAAACAGGAAGAAACTGCCCTTGACACAATATTAAAAATTCTTAATACCTCCACAACATACTCCACAACAAAGCTTACCATCGTATTTTTGGTAACATCAATATTTTTTGCTTTTCTTGTTTTCATGTGCGTCAACGGCAAAAAATATAAAAAAGAATGTATATTTTTCATGCTTTCACTGACGGTTCTGGGTCTGCCCGTTTTTTTTGAAAACATAAACCTTATATGGCATCTGGGCTCTTATGTAAGCTTCCCCTTAAGATACGCCTATATGATAATTTTTATGCTCGTATGTGCGGCAGCCTTTGTTTTGACTAATTTGAAGGATATGCTTTTTATTGTCAAAGGCTCAAAAAATATAGCCGTTCTGGCATTGGCAGCGGCGTCGGCTGTGGGAGGCATAATTGTCCTTATTGAAAAAGTATACACCGACGAAAGAGTGACAACCGGCATTAAATACAACAAGCTTGTGCTCAAGGACTGCGATATGTGGATGATTGTCGCATTTTCGCTGCTGGCGCTTGCTTATATGCTTCTGCTTTTCAGCAACATCAAAAAGCTTGCCTATTCTCTTACGGCAGTAATTCTTGTATGCGAAATCGGGCTTCTTGCAAATGTTTCCTTCGGAATGAACTCGGAAACGGAAAACAGGTCAAGTATGTACAGCCTTGATTTTGAAACGGATTCTCTTGAGATGGCCGAGGATTTGAAGCTTGAAAACGATAACCTCTCAAGGATAAAGGATATGGATGTAAGGCTCAACAGCAACTATCCCATGATGTTCAACTATCCGTCCCTTTCAAACTTTACCCATCTTGTTTCTTCGGACATGACCTCTACAATGGAATCCTTGGGATATTCCCAGATTTACACAAGAGTTATCGACAGCGTGGGAACGCTTTTATCCGACGCGCTGCTTAATATAAAGTACACATTCAGCTCAAGAGAGCTTGACGATTATGAATACACCTATATGTATGAAATAGGCGATAGTCATTTGTATAAAAACAATATGACGCTTCCCATAGGTCTTATAGTAAATCAGGACTTTATGGATATTGATATAGTGGAAAACGACAATGTTTTCAAGTCAAACAATGAGATTTACGAAGCTTTAACGGGAAAAACAGGGGAAATCTTTACAACAGACGAGTTTGAGCTTAACTGCGACGAGGAGTTTTCGGAAACAGTCCATGTTGACGGAACGAAGCACGTGTATCTTCATCTTGATGTTGAAAATACAAGCAACACCAGAGGCGCATTCTCAATTCTGATAAACGGTAAAAAGGCGGATTTGACCTATTTCGGCTCCGATATCAACTATAATTACCCCAACAACTTCCACAACGAGCTTATAGATTTAGGCGTCAGAACAGATGAAGACATAGAAATAATGATTTTCTCTCTCAAGAGCGTAGGCCACCCTGTTAAGGTAACGATAGGATATTTTGATTCGGCCATGCTCAGTGAGATATGCGAGATTAATGAAAATAACTGCGCCGATGTTGAAACAAGCGCCAGAAGCCTTACCGCCACGGTAAACAGCGAGGACGGCGATTCGTACGTTTTTCTGCCGGTAACATACGACGAGGGCTGGAGCTGCAAGGTAAACGGCGAAGAACAGGAAATCGAAATAGCCATGAGCAGCTTTATGGCAATAAAGCTTCAGGAGGGCGAAAATGTTATAGAATTGACATATCTGCCCTACGGCATGAAGCTTGGAGCGATAATTACAGCCATAACAGGATTACTTATAATAGGCTTGTTAATAATAAAGAAGAAAAAGTCTGTTGCAGACGACGCTTCAAATAAATTCCTTGAAGTATTTGAAAAGGTTTATTATGCAGGAATGACTCTTGCTTTTACTGCGGGATATGTAGTTCCTATATGCTTTACGATTTATAACAATATTTCCTGACAAAAATAAACAGAAAGGAACATTAATATGAAAGTTGTTATTTTAGCCGGAGGATTCGGAACAAGAATAAGCGAGGAAAGCCATCTTATACCGAAGCCCATGATTCAAATCGGTGATATGCCTATTCTCTGGCATATTATGAAGCAGTATTCATATTACGGATTTAACGATTTTATAATTTGCTGCGGCTACAAACAGCATGTTATTAAGGAGTTTTTCGCAGACTACTACCTTCACAGAAGCGATATAACCTTTGATTTCAGCGACGGCGGCAAAATGACGGTTCATTCAAATTTCTCCGAGCCATGGAAGGTAACTCTTGTTGACACGGGACTTAACACCATGACCGGCGGCAGAGTAAAGAGAATACAAAACTATATCGGAAACGAGCCTTTCTTCCTGACATACGGAGACGGCGTATCTGATGTTGATATAAACAAGCTTTTAAGCTTCCATAAATCCCACGGAAAAATGGCAACGCTTACAGCTATTCAGCTTACGGCCCGTTTCGGAGTTCTGGACATTAACTCAGAGGGCTGCATACAGCAGTTCAGAGAGAAAACTCAGCAGGACGGCGGCGTAATCAACGGCGGCTTTATGGTTCTTCAGCCTGAGATTTTCGACCTTATCGACGGCGACTCCACTGTATTTGAAAAATATCCTCTTGAGGAGGCTGCAAGAAGAGGCGAGCTTATGGCTTATATTCATGACGGCTTCTGGCAGTGCATGGATACTCTCCGTGATAAAAACTATCTTGAAAAGCTTTGGGCAGAGGGCAGCGCTCCCTGGAAAAAGTGGTAAAATAAGAGCATTTATGCTTTAAATGAGAAAGGCGTTAAAATGGCAGATTTAAGTTTTTATAAAGGCAAAAAGGTGTTTATAACAGGTCATACGGGCTTTAAAGGCTCATGGCTTTCAAAAATACTTGTTATGGCGGGAGCTGAAGTAACGGGCTACGCTTTAAATCCTCCCACAAACCCCAATTTGTTTGATATAGCCGGGCTTGAGGGCAAAATGACCTCTGTTATCGGTGATATAAGGGATTTTGATAAGCTTTCCGAGGCTTTCGCAAAAGCAGAGCCTGAAATCGTGTTCCATCTTGCGGCTCAGCCCATAGTGCTGACCTCTTACGAACAGCCCAGATATACCTACGAAACAAATGTAATGGGCACGGTTAATATTTTAGAGTGCGCAAGACAGTCGAAAACTGTGAAATCGGTTCTTAATGTTACAACTGATAAGGTATACAAAAACAACGAGTGGTGCTGGGGCTACCGTGAAAACGAGCCTCTTGACGGCTACGACCCTTATTCAAACTCAAAATCCTGCTCGGAGCTTGTTACCCACAGCTATAAAGCGTCGTTTTTTGACAATTCGGATATAGCCGTTTCCACGGCGAGAGCCGGAAATGTAATAGGCGGCGGCGATTTTGCCGACAACAGAATTATTCCGGACTGCGTAAGAGCGTCTATGAAAAAGGAGCCGATCGTCGTAAGAAATCCCAACTCCACAAGACCTTATCAGCATGTTCTGGAGCCTCTTAACGCGTATCTTATGATTGCGGAAATGCAGTATAACGATAAAAAATATCAGGGCTATTATAATGTGGGACCCGACGACAGGGACTGCCTTACAACGGGACAGCTTGCCACGATTTTCTGTGACGCCTGGGGGGAAGGGCAGACATTTAACTGTCTTAAAAAGGACGGCCCCCATGAAGCAAACTTCTTAAAGCTGGACTGCTCCCTTTTGAAGACAACATTCGGCTGGAAGCCTGTTTGGAGCGCGAAGGAAGCCGTTGAAAAAACGGTGGAGTGGACAAAGGTTTACGCTCAGGACGGAGATGTGCCCGCAGTTACGGAAAAGCAGATTAAAGAATTTTTTAATATATAACACAGACTATTTGAAAGGAATGTAGGTTTTGAGTAATCAGGAACAGGACAAGCAGGCGATTTTAAACGCCGTTGCGGACTATTTTGATAAGTATCACAATGTAAAGAAAGATTTTGCGGAGGGGCAGAGAATACCCTACGCATCAAGGGTTTACGACAGCAGAGAAGCCGTAAATCTTGTGGACAGCGCTCTTGAATTCTGGCTTACCGCGGGAAGATATACGGATAAATTCGAGGCGGGACTTGCCCGGTATCTGGGAGTAAGATTCTGCGCCCTTGTAAATTCAGGCTCAAGCGCAAATCTTCTTGCGTTTATGACTTTAACATCTCCTTTGCTGGGCGACAGAAGAGTTATGCCCGGAGATGAGGTTATAACAGTTGCCGCAGGCTTTCCCACAACCGTTACGCCTATGATTCAGTACGGAGCAGTTCCTGTTTTTGTCGATGTTGCAATTCCTCAGTATAATATAGACGTTACAATGCTTGAAAAGGCATATTCGGAAAAGACAAAGGCTGTTATGATAGCTCATACCTTGGGCAACCCCTTTGACCTTAAGGCAGTTAAGGCATTTTGCGATAAGCATAATTTATGGCTTATCGAGGACAACTGCGACGCCTTGGGTTCACGCTATACAATAGACGGCGAAACGAAGTTTACAGGCACTATAGGCGATATAGGAACATCCTCCTTCTATCCTCCTCACCACATGACAATGGGCGAGGGCGGCGCAGTATATACCGACAATCCTCTTTTAAGCAAAATAAGCAGATCCATTCGTGACTGGGGCAGAGACTGCCGCTGCGCTTCGGGACAGGACAATCTGTGCGGACACCGTTTTGACGGACAGTACGGAGAGCTTCCTTTCGGATACGACCACAAATATGTTTACTCACATTTCGGATATAATCTTAAAGCCACCGATTTACAGGCGGCTGTAGGCTGCGCTCAGCTTGAAAAATTCCCCTCTTTCGTAGAGAGAAGAAAGCACAATTTCGCCCGTCTTAAAGCGGCGCTTGAGTGCGTGTCGGACAAAATCATTCTTCCCGTTGCTGCCGAAAACGCAGATCCCTCCTGGTTCGGCTTCCTTATAACCTGTAAGGAGGGCGTAAGCAGAAATGACGTTGTAAAATATGTTGAGAGCAAGGGCGTTCAGACCCGTATGCTTTTTGCCGGCAATCTTACGAAGCATCCCTGCTTTGACGAAATGAGAAAAACGGGAAAGGGCTACAGAATAGCAGGAGAGCTTACAAACACCGACAGAATTATGAACGATACCTTCTGGGTAGGAGTATATCCCGGAATGACTGATGAAATGATTGACTATATGGCAAAGACCATTAAGGAAGCTGTAAGCAAATAAGAAAACCGAGGAGAACGCAATGAAAGTAAAGGTTTCCAATTATATATCCCAGTTTCTTGTTGATAACGGGATAGATACTGCCTTCACCGTTACAGGCGGAGGCGCCATGCACCTTAACGACGCCTTCGGACATCAGAAGGGAATGCATTGTATATATAACCACCATGAGCAGGCTTGCGCTATTGCGGCGGAGAGCTATGCCAGAATCCATAATAAAATAGCCGCCTGCGTTGTCACAACAGGCCCCGGGGGCACAAACGCAATAACCGGCGTTGTAGGAGGCTGGCTCGACTCAATTCCCATGCTTGTAATATCGGGACAGGTTCGTTATGACACAACGGCAAGAAGCTCGGGACTCAATATCAGAGCAATGGGAGATCAGGAGTTCGACATTACAAAAGCTGTTGACTGCATGACGAAATACTGCGAAATGGTCACCGATAAAAATAAAATCAGGTACTGCCTTGAAAAGGCTTTAAAGCTTTCACAGCAGGGCAGACCCGGACCCTGCTGGCTTGATGTTCCCCTTGATATACAGGGTTCCTATGTGGATACGGAGGACCTTTATCCCTACGACGGAGAGGGCGATGAAACACTGCCCGGCGTTCCCGACGATAAGGTATTCTATGACATTATAGATATGATAAAAAAAGCCGAAAGACCCGTGTTCAATGCGGGAAACGGCATAAGAATAGCCAAGGCTTTTCCCTATTTCAGAAGGGTAATGGAAAAGCTGAATATTCCGGTAGTAACCGGCTGGGACAGCATAGATTTAATTGAGGACGAGCATCCTCTTTACACCGGCAGAGCCGGCATAATGGGGGACAGACCGGGAAATTTTGCGGTTCAGAACAGCGATTTGTTCTTCTCGGTAGGAAGCAGACTCAGTATAAGACAGGTGGGATATAACTATCAGTCCTGGGCGAGAGCGGCGAAAAAGATAGTAGTTGACGTTGACCCGGAGGAGCTGAAAAAGCATACCGTTAATCCCGATTATCCTATCTGCGCCGACGCGCTGGCGTTTTTAAAGCGCTTTGACGAAATTTTAGGCGATGAAAAATTAACGGGTCATGAAGGCTGGACGAAGTGCTGTCAGAACTGGAAAAGGGATTACCCCGTTGTTCAGCCCAAGCACTACGAACAGGCGGAGCCTGTAAATGTTTACGCATTTATAAAGGAATTAAGCCGCCGTCTTAACGAGGGACAGATTACCGTTGTCGGCAACGGCTCCGCCTGCGTTGTAGGCAGTCACGGCTATGTTATAAAGAAAGACCAGAGATTTATTATAAATTCGGCAATAGCCTCCATGGGATATGACTTGCCGGCGGCAATAGGAGCCTGCGTATGCGACAGCAGTCAGGACATTATAAACGTTACCGGCGACGGCAGTATTCAGATGAACATTCAGGAGCTTCAGACCATAGTTCAGAACAAGCTGCCCATAAAAATATTTATGATTAACAACGGAGGCTATCACTCAATAAGACAGTCTCAGATGAATTTCTTCGGTGAGCCTCTTGTAGGCGTAGGCTACGACAGCCACGATTTAAGCTTCCCGGATATGTCCAAGCTTGTGCCCGCATACGGCATACCTTATGTAAAATGCGAGAAAACGGCTGATTTAGGGGAGAAAATAGAGCAGACCCTTAATACGGAGGGCTACGCTTTCTGCGAGATTATAGTTGACCCCAATCAGAAGTTCGAGCCGAAATCAGCAACGAAAAAGCTGCCCGACGGCTCCCTTGTATCAGCGCCTCTTGAGGATTTGGCGCCGTTCCTTCCCAAGGAAGAGCTTGAAAAAATAATGTTTATTCCTTTAATGAACGAGTAATAAAACCACGGAGTAATTCAGTATGAAAAGAGCTATTGTAACAGGGGCTACGGGAATGATAGCCTCGGCGCTTATAAGAACGCTTGTTGAAAAAAATGTGGAGGTTTACGCCCTTTGCAGACCGGGAGACCCGAAAACCGACGAATTTTTTGAAAATCCTCTTGTAACAGCCATAGACGCGGATATTTCCGAATTTTCGGCAGTACCCGGGAAAATAGATAAAAAGTGCGATGTTCTTTATCATTTCGCATGGCTGGGAACCTTCGGCGGCGCAAGAAACGATACTTATATTCAGAATGACAATATAAAATATACTCTTGACGCGGTAAAGCTTGCCTATGATACAGGCTGTGAATGTTTTGTAAGCGCAGGCTCTCAGGCAGAGTACGGCAGAGTAACGGAAAAGCTTACGGGAACAACCTATGCCGACCCGGAAACAGGCTACGGAATAGCAAAGTATACTGCGGGAAAATTCAGCCGAATGTACGCTCATCAGCTGGGGCTGAGACACTGCTGGGTGAGGATTTTAAGCGTTTTCGGTCAGAAAGGCAACCCAAACAGTATAATTATGTCAAGTCTTGACAAAATGCTTCGGGGTGAGTATACTTCATATACAAAGGGTGAACAGCAGTGGGATTTTCTTCACTGTGACGACGCCGCTCTTGCTTTTTATCTTATCGGAGAAAAGGGCAAGGACGGAAAGGTTTATCCTCTGGGCAGCGGTGAAACAAGAATGCTTGCGGACTATATAAAGGCTATGCGGGACTGCGTTGACCCGTCTTTGAAATTGGGCATAGGAGATTTGCCCTATAACGAGGGACAGGTTATGTATCTCTGCGCCGACATAAGCGAGCTTACCGAGGACACCGGCTTTAAGCCTCAGCTTACCTTTGAGGACGGAATAAAAAGGACTGCTCAGTGGATGAGAGGAGCTAAAAAATGAAAAAAATCAGTATTCTGATTCCTTGCTATAACGAGGTCGAAAACGTAGGCCCCATGAGTGAAGCCGTCGTTGAAATGATGACGAAGAATCTTCCTCAGTACGACTATGAGCTTGTTTTTATAGACAACGACTCAAAAGACGGCACAAGAAATGTTTTAAGAAAAATATGCGAGGAAAATCCGAAAATCAAAGCCATTTTCAACGCAAAGAATTTCGGACAGTTCAATTCTCCCTATTACGGCGTTCTGCAGGTTACCGGGGACTGTGTAATTCAGATGTGCTGTGATTTCCAGGACCCTGTGGAGCTTATTCCTAAATACATAAAGGAATGGGAAAACGGCTATAAAATAGTTATCGGCATAAAAACAAGCAGCAAGGAAAATCCCGTTATGAGATTTTTCAGAACCTGCTATTATAAAGTCATAAAGATGATGTCCGATGTTGAGCAGATTGAGCATTTTACAGGCTCGGGACTTTACGACAGGGCATTTATCGAGGTTTTAAGGGAGCTTGACGATCCAATCCCCTTTATGAGAGGAATTGTGGCGGAGCTGGGCTTCGAGAGAAAGGAAATCGAATACGAACAGCCCAAAAGAAGAGCGGGAAAGACTCACAATAATTTTTACTCTCTTTACGATGCGGCAATGCTCAGTATAACCTCTTATACAAAGATAGGATTAAGAATTGCCACTTTTGCAGGCGTTGGAATAGGTGCGGTAAGCTTTATTTTGGGCGTGGTATACTTTATACTGAAGCTTCTTTACTGGGACAGATTCCCTGCCGGCACGGCGCCCATACTTTTAGGAATGCTTTTCCTGGGAGCGGTACAGCTTTTCTTTATCGGATTTATAGGGGAATATATACTTAACATTAATAAGCGAGTGATGCACCGGCCTCTTGTAATCGAGTCGGAAAGGCTTAACTTTGACAGGGATAAAAACGGAAATCCCATTAAGAAAGAAAATGCGGCTCCTGAAAATTCACAGGAAGCGGAAACCGTATTGAAATAAAACATTGAAAAATTTGCGGCGGCAAAAATGTCGCCGTTTTCCGTTAAATATAAGCAATTTAATATTATTATGGAAAGAGATGTGACCGAAATGGCAAATATCGCTCTTATAATTGCGGGAGGCTCCGGTGTAAGAATGCACCAGGACATTCCCAAGCAGTTTCTCACAATTAACGAAAGGCCTGTAATCGTGTATACTCTTGAGGCTTTTCAAAAGCACGCAGAAATAGACGAAATCGCAGTGGTATGCGTAAAGGGCTGGGAAAACTTCCTTACAGCCTACGCCAAGCAGTTTAACATAACAAAGCTTAAGTATATAATTCCCGGAGGGGATAACGGACAGTCGTCAATAAGAAACGGCGTATACGAGCTTGAAAAGCACTTCGGCGCAAATGATATTGTTCTTATACATGACGCCATAAGACCTATGGTAACGGCGGAGATAATCTCCGACTGTATAGAAAAAACAAGACAGCACGGCTGCGCCATTGCCACAATTCCCTGCGCCGAAGCCATGCTTGAAACTGACGACGGCATATCGTCCACGGGAAGCTATCCCAGGGACAGACTGAAAAGAACCCAGACGCCTCAGGGATTTTATCTGGGAAAGATATGCGACCTGCACAGAAGAGCCCTTGAAGCGGGAATCACAAATTCGGTGGCGTCGTGTACTCTTATGATAGAAATGGGCGAAAAGGTATATTTCTCCGCAGGTTCGGAAAAAAATCTTAAAATTACCACAGTTGAGGATATAGATATTTTCAAGGCTTTGCTTTTGGCAAAGAGAGCGGAATGGCTGAAGGACTGATAAAATGAATTTATATGAAAGCGAGCTTTATAAACAGGATTTAAGGGACAGCTTAAAGGCGGTTCCCTGTGTTGAGGAGCTTAAAAATTCATCAGTAATGATAACGGGAGCAGCAGGGCTTATCGGTTCATATATTGCCGATATGCTTTTGACCTTTAACAGGGAATCCTGCGGAAATGTTAAAATATACGCTTTGGGAAGAAGTCTTGAAAGGCTTGAAAAAAGATTTGAAAAGGGGAACGACGGTTCTCTTGTTTATGTAAGACAGGATGTAAACCAGCCGTTTTTATGCGATTTTCCCGTTGACTATATAATTCACGGCGCCGGCAACGCATATCCGGCGGCGTTTAATAACGACCCTGTGGGAACGGTAATGAGCAATGTTGCGGGAACGAAAAACATTCTTGACTACGGCAGAACCCACGGAGCGAAAAGAGTGCTTTATGTGTCTTCGGGAGAGGTATACGGACAGGGCGATATAAGCCTTGAATCCTTCAGAGAGGATTACGGCGGCTATGTGGATTCAACTCAGCCCAGATCCTGCTATCCGAACGGCAAAAGAACTGCGGAGACGCTATGCGTTTCATATACAAAGCAGTACGGACTTGACACGGTAATAGCAAGGCCGTGTCACACCTACGGACCCAACGCCACCTCAGCCGACAACAGAGCCAATGTGCAGTTTGTAAACAATGTTTTAAATGGTGAGGATATTGTTATGAAAAGCCCGGGCAGCCAGATGCGCTCCTACTGCTATATAGGTGACTGCGGCTCGGCAATGCTTACGGTGCTTTTAAAAGGTAAAAGCTGCGAAGCGTATAATATTGCGAATCCGGAAGCAAGAATCACTATTGCCGGATTTGCCGGAGAAGTTGCCGAAGCCTCCGGCAGAAAGCTTGTGTTTGAAAATCCGGACGCAGTGGCTCTTGCGGAGAGAACTCCCATAGCAAAGCAGGTTTTGAATTCCGAAAAGCTTGAAGGTCTGGGCTGGCAGGGAAGCTATACCGTAAAAGAGGGAGTAGATCACACACTGAAAATTCTTACGGACGGTAAAATATAAAACGAAATGCGGCGCAAAACGCCGTTTTTCTTTTAAATGAAGGCGTTAAAATGGCAAAAATAAATTATCAGCTTATTCTCGATGAGGAAATAAAGAAAATCACAAAAGAGGGGAAAAAGCCTTCTCTTCTGCTTCACGGCTGCTGCGCTCCGTGTTCAAGCTATGTGCTGGAATATCTGCATAAATATTTCAGCATTACCCTGTTTTTCTATAATCCAAATATTACCCTTGAAAAGGAATACAAGTACAGGGTGGAGGAAGTGAAAAGACTTATAGGGGAGCTGCCTTTCGGAGGGGAAATTTCTTTTTCTGAGGGCAAGTACGACCCGGAAAGCTTTTTTGACGGGGCAAAAGGTCTTGAAAAACTGCCTGAGGGAGGAGAAAGATGCTTTAAATGCTATCGTTTAAGGCTTCGTGAGACTGCCCGCCGGGCTTCGGAAAAGGGTTTTGATTACTTTACTACAACTCTTTCCATAAGTCCCTATAAAAACGCCGGAAAGCTTAATGAAATCGGCAGGGAGCTTTCGGAGGAATATAAAACGCCTTATCTTTTTTCGGATTTTAAAAAGAAAAACGGATATAAGCGCTCAATAGAGCTGTCGGAGCAGTATAACCTTTACAGGCAGAATTACTGCGGCTGTATATATTCCTATGAAGATATGAAAAGACGGCACGAAGACAGGGAAGCGTCGGGTGAAAAAGCTGATGATATATAAAAAATCGGAAAAATTCCCTATAGGCAATATAACCGTAAGCGCCGAAAAGGGAAAGATTACGAGAATTGAGATAACAGAGGAGCAATATGACAGCGGCGATGAAACTGCCGAAAAATGTCTTGCGGAGCTTAGGGAGTATTTTAACGGAGAGAGAAAAAGCTTTTCTTTTTCCGTTGAATTTAAGGAAGGCACGATTTTTCAGAAAAAAGTGTGGAGCTGTCTTTTAAAGATACCTTACGGGGAAACTCTTTCCTACGGAGAAGTCGCCGCTATGGCAGGCTGTCCGGGCGGAGCCAGAGCCGTAGGCAACGCCGTTCACAACAACCCTGTAATGATAGTAGTACCATGTCACCGGGTTATATGTTCTTCTGGAAAAGCAGGCGGATTTGCTTCGGGAACGGAAAATAAGGTTTTTCTTTTAAGTCTTGAAAAGAAAAATAAAAACAGATTTTCATAGGATAAAAAACAAAACAGCCCTGAAATTTTGTAAAAAACAGCGCATCCCATAAAATATCCTCTGTTTTATTTGTTAATTCTATTGACAAATAAGCTCATGGGGTATATACTTTGTTTATATTAATTTCTTCATCTGTTTAAAGTGACAGCATGATAAATAAATGCAGAAATGAAGTTAAGAGGTGTGTTATCGGTATGGCGATAAAAATTATTTTGCTTGTTGCGTTTTTTGCGGTAATGCTCGGAATCGGCGTATACTGCCGCAGACACGCTACGGACGTTAACGGATTTGTTCTCGGGGGCAGGAGCGTAGGTCCCTGGCTTACGGCTTTCGCTTTCGGAACGTCTTATTTTTCGGCGGTTATATTTATAGGCTATGCGGGACAGTTCGGCTGGAACTTCGGACTTGCCTCCACATGGATAGGACTGGGCAACGCCTTTATCGGCTCCCTTATGGCGTGGGTTGTTCTGGGCAGACGCACAAGGATAATGACCCAGCACCTTGACTCCAAAACAATGCCCGACTTTTTCGGAAAAAGATTTGATTCGGAGCCTTTAAAAGCTGCGGCTTCTCTTATTGTTTTTATTTTCCTTATTCCTTATACCGCTTCCCTGTATAACGGACTTTCAAGCCTTTTTAACATGGCCTTTGATATTCCATACTATGTATGTATAATAGTAATGGCTGTATTAACCTGCGTTTATGTTTTGTTCGGCGGATATATGGCAACTGCCGTAAACGACTTTATTCAGGGAATTATAATGCTTGGCGGCATTATCGCCGTTGTTGCGGCTGTTCTCTATTCAAACGGCGGCTTTACGGCGGCAGTTGAAAAGCTTTCCTATGAAATGGCTGAGGGCAGCAGTCAGCAGGGAGTTTTTACCTCGTTCTTCGGCGCAGACCCTCTTTCCCTTGTGTTCGTGGTAATTCTTACGTCTCTGGGCACCTGGGGACTTCCTCAGATGGTCGGAAAATTCTACGCCATTAAAAGCGAGGACTCAATCAGAAAAGGCACTGTAATTTCAACAATTTTCGCATTGATTGTGGCAGGAGGCTGTTACTTCCTTGGAGGCTTCGGAAGACTTTATTCGGATGTTCCCGGAGTTGTTCTTGAAAACGGAAGCGTTTCCTTTGACAGCATAATTCCCTCAATGCTTTCCTCTCTTACGGCGTACGGCTGGGGCGATATAATCATCGCCGTAGTTATCATTCTTGTTCTTGCGGCGTCCATGTCAACGCTGTCTTCCCTTGTCCTTACCTCAAGCTCGACACTTACTCTTGACGTTATCGACAATAAAAAGAAAATGACAGAAAAAAAGAAGCTTTTGGTTATGCGTGTTTTCGTAGCCTTTTTCGTTCTCGTTTCCGCCGTAATCGCCATTGTTAAGGATAAATACGGCTTTACCTTTATCGCTCAGATGATGGGCGTTTCCTGGGGAGCTTTGGCAGGAGCTTTCCTTGCCCCCTTCCTCTTCGGACTGTACTGGAAGAAAACTACAAAGACCGCTGTATGGGCAAGCTTTATATTCGGTATTTTAATAACCGTAATCCAGCTTTTATGCTCATTCGGGGTCATATCCTTTGACGGAGCCGTTCTTTCCTATATTTTCGCCTCGTCAATAAGAAGCGGAGTTGTGGCTATGGTAGGAGGACTTGTTCTTGTTCCCGTAATAAGCCTTGTTACGCCGAAGATGGACAAGGATGTTATCAATAAAATGTTTGACTGCTATGACAAAAAGGTTCTTGTTTCCGTAAAGGAAACCCTGGAAGAAGAAAACTAAAAGGAGATTTAAAAAATGCCTATTACGGAATATCTTGAAAGAAACGCAAGACTGTATCCCAACGATATAAGCCTTGTTGAAATAAATCCGGCAAATCAGCCGGAAAGGCACGTAACATGGAGAGAATACAATCTTATTGAATCCTCGGCGGCGGAAAAATACCGCCGTGAAATGACATGGCGTGAATTTGATGTAAAGGCGAACCGCTTTGCAAATCTTCTCTTTACAAGAGGAATAAAAAAGGGCGACAAGGTGGCAATACTGCTTATGAACTGCCTTGAGTGGCTTCCCATTTATTTCGGAATACTTAAAACGGGAGCTTTGGCAGTGCCCATGAACTACCGTTACGCCGCCGATGAAATAAGATACTGCGCTGATCTTGCAGATGTAAGAATGCTTGTTTTCGGACCTGAGTTTACGGAGAGAGTTACTCAGGTTAAGGAGCAGATGAATATAGACGATTATTTCTTTGTGGGAAAACAGGAGGAAACTCCCGAATATGCCGACAACTATGCTCAGATGGTATATTTCTGCTCCACCATAGTGCCTCCCGTTGAAATCAGCGACGAGGACGACGCGGCGATATATTTTTCATCGGGAACAACAGGCTTTCCCAAGGCGATACTTCACAGGCACGCGGCGCTTGTGGCTTCCTGCAAAGCGGAGCAGAACCACCACTCCCAGACAAGGGACGACGTTTTCCTGTGCATACCTCCTCTTTACCATACGGGAGCTAAAATGCACTGGTTCGGCAGTCTGCTTTCAGCCAGCAAGGCGGTGCTTTTAAGAGGCGTTAAGCCGGAATGGGTTTTACAGGCTGTTTCGGAGGAAAAGGCGACGATAGTATGGCTTCTTGTGCCCTGGGCGCAGGATATACTTGACGCTGTTGACAGGGGAGATATTGATTTAAAGGATTACAGGCTGTCTCAGTGGAGACTTATGCACATAGGCGCTCAGCCGGTGCCTCCAAGCCTTATAAAAAGATGGGAAAAGGTTTTTCCCAATCATCAGTATGACACAAACTACGGGCTTTCCGAGTCAATAGGCCCCGGCTGCGTGCATCTGGGGGTTGAGAACATAAGAAAAGTAGGAGCTATCGGAAAGGCGGGCTACGGCTGGCAGACAAAGATAGTTGACGAAAACAGAAATCCCGTAAAACAGGGAGAGGTCGGCGAGCTGGCGGTTAAGGGCAACGGAGTTATGAAATGCTACTATAAAAATCCGGAAGCAACTGCGGAGGTTCTGACCGATGACGGCTGGCTTTTAACGGGAGATATGGCGAAGGAAGACGAAGAGGGCTTTATATATCTTGTTGACCGTAAAAAGGATGTTATAATAAGCGGCGGTGAAAATCTTTATCCGGTACAGATCGAGGACTTTTTAAGAGCCAACGAAAAGGTAAAGGATGTGGCTGTAATAGGACTTCCCGACAAAAGACTGGGAGAGATTGCGGCGGCGATTATCGAGATAAAGCCGGGAATGACCTGCACAGAGGATGAAATAAACGAATTCTGCGAAGGACTGCCCAGATATAAAAGACCGAAAAAAATAATCTTTGCCGATGTTCCCAGAAATCCCACCGGAAAAATCGAAAAGCCCAGACTCCGTGAAATTTACTGCGGAGAAAGGCTTGTTGAAGCCCAGACAACACACTGATAAAATAATGCGCCCGAGTTTTCGGGCGTTTCCTTTTTTTTCAAAGCAGGGAAATATTTTTGCATTTACTCTTTCTCTCAATATAAATATAATTTATTTAAAAATATGAAAGAGAGAGAAAATATGAGTAAATTAAATTTTAATAAGAGCGGAAAAGGCGTTTATGAATTTTTCTTAAAAGAAAAAATAACCTTCGGAACGCTTTTTGCCGCCGTGGGAATGCTTTTGGTGTTTTCCTTTATCAAAGACCCGGAGGTTTATACAATAAGCCTTATAGGCGTTGAGCATCCGGCGCTGTTTTTTATTTTATGCTCCGTAATGGGACTTGCCTGCGGAAGCAATATTCTTTATTTTTTCAGAAAAAGCGGCTTTAAAAGCAGAGTATGCTATGTTTTGACCTGCCTTGCAAACATCGCCATGGTTATAGCCTCCTTTACCATGACAGAGGGGTATGTTCATATTGTCACGGAGCTTCACTGGGCAATGGCGCTTATGTTTATGATAATAAATCCCGTGATGATTCTGCTGTGCGCCGTTCACCTGATAAAACAGGGCTGCAAAAATTATTTAATACCCATTGCCGTATTCGCTCCGGTGTATCTTGCCGATGTGCTTTACATAGGAAAAACCTTTCTGTCGGAAGGCCCCATGGACGGCAAAAACGGAATTATAGAAATAATCCCCATAACAATGACCTTTATCCTCTTAGTGATATTTAATCACACTTCGTTTTTAAATAAGAAAAAATGATTGACGCTATTATGAAGTTTATTTTTCAATGATGATGCACAAATAAATTTTAGTTTTTAATAATGAAATCAGACTGCGGCAGACCGTTTAAATCAGAATTTTACGGGCTGCCGGTTTTTTTTCTGCATTTATTGACAAGCAAAAAATTAAATTGTATAATTTGTTTCAGAAAGGAAGATGTATTTTATGTTAAAACAACGAAACAGCGTGGATTATATTAATTTTATGCGTGTTGTTGCGATGATGAGCGTGTTTCTGCTTCATATTCAGTCGTATACAGGCATACGGAATTATGATTCACCGTTTACATTTATGTTAAGGACTCCCGCATGGGCAGGAGTATGGATTTTTGTCTTTATATCCGGTTATCTTATGGGAAAAGGGTTTTATACCGGAAGATATAAGCTTGAAAGCGTAAAAGATTACTTTTTGTTTATGCTTAAGCGGTTCATAAGACTTGCCCCGTCATATTATATTTATTGTTTTTTGGTACTTGTATTTTTCAGAAGATCTTTCATTGAGAATTATCCTAAAGCAGTTCTTCAGATTTTTACTTTTACATACAACGGAACACCCGGAGTTAACGGAACGGGTGTAGTTTGGTATGTTTCAACGGTAATGCAGCTTTATCTTTTTGCGCCGATAATATTCTTAATAATAAAAAAGATAAAGTCACCGGTTCTTAACTATGTAATATTTTTTGCTGTCGCGGCTGCGGGCTGTGTATTGCGGTATACTTTAAGGCGTCAGGGATATGACTGGTATGACTGGATTTATACTTTTTCGCCCATGAATCTTGATATATTTATATGCGGAATGATTATTAACAGGTTTACCTGCGGCGCAAAAGAGGACGATTTGTCTCCGAAAATAAGAAAAACAGCCAAAATAATTGTATCCGTTTTATTTATAGGACTTATAGAAGCCAACTGCTGGATTTATTTTTATCAGCTTTCAAGAGATGAGGTTTTTTATAAGCATTTTCTTCCGACGGTATATATTCTTGTGTGTGCCGTATTTATGATTGCTTTTGATTATGAAAGAAATATACCGAACGCAAAGCCCACATTTAAAAATATATGCAAAAACCCCTTAAGGATTATAGATCATCTGGCTTCAATCTCCTTTGAATTTTATCTGTGGCATACGTTTGTATTTTATACATTCTCCTCTAATGTTACCATTGAGGATAAATATATGGTTCACTATACAAAATACACTCTCATAACCTTTGTTATTACTTATGTTTTATCTGTTGCGCTGCACTTTGTCGGAGGAAGCATTACGAGGCTTGCCAACAAAGGACTGAAAAAGCTTCAGGAAAAAAATGCAAATAAAAAGCAGGAGGCGGCTTAAAATGAAAATTAAGATAAAATCCATAATGTCTGCTTTTGTTTTGTCGGTGCTTTTAATATTCCTGCCGGTATCGGTATCAGCCGGTGGAGAAATATCGGGAAGCGGCACAGAGGCTGATCCGTATCTTATAGAGGACGCTGCGGATCTTCAGTATCTTCAGGCTTCCGTTTTAATGGGGAAAAGCTATTCCGGTCAATATTTTGTCCAGACAAAAGATATTGATATGTCCAGTATAGACGACTGGGAGACGATAGGCTGCTGGGCATTGAAAAAAAGCTTCGGCGGTGTATATGACGGCAGAGGCTTCAGCATAAAAAATTTAAAGTGCGATGAGGTATATTCCGGACTGTTTGATTCTCTCAGCGGAATAGTCGTTAATCTTAGGGTTGAGAATTTCAGTCTGTCAGGGGACTGCTGCGGAGGAATTGCGGCAAATGTCAATGGCGGAGGAAAAATAGCCGGCTGTATTGCAGCAGGAACCTTTGCGGGCGAAGCAGCAGGAGGAATTGCGTACAGCAACAGCGGAATAATTGTAAACTGTTATTCCGATTGTGTTTACGGCAATGATAATTACGGCGCCTTTTCCTATGCCGGAGCAGGAAAATTTATCAGCTGCACATCCTCAGATCAGCAGATAAAAGGCAAAAACTTTAAAGGGCTTGCATTTAAATCGAGCATAGTTGATGCAAACTACTTTTCAACCCAACAGTTTGTAAAGGATTACAATAAAAATGCGTACGATGCTTTATATTTCAACGGAACTCTTTTCCATTTTCAAATTCCTCTTGAATATTCCGGCGGACAGGTTGAATATTCAAAAAATTCAAACTTTTCAATTTTCAGTTTCGGAACGGTGAAGGCATTATGGGCGTATATAATGTTTTTTGATGTTGCGGCTGCGGCGGTAATAGGTATAATTTTTTTAACAGGCTCCGGCTCAAAAGAGTATAAAACCGAAAAAACCGTGAGTAAAGCCTTAAAAAATTCAGAAACTGATACAGAAGAAACGCTGCAAAAGCAAATATAAAATGTCTGTATACTGTACAAACAATAATAGTGTAAATATTTGCTGTTTTGTGGGAAATGACAGTTGATAAATTTTTCACAATAAGATAAAATAATAATGGCAGTAAATTTTAAATTTATTATTTATTAAGGAGATAAAAAAATGAGCGTTTTAAACAAAAAAACAATCGAAGATTTAGACGTTGCGGGCAAGAAAGTTCTTGTACGCTGCGATTTTAATGTTAAGATGGAAAACGGCGTTATTACAAGCGACAAGAGAGTAGTTGCGTCTCTTCCCACAATCAAGTATCTTCTCCAGCACAATGCAAAGGTTATTCTCTGTTCTCACTTAGGCAGACCCAAGGGACAGGTTAATCCCGAATTTTCAATGGCTCCCGTTGCAGAGTGCCTTTCAAAATATCTTGGCATCGAAGTTAAGCTTGCAAAGGACGTTGTAGGCGAGTCTGCCCATGAGCTTGCCGCTTCTCTTAAGGACGGCGAGGCAATGCTTCTTGAAAACGTACGCTTTGAGCCCGGCGAAACTAAAAACGATCCCGAACTCAGCAAGCAGTTTGCATCTCTTGCGGAGCTTTATGTAAACGACGCTTTCGGCTCGGCTCACAGAGCTCATTCCTCAACGGCAGGCGTAGCTGATTATCTTCCCTCGGCAGTAGGCTATCTTATGCAGAAGGAAATCGACGTTATGGGCAAGGCGCTTGAGAATCCCGTAAGACCTTTCGTAGCGATTCTCGGCGGCGCAAAGGTTTCAGACAAAATCGGCGTTATTGAAAATCTTATTGAAAAATGCGATACGCTTATCATCGGCGGCGGCATGGCTTACACATTTATGAGAGCCATGGGATATTCCGTAGGAACATCAATCTGTGAAGAGGATAAGCTTGACCTTGCAAAAGAGCTTATGGCAAAGGCAAAAGAAAAGAAGGTTAACTTCCTTCTTCCCGTTGACAATGTAATCGGACGCGAGTATAAGCCTGATACTCCCTTTATGCAGATATTCTCCGACGCTATTCCCGACGGCTGGATGGGTCTTGACATTGGCTCCACAACTCAGGAGCTGTTCTCAAAATCAATTATCGGCGCAGGAACGGTTATCTGGAACGGACCTATGGGCGTTTCCGAGTGGGAAAACTTCGCAGGCGGCACAATTGCGGTAGCAAAGGCTGTTGCCGATTCCGGAGCGATTTCAATTATCGGCGGCGGCGATTCCGCGGCGGCTGTTAAAAAGCTTGGCTTTGCAGAAAAGATGACCCACATTTCAACAGGCGGCGGCGCTTCTCTCGAATTCCTTGAGGGCAAAGAGCTTCCCGGCATCGCCTGCATCGACAACAAATAATAATATTAACAGGAGAATAAACTCATGAATAAAGCACTTCGTAAAGCAGTTATCGCAGGTAACTGGAAAATGAATATGACGCCTTCACAGGCAAAAGCACTTATTGAGGAAATGAAGCCTCTCGTAAAGGACGCCGACTGCGACGTAGTTCTCTGCGTACCTTATGTTGATGTATTTGCCGCCATGGAGGCAGCCGAGGGTTCAAATATCAAAATCGGCGTAGAAAACTGTCACTGGGCGGAGAGCGGAGCCTTCACCGGTGAAATCTCTTCCGTAATGCTTAAGGAAATCGGCGTACCCTATGTAATAATCGGACATTCCGAAAGAAGACAGTATTTCGGTGAAACAGACGTAACGGTTCAGAAGAGAGTAAGAGCCGCGCTTGACAACGGACTTAAAGTAATTCTCTGCGTAGGCGAATACCTTGAGCAGAGAGAGCAGGGCATTACAAGCGAAGTTGTTCGTATGCAGACAAAGATAGCTTTAGGCGGAGTATCCGAGGCTGAGCTTGAAAATATTATAATCGCTTACGAGCCTGTTTGGGCAATCGGCACAGGCAAAACAGCCACAGCCGAGCAGGCAAATGAGGTTAACGCTGAAATCAGAAAGTGCGTCGGCGAGCTTTACGGAAAGACAGCGGCAGACAAGCTTACAGTACAGTACGGCGGTTCAATGAACGCCAAGAACGCTGACGAGCTTCTGGCTCAGGAGGATGTTGACGGCGGACTTATCGGCGGAGCTTCTCTTAAGGCTGCGGACTTCTCGGTAATAGTAAAGGCTGCTTCAAAATAATAAGGCGCCTTAAAAAGGGACAAAAGCCCGTAATATAAATTAATAGTCGGGCAGGTTTTATAACTTGCCCGATTGAAATATAAAGGAATGATTAAAATGAAAAAACCTTATGTACTTTGTATAATGGACGGCTTCGGCAACAACGAGGACACCTACGGCAACGCTATAAAAGCCGCAGACACTCCCAATCTCGACAAGCTTTTTGAATCATGTCCCCACACTCTTATAGGAGCTTCGGGACTTGATGTCGGACTTCCCGACGGACAGATGGGCAACAGCGAGGTAGGACATACCAACATAGGCGCCGGCAGAGTAGTATATCAGGAGCTTACGAGAATAACCAAGTCTATAAGCGACGGAGATTTCTTCGAGAATGAGGCTCTCAGAGGAGCTATGGAGAACTGCAAGGAGAAGAACAGCGCGCTTCATCTTATGGGGCTTATGTCGGACGGCGGCGTTCACAGCCATAACACACATCTTTACGCCATAATCGAAATGGCTAAAAAATACGGTCTTGAAAAAGTATATGTTCACTGCTTTATGGACGGCAGAGATGTTCCTCCTACATCAGGCAAGGATTTTATAGCAGAGCTTTACAATAAGCTTCAGGAAATCGGCACAGGTAAAATCGCAACTATCGAGGGCAGATATTACGCAATGGACCGTGACAACCGCTGGGAGAGAGTTGTAAAGGCTTATGACGCCATGACCAAGGGCGAGGGCAATAAATTCAAATGCGGCGTTGAGCTTATGGAGAAATCCTACGCTGACGGCGTAACCGATGAATTTGTAGTACCTTCGGTAGC
Source organism: uncultured Clostridia bacterium (assembly GCA_944412445.1). Classification (GTDB taxonomy): domain Bacteria; phylum Bacillota; class Clostridia; order Oscillospirales; family Acutalibacteraceae; genus UBA1081. The sequence continues at coordinate 34,267 of CALYBJ010000011.1, forward strand.
TGAGGACGCGGAAAAAGTAAAGGACGGGGACAGCATCGTATTCTTCAACTTCCGTCCCGACAGAGCAAGAGAGATAACAAGAGCCTTTGCGGATCCGGATTTCAGCGGTTTTGAGAGAGAACAGATAAAGGATTTGTATTTTGTCTGCATGACACAGTACGACGCAACAATGCCTAATGTTCATGTAGCCTTTAAGCCGGAATCACTTGTAAACACCTTCGGCGAATATATTTCAAAGAAGGGCATGACCCAGCTGAGAATTGCCGAAACGGAAAAATACGCTCATGTAACATTCTTCTTCAACGGCGGCGTTGAGAAGCAGTACCAGGGAGAGGAGAGAGTTCTTGTAAATTCTCCCAAGGTTGCAACCTATGACTTACAGCCTGAAATGAGCGCTTATGAGGTAACGGATAAGGTTGTTGAGCAGATTGAAAGCGGAAAGTTTGACGCTGTAATACTTAATTTTGCCAACTGCGACATGGTAGGCCATACAGGGGTTTTCGAGGCAGCCGTAAAAGCCGTTGAAACAGTCGATACCTGCGTAGGCAGAGTAGTTGAAGCCGTTAAGAAAATGGACGGCGTAATGCTTATTACAGCCGACCACGGCAACGCAGACAAAATGTACGAGGCTGACGGTTCACCCTTTACAGCCCATACAACAAACCTTGTTCCTCTTATTGTAGTAAACAAGGACTGTGAGCTTAAGGAAGGCGGCAAGCTTTGCGACCTTTGTCCCACGCTTCTTAATATTATGGGGCTTGAACAGCCTGCCGAAATGACCGGTATTTCTCTTATAAAATAATAAGAACCCAATAAATAAAACCGCGGAAATTTCCTCCGCGGTTAATTTTTTTGTGCCTTTAGGTGTGGAAATAAAGGGGCTTACCGCTTACGGATTTCTTCCGTTTTTGCGACAGCCCCTTTGATTTTAATTGCTTATTTAATTATTTATGTCTGTGGGCCTGCTTCATTCTCTGTTCCTTTGAAAGGATTTTCTTTCTCAGACGGAGACTTTTAGGGGTAACCTCAAGAATTTCATCCTCGCTTAAAAATTCCATGCACTGCTCAAGGCTTAAAACGGAATGAGGAGTAAGTCTCAAAGCGTCGTCGGAGCCGGCGGCTCTTGTGTTTGTCATTTGTTTTTTCTTGCAGACATTGCAGACGATATCCTCGTTTTTTGAACATTCGCCGCATATCATGCCCTCGTAAACGGGAACGCCGGGTCCTATAAACAGGCGGCCTCTGTCCTGAGTATTGAAAAGGCCGTAGCCTGTGCTTTCGCCTGCCTCGTGTACCACGATAGAGCCTCTGTCACGTGTCTGGATATCACCCTTGAAAGGCTCGTAGCCTGCGAAAAGATTATTCATGATGCCGTAGCCGTTTGTATCGGTTAAAAATTCACTGCGGTAGCCGATAAGACCTCTTGCGGGAATTTTAAACTCAAGGTGAGTAGTTCCGCCGTCACGGATGCTCATATTTTCAAGCTCGCCCTTGCGTGAGCCGATTTTCTCCATTACGGCTCCTACATAAGCGTCGGGAACCTCAACGATAAGCAGCTCCATAGGCTCCAGAGTGTTGCCGTTTTCGTCTGTTTTTAAAATAACCTTGGGTCTTGAAACGGCAAATTCATAGCCCTGTCTTCTCATTGTTTCAATAAGTATTGAAAGATGAAGCTCGCCTCTGCCCGATACCTTAAAGGAATCGGTTGTTTCGGTGTCCTCAACACGCATACTGACGTTTGTTTCAACCTCTTTGTAAAGTCTTGCTCTGAGATTTCTGGAGGTTACGAATTTGCCCTCCTGACCTGCAAAGGGGCTGTCGTTTACCATGAAGAACATGGAAATTGTGGGCTCGTCAATCTTTACGAAGGGAAGAGGCTCAATGCAGTCCGGCTGGCAGATTGTTTCGCCAATATTTAGTCCGTCAATTCCCGATACCGCAACAATGTCGCCTGCTTTCGCGTCTGTGACTTCAACTCTTTTAAGTCCCTCAAACTGATAAAGTCTTGAAACCTTAACATTTTGAGTGGTACCGTCCTGCTTGCATATAACAACGTTCTGACCGTTTTTAACCTTGCCTCTTTCAACCTTGCCGATGCCTATTCTTCCTACATAGTCGTCATAGTCAAGGCTTGAGAATAAAAGCTGAAGGGGCTTGTCCTCATCGCCACCGGGGGCTTCGATATTGTCCAGAATCGCCTGAAGAAGAGGCTTCATGTCCCCTTCTCTTACATCCGGGTCAAGGGAAGAATATCCCTCTCTTGCTGAGGCGTAAACAACGGGGAACTCAATCTGATCCTCGTCTGCCCCCAGCTCTATAAACAAGTCAAGAACTTCGTCTACAACCTCCGCAGGTCTTGCGCCGGGTCTGTCGATTTTATTTATTACAACAAGAGGCTTTTTCTTGAGCGCCAAAGCCTTTGATAAAACAAATCTTGTCTGAGGCATACAGCCTTCAAAAGCGTCAACAAGAAGCAGAACGCCGTCTACCATTGTCATAATGCGTTCAACCTCGCCGCCGAAATCCGCATGGCCGGGAGTGTCGATAATGTTTATTTTAACTCCGTTATAGTGTACGGAGGTATTTTTGGAAAGAATAGTGATTCCCCGTTCCCTTTCCAGGTCGTTTGAGTCCATAACCCTTTCCGCTACCTGCTCGTTGGCTCTGAATGTACCGCTTTGTCTGAGCATCTGGTCAACAAGCGTGGTCTTGCCGTGGTCAACATGGGCAATAATAGCAATATTTCTTATGTTCTGCGCCGTATTCACAAAAACACCCTCCGGGATAATATTTTACAACTATATATAATACGCTTTTTTGCTTTTTTTCACAATAGTTAAAACCGCCAAAAAACAAAGAGCCAAAAAACAGTGTTTATTAAATTTGTAGATAGTGTTGCATGAAGTCAAAAAATGACATATAATGGATATTATTTACCGTTAAAGCAGGTAAAAATTTTTGACAAAAAAAATACCGCATCCCGTTAAAGGATGCGATACATCTTCCCCCGTGTTGCAATAAAATCATATTGCAGTATTATATTATACTACTTTATCGCAATTGTCAATATAAAGTTTTATTTTATGGTATTTTATTTGTAAAAAAATAGGAGAAAATGTGTTTTGAAACCATTAAAAGAAAAAATAAGTATTACAATTGACAGTGATTTGCTGAAAAGACTTAAAAAATTAAGCGAGGAGGATGACAGATCTCTTTCGCAATACATTAATGTGGTCTTAAAAAAACATATAGAGTCAATTGATGATGACAATAAGTGAAAATCAGGCTGTAATTTTTTTTACGGCGGGAGTCATTATGCTATTTTTTGCTGTCAAAGGGATTTATAAAATCATCGGGATTAACATTCTGACCGTTTTTGCCCATTTCAAAACGGTAAATTTCTTTTTTTGAAATGTCTATGAAAGGCATGATTATAGGAGGAATACCTCCGTTTGAAGTGATTGTAGTAAGAAAAGAGCGTACATAGGGGAACAGGTCGTTGTAAGTTTCCACATGAAGAATTTCCTTTTGTGTACCCGGCTCAAAGGAAAATATTCCCAAGGCGGTAATCTGTATTGAAAACTCGTCGGGATTTGATTTATCCGTTACCTTAACGGAAAATTCTCCCACGCAGGTATTCTGATTGGAATATTTTACATTGTAGGAGTAACCGAAGCCAAGCTCGATTTTTTTCTGCTCTTTGATATCGTTCTTAAATTCGATTTTTGTAACCTTAAATGCTTTTAAATTTGCTTTTGACATTTTTTTTCACCTTGCGTTTAAATATTTTATTGTTTTTGAGGCTGATTGTTTTCAGCTTTTTATTCAGTCTGAGTCTGATGCCTTAAAATTTTTTCATACTTTTTATAATCGGGCAGATAGCTTTCAATAAGCCTGTAAAAATCTTTTCCGTGATTTTTATATTTGATATGTGCCAGCTCATGGACAATAACATAGTCAACGGCTTCTATGGGATATGCCATTATTCTGTATGAAAAACAGACTGAGTTTTTGCCGCTGCAGCTTCCGTATCTTTTTTCCGCCTGAGTAATTGTTACACGGGAAGGCACAAGCCCCATAATTCCGCTCCAGTATTCCGTCCTTTTCGGAATAAAGTCCTTTGCTTTTTTTATATAAAGCTCTTTTTCGCTGTCCGGTATTTTATATCGGGCTGCGTTTTTGTTTTTGGCTTCGGTTTTTATAAGCGCGTTTTCTATCCAGTTCCTGTGGCTTTCCACAAAGCTTTCAATCTCCTTTTCGGTGCATTTAAAAGGCGCTCTTACCGTTACCGACATATCCGGTTTTATTTCTATTGAAAGAGTTGTTCTTTTTGATTTTTTTAAAATGTAATTCATATTCTCAGTATATCAAATTATTTGCGAAAATCAATAATTTTATTGAAGTTTCGTTTTTTTGATGATAAAATGATTACAGAAAGGACGAAGGCTATGAAGGAAAAAAATACAAAAAAATCTAACTGTGAAATGTGCGAGAATTATATATATGACGAGGAATACGACAGCTATTACTGCGATATGGACCTTGACGAGGATGAAATGATGCGGTTTTTAACAGGCTCCTTCGGAAGCTGTCCTTATTTCAGGGACAATGACGAGTACAGAATAGTAAGAAAGCAGAACTGATAAAGAGGGATTAAAAGATGCTGAATATTCTTATGATTGCCTTTTGGTCGCTGACATACATAGGAATTGTCGTATGCAGTGTTGTTTACGGAAAAGAAAAGAAAATCTATATGCCCTTTTTTGCGGGAATACTGAATTTATCATGGGAAATTAATGCAGTCATTGCGTCTGCGGGATATTTCGGACATATAGTATGGGTTCTTCCGGATATTTTTATTTTCATTTATAATGTTTGGATTTTAACCGATATAAAAAAGCGTGTCATTTATATCTTTTTTACTGTGTTGAGCGTTTTTGCCCTTGTTTATGTGTTTTCTTTGGAAAGTGTTCAGGGAATGCTTATCTCATCTTTTGTTATAGATGTGATAATGGCTGCCGAGTTTGTTATCATGTTCGGCAAACTGTCCCCTTATGGCAAACTGATTTTGGGAATATTAAGGTTCACGGGGGATTTATTCGCGTGGATTGACAATGTAAAATATTCTGATTTTGTTATTTATGCAGGCGGCGTTGTTTTTGTTCTTAATGCTGTTTATTTGGTATTATGTATATGTGAGCTGAAGAAAAAAGGAATCAAGCATAGGAAGAAAAAAACAATACAGGAAAGAAGTCTGATTTAACTAAAGCTACGGCAGTACGCTTATGCGTACTGCCGTAAACACTTTAAAGTGTAAAATCCTCCGGAGAGAAATCTGTTTTTAATTTTAAGGTTTCAGGAGCTCTTTTAAGGGGATCGTATTTGAATTTTTTACAGCAGGAATTAGGCTGCATTACCCCCATTTTCAAACAGAGAATTTCTTTTCCTCCGTTTACCTGTCTGCCCCGGGAGCAGTACAGGCATTTAGGCGATATTTCCTTTGAGTAAAGCTTTCCCGATTTCATTAATATACCCCTTTTCTCATGTTATTTTACAATATTGATATTACCGTGTCAAGTAAACAAAAAATATCTTTTTAATGTATGAAGCATGAAAAAAATGAAAAATAAATGGTATTATTATTCCGTTTGACAAAAACAGCTCCGTATAATATAATGTTGGTGAAAAAGCATAAGGTGAGATTCAATGAAGAAAAAAACAAAAAGATTTCTGTGTGTAATTTTAACATTGTTTTTGCTTGGGGCTTTTTTGCCTGCAGTCAGCGGATATAAAGTCAGCGATGTTACCGAGGCTGCCCTTGAGCTTATATATAAACATGAGGGTACATATACTTCCGTTGTGTCAAACGATAACGGAGCCGTAAGCCTCGGAAAGGTTGGCTGGCACGGAACAAGAGCGTTAAATTTAATGAAAACCATTGTAAACTCAAATAAAGCTCAGGCGTTGTCAATGCTGGGTGAAAATTTTGTAAATGAAATACTGACGGCAAGCCAGTGGGATACAAGAATATTTACCGACACCGAAAAACAGGCTGCTCAGAAGCTTCTGGGGACAGACGAAAGCAAAAAAGCCCAGGACGAGCTTGCATATACGGATATAGGAAGTTATATAAATCACGGTATGTCACTGGGTATAACAAGCGGCAAGGCTCTTGTGTTTTTCGCAGATGTTGAGAACCAGTGCGGCTCGGGAGTTTCGGCAAGGATAGCGGAAGCGGTCAAAGGCTCGGCAGAATACAAAGACGGTTTAACGCTTGATAATTTGTTCAAAGCCTCTCTGGCGGACAAAACAGCCGGAAGCAGTGAAACAAGAAGAAATTCGGCATATACATACTGCAAGGCGTTATCATTCAGCGGAGATGTTGAAAAAGAAGAGTTTTCAACAGGCAAATATATAACGACGGCGAGCTATTTAAGGTTCAGAAAGGGACCGGGCACTCAGTACGATGAAGCCGGCAGCTCTTTGCCTTACGGAACCCGGGTGACTGTAACCAAGGTGTCGGGAGACTGGGGACAGATAACCTGCGGAGGCGTAACCGGCTGGATAAACCTGCTTTATGCGGAGCCTGAAAACGGGTCTGCCACAGGCTCAGAAGATGATACAGCTTCTGTTTTAATCGGAGATGTTAACGGCAGCGGAAAAGTAGAAGCTTCAGACGCAAGAAAAGCATTAAGAGCTTCGGCAAAGCTGGACAGCTTAACGGCAGACGAGGAAAAGAGAGCCGACGCTGACGGAGACGGGAAAATAACGGCAAAGGACGCAAGGCTTATACTGAGAGCTGCGGCAAGGCTTGAAAATTTAAGTTAATAATCATTTGAACGGAAAATCTAATTGGTTTTCCGTTTGTTTTTTTTGTTTACTTTAAAGAAATGTAAGTGTATAATAAATTATAAGGAACAAAAAGCACTGTAAAGGAGAGTATTCAATGATTGTTTTTATTGCTGTTTTAGCGGTAATTTGTGTCTGGGGCATACAGCTGAAGCCTGCCGGAGGACAGGAATACATAACCGATTATATGTCGGTAGATAAGACTATGGCAATAAAGGGTATTTTTATTTTAATTGTGTTTGTATCCCATTTTAACAGCTATGCTGATTTTACCTCTGCGGCGGATATTAAGTACTTTCAGGAATTCAGTAAAATAGGTCAGCGAATGGTAACGCTTTTTCTTTTTTATTCCGGATACGGAGTCATGGAGTCTGTAAAAAAGAAAAAAATGAATTATGTTCACACAATTCCGGTAAAAAGAATATTAAATGTTCTGTTCAGATTCGATATTGCAATACTATTGTTTGCGGTTCTGAATCTTGCTTTGGGCAAAGCTTTTACATTAAAACAGTTTCTGCTTTCTCTTGTCTGCTGGGATTCCCTGGGCAACAGCAACTGGTATATTTTTGCGATTATTGTATCTTATGCGATAACTTTTATTGCTTTTGAAATTTTCAGGGATAAAGGGAATTATTATTTGGGCGCTGCTGCAACAGTTATCTTAACCGTTTTGTTTGTTTGCTGTTTCGCTTATTTTAATATAAAAGACGCTTACTGGTATGACACTGTTATTTGCTATGCGCTGGGAGTGGTTTATTCCTTGTGCAGGGATAAAATTGAAAAAATTGTAAACGCCGGTGATACATTGTATGTGTTACTTTTAGCTGTGGTTGTTTTTGCCGCCCATTTTTCAAGAGTAAACAAAGGCTCCGGCTTTTTGATGAACGAAATCCACATCGTAACATTTTTAGCGGCTGTTGTTCTGGTTACAATGCGTGTGTCCTTTAATAACGCTTTTCTCCGCTGGTGCGGCAGGCATCTTTTCGGAATTTATATTCTCCAGAGAATACCTATGATTATTTTCAGCGAAACCGGTTTTACGGAAAATCATTTGTACTGGGCTTTTGTATTATCATTTGGAATTACGCTTCTTATGGCGTGGCTGTTTGAAAAATATATAAATAAACTTTGGAAAATTATTTCTTCTCCCAAAAAAGCAGTGTCTTGAATTGAATATTGACAATTTTAGCATTTTATTTTATTATATATTTATATAAATGATACATATCGGGAGGAAGTAGTTATGTATAAAAAGTCCGTGAAACTCTTAGCTGTTATTATGGCTGTGCTTATGGTTTCGGTTTATGTGCCTTTGACAGATTTAAACGGTGCGTTTTCCATTGAAGCCTCGGCGGCAAGCTATGACGGCGGTCTCGGAGGAAATGTAAAATGGAAATATGATTCAGGAAGCAAAACTCTTACTGTTTCCGGCTCCGGAAACATGAACAATTACAGCGGAGTAAATTCCGAATGGACAAAATACAGAGCCTTGCTTGTAGGCTCCATTGCTGATAAGGCTACCAAAATCGTTATAAACAGCGGCGTGACAAATATAGGAAACAATGCGTTCAGAGGGCTTAAAAATGTTACATCAGTTTCGATTCCCGCTTCGGTAACTTCAATCGGACAGTCTGCCTTTGAGGACTGTAATGCTTTAAGCTCTGTAAATCTTACGGGAAGCTTAAAGTCAATCGGCGCCTATGCTTTCAAAAACACAAAGTTCGCAAATGTTACAATGCCTTATTCGGTAACATCCGTGGGCGATTATGCCTTTGCGAATGTTTCCGGACTTAAAGTCAAATGCAACTACGGCGACGCCGCGTATAATTCAACAGTTAAATATGCGTCATCCTCCGTTGATTTAAGAAAACCCGCAATAGCGGTTGAAGGCTCTCTTGACGCTGCAAAAAAACAGCTTAATGTTACTGTAAAAATAAACGATGCGGCAGGAACGGGAGCTGCAAACTTTACAATTGTATATAACAGCGATTCCGTAAAACCTGCTTCAACCGAAACAATTTTTGAAACCAAAAACGATATATCCAAGACGGTGGTTTTTAATCAGCCGGGAAAAATTTCAGCTGCGTTAATGAGCAATCAGTATATAAAAATGTCTGATTGCACCGGAAACTGTGAATATACTTTATGTACTCTTACTTTTGATATTATCGGACAGGGTGATACTGCCAATATAAGCGTTACTCCTACGGTTATACTTTTTGCCGACGGCAGATATAATGCTCAGCCGGCGAACTCTGATATAAGCCTTCATAATTACAGCGGAGATGTAGTTAAGGAGGCAACCTGCTGTGAGGAAGGCATAAGAAATGTAACCTGTTCTATATGCGGTAAAAACGCACAGGAGGCTGTTGCGAAAAATCCTGACAACCATGCAGGAGGAACAAGCATTGCCAATGCAAAGGAAGCCACTTGCCAGACTGCGGGATACACCGGCGATACCGTATGCGCAGGCTGCGGAGCTGTTCTTTCAAAGGGACAGGAGATACCGGCGACCGGCAATCACACTTTCGGAGAATGGACGGCTGTAAAGGCGGCAACGTGTCAGGAAGCGGGAACAGAGGAGAGAGTATGTTCCGGCTGCGGAGAGAAGGAAACAAGAGAAATCCCCAAAACAGAGCATGATTATACGGCTGAAGTAAAAGCTCCTACATGTACTGATGCGGGTTATACTGTTTATATATGTTCCGTGTGCGGAGATACCTATACCGGGGACAGAACCTCGGCTCTCGGCCACAGCTATGACGCAAACGGCGTCTGCATAAGATGCGGATATGTTAAGGTTTCCTCGATAGAGTTTACAAGCTCAAGCAAGCTTACAGCTGACAGTACGAAAAAGACGGTAACCTCAAAAAACCTGTTAACGGTAAAGGAGCTTACAGCCCAGATAAAAACAACAGGCTGGACGGTAACTACGGCGGACGGAAAGGCAGTTTCTGAATCTTCGGCAGTGGGCACAGGCTATATTTTAAAGAATACCTCCGGCAATCTTGCGTATACAATGGTAATAATCGGTGATGTTAACTGCGACGGAAAGGTAAATGCCTCTGATGCCAGATTTGCTTTAAGAGTATCTGCAAAGCTTGAAAAAACCGATGATTACACAGGCGCAGCGGCAGATGTTGACGGAAACAGCAAGGTTACCGCCGCAGACGCGAGAACAATTCTCAGAGTTGCAGCTAAGCTTGATACATTTTAAGAGTTATAATATATAATGCAAAATCCGCAGCTTGAAAACTGCGGATTTTGTTATATAAGGATATTTTATTTTAACTCTTCGGCAGCCTTTATAAGAGCTTCCGTTCTGTCGGTGCGCTCCCAGGGAAGGTCGATATCCGTTCTGCCCATATGCCCGTAAGCGGCAGTCTGTTTGTATATGGGTCTTCTTAAATCAAGAGCCGCAATAATTGCCGCCGGTCTTAAGTCAAATACCTTCTGAACAGCCTCAGAAAGCTTTTCGTCGGAGATAACTCCCGTGCCGTAGGTGTTAACCGTAACCGATACGGGACGGGCAACGCCTATTGCGTAGGCAAGCTCGATTTCGCATTTTTTCGCAAGCTTTGCCGCAACAATGTTCTTTGCAGCGTATCTTGCGGCGTATGCAGCGCTTCTGTCAACCTTTGTGGGATCTTTTCCCGAAAAGCATCCGCCGCCGTGAGCCGCATAGCCGCCGTATGTATCAACGATTATTTTTCTTCCCGTAAGACCGCTGTCGCCGGCAGGACCGCCTATTACAAATCTTCCCGTGGGATTTACAAAAATTTTCGTGTCGCCGTCAATAAGCTCCTGAGGAATAACCGGCTTTATAACCTTTTCTATCATGTCCTGTCTTATCTGCTCCTGAGAAGCTTCCGGCTTGTGCTGGGTGGAAATAACAACAGCTTCAATTCTTACGGGCTTGTCGTCATCATATTCAACGGTTACCTGAGTTTTTCCGTCGGGACGAAGATATTTTAATGTTCCGTCCTTTCTTACCTTTGCAAGACGAAGTGCAAGCTTGTGGGCAAGTGAAATGGGAAGAGGCATAAGCTCCTCTGTTTCGTCGCAGGCAAAGCCGAACATCATGCCCTGGTCTCCCGCTCCGTTAAGATTGTATTCGTCAGTGTCTCCCTCTTTCATCTCAAGGGACTTGCTTACACCCATGCTGATATCGGGTGACTGCTTGTCGATTGTGGTGAAAACGGCGCAGGTATTTCCGTCGAAGCCGGCGTCGGGCGAGTCAAAGCCTATGTCGCATATAGTTTTTCTTATAACTGCCGGAATGTCAACCTGAGCCGTTGTGGAAATTTCCCCCATTACAAGAGCCATGCCCGTTGTGCAGATTGTTTCGCAGGCAACTCTCGAATTTTTATCCTGTTTAAGCATTTCGTCAAGGATTGCGTCTGAAATCTGGTCGCAAACCTTGTCGGGATGTCCTTCCGTAACAGATTCGGAAGTGAAAAGTCTTTTTGCCATATTTTTTTCCTCCGTTATTAATAACCCCATCCTTATTAAAAAAGCTCACGAACAGCATCCGTGAGCATAAAGCCTTATCTCTCGGTTTAACCGTCGGATTTAGCACCTTGCAAAAGCAGGTTGCCGGACATCACAGGGCCGATCCCTCCGTCACTCTTTATAAGGAATATTGAGTTTGATAATATTCTACATTCTGCGCCGTCTTTTGTCAATGGCAATATGTAATAGAAATTTTAAATAAAATTTACTCCTTTTTGTACTGTAAGCTGATTACTGCTTTTTGAGTATGGAAGAAATTCTTTTGTAGATAAGGAAGCAGAAAACGGAATCTATCATGCCTTTAATAAATGTAAAGGGAACGTTGAAAATAATAAGAGCCTTTAAAAGTGTGTCGGCAGGAGGGAAAATTGCGCTGTACATTCCCACAATGGCTTCCTCCGGAAAATTAAGAACCTTTACGTAGAGAGGATAAACAACAAAGTAGTTGGATGCTATGCTGAAAACAGCCATTGCGGCGGCGCCTATAACGCAGCTTAAAAACGCCCATTTTTTATCCTTGTGATGCTTGTAGATAATTCCGGCAACGCCTGTGAAAACAGCTCCCAAAACAAAGTTGGAAACCTCTCCGACGCCCATGGTGGAGCCGAAAAACAGGTGGAGCAAATTTTTAAGGAAGCATACGAGGATACCCCAGCCGGGACCGTAGGCAAAGGTTACGATAAGTGCCGGCAGCTCGGAAAAGTCCAGCTTGATAAAATCGGGAATAAGAGCGGGGACGGCAAATTCCAGAGCCATTAAAACGGCGCCCAGAGCGCTCATGACAGCCGTAACGGTAATGGCGCGGACATTGAATTTTTTGTTTGATTTCATAAAAAAACACCCTTTCATCTTTTGCCGGAACAAAAAAATCCGTTCCGACAATACCGTCAGAACGGGAAAAACCACCTATTGCAAAAATGCAAAAATATGTTTCTTCTTTCATCCGGACTTTAACCGTCGGTAAGAGAATTTCACTCTTTCGGCGCCTTTCGGCGTTCGCAGACTTTAACTGCCGGTGGGGAATTACACCCCGCCCTGAAGATATTTGTTATTGTAAAGACATTATATGCTGAAAAAAATATACTGTCAATGTAAAAAATATATAGACAAAAGGCTTTTTTTAGTGTAAAATATATAACAAATGATGAATTTGGGGGATTGGAATTGTCACACATTAAGACTATTTTTTATAACAGCGTATCACGGGATATTCCTCTTAACGAGTATCCGAGGCCCCAGTTCAGGCGTGATTTCTGGGTAAATCTTAACGGGAGCTATGATTACGCCGTAACTGATGAAAATACCGTATTTCCCGAAAAATATACGGGTAAAATACTTGTTCCCTTTGCTGTTGAAACATCGCTTTCAGGGGTTGAAAAAACCTTTCACAAGGATGAAAGGCTCTGGTACAGAAGATATTTTTCCTTAGGCGGGGAGTTTAAGGATAAAAGGGTAATACTTAATTTCGGAGCCGTGGACTGGGAGTGTAAGGTTTATGTAAACAGACAGCCTGCCGGCTCACACACAGGCGGCTACAACAGCTTTTCCTTTGACATTACGGACATAGTAAAGAAAGACGAAGAAAACGAGCTTACAGTATATGTGTATGACCCTACGGACGCGGGCTGGCAGCAGAGAGGAAAACAGGCGTTGAAGTCCCACGGCTTCTGGTATACGGGCACATCGGGAATCTGGCAGACGGTATGGCTTGAGGCGGTTCCTTTTGACAGCATAGATAATATAAAAATTATTCCCGATATAGATGAGGGAACAGTTGAAATCAGTTCTGAAATACATTCAGGGGAGGCTTATACGCTTAAAGGGAAGATTTCGTATAAAGGCAAAGAAGTCGCAGAAAAAGAAATTTCAAAATGCGAAAAAATCACTATTCCCGATTTCCTGCTTTGGAGCCCTGAGGAGCCGAATCTTTATGATATCGAGCTTGAGCTTTATGTAAAGGGAGAGCTAAAGGATAAAATCTACTCATATTTCGGAATGAGAAAATTCAGCATAGGAAAAGATGAAAAAGGCTATTCAAGGCTGTTTTTAAACAATGAGCCTTACTTTCAGAACGGACTTCTTGACCAGGGCTACTGGAGCGACGGAGGCCTTACTCCGCCAACTGACGAAGCGATGATATACGATATACAGAAAATGAAGGATTTAGGCTTTAATATGCTGAGAAAGCATATCAAGACAGAGCCTGACAGATGGTATTATCACTGCGACAGAATAGGTATGCTTGTATGGCAGGACATGATAAGCGGAGGAAAAGAGCTTGGCGTTGTAAGAGCCGGCGTTATTCCGAATATTCAGGGAGTTTTCGCCCCCATAAAATGTTTTTCAATGAAAGACAATAATTATAAGGCGTTTAACAGGGAAAAAAAGGAATGGCGTGAAAATTTCAAGGACGAGCTTACGGAAATGATAGAGCAGCACTATAACTGCGTATCAATATGCACATGGGTTCCCTTTAACGAGGGCTGGGGACAGTTTGACGCCTTTGAAATAGGAAATATGGTGAAAAGTCTTGATAAAACAAGGTTTGTTGACCACGCCAGCGGCTGGTATGATCAGAAGGGCTGCGATTTCAGAAGCGTCCACAGATATATCCTTCCCGTTCAGCTTCCGAAAAAAGAGGAAAGACCCTTTGTTTTAAGCGAATTCGGAGGCTATTCAATGATAGTTGACGGTCATGTATGGGACAGGAAAAAGAGCTTCGGATACATAATGTATAAATCAAAGGAAGCCCTTTCAAAGGCATTTAAAAGGCTTTACGAAAAGCAGATAATTCCGCTTATTCCGAAAGGACTTTCGGCAATCGTGTATACTCAGGTAAGCGATGTTGAATTTGAGGTAAACGGAATAATGACTTATGACAGAGCCAAATTAAAGCTTGACGAGGAAACGGTTAAAAAGGTCAACTCAAAAATAAGAAGCATAAAGCTTTAAAGGCGAAAGAGCAGTATCAAAAGATATCTGCTCTTTTTTATATGATATTATAAGTTGTTGTCACTGCCGTTGTCGCCTGTATCTTTAACCAGCACATCGTTTTCCCTGAACAGCAGAGAGATGCACCAGATGCCGGCAAGAGCCACAAGAGTATAAATGATCCTGCTGATGATAGCGTCCTGTCCGCCGAACAGCCAGGAAATTATATCAAACTGGAAAAGACCTATTGAACCCCAGTTTAAGGCTCCTACAACAACAAGGATCAAAGATAATCTGTCAAGCATTATAATCAACTCCTTATTTAAGTCTCGCAGATAGTATTGACAAAGGAAAAGGTATTATGCGTATTCACAGGTGTAAAATATTGCAAAAGCCCCGGTGAAAAGTGTAGAATATAGCTTAAAACATTAAAAAACGGCGTGTTTTTTGATAAGTGATTGCTATTGACACGGAATTGATATGAAAGTAAAATATTTTTAAAAGCAAATTTAATAACAAGGTTAAAAATATATATAATAAAAATAATTGAATTAAAAAAATAAAATTATTCGCGGTGAAGCAAAATGAAAACATTCGGAAAATCTCACAAGCTTGATAATGTATGCTATGACATAAGGGGGCCGGTAATGGACGCCGCCTCCGAAATGGAAGCAAGAGGCGAAACCATTTTAAAGCTTAATATAGGAAATCCGGCTTATTTCGGCTTTAAAGCTCCGGATAATGTTATCAATATGATTGAAAACAGTCTTCCTGATACGGAGGGCTATTCCGATTCAAAGGGACTTAAATCAGCAAGGGAAGCCATTGTAAGATACTGCAAAAAGAAAAACATTCCAAATGTCGGCTTAAACGATGTTTACACCGGCAACGGAGTAAGCGAGCTTATAACAATGTCCATGCAGGGTCTTCTTGACAACGGAGATGAAATTCTTGTGCCCTCTCCCGACTATCCTCTCTGGACTGCTTCCGTAACTCTTGCGGGAGGCACGGCAGTTCATTATATATGCGATGAAAAAGCTCACTGGTATCCTGACCTGGAGGACATGGAGAAAAAGATTACAGGCAGAACGAAGGGAATCGTTGTAATAAATCCCAATAACCCCACAGGCTCGCTTTATCCCAAGGAAGTGCTTCAGGGAATCGCAGAGCTTGCGAGAAAATACGGGCTTATTCTCTTTGCCGATGAAATATACGACCGCCTTGTTATGGACGGCAAGGTGCATACGGCGTTAGCTTCTCTTGCTCCCGATTTGCTGACCGTTAGCTTTAACGGCCTTTCAAAATCACATCTCATCGCCGGCTACCGCTGCGGCTGGATGTGCCTGTGCGGCGACAAGTCCAAGGCAAAGGGATATATTGAGGGCATAAATCTTCTGTCGGCAATGCGTCTTTGCTCCAATGTGCCGGCTCAGTCGGTTATTCCCACGGCGCTGGACGACAAAAACAATTCCGAGGATATTTTAAAGCCGGGAGGAAGAATTTACAGCCAGAGGGAATATATTTATAACAGATTAAACAGTATTCCGGGCATAAGCGCTCAGAAGCCTGACGCCGCTTTTTATGTATTCCCGAAAATGGACGAAAGATTCGGCATAAAGGATGATGAAAAATTTGCCCTTGATTTTTTAAGGGAAAAGCATATACTTATAACCCACGGAGGCGGCTTCCACTGGGAGAAGCCCAACCATTTCAGAATAGTATATCTGCCGGAGCTTGATGTTTTAAAGGAAGCCTGCGACAGAATGGAAGAATTTTTCACAAGCTATCGTCAATAAATTGTATAAATAAAAGAAAGCAGGGATTTTAATGAAAGTATTGCTTGTAAACGGAAGTCCTCATAAAAACGGCTGTACATATACGGCACTTTCCGAGGCTGCGAAAACCCTTAACGAGGAAAATATTGAAACTGAGATTTTCTGGATAGGAAACAAGGCTATAAGCGGCTGTATGGGCTGCAAAGGCTGCGTACAGAAGGGAAAATGCGTTTTTGACGACTGTGTAAATGAATTTGTAGAGAAAGCGGCTGAAGCTGACGGCTTTATATTCGGATCTCCCGTTCACTATGCCGCCGCGTCGGGAGCCTTGACCTCCTTTATGGACAGAGCCTTTTATTCCGCCGGATGCTCCGGCAGACCCGTATTTTATTTAAAGCCTGCCGCCTGCGTGTTATCCGCAAGAAGAGCCGGCACAACAGCGGCTTTTGACCAGCTTATTAAATATTTTACAATTTCCCAGATGCCTGTAATATCCTCAAGATACTGGAACATGGTTCACGGCTCAAAGCCTGAGGATGTAATGCAGGACGAAGAGGGAATGCAGTCCATGAGATTTTTGGGCAGAAATATGGCATGGTTCCTTAAATGCAAGGAGGCGGGAGAAAAAGCCGGAGTTGCGAAGCCCGTTCAGGAAAAAGTAATAATGACCAACTTTATAAGATAAAATAAAAACACGGTTTGCCGCGGAAAGGCGGTTTGCCGTGTTTTTTTGTCAGAAAAATATAATACAGAAAAAAGTAACGGTGTTTTTGCCGTTTTTGTAGGAAAGCTTTAAATCCTCCGCAAGCTTTACAACATTAATTCCGTAGGCTTCAACAGGAGGAAAAACTTTTTCGGGAAATCTGCACGGCTCATGGGGATAGGTGCATTTTTTGCAGATATTGCAGCTGCCGCAGCCAAGAGCGTCAAACGGGATATTATTTTCTTTAAGCTTTTCGCATAAATCGGAAAGAATGTCCGTTGTTTCATCTCTCAGCCTGTTAAGCTCCATGAGATTGTTATAGCCGGAAACTTCTCCCGTATGGGTAAACACAAAAGCATTTTTAAAGGATAAGGCTTTTTTCTTAAGCTCCTCCGGTTCGCCTGTTGCAGGAGGACAGTTCCAGGTCATGCCGTATCTGCCGCACATATTTCCCTGACACAGCTTTCTCACTTCATCAGAAAAGGGTATGCTTTCCGCTGATGCAAAAGCCTTTTGAAAAATTCCGGGATGATTAAAAATACTGCTGTCCATTTTACCGCCTCATTTCATATAAAGATGTTATCATATATTATTTTTACAGTCAATTAATTTGTTCTTGATTACAAAAAATATATTTGATATAATAAATCCGAAATAAAAAGTAAGGGAGAATTAATATGCATCCTCGCTATTTTGAAGAGCTTGAAAAATATGAAAAGCTTATAAATCTTAAAAATGAAAAAGCCGACGAATACAACGGGATTTTCACAAGATACAAGAACCCTGTTTTAACAGCGGCTCACACTCCTCTTTTCTGGAGATATGATCTTGATGAAAAAGCGAATCCGTTTTTTATGGAGAGACTGGGAATAAATACAGTATTCAATGCCGGAGCTATAAAATTAAACGGAAAATATGTGCTTATGGCAAGAGTTGAGGGAAGCGACAGAAAGTCATTTTTCGCCGTTGCGGAAAGCGACAGTCCCACAGAGGGCTTCAGATTCCGCAGTCATCCCGTAATTCTTCCCGACATTGACGAAAACGAGACAAATATGTACGATATGCGCCTTACAAGCCATGAGGACGGATATATTTACGGCGTATTCTGTTCCGAGTGCAGGGATAAGGTTGTAAACGGAAATGTAACGGCAACAGCTTATGCGGGAATAGTAAGAACAAAGGACCTTGAAAACTGGGAAAGACTTCCGAACCTTGTAACCTTGAGATCGGCTCAGCAGAGAAATGTTGTGCTTCATCCCGAGTTTGTAAAGGGCAAATACGCCTTTTATACAAGACCCATGGACGATTTTATCGAAGCCGGCTCAGGCGCAGGAATAGGCTTCGGAGTATGCGACGATATAATGCACCCTGTTATTGACGAGGAAATAATAATCAATCAGAGACGATTCCATACAATCAACGAAATGAAAAACGGAGCCGGAGCCACGCCCATTAAGACGGATAAATGCTGGCTTCATATTGCTCACGGCGTAAGAAACACTGCGGCAGGTCTGAGATATGTAATTTATGCGTTTGCCACCGACTTAAACAATCCTTCAAAGCCCGTAGCGGCTCCCGGAGGATACCTTATAGCCCCCGAGGGAATTGAGAGAGTGGGCGATGTATCAAACGTTGTATTTACAAACGGTGCTATATGCGACGACGACGGAAAGCTTTACATATACTACGCTTCAAGCGACACAAGAATGCACGTTGCGGAAACCACGGTTGACAGAATTCTCGACTATGTTTTCAACACTCCGGCGGATCCTTACAGAAGCGGCGACTGTGTAAGACAGAGAGACGAGCTTATTACAAAGAATCTTAAAATTCTTTCCGAGCTTGAAAACAAGTAAAATATATGGAAAAATCCGCTGTCCGAAAGGGCAGCGGTAATTTTTTTTGAGTATTAAAACATCAGTCAAGGAAATCCTTAAGCTTTTTGCTTCTCTGGGGATGACGGAGCTTTCTTAAAGCCTTTGCCTCAATCTGTCTTATACGCTCTCTTGTAACATTAAATTCGGCGCCTACCTCTTCAAGGGTTTTCGGGTGTCCGTCCTCAAGACCGAAGCGGAGAGTCAGAACCTTTGCTTCTCTGGGAGTGAGAGTTTTCAAAACAGAGGAAAGAGCTTCCTTTAAAAGAAGCTGAGACGCCGCGTCAGCAGGAGCCAAAGCGTCCTCGTCGGGGATAAAATCACCCAGATGGCTGTCTTCTTCCTCACCTATGGGAGTTTCAAGGGAAACAGGCTCCTGAGCCACTCTTAAAATTTCCCTTACCTTGTCAACGGACATTCCAAGCTCGGCTGAGATTTCTTCCGCCGTAGGCTCTCTGCCGTTTTTGTGAAGAAGCAGACTGTTTGTCTTTTTAACCTTGTTTATTGTTTCCACCATGTGAACGGGAATACGGATTGTTCTCGCCTGATCGGCAATAGCTCTTGTAATGGCCTGTCTTATCCACCATGTGGCGTAGGTGGAGAATTTAAAGCCCTTTGTGTAGTCGAATTTCTCGACGGCTTTAATAAGTCCCAGATTGCCCTCCTGAATAAGGTCAAGGAACTGCATTCCTCTGCCGCCGTAGCGCTTGGCGATGCTTACAACAAGACGGAGATTGGCTTCCTCAAGACGCTTTTTCGCGCTTGTGTCGTTGTCGGCAATTCTCATTGCAAGATTGATTTCTTCTTCCGGAGTAAGCAGGGGAACCTTTCCGATTTCCTTTAAGTAAACCTTGACGGGATCCTCCATGGCGATATTCTTCGCATCGGTATCCTCAGCCTCTATTTCTGCGGTTTTGCCTATATCTGCTTCAAAATCAAAATTGTCAAGGCTTGTGTTTGACATATCGTCTATTATCTCGATATTGTTTGCTTCAAGCAGCTCGTAAAGCTTGTCCAGAGCTTCAACATCAAGGTCGTATTCAAGCATTGCCGCATCAATGTCCTGTGAAGACAGCTTGCCCGTCTGCTTGCCCTTTTCCACAAGCTTGTTAAAAAAGTTGTTTTTCTTTTCATTTGCGTCCATATCTTTTTTCTCCTGTTATGTTATTGGTCATTTTTTCTTTTAAACATATTCAGCCATTCGTCGTCAGTCATCTGAGACGGTTTTTTCTGTTCTCTCTCTTCCTTTTCCTCTTTCATCCGCTTAATGCAGTCGGTGCACTCCTTCAGTGTGTTGCCCAGATTTTCTCTCATTGCCTCAAGCCTTACAAGATAGCCCATTTCCTCCGGTGACAAATCCTGAGAAAAATATGTAATATCCGTTGATTTCCTCTCCTCAAGCCTTGCGGCTATAAGCCTGTAAATCCTGAGATTCAGGCTTGTTGCGAAGTCATCATCGTTTATTTTGTCCCGTATTTTATAATAAAAATCAGGATTGTGCAAAATCGACGCAATAAGCGTTTCTTCTGCCTTTGCCGCCGCAGGATATTTCTGTCTTTCGGGATTTACCCTCTTCATGCTTTCGTCGGTAAATACCGCCGCCTTTTCAAAAAACGCTCTGCCGGCTCTCTTTGCCTTTTGTCTTGCTTTCTTTTTTATTTCAGCCTCTATGGCGTCCTTTGATACACCTAATTCCGATGACAGCTTCGACGCGTATACATCCCGTTTTACGGAGCTGCTGAAATCCGACAGGATATCCGTGGCTTTGCCGAGATACGCTATTTTTTCCTCAGGCTGTGAAAGGTCGTAGTCAGCTTTTATTCTTTGAAGGTCAAAGTCGATTTCTCCTACCGCCTGGGATAAAATTTCACGCATTTTTTCTTTTCCGTATTTTTTTAATATTTCGTCCGGGTCTTTTCCTCCCTGAAGTCTTGCGACCTTTATTCTCACGGGAGTTGCCGAAAGTATTTTTACGGCTTTTCTTGCGGCCTTCTGACCGGCTTCATCGGAGTCGTAGGACAGTATTATTTCTTCACCGTACTTTGATAAAAGCTTTGCCTGCTCCGGAGTGAAAGCGGTGCCGAGACCTGCTACGGCGTTTGTAAAGCCCGCCTGATGATAGGCTATTACATCCATATAGCCTTCACACAGTATAAGAGTTTTGCCTGTGCCTCTTTTTGCGAAATTAAGAGCGAAAACGCCCTGGCTTTTTTTATAGACAAGAGTGTCCGAGGTGTTTACATATTTCGGCTTTGAATCGTCAAGAACTCTTCCGCCGAATGCGATTACACTGCCTCTTAAATCAATAATGGGAAACATTACTCTGTTCCTGAAAACATCAATAACATTCCCTTTTTGCGTTTTCTTCGCAAGATTTGCGGCAATAAGCTCCGATTCCGTAAAGCCCATTGATTTTAAATGACGGAGAAGCCCGTCCCACCTGTCGGGAGCGAAGCCTAAACCGAAATGAGTAATTGTTTCCTTTGAAAGATTTCTTGAGGCAAAGTAATCAAGACCCTTTCTGCCCTCGGGAGAGTAAAGAATTTTATAAAAAAATCTTGCCGCCTCTCTGTTTGCGTCAAGGATACGGCGCTTCATTTTTGCGATTGAGCTGTCGAAGCCGTCGGCAGGCAGAGGCAGTCCCGAACGCTCCGCAAGAGCTTTTACCGCTTCGGTATAGTCAAGGCTTTCTATTGTTTTCACAAAGGTGATAACATCTCCTCCGGCGCCGCAGCCGAAACAGTAATACGACTGGGTATCGAGATAAACGGTAAAGGAGGGAGTTTTTTCATTGTGAAAGGGACAAAGCCCCGTTGCTGTTCTTCCTCTTATTCTCAGGTCTACATAAGGGGAAATTACGTCTACAATATCGTTTCTGTCTTTAACTTCCGACAGGAACTCATCAGAAAAACGCATACAAATCCCCCTTTATTAATTATATACTCTTTTTATACTTAAAATCCCTTTAATTTTTCTTAAATTTTTTTACATATTGATTTGAGCGTATTTAGATGAAATTTTTACCGCCGAAAACTTTCCGAAGCTCTGTTCCGTAAGCTGAGCTTTAAACAGCTCCTCCTTTTCCGCCGGCAGATAAAATGTTACCGTTACATTTTCTCCGAAATCAGCATTTTCCGTAATTCCTCCGAAAGACGGAATAAGAGTGGTAAGTCTTCCGTAGAAATTATAATCGCATTCAACAAGCAGTACCGAGCAAAGGGACATTTTTATAATACGGGCTGCGGTTACGGCGATTTTGGAGGTATGTGAATATGCTCTCACAAGACCTCCGGCGCCTAAGAGAACGCCTCCGAAATATCTTGTGGCAACTACCGCGCAGTCGGTAAGGTTTTCCTTAAGAAGAACATCCAGAACCGGTACTCCCGCCGTTCCGGAAGGCTCTCCGTCGTCGGAATAGCGCTTTTGCTGACCGTCCCTTAAAACATAAGCGTAAACATTGTGTGTGGCGTCCCAGTGCTTTGATTTTATTTTGTTTATAAAGTCTGCCGCCTCCTGCTGAGTGTGGACAGGCTTTGCGTATCCGATAAAACGGGAGCGCTTTTCGGTGAATTCGTCAAAGGCTTCCTTTTCAAGAGTTAAGTAGTCAGACATAAATATCTCCGTCAAATCAAAATAAAAAGCAGCACTGTTCAGCGCCGCTTTTTTAATTACTTATCAAGATTGTAACGCTTCTTGAATCTGTCAACACGTCCGCCGGTGTCAACGAGCTTCTGTTTGCCGGTAAAGAACGGATGGCACTTGGAACAGATATCTACACGAAGATTGTCTTTAGTGGAGCTTGTCTCATAAACAGCGCCGCAAGCGCACTTTATCTGAGTAGGCTTATAATCAGGATGAATACCCTCTTTCATTTGGTTCACCTCTTTCAACAATTTACATAACGCAATTTATTGTAACATAACAAACAGAGAAATGCAACAACAAATTATAAAAAAATTATATCAAAACACGAAAAATATAATAAAATATTTCGGGAAAAAAAGCAATAAAATGAATTTACAAAAGAATCAGAGGGAAACATAAAAAAATTGTTGACAAATTACAAAAAATACAGTATACTTTATTCTACACTTATATAAGCAGAGAGGCGCGCTATGAAAGAATCGGCGAAGGCTCACGGAAAAGGCGAAAAGACTGACGAGGAATTGCTCAAAGGAGCGAAAACCGGCAGCCAAAGCGACCTGAACGAGCTGATGTGCAAATATTCTTTTACTGTCAGGAGGATTTCGGACAGGTATTATAACGACCATCTGACAGCAGACGACTGGTTTCAGGAAGGCATGACAGGTCTTTTGTACGCCGTAAGGAATTACAGGGAAGAGAAGGGTTCCTTTGCGGCATACGGAATTGTATGCGTCAGGAACAGGCTTAACACCGTCTGGAAACGAGCCAACAGCCCCGGAAACGAGCCTTTAAAGGATTATATAAGCTATGATGATGCCAATGTTCCGGCAAAAAAATCGCCGGAGGAAGAGTATATAGAAAAAGAAAGGTATCGCTTTTTTACTGAAAGTTTTCTTGAGCAGCTCTCGGAAACAGAAAAAAAGGTTATTTGCTGTTATCTGGCAGGTTTCAGTTATAAGGAAACAGCCCTAAAACTACACATGACGGAAAAATCTGTAGACAATGCGCTATGCCGAGCAAAATCTAAGCTGAAAAAGGCGTTTAACAAGTAAACAGCCCGCAGAAGCGGTTGTTATATATGCCCGGCACTCTATAACGAGGGTTGATCTCAACAGGGACGGTGAAATTCCGTCACCAGGCAAATAATCTATTTAAGCGAGGTACTGAGTATGTACGAAGACAAAACACTTATCTGCAAGGACTGCGGAAAAGAATTCATTTTTACCGCAGGCGAGCAGGAATTTTATGCGGAAAAGGGCTTTGAGAACGAGCCTCAGCGTTGTAAGGAATGCCGTGCGGCCCGCAAGCAGAGCAGAAGCGGCGAGCGTAAATTTTACACAGCCGTATGCAGAGAATGCGGCGGCGAGGCGAGAGTTCCCTTTGAACCCAAAAGCGACAGGGGAGTTCTTTGCAGCGAATGTTTTGAAAAGATGAAAGCCGCTCAGAACGGCTGATTGAAAGAAAAAATCCGCCTTGATTAAATCAGGGCGGTATTTTTATGGCTTTATGTTTTTTTCGGAACGGCTTTTTGCTGAAGCTCAAAGTAGAGCTTTGCGGTAGCTTCCGCGTCTGCGGCGGCTCTGTGGAAGGTGTCGGAGACAATTCCGAAGTATTCGCAGAGATATGAAAGCATTCTGCTTTCCATGCCGGGAAAAGGCTCGCAGCGGTAACGGAGAAAGCGGAGCGTGTCGAAAACGTCGCCCCCTATGTAAACCCCGTAAATATCGGCCCAGTGACCCATAATGGGACAGTCGAAGCTAAGGGCGTTATGACCTACGAGAACATTGTTCCCTGCAAACCGGGCAAAACGGGGAAGAACGGCGCTTATGCCGTCCGCGTTCTGCACCATTTTGTTTGTAATCCCCGTAACCGAGGTTATAACGGGAGAAATTAATTCCTTCGGCTTTACAAGCTCGCTGAAGGAATCGGTTATGCTTCCGTTAATTACCTTAACGGCTCCGATTTCTATAATTTCAGATTTTCTTTTAAGTCCCGTGGTTTCAATGTCGAAGGCAACAAAGGAGGAAAAATCGGGCTTTTTAATTTCTCTTGCGGGAAAAAATTTTTCTTTTTTACCGAAAAGATCTTCCATATTAAATTTACTCCTTTTATTTTTCAGGGAAAAATTCCTGAACCTTGTGGAACTTGCCTAAGCCGCATTGTATGCTTGTGAATTTTTCATGCTTCAGCCTTAAAATTTTGTCAAGCTCCGCCGGAATATTTTCATAAGAATCAGGGAAGCCGTGAAGCAGAATATATTCGGCTCTTTTGATATTATGGCGCTCTTTTTTAATAAACTCTTTCATGGGAGCGGCAACATCGCCCATCCAAACCGATGAGCAGATAATAATTTTATCGTAATCGGAAATAACGGTGTCATAGGGAAAAAGAATTGCTTCCTTTTTGCCTGCGCTCATTTTAATGCAGTTAAAAAAACCGCCGTAGCCTGCGGTGTTTTCGATGGTGTCAATTTCCAGAAAATCGCAGTTTAAATCCTTTGCAGCCTGTAAAGCTGCTTTTTCGGCGTAGCCTTTTCTTGAATAGTATACAACAAGAGTTTTTTCCATAACGGATTTATCCTTTCCTTGAAGCAATGGAGATTATAATTATATTATATATAATGTTAAATGATTTTAATTACAAAAAAGAAAAATAAATATAAAAAAAGCCCCGAAAGTTTTTAGCTTTCGGGGCAGTTCGTGGCAGCTAAAATAATTACTTCGGTATTTCCCTCAAAGCCGTCCATTTCCGTAAGAAGCTGGTTAAGCGTCTGTTCGCGCTCATCGTTGCCCCCGGAAACTCCGGAGCTTCTTTTCTGGCCGATGGCGTCTATTTCGTCAATGAAAACGATACAGGGTCCTTTTTCTTCTGCCTGTCAATAAGGGCATCCTCAGTATTTTTGATGATTTTTTCAACATCCTCGAAAGCGTTTCTGAGGAGGGCGACATCTTCGGCTTTTGAGTGACGGAGCTTTTGTTTCAGTGAAAGCTCGGTTTCCCGGCAATCCTGTTTAAGCGACTGTATTTCTTCCCGGAGCTTCGGGTGAGATGCAGTTTCGCTCAGACGTATACGGCTGTTTAAACGGGAAATCCTGTTGTCAAGCTCCCTGAGCTTTATGCCGAGAATTTCATGTGCCATACTTACACCTCCCGAATTTATTATAGAATGGTGTTTTAGGAGGCGCAATTATCAGTTTTAACGCTGTGTATAAACAAAAAAAGCGAAGTGTAAAAAAGCTTTACACTTCGTAAAATATGTAAAAAGAATTTTTAATTAACGGGATTTATGGGTATTCCCTCGGTTATAAGCAGGTAAACGGTATGAACTATTTTGTCAAGCTGTTCCGTGTCTTGGGGAGTCCACTCCTGAAGAAGCCCTAAAACGGCGGCGCTGTGATAACGCAGTATTATTTTTGTTTCAAAAGAGCTGTAACGGCTGTAATAATTTAATTTGTCAGCCGTATTTTCAAAAACCTGATGAAAATAACGGCGGAAAAGCAGCTCAAGCTCATCACGGTAGCTGCTGTCCATACACCGCTTTATATACGGCATGGCGTTAATGGCGGCGGCAAAAAAACAGCCCAGCCCGTCTTCGGCAGATTCTTTTTCCATTACTTCCTTTAACATTCTGTCGGTAAATTTTTTTATCATCCAGCCGAACAAATCGGGAATATCCTCAAAATGATAGTAAAATGTCTGCCGGGTGATATTGCATCGCTCAACAATATCCTTAACTGTAAGCTACCTTAATATCATGAACGGAATTTTTTGAAATGTCCGCAGGCTTCCAGTCCGCTGTAAATCTTTGCGTATCCTGATAACGCTCAATGGGAGCGTCGTCAAATACAAGCTCTCCGTCAATATAAATATCGAATGTGCCGTAAAGGTAACGGGATGTTCCGGAAACAGTCAACTGGTTTGTTTTTGAATTGTATACTACGGTGATTTCAGCTTCGGTGGGTTCAACAACAATGGTAATGGGAAGAAGAGCAGGCTGCCAGTTTGACTGTGTAGATTTGGAAGCGGCTCGCAGCTGATAGTCCGTATATGTGCCGCAGTCAAGCTTTACGCCGTCAAAAAGGATATTGCCTTCTGCATCACAAAGATTAAAGTTTAATGTTTCGTCAACGGCAAGGGTTCCGTCATATCTTAAGTTATGGAATGTTTCGGCAACTACCGTTGTGCCGTAGGGAACGGTAACTACGGGAGTTATTCCGTCTTTCCATGAGGGTGTGCCTTTATTAACATCTATTGATATTAATGACATAGACGAAGAAGAATATTTTTCTGTATCTGTCGGATTAAAAGCAATTTTTACACTCTTTGTGCCGGGATTAATAATATTTGAACTTAAACCTGTTTCTGGAACTAAAGTAAATGTACCGTCTACGATATTATCTGTACCTTTTTCAACAGCAACGCCGCCTTCAAGCTTTATATCTTCCCAAGTGGTTACCCCGTCATAATATATGTCATATAACTCAGGTTCTTCAATTATTTCCGTTTCAATGGTATCACCAATAATACCTACATAAATATCCATTGTTAATTAAACCGTATTCGCTTTAAGGCAAATACGGTTTTTTTTGTTGTGATTCAGAATATCTTTATTTCATGAACGCTGTTATCATTTATATTAAGAGGAATTTCAATGGTGCCTTTGAATCTTTCGTTATATGCAATCTCTTTTCCGTCAAGCGTTACGGTATATTTTTTGCTTTCGCTGTCGTTCATTACGGCGATTGCAGTTGTTGCTTCATTATTTCCGAAGTATGTTATTTTTCCCGTAAACGCCGTATTGTCATTTTCAAAGCTTTCAAAGTCTACCCAAGTGTCAAAGCCCGTGTTAAAGGTTCCCGCCTTATAGTATGCGTTCGCCCACATTGTTATAGGCGTTGAAAGACCGCCGAAGTTATGGAACCAGCCGCCTCTGCCTGTTACAACGTTTACCATCTCAAAGGTATAGTAGGAATAGTCAACCTCTCTTTTCCATATATCAAGGGCAAGTTTGGCGATTGTATAGGCAAAATCACTTTCTCCCAAGTCAAGCATTGACTT
Organism: uncultured Clostridia bacterium; assembly: GCA_944412445.1. GTDB lineage: Bacteria > Bacillota > Clostridia > Oscillospirales > Acutalibacteraceae > UBA1081. Next base: position 61,613 of record CALYBJ010000011.1, read on the forward strand.
CCAGATAAACCACTGATGAGGGAACCAGACATTGCCGTTCCAGTAGCCGTTTACCATGAAATAGCCTGCGGTCATGTCAACGGCGCTGATTCCGTAGGGTGAAAGCATTTCCTTTTCGCTTTTAAGGTGGGAAAGTATGGCTTCCTTTTGCTCCTTGTTGCAGGCGCCTGCTATTATGGGGTAAATTCCGTCAAGTCCCTTGTTAAGATTTTCTCCCTCTGCTGTTTTCATAATACCTACGGGATTGTAGTCCTTGTCATGAAGCACATATCCGAAATATCCGCTTTCACTGTCCCAGGAATATTTCCACAGGGCGTTTGTAAGTCTTTCTGTATCCTCGCCGTATGTCTTCACATCTTCCGAAAGCCCCAGCTTTGAAGCTGCCATTTTAAGTATTTTTCCGCATCTTATAAGCTGTGAAGCCGATATTACCGGCGCCGTTGTGTCGCGTATATCCCTGTTCATCATGGCAACCTGAGCAGGGTAGTCGTCCATGCCGCTTGTTGAATAGAAATAATCGTAAGTTGTTGTTATTCCGCTTTTAAGCTTCGCCGTTGTGGAGCCTCTTACCTTTCCCGCAAGGAAATCATAATAAAGCTTTAACTTCGGATAAAGCTGTAAAAGAGCGGTTTTGTCGTTTCTCTTCTTCAAAAGCTCAAGATATAAATACATCTGAACGGGAACAGGGGAGCCGTGATGAAGAAATGCGTAGTCGGGATTGCTTTCATCGCTTAAATAGGTGTCAAGGCTGTAATCGGCGAATCTTTCCGAATAGTCCGCCATGCCCAGACCGATAAAGCCCGAATCCCATGTGTAAAGACAGTCCCAGCGCTTGCCCGGTGTGTGATGTATTATATATTCCCCGTGCTTGTAAATGGGATATACCGCGTTTGTCATTACGGTGGCTTTTAATATTTCGCAGCTCAGCTCATATTTTTTGCCCTCTTTATTATAATGTATGTCAGGAGCTTCTTTCTTTCTCTCATTATAAATGCTTTCATATTCTTCGGAAGAAAGATATTCCGTTCCGCCCTTTGACAGCACCGCGTATTCAACATGACTTGCGCCCGGCTCAACAAAAATCGTATGAATTATGGGATTGTGGAAAAATCCGTCGTCGCTGTGCTTTCTTGCGAATGCTCCCGTAAAGCTTTCCGTAGCGTCGTCGTATGTAGGGTCGGAGTTGGACAGCCTCGCCGTGGGACAGTCCTCAAGAGAGCCTGTGGGGATATATCTGTACCTTGTGTTGTCGTTAAAGGTTCTGAGAGTAAAATCGCCCTCAACATCTTCGTATCTGCAAACCGAAATATATCCCTTATTGCATTTCTTTTCACTGATTTCAGGCTTGAAGCTGTATTTTGTTTTCTGAGCCGTAATTTTATCTGCGTCCTCCTTTTCCGCTATGCAGAAAAAGTCAAACTCAATTCCTCCCGTGCCCAGCGCCTCAAGCTCCAAAGATAAGCCGCCTTTTTTAACTTCTCCAAGGCTTATATATTTAACGGCAAGCTCGTCCGCAGGCTCAAAATCAGCCCTTATTTCCGAATTGATAATAAAAGATGAGGTGTTTTTGCTGTTAATAAGGTTTACTCCTACCATTTTGCCTTTTTCGTATTTAATGTCGGAGGTTCTGTATCTTACCGCAAGCACCGCGTTTTTATAATCATGCTCAACATTTATAATATAGGAAACCTTGTCGCCCTTTTCTCCTCCGAAAGGCGGCAGGTATCTGTGGGGCATATGCCATTTGCCGGCTCTGTCCCCGAGACCGAAGCCTCCTGTAAAATCAGGATCGGCAAACTCTCCCTTTTTATATCCGTCGGCGTTCTGCTGATCCCAGGGACGGGTCTGATTGTAGGTGTATTCAATGTAGTCAAGAGCGTCCTTGAATTCGCATTTTTCAGGCAGGCTTAAACGGCAGAAGTCGGGGAAAGGATATTCGATTGACGCAAAAAAGTCAATAAGACAGTTCTGGACAAGCTCCGAATTGTTGACGATTTCCGTTCTGATAAGCACGCTTTCGTCATTAAGCCTTATATAGGATACATCGGCGTATACCCTGTCCTTCCACTCAAGGTCGAATCTGTATGTATAAAAGGAGTAGTCGGGACTGCATTTCCACGGATGACAGCCCGAAGGCACCGTAACATTTGGTATATTTATATCTCCGCCGAAAATCGACGGCACGGCGGTCATGTCAAATCTTACGCCTTTGGCAAAAGCGTGGTCGGCTATTCGTGAAATGCCCATGTATTTTTTTCCGTAAGGACCCCAGGCAGGGAAGCATTTTGAATACAGCATATTTTCAGTCCTTTTTATGTTTTTTGATTTTTTATATTGTATCATAATTAAATAACCTTGTTCAAGAGTATTTTAAGGGTGACGGGTACTATTTTTTGTATACATTACAATATTGCATTTGAAAATATTATGTGATAAAATTAATTGGATTTTTAAGAAAAATAATTTATATAATTAAATTTTCAAGAGGAAATATTATGAAAAAATTAAATGAAATCACACCTATTCCCAAGGGTCATCAGATTATATGGTATGTTTGCAGAGTTTTGCTTCTGCTCTTCGGCATTTACGGAATTTTCAACAACTCCGTCACAATGTTTTTAATGGGTCTGGTGGCTATCGCCTTTTCGCATCTGTGGGATATGTTCCAGATGTTCGGCGGCCGTTCCTTTATTACGAGGGTTGACTACTTCTCCCAGACTATTCTCAATGTTTTTATTGTTTACGCCTGCGGAGTTTATATTTTAAACACAAGAACCAATATTCAGTTTTTTGATATTATATCCCATTTCGGCTCCGGCTTTATCGCAACATGGTTCGCATACGACTTCGCCGTTGTTTTTCAGGGCAGAAAAAGACATTTAAGCCCGGCGCTGGCTTCATTTTTCGCTTTGACCTTTTCCATGTTCATTGCCGTTGGCTGGGAGCTTTATGAGTTTACCATGGACAGGGTTTACGGCTATACTCTCCAGACATCTAACATTATAAGCGAGCAGGGTCTTGTTGACACAATGGAGGATTTTATTTGCTGCTGCGTAGGCTCGGTTCTGGGAATGTTTCTTGTGGCTTTTTACAGGAACGGCATTATCGGAGGCAAAAACAGAAAAATACTCAGGGCTCAGGTTGTTGCCCGTTCAAAGCAGGACAGAAAAGAAGAGCTTGAATTTTTAGGCATAGAGGATATTAAAAAGTAAGGAGGATTTTTTATGGGCAGAATTATGATATCCGCTGACAGCCCCGCGGATTTCCCCAAGGAGCTTATTGACAGATATGATGTAAGAATCGCGCCTCTTCATGTTATTCTTGACGGGGTAAGCTATAACGACGGCGTTGATATAACTCCGGAGGATATTTTTTCAAGGTATGACAGCGAAAAAATCCTTCCGTCAACTTCTGCCGTATCAATAAGCGAATACAGTGAATTTTTTAAGGGCATATTAAATGAGGGATATACCGATATTATTCATCTCTGTATGTCCTCTGAAATGTCCTCAACCTATCAGAACGCCGTAATCGCTTCGGAGGATATGGAAAATGTCAGGATTTTGGACAGCAGAAATATTACCTCGTGCATTTCGATGCTTGCGCTGAAAGCCTGCCGTCTGAGAGATACGGGCTTCTCCGCAAAAGAGATTTACGAAAGAATTTCCGATATGAGAGATAAGGTCAGCGGAAGCTTCATTATAGATAAACTGGAGTTTTTGAAAAAAGGCGGAAGATGCTCCGGAATAGCGGCTCTGGGAGCCAATGTTCTGGGAATAAAGCCCTGTATTGAAATAGCCGGCGGAAAAATGTCCCCCGGTAAAAAGTACAGGGGAAAAACCGAGGTCTGCCAGCTTAAATATGTTTCTGACAGAATAGCTCAGTTCCAGGATAATATAGATACTGATATATTGTTTATAACTTCCACACATGGCTTCGATCCCCAGCAGATTGAAAGCATTAAAAAAGAAATAAGAAAAAAGATTAAATTCAAGGAAGTAATAATTAACACGGCAGGCTGTGTAATTTCGGCACACTGCGGTAAAAATACAATGGGAATAATTTTTATGACGAAATAAAAAAAGCGGCTGTAAAAAAACGCCCTAAAAAATCCGAGATTCACGATATTGTGAGTCTCGGATGATTTTTTGTGTTGTT
>CALYBJ010000012.1 GCA_944412445.1 uncultured Clostridia bacterium
TGAGAAGTACTTCTTTCTTGGTAATGTTTTGTAGCTAATTCATTATACCATATTTTGAAGTTACTTCTCTTCTTTTTGGGTCACATCATTTTAACACATACATTTTAAATATTTTATTTAATATTGTTATGTTAAAAGGCAAAAAGCAGTGAGTAAATTTGATTTTTTTGTTGACAACAAGAGTAATATAAAAGTATAATAAACTGAAAAGGTATTTTATGTTGAAGGTGAGCGTTTGACAGGTCTTTGTCTTGGGATTGATTTCGGAACTTCAAATATGACGGCGTATGTAGAGGGCAGGGGAATTGTACTTTCGGAGCCCTCGGCGGTAGCCTGTGACGCTTATACGGGAAGAATTATCGCGTTCGGCAGGGAAGCATTGGAAATGACCGGAAGAACGCCAAAATCAATAACAGTTAAACGGCCTTTTTATGACAGCGCAGTGTCGGACTTTAACATAACGGTCAGAATGATAAAAAGATTTGTTGACAGAGCCTGCAAAGGGACGATTTTAAAGCCGAATATCATAGCCGGTATTCCGTCTGATATAACAGAGCTTGAGAGAAAAGCCATGCGCGACGCTCTTGAAATGTCCGGCGCCTGCAGGATTTGTCTTATGGAACATTCCTATGCCGCGGCGCTGGGAGCAGGCGTGTCGTTTTCAAAGCCGGAAGGTACCATGGTTATTGATATAGGCGGAGGATCTGTTGATATTGCGGTTGTTTCCATGGACAGTATCGCCGTGTCAAAAACCACAAGATTCGCTTCGGAAGCTTTTACCGATGACATCATAAAATATCTGCGCCGGGAAAGAGATATAGAAATCGGATATCTTACAGCCGATTATATAAAGAGGACCATAGGCGGAGCAGTAATCAGAAATGAAGAAATAGCACTTATATCAAAGGGCAGAAATATTGTGACAGGAACGCCTATTAATTTTGAAATAACGTCTACCGAGGTTTACTGGGCGATAAAAGAGCACGTCGATATGATATTACAGGGAGTAAAGGAGCTTTTATCAAAAACATCTCCGGAGCTGTCCGGAGATATTTATGAAAACGGGATTGTTTTAACAGGAAACGGTTCCCTGTTGTTTGGAATGGACGCATTTCTTGAAAGTGCATCCGGAGTCCCGGTAAGACTGGCAAAAAATCCGGGCTACTGCGTGGCAAAAGGTCTTGAGAATGCTGTTCACGACAGAAAAAAGGTAAAGAAAAGCGGATATGAATTTGTATATGCGGAGTCAATTTAAAAATTTTAAAATATTGTTTTAACCGTATCTTTTATGAAATCAAAGGAATCCTGCAGGAGCTTTAATTCCTCCTTGGTAAGCTGAAGCTCAACAACATCGCAGACGCCGCTTCTGTTTATAACTCCGGGAACGCCGGCGTAAACCGATGAGGCTCCGTAAGAGCTTTCAAGAAGAGCGGAGACAGTTATAATGCTGTTTTCGTCATTAAGCACAGCTTTTATTATCCTTACAAGAGCCATTCCTATGCCGTAGTAGGTAGCGCTTTTAGCTTCGATTATTTTTTGCGCGGCGAATTTGACTTCGTCGCCGATTTTTTTAAGCTCGCCGAAATCTCCGCAAACGGATAAAATAGGCTTTGTGGCAATCATAGCCTGAGACCAGGGAATCATTTCGCTGTCACCGTGCTCACCCATAACATAGGCGTGAATGTTTTTAGGAGATATTCTGAAAAAGTGCCCCAGCAAATACCTGAGTCTTGCGGTATCAAGGCTTGTTCCGGTTCCTATAACCCTGTTTTTGTTAAAGCCCGACAATTCCCATGTTATATGAGTCATAATATCAACTGGATTAGTCGCAATTAAAAAAATGCCGTTAAATCCTGATTTTAAAACAGGATTAACAATTGTTTCAAAAACAGCTGTATTTCTTTTAAGAAGATCTACTCTTGATTCACCGGGCTTCTGATTTACTCCGGCGGCAATTACAATGATATCGGCGTCGGCACAGTCTTCATAATTTCCGTCGTGAATATACATTTCTGCAGGGGAAAAAGCAAGGGAGTGATTAAGATCCATTGCTTCGCCCTTTGCCTTTAGAGTGTCTTTGTCAATAAGGAGAAGCTCATCGCAGGCGTTTTGATTAAGGAGAGCGTAGGCGCAGCTCATTCCCACGAAACCGGTGCCGATTACGGCAACTTTTTTATTATCTTTCATAAACTCAACCTCATTTTATATATTACAAATATTTTTACCCTTTGGAGAAAAAATATGCAGCATAACTATGAATTACAGCAGATAACAGGCGTGGTAGAAGAGATTGTTTTTCAGAACGAAACCAACTCTTTTACCGTTATTGATATATCCAGCGGCGGAGAGCTTATAACGGCGGTGGGAGAGCTTCCGGAAATTTCACCCGGAGAGAAAGTGGTATTAACAGGCAGATGGGATATGCACCAAAGCTTCGGCAGACAGTTCAGAATAGAGAGATTTGAAAGATATATGCCTGACACTGCGGCGCAGTATCTGAAATATTTATCCTCAGGGGCAATAAAGGGAATAGGACCTAAAACTGCCGCGTACATAGTTGAGCGTTTCGGTGAAAACACTTTCAGCGTTATTGAGAACGAGCCTGAAAGGCTGACTTTTATTAAGGGCATTTCAAAAGATAAGGCTCAGAAAATTTCGGCGGAATTCAAAAAGCAGTTTGCTGTTAGAACCGTAATTTTAGGACTTGAAAAATACGGACTTTCTCCGTCTGAATGTATAAGAATATTTAAAAAAATAGGCATAAATGCTGTTGAAATAATAGAGGAAAATCCGTATATTCTCTGTATGGACGCTGAAATCATATCTTTTGAGAGAGCCGAGAGAATCGCTTCCATGCTCAGCGAGTCGCCGAAGGAAAAATACAGACTGAGAGCCGGAATAGCATATATATTAAAATATAACTTAATGAACGGACATACATGCCTGCCCATTAAAAAGGTAATTCCGTTATGCGTAGAGCTTTTAGGCGTTGACGAGGAAACGGCGGCGGAAGCAATAGATGAAATGAAGGAAAACAAGCTTATAATGTCCTTAACGGTAAAGGAAAAGGAATATATAAGCCTTCCGGAAGCCTATAACGCGGAAAAAACAATTGCCGAAAAAATTGATTTGTTTGTAAAGTTTTCAGCTAAGGAAGAACAGGCGGCTGACAAGGAAATCGACAGAATTGAAAAGGAAAACGGAATAAAATATCAGGAGAAGCAAAGAGAGGCAATAAAGCTTGCGGCACAGGGCGGAATGTTAGTTTTGACGGGAGGTCCCGGAACGGGAAAAACCACTGCCGTAAGAGGAATAATAAGCTATTTTGAAAGAAAGAAAAATGAAATTCTTCTTGCAGCGCCTACGGGAAGAGCGGCGAAAAGAATGTCGGAGCTTACGGGATACGAGGCGAAAACGATACACAGACTTCTTGAGGTTGAATGGGGCGAAGGCGACAAAGCGGATTTCAAAAGGAATAAAACAAATCCTCTCAACGCCGATGTAATAATACTTGACGAAGTTTCCATGGTGGATATATTTTTGTTCTCAAGCTTTTTGGACGCGGTAAAGTTCGGATGCCGTGTTATACTTGTAGGGGATTCCGATCAGCTTCCGGCTGTAGGAGCGGGAAATGTGCTGGGAGACATAATTGCATCAAAAAAAGTGCCTGTTGTGACCCTTACGGAAATTTTCAGGCAGGCAAAGGAAAGCCTTATCGTAACAAACGCTCATGATGTTATCGACGGCAAAGAGCCGGAGCTTAACTGCAAGGATAACGATTTTTTCTTTATGAGAAGAGATAATCCGGTAACAGCTGCCGGAACTGTTTCTGATTTGTGCAGTGAAAGACTGCCGAGAGCTTACGGATATTCTCCTGTTAACGATATACAGGTTCTGTGTCCTTCAAGAAAAGGGGACTGCGGAACTATCAATTTAAACAGACAGCTGCAGGCGGTTTTGAATCCTGCCAATGAAAAAAAGAAGGAATGTAAGATTGCCGGAAGACTTTTCAGAACAGGCGATAAGATAATGCAGACGAAAAACAATTACGATATACCCTGGGAACGGGGCAGTGAAACGGGAGCGGGACTTTTTAACGGTGATATAGGAATCATACGGGATATTGACATAAACACGGAAACAATGGATATTGTTTTTGATGACGGCAAGGAGGTCGTTTATCCTCTTGCTTACGGAAACGAGCTGGAGCTTGCATACGCCGTCACGGTACATAAAAGTCAGGGCAGCGAGTACGATGCGGTAATAATGCCGGTAACCGACGCACCTCCGAAGCTTTTATACAGAAATTTACTGTATACCGCAATAACAAGAGCAAAAAAGCTTATGATAATTGTGGGAAGCCGAGAAAAGCTTGATAAGATGGTGGAAAACAACCGTCAGAACAGGCGGTATTCGATGCTTAAAAATATGCTGGCAGAAAATCCGAAAGCATAATAACTGTTGCAATTTTGTCAAAATACTGTTATTATTATTCTGATAAGAATTTTTTAAGAGATTTTTGGAATTTTTCATATATTTGAAAGAAGTGGGTTTGTTGAAAAAATTTTTTGCTGTAGTATTGGTGATTTTTTGCGCAGCGGCGGTGCTGATGTTTGCTTCCTGCAACAAGACCGAAGATAATGAGGAATCAACTGTAGATTCTAACGAAGATGAAAACGGTTATATTGATACGGAAGCCGCCCTGGCTGATGTTCATGGAATCAAGATACTTAATTATTATACGGACAGCGGCGTGTTTGTTGAAAACGGAAGCGATATAGAAAAAGAAAATCCGGCAGGAATTGAGGTATATAACGACACCGAAAAAACACTTCAGTATATGGAGCTTAAGGCGGACTATGCGGACGGGACGGAATATACATATAAAATATCCTTGCTGCCTCCCGGTGAAACCTGCTATGTTTTTGAAAGCAGCGGCGCTGAATATAAAGACGCTTCGCATATGGCGGTAACATGGAGCAGTGAAAGCTGTGCGTTTTTCAGTGAAGAGCCGAAGCTTCATGAGGATATGTTTACTTTCAGCGGAACTGCCGGAATAATAAATATTACAAACAATACGGTAAACGATATAGACGGAGATGTAATAATATATTACAAAAATATAAAAGACGGGGAGCTTTACGGAGGAATAGCGTACAGAGCCGTAATTGAGGGCGGCATAAAGTCCGGAGAAACAAAACAGGTTGCGGCAGGACATTATTCCAACGAAGGCAGTATGATAATGTTCACGGAAATAATTGATACGGAGGAAGGGTAATGCAGGAAGCCGAACCGAGAATTTCAGCATATTTTCATGGGAAAGCCATAAAAAATAAAATCCCGGTATCGGGAACCTTTGAGCTGACGAGAAAATGCAATTTTAACTGCAAAATGTGTTATGTGCATACAACGGATACATCAGGCGATGTTGAGCTGACAACGGAGGAATGGCTTAAAATCGCGGAAAACGCAAAAAATGCGGGAATGCTTTTTTTACTTCTTACGGGAGGAGAGCCTCTTTTAAGGAAAGATTTTAAAGAGCTTTATAAAGAGCTTTCCAAAATGGGATTTGTAATATCAATAAACACCAACGGAAGCTTAATTGACAGTGAAATATTAAAGCTGTGGAAGGAATATCCGCCTTTCCGGGTAAATATATCCCTGTACGGGTGCAGTGATGAAACATATAAAAAGCTTTGCGGAAATGAAAAATTCGCCGCTGTCTATAATAATATTAAAGCACTTAAGGAAGCGGGAATCAGTGTAAGGCTGAACTGTTCCGTAAGCAAATACAACAAGGACGATGTTGAAGGTGTATATAAAATAGCGCAGAAACTGGGACTTGTTGTAAAAGCGGCGTCGTATATGTATCCGGCAACACGGTCACAAGGAAGCATAGGAGAAAATCAGGGAAGACTTTCCTGTAGGGAAGCTGCCGAATGTAATATTCTTATAAGAAAATTAACATATCCTCCTGAGATATTAAAACAGAGAGCGGAAATGCTTCTCAAGATTAATACTCAGGACTGCCCGGATGAGGATTCAGAGTATTTGGGCGTAAGGTGCAGAGCCGGAAGAAGCAGTTTTTGGCTGACCTACGACGGAAAAATGATGCCCTGCGGAATGATGGACGAGCTTGCCGTGAATCTTAAAGAAACGGATTTTATAAGCGCATGGAAATATATTCTTGAGAAAACGGGAGAAATAAGACTTCCGAAAGAGTGTTCTGTGTGCAGTTACAGAAATATATGCAACGTATGCGCGGCTATGTGCTATACCGAAACAGGAAGCTTCAATAAGAAGCCGCAGTATGTGTGCGATATGGTAAAGGAGCTTTTAGAGGGCTTTAAAAAGGAGTTCGGAGAAAAAAGCGAAGGAGAGAGCAATGAAGATAAATAAAGATTTTATATTGAGAGAAATAGCCGGAGATTATGTGCTTGTGCCGGTGGGAACAACCGTAAGCGACTATACGGGATTATTTCCCATGACTGAAACGGGCGCGAGAATATGGGAGCTTCTTCCGGAATGTGAAGGAGAAGATGACATAGTAAAAGCTTTGGCGCAGGAGTATGATGCAGAGGAAAGCGTTTTGAAAGAAGATGTTAAGGAGTTTCTGGAGAAGCTTAAGGGATACGGTATCATATAGACAAAAGCGGTTTTGTGTATAGTATCCAACATTTGAAATGCTGAATCTAATTTAAAATGCAAAGTCACGATTTTAATTAAAATTGCGTATTCTGTGGAAAAATAAGATTTAATGTGATATATTTATATTATATAAAGTTATTGTAATTTTTATATACCAAGGACTACTCAATAAAACAGTCGGACGATGCAGGAATATGAACAAAAACAGTCGGACTGCTTTATTGCGGTTCGGCTTTTAATGTTTTATATTAAGAGAAAAACGGAGGATTTATTCTATGGTTAAGCAGTGGAAAGGCTTTAACGAGGGAAACTGGACAAAGGAAATAGATGTAAGGGATTTTATACAGAAAAACTACACGCCGTATAAGGGTGATTCCTCTTTTTTAGCGGAAGCTACACAGCGTACGAAAAATTTATATAATAAGCTTCAAAAGCTTTTTGATGAAGAGAGAGCAAAAGGCGGAGTCCTTGATATAGATACCGAAACAGTATCCTCATTGACGGCGTACAAGCCCGGCTATCTTGATAAGGAGAACGAAATAATAGTAGGTCTTCAGACAGACGCGCCCTTAAAAAGAGGTGTTAATCCTTTCGGCGGAATAAGAATGACAAGACAGGCGTGCGAAGCCTACGGATATAAGCTTTCGGATAATGTGGAGCAGGAGTTCTTATACCGCACAACTCACAATGACGGAGTTTTCAGAGTATATTCCGATGAAATGCGAGCCGCAAGAAAGGCAGGACTTTTAACGGGACTTCCCGATGCGTACGGAAGAGGCAGAATCATAGGCGATTACAGAAGAGTTGCTCTTTACGGAACGGCAAAGCTTATAGAGGAGAAGCAGAAGGACAAGGCATACAATATGGAAAAGCCCATGGACAGCGAGACAATACAGCTTGCTGAGGAGCTTTTCCGTCAGATAGATTTTCTTAAAAAGCTTACCGAAATGGCTGCGATGTACGGCTTTGACATAACTCAGCCGGCATCAAACGCCAGGGAAGCCGTACAGTGGACATATTTCGGATATCTTGCGGCAAACAAGGAGCAGAACGGAGCGGCAATGTCGCTGGGAAGAGTAAGCACATTTTTTGATGTTTACATGGAAAGAGATATAAATAACGGGGTGCTTACGGAAGAAGAGGCTCAGGAAATAATTGACGATTTTGTAATGAAGCTCAGAATGGCAAGGCATTTAAGAACGCCGGAATACAACGAGCTTTTCGGAGGAGATCCCATGTGGATAACCGAAAGCGTAGGTGGCATGGGAGAAGACGGCAGAACTTTGGTAACGAAAAGCTCATACAGAATACTTAATACTCTTTATACAATGGGTTCGTCAGCAGAGCCGAATTTAACCGTTTTGTGGTCAAGAAATCTTCCCGAGGATTTTAAGAAATTCTGCTGCCGCGTTTCTGTTGACACCGATTCGATTCAGTATGAAAACGATGATCTCATGAGACCTATTTACGGAGATGATTACGGAATAGCCTGCTGTGTATCGGCAATGAAGATAGGCAAGCAGATGCAGTTCTTCGGCGCCAGATGCAATTTGCCGAAGCTTATGCTTTTGGCGATAAACGGGGGCTACGACACATTAAGCGGCATAAAAATCGGACCGCAGAGAGAACCCTGTCAGGGAGATAAGCTCAGCTATGAAGATGTAATTGACCGTCTTAATGTTTACCGTAAATGGCTTTGCAATCTTTATGTAAAGACAATGAATGTTATACATTATATGCACGACAAATACGCCTATGAAAAAATACAGATGGCACTTCACGATACTGATGTTCACCGCTTTATGGCATTCGGCGTAGCGGGACTTTCGGTGCTTGCCGACTCATTAAGCGCAATAAAGTACGGCAGTGTAAAGCCCCTGAGAGATGAAAACGGATATATAGTTGATTTTGAAACAACAGGAGAATTCCCCAAATTCGGAAACGACGATGACAGAGTTGATTCGATAGCCGTTGAGCAGTTTAAGCTTATGTATAAAGAGCTTTGCAAAACGCCTGCTTACAGAAATGCGGAGCATACTCTTTCGGCGCTTACTATCACTTCAAATGTAATGTACGGAAAGAAAACAGCCGCGACTCCCGACGGCAGAAAGAAAGGCGAGCCTTTTGCTCCGGGTGCAAATCCCATGCACAACAGAGAGAGAAACGGAGCCCTGGCGTCTCTTAATTCCGTAGCAAAGCTGCCTTACAGATACGGCAGAGACGGCATATCCAATACATTTTCCATTGTTCCCGATACTCTTGGCAAAAATGATGATGAAAGAACAGAAAATCTTGTAATTATACTTGACGGTTATTTTTCAAAAATGGCTCACCATATAAATGTAAATGTTCTTGACCGTCAGAAGCTTATAGATGCTTTTAACGATCCTACTCTTTATCCCAATCTTACAATAAGAGTATCAGGATACGCGGTAAACTTCCATAAGCTTTCAAAGGAGCAGCAGAGGGAAGTTATAAGCCGTACCTTCCACGAGGCGATGTAATGGAGGGTTATATTCACTCCGTTCAGTCTTTAAGCACTGTTGACGGGCCGGGGGTCAGATGTGTTGTGTTTATGTCCGGCTGTCCGTTAAGATGCGTATACTGTCATAATCCCGATACATGGGAGCTAAAAAAAGATAAAGCTTACACGCCTTTTGAGCTTTTTGAAAAGGTTAAAAGGTTCAGGGAATATTTCGGAGAAAAGGGCGGCGTTACGGTCAGCGGCGGCGAGCCTTTAATGCAGGGAAGGTTTGTATCGGAGTTTTTTACTCTTTGCAGGGAAAACGGCATAGGAACTTGCCTTGACACTGCCGGAAGCATCATAAACGATGATGTAAAGGAGCTTTTAAAGCATACCGATATATGTCTTCTTGATATTAAATTTGCCGATGAGGAATCATATAAAAAATTTACCGGGGGAAGCTTTTATCAAACCATGTGTTTTCTGGAGCTTCTTAAAGAAAACAGTGTTCCTGTGATAACGCGTCATGTGATAGTTCCCGGAATAAATAACAATGAAGCATATATAAAGGAAATAAAAAAAATAACCGAAAGCTTTCCCAATATAATCGGAAGCGACCTTCTGCCTTTCAGAAAGCTTTGCGCCTCGAAGTATGAGAGCATGAAAATTGCATTTCCCCTGGCCGGTACACCGGAGGAGGATGACGGGGAAATAAAAAGACTGTATGAGATTTTAAAAAGCTGAATTAAATAAATTAAAGCGTATTAATTTAAGGAAAGCCTTAAAAAATACGCTTTATTTTTTTGTATAAATCAAGAAAAAAAGGGCAATATAGCAATATAAAAAGGAAAGGAAAATAATATTATGATAGAGCAGGATACAATTAAGCTTCTCAGAGAATGTGACGCCGGCGTTCAGATGGGGATTTCATCAATAGACGATGTGCTTGACAATGTTCACAGCAAGGAATTAAAATCGAAGCTTACCCAGTGCAAAAAAGAGCATGACAAGCTTAACAGCGAGATACAGGGACTTCTGTCTCAGTATCAGGATCAGGGAAAAGACCCTAATCCCATTGCAAAGGGAATGTCATGGATAAAAACAAATGTGATGCTTGCGGCAGACGGCTCTGACGAAACCATTGCCGACCTTATGACAGACGGCTGCAATATGGGAGTGAAATCTCTTAATAAATATTTAAACAAGTATAAAGCCGCCGATGAGGTTTCCAAGGATATTTCAAAAAGACTTATAAATCTTGAGGAGCAGCTTGCGGTGGATATCAGACAGTATTTATAATTTAAGCTATTTCTCCGAATTTTTTCCGCACATAAAAATTCCCTTAAGGCATATTGCTTTAAGGGAATTAATCATTTTATCCGGCGGAAGTTGTCTGTTCAAAATAGTTTTGGGAAACAAGCTTTCCGGAAGAGTCATATTCTTCGCTTGTTTTCATTGTACCGTCGCTGTAATAAGAAAAAACATAATAATTCAGAAGCTGATTTTCACCGTTGTAATATTTTTCCGAAATTTTTCTGCCGCTTTCATCATACGCAAATTCAGTGTATTTCTGAAGCTGTTCTCCCGGAAGATATTCCGAATACTTGGATGTTCTTCCGTCTTTATCATATTCATACATATAATATTCGCAAAGGTCGTCATGTGAATCATAGCGTTCAACTTTGGTGACTTTTGCGCTGTCGTTATAGTAAGAAAGGGTATAACCGGTTTCTTTGTCTGAGCTGTCAAAAACAGTAGCTTTGTGAAGAAGGCCGTCTTTATATTCGCTGACAGTGTACTGAAGTAAATTATCGTCAGAGTCGTACTGATAAGATGTGTAAATATTTTCTTTACCCTCCGGATCGATAATTTCCTTGCTCATTATTTTATCGGACTCGCTGTAAGTCAAAACGGCGTGTTCGATAAGATCGTCCCAGCCGTCGTCCCAGGTGAAATATTCAACAAGATTGTTTTCGTTGTCATAATACTGAACAATAATATTTCCGTCTTCATCTGTTTTTGTCTTTGTTATCAGATTGCCTGATGTAATAGGTGAAGATTTTTCAATAACAGACAAGAATGCTTCACTGTTGTCTGTGGAAGGTTCATTTCCGCCTGCCGCATCGCAGCCGGAAAGCAAAACAGCAAGCAAGGCTGCTCCCAGCAGAATAAATGAAATAGATTTTTTCATAGTATAACACCTCTGAAAAATTTTAAAGAAGAGCGGCAGCCTCTCTGTCAAGAAAAATATGCACATTGTTGTGCCTCTGGAGGATAGACGCAGGACAAGAAGGAGAAACGGCTCCTTTTATCATATCATGAACAGCCTGTGCCTTTGCGGCGCCCTCAGCAATAAGAATAATTTCCTTAGCGTCCAAAATAGATTCAACGCCCATGGTAACAGCTTCTCTGGGAACATCATCCGGACTGTCAAAATAAATCATATTGGCTTCAATGGTGCTTTCTGTAAGGCTTACCTTGTAAGTACCTTTTGTAAATTTTTCGGCAGGCTCGTTAAAGCCGATATGACCGTTTCTGCCTATTCCCAACACCTGAACATCAATGCCCCCTGCGTCTTTGATTTTTTTGTCGTATGCGCTGCAAAATTCCTCAACATTTTCAGGATTGCCGCTGGGGATATTAACATTGTCCTCGCTTATATCAATATGATTAAAAAGGTTTTCGTGCATAAATGTATAGTAGCTGTTTTTATCTGACGCAGGGATACCGCAGTATTCGTCAAGATTAAAAGTGGTAACGTTTTTAAATGAAATTTCACCTTTGTTGTATGCGTCGATAAGACATTTGTAAGTAGGCACCGGAGAAGCGCCGGTGGCAAGACCCAGAACGGGCTTTTCTTTAGTCTTAATGCAATCAATGATTATCTGTGCAGCCGCTTTTCCGATTTCGCAGTCGCTGTCAAAAACTCTAATATCCATGGTTATACCTCACTTTAAAATATCATTAAAGATATTATCATATAAAGTAAAAATTTTCAATATTAAAAATATTAAATAAAATAAAACAAAAATAAATAACCATAAGATAATAAAAAGAAATTATTTCTGAAGAAAGTATTATACAAAAACCTTTATATTAACTTGAATAAACACAAAAATCATAAGGAAGAAATAAATTGAATAAAAACGCACCGTAGGAAAAATATAAAAAATATTCCGAAAAGAGATGAATACTATCAGAATTTAAAGACAAAAAATTACAGAAAAGTAAAATAATGCAAAAATAATATTGACTTTTGCGGTAATGAATGGTAAAATATGGAAACAGATGAGGGGTGTTGCTTGAATAAGTATGAAAATAAAAAAATGCGTCGATGAAAAGACAAATGTCAGAAAGGATAAAGAGAAATGACAAATCAATTAAAAGTATTGTTAGCTGAAGATCAGAATGAATTCGGTAATGCTTGCTGCAAGGCTCTTGAAAACTACGGGTACGACGTTTCAACGGCAGCAAAGGACGGCATAAGCGTTCTTAAGATAATCGAGAAGCGTATGCCTGATGTGCTGATAATGGACGCTTTTATGCCGAGACTGGACGGACTTGGAGTAATGAAGAAGATCAGCGCCATGATTTCGGTTAAAAAGCCGATTATATGTATTATTTCCGGAGTAGATAATCCGCATTTTGAGCAGCAGGTGCTGTCTGCCGGAGCTGATTATTATTTTTTGAAGCCGGTTGACGCCGATATAATTGCAGAGAGAATTTCTCAGCTGGCATCATGGAAGGGAAAATCTTCTGATAAATACCCTCCTGCTGAAAATATTATTACGGCAATAGGAAAGGATAACGATGATTTGGAGCTGATTGTTTCCGAAATTATGCACCAGATCGGCGTGCCGGCACATATAAAGGGATATCAGTATTTAAGGGAGGCTATAATTCTTTCCATAAACAATACCGAAATGATGAATTCGGTAACAAAGCTTCTGTATCCGACTGTGGCGAAGACCTTCTCCACAACAGCCTCAAGAGTAGAAAGGGCAATACGCCATGCAATAGAGGTTGCCTGGGACAGGGGAGATGTGGATGTACTTAGCTCATATTTCGGATATACAATTCAGAACACGAGAGGAAAGCCTACCAACAGTGAGTTTATAGCGATGATAAGTGACAAACTGCGCCTTAAAATGAAGATATCCTGATATAAAAACATACATAATAAAAAGAAGCGGTTAAAACAACTTGCTTCTTTTTTTGTTATGTGGTAATATGTGGAATAAGACAGAAATAATTACAGACGGGAAGGTGATCTCTTGAATATTCTTCATTTGAAATATGCAGTTGAAATTGAAAAGACCCGTTCAATAAGCAAGGCTGCGGAGAATTTGTTTATGGCTCAGCCCAATCTGTCAAGGGCGGTTAAGGAGCTTGAGGAAAGTATAGGAATAACTATCTTTAACAGAACATCCAAGGGTATAACCGTGACAGATGACGGCGAAGAGTTTCTGCGTTATGCAAGAAAGATTATCTCGCAGGTTGATGAAGTTGAAGCTATTTATGCAAAAAACAGACAGGTAAAGCAGAAGTTTTCCGTGTGTGTGCCCAGAGCCAGTTATATAGCCAACGGTTTTGCCGAATTTTCAAAAAAAATATCCACTTCAATGCCGGCTGAAATATTTTACAGAGAGACAAACTCATCAACGGCAATAGAAAAGGTGGCTGATGAGGAATATAACCTTGCTGTTGTCAGGTACCAGTCGGCTTTTGACAGACAGTTCAGAGATATGTTTGCTGAAAAAAAGCTTGCTTTCGATGTGATAGCTGATTTTTCATATAAGCTTATAATGTCTGAAAAGCATCCCATGGCAAGGAAGAGCAGTATATCCTTAAAGGATCTTGGAAGCTATATTGAAATATGCCACGCTGATCCCTATGTGCCGTCGCTCCCTCAGACGGACGCAAAAAAGGCGGAGCTTTCCGAGTTTGTTGACAAGAGAATCTATGTGTATGAAAGAGGCAGTCAGTTTGAGCTTCTTGAAAATGTAAAAACCACCTTCATGTGGGTTTCTCCCGTTCCGGAAGAGCTTTTAAGAAAATACCATCTCGTTTTAAGGAACTGCGATGAAAATGATAAAATTTACAGGGATGTTTTAATATACAGAAAAAATTACAAGCTTACGGAGCTTGACAAAGCCTTTATAACCGATATTTGCGAGGCAAAAAGGAAATATGTAAAGTAAATTAATTTTAAAGAAAATGAATTAATTTTTAACAATAGCAAAAAGATATAAGCTGTGCTTAATTAAAAGTACGGCTTATAATTTTTTTTGTGCTAATTGACATTATTATATCGATAAATATATATCGATATATATATTTTATATTTTACATGATATAATAAAGTTTGTTAAAATGTTAACGAAGAGAAAAGAAGGGAGATGATTAATAATGAGTATATCTCAGACGGTTATCAGAAGGCTTCCCATGTATTTGCATTATCTGAAACAGCTACCCGAAGAAACCCATAATGTGTCAGCCACAACAATTGCGGCAGGACTGGGACTGGGGGATGTTCAGGTCAGGAAGGATCTGGCGCTGATAAGCGGAGCCGGCAAACCCAAGGTCGGGTATGAAAAGGCGGAGCTTATGGACGCCATTGAGGACTGTCTCGGATATAAGGATAAAAAGCTTGCCGTAATAGCCGGAGCGGGAAAGCTGGGAACGGCATTTTTGGAGTTTGAGGGCTTTAATGACTACGGACTTAATATTGCGGCGGCGTTTGATAATAATTTATCAAAAACAGGTTGCAGCAACACAGGTAAATATATCTATCCGATTTCAGATTTAAAGGAATTTTGCAGAACGGAAAAGGTAATAATAGGTATAATAACCGTACCGTCTTCCGATGCGCAGAATGTCTGCGATATGATGGTTGAATCCGGAATAAAGGCAATATGGAATTTTGCTCCCGTAAAGCTTAATGCGCCGGAAAGCGTTATTATACAAAACGAAAATCTTGCTTCATCCCTGGCGCTTTTGTCAAACAGATTGGCGAGGTAACGGGAGAGCCGTAAACAAGCAAAAAAAAGCGGAAGCTTTTTTATAAATTAAGGTTATAAAATCAATTCAGATAAAGGAGAAATGTTACTATGAATAAGTACAACATCGCTCAGGATCCCGAGTCATTGGAAAAAGTTCTTGCAGGCGTAAGAGAGGCTCAGAGAATTTTTTCCACCTATACCCAGGAACAGGTTGATAAAATCTTTTTTGCGGCTGCGGTAGCGGCAAACAAAATGAGAATACCTCTTGCTAAAATGGCAGTAGAGGAAACTGGAATGGGCGTAGTGGAGGATAAGGTTATCAAGAACCACTATGCGGCTGAATACATTTACAATGCGTACAAAAATACAAAGACCTGCGGCGTTATTGAAGAGGACAAGGCGTTCGGCATTAAGAAAATTGCTGAGCCTATCGGCGTTATAGGAGCCGTTATTCCTACGACAAACCCCACTTCAACGGCAATTTTCAAAACGCTTATCGCTCTTAAAACGAGAAACGGAATTATCATAAGCCCTCATCCCAGAGCAAAGAAATGTACTGCCGAGGCGGCAAAGGTTGTTCTTGACGCGGCAGTGGCAGCCGGAGCGCCTGAAGGAATAATCGGATGGATTGATACGCCGTCTCTTGAAATGACAACTACGCTTATGAAGGAATCCGATATAATTCTTGCAACAGGCGGCCCCGGAATGGTTAAGTCTGCATATTCAAGCGGAACACCCGCTTTGGGCGTAGGCGCAGGAAACACACCTGCAATTATTGACGAGACTGCGGATGTAATTCTTGCTGTTAACTCCATTATCCATTCAAAAACCTTTGACAACGGAATGATCTGCGCTTCCGAACAGTCGGTTATCGTACATGAAAAGGTATACAAGGCAGTGAGAAAGGAGTTCCTTGACAGAGGCTGCTATTTCTTAAAGGACGACGAGCTTAATAAAGTTCGTAAAACCATCTTGATTAACGGCGCATTAAATGCTAAAATAGTAGGACAGAGACCTGTAACAATAGCAGCTCTTGCGGGAGTAACAATTCCCGAGGAGACAAAAGTCCTTATAGGCGAAGTTGAAAGCGTAGATATCAGCGAGGAATTTGCTCATGAAAAGCTTTCACCGGTGCTTGCAATGTATAAGGCAAAGGACCTTGACGACGCCTTTGACAAAGCGGAGCATCTTATAGCGGACGGCGGTTACGGTCACACATCATCAATTTATCTTGATGTTCATGCACAGCAGGAAAAGCTTGCTGAATTCTCAGAGAGAATGAAGACCTGCCGTATTCTTGTAAACACACCCTCTTCACAGGGCGGCATCGGCGATATGTATAACTTCAAGCTTGCACCGTCGCTTACTCTGGGCTGCGGCTCATGGGGCGGAAACTCAGTTTCCGAAAATGTAGGCGTCAAGCACCTTTTGAACATTAAAACAGTTGCCGAGAGGAGAGAGAATATGCTTTGGTTCAGAGCGCCTGAGAAGGTATATATTAAAAAGGGCTGCCTGCCCGTAGCTCTTGACGAGCTTAAAAATGTAATGCACAAGAAAAAGGCATTTATTGTTACGGACAGCTTCCTTTACAAAAACGGACATACAAAGGCCATAACCGATAAACTTGACGAAATGGGAATACAGCATACAACCTTCTACGATGTAGCTCCCGACCCCACTCTTGCCTGCGCAAAAGAGGGAACAGCTCAGATGAGAGCCTTCGAGCCTGATGTAATTATCGCTTTGGGCGGCGGTTCGGCAATGGACGCTGCGAAGATCATGTGGGTAATGTATGAGCACCCCGAAGTTGATTTTATGGATATGGCAATGAGATTCGTTGACATCAGAAAGAGAATATATACTTTCCCGAAGATGGGCGAAAAGGCATATTTCATAGCGGTGCCCACATCAGCCGGTACAGGTTCCGAGGTAACGCCCTTTGCTGTTATTACAGACGAGCAGACAGGAGTTAAATATCCTCTTGCGGACTATGAGCTTATGCCCAATATGGCAATTGTTGACGCTGACCTGCACATGACAGCACCCAAGGGACTTACGGCAGCGTCAGGTATAGACGCCGTAACACACGCTCTTGAGGCTTACGCAGCAATGCTTGCCACCGATTTTACCGACGGCCTTGCCCTTCGTTCTCTTAAAATGATTTTTGAATATCTTCCCAGAGCTTATGACAACGGACTTAACGATCCCGTTGCAAGAGAGAAAATGGCAAACGCCGCTACAATGGCAGGTATGGCATTTGCAAACGCATTCCTCGGCGTATGTCATTCAATGGCTCATAAGCTTGGCGCGTTCCATCATCTGCCTCACGGCGTAGCTAATGCCCTTATGATTGATGAAGTACTTCGCTTCAATGCGGCGGAAGTTCCGGCAAAGATGGGAACATTCCCTCAGTACGACCATCCTCACACTCTTGCCCGTTATGCGGAGGTAGCCGATTATCTGGGAATCAAAGGTAAAAATGATGAAGAAAAGCTTGAGAACCTCATAAGAGCTTTGGACGACCTTAAGGAAAGAGTCGGAATCAAAAAGACCATTCGCGATTATGTACCCGATGAAAAGGACTTCCTTGACCGTCTTGACGCAATGGTAGAGCAGGCATTCGATGACCAGTGCACCGGAGCCAATCCCAGATATCCTCTTATGAGTGAAATTAAACAGATGTATCTTAACGCATATTACGGCACACACGAAAAAGTTTGAGGAGGAAACAATAATGAGCTTTAATCTTGACAGAGTAATAGCTGTAAGAACAAACAAGACAGTATACCGTGACGGTGATAAAGCTATCAAGGTTTTCGACAAGGATTACAAAAAGGCCGATGTACTTAACGAGGCGCTTAATCAGGCGAGAATCGAGGAAACAGGCTTAAACATTCCCAAAATACTTGAGGTATCTCTTGTTGAAGACGGAAAATGGGCTATAGTGTCCGAATATATACCCGGAAAGACTCTTGACAGGCTTATGGCGGAGAACCCGGATAAATATGACGAATATCTTGAACTTTTCGTAGACCTCCAGATAAAGGTACACTCAATGAAGTCTCCCTTGCTTAATAAGCTTAAGGACAAGATGAACAGAAAGATTAGCGAGGCAGATCTTGATGCAACCACAAGATATGAGCTTCATACCCGCCTTGAGGGTATGCCCAAGCATAATAAAGTATGCCACGGGGATTTTAACCCTTCAAACATTATAATTTCCGAAGACGGAACACCTTATATACTTGACTGGTCCCATGCTACTCAGGGCAACGCGTCAGCAGATGTTGCAAGAACATATCTTCTCTTCTGGCTTAACGGAGATATGACCGGAGCCGACAAATACCTTGACTTGTTCTGCAAGAAGAGCGATACCGCCAAGCAGTATATTCAGAAATGGCTTCCCATTGTAGCGGCTTCACAGTCGGTAAAGGGCAATCCCAAGGAGAGAGAATTCCTTCTTTCATGGGTAAATGTTGTTGAGTACGAATAAAATCTGAATAAGGGCGGGAGCGGAAAATCTCCTGCCCAATACTGAAAAGGAGAAAAACACCATGAAAATTACAGTTTGTATAGGCAGTTCATGCCACCTTAAAGGCTCAAGAAACGTAGTTGAAGAGCTTCAGTATCTTATTGCGGAAAACAATCTCAAGGATAAGGTAGAGCTGGGCGGAACATTTTGTATGGGCAAATGTCAGGACGGAGTTTGCGTAACTGTTGACGATAAGTTTTATTCAGTATCTCCGGAAACAGTAAAAGAATTTTTTGACAAAGAAGTTTTGGCAAAGGTGTGATTCATTTTGATCATTCAGATTTGCGTAGGCAGCTCATGTCATATAAAAGGCTCGGAGGAGCTGGTGGAGCTTTTCCGGGAGGCCATAGAAAAATATAAGCTTGACGCAGAGATAACACTTGCGGGAAGCTTTTGCACGGGCAGGTGCAACAGGACCGGAGTAACCGTGCAGTTTGATGATGAAATAGTTACAGGTGTCACAAAGGATAGCTTTAAGGATGTATTTTCAAAATACGTCCTTTTGCCGTTAGGAATAAAGGAGTAAGCCAATGACGGAAGTTCTCAGATTAAAGAAATCCAATTGTAAAAACTGTTATAAATGTATAAGGCACTGTCCGGTAAAATCAATTAAAATTTCGGGCAATCAGGCGCATATTATCGGCAACGAGTGCATACTTTGCGGTCAGTGCTTCGTTGTATGCCCCCAGAATGCAAAGGAAATTGTTGCCGAAACCGAAAAGGTAAAGGTAATGATACAGTCGGGCGCGCCCGTATATGTAAGCCTTGCTCCGTCCTTTGCGGCGAATTACAGCGGCATAGGCATAAACGGAATGAGAAAGGCGTTAAAGAAGCTGGGATTTGCTGATGTTGAAGAAACAGCCATAGGCGCTAAAATAGTAAAACAGGAGTACGAAAGAATTTTATCTGAGGATAAGCCGGATATACTTATATCTTCATGCTGTCACAGTCTTAATCTGCTTATTCAGAAATATTTTCCCAAGGAGCTTCCGTATCTTGCGGATGTGCTGTCTCCCATGCAGGCACACAGCCTTGACATAAAGTCAAGAGTTCCCGAGGCTAAAACTGTATTTATAGGTCCCTGCGTAGCGAAAAAGGACGAGGTGGCATACTACGGAAATGTTGACGCGGCGCTTACCTTTGAGGAGCTTTCGGAATGGCTTTCCGAAGAAAACATAACCCTTGAAGCCGATATGGACGAAACAGAAAAAAGCAGGACAAGAATTTTCCCCACAACCGGCGGCGTTCTTGCTTCAATGGATAAAATCGACGAGTATACATATATGGCGATTGACGGAGTTGAAAACTGCATTGCGGCATTGCGGGATATTGAAAACGGAAACCTTCATAAATGCTTTATTGAGATGTCCTCCTGTCCGGGAAGCTGCGTAGGCGGTCCCGTTATGGAAAAATATCACCGTTCGCCGGTAAGGGATTTTGTATCAGTAAAAAAATATACCGGAAAAGATGATTTTGAAACAGCGACATATTCACAGGCGCAGCTTTCAAAGAATATGACATTCATTGAAAGAGACCTTAAAATGCCCACTGAAACAGAGATTGCGGCAACACTCAGAAAAATGGGTAAAAACAAGAAATCCGATGAGCTTAACTGCGGCTCCTGCGGATATAATACCTGCCGTGAAAAAGCCATAGCAATTCTTCAGGGTAAGGCTGACGTATCAATGTGCCTGCCGTTTTTAAAGGACAAGGCGGAAAACTTCTCCGATACCATAATAAACAATACGCCTAACGGAATACTTGTTTTGAATGAGGATTTAGAGGTTCAGCAGATAAATAAAGCGGCGTTGAAAATAATGAATCTTTCAAGCGCTTCCGATGTGTTGGGCGAACAGGTAGTAAGAATACTTGACCCCATGGACTTTATGGACGTAAGAAAAACGGGAATGTCTATTCACGACAAAAAAATATACCTTGCGGAATACAACAGATATGTTGAGGAAACAATTACACTTGACAGAGAGTATCATATTCTGATATGTATAATGCGAGACGTAACAAACGAGGAAAACGAGCGTCTGAAGAAAGAAGCGTTGGGAAAACAGACGATTGAAATTACCGATAATGTGGTAAACAAACAGATGAGAATAGTTCAGGAGATAGCGTCTCTGTTGGGAGAAACAACGGCTGAAACGAAAATTGCCCTTACTAAGCTCAAGGAGTCGATAACCGATGAATAATCTTTGCGCCGACATAGGATACAAAAGCATAAACCACTACGGAGAAGAGCTTTGCGGAGATCATATCGATGTTCTCGAGCAGGATGAAAATTCAACGGTAATCGTGCTGGCGGACGGATTGGGAAGCGGAGTAAAGGCAAGCATATTATCCACTCTTACTTCAAAAATCATATCCACAATGATGGCAAACGGTCTTTCCATAGAGGATTGTGTGGAGACAATCGCCGCAACTCTGCCTATATGCTCCGTAAGGGGAGTCGCATACTCAACCTTTACCATAATAAGACTTGTAAATAACGAGGAAGCCGATATAATCCAGTATGACAATCCGCTTCTGATATTGCTCCGTGACGGAGAAAATTACGATTATCCTAAAACGGAAATGACAATAGGCGGAAAAAAGATATACCGTTCAAGAATACCGTTATCGGAGGACGATATTTTTATAGCCATGAGCGACGGCTGTCCTCATGCGGGAATCGGCTCAGCATATAATTTCGGCTGGAAGCGCAGCGATATAATCGAATACATGAAAACCTTTTACTATGTAGGCTATACCGCGAAAACGCTTTCCTCCATACTTCTTGACGAGGTAGACAGGCTTTACGGTCACAAGCCGGGAGACGACGCTACGGTGTGCACCGTAAGGATAAGGAAAAGACAGCCTATGAATCTGCTGTTCGGACCGCCGTCGAATCCCGACGACTGCAATAAGATGATGTCGCTGTTCTTTTCAAAAGAGGGGAAGCATATAGTATGCGGAGGAACAACCTCGTCTATCGCTGCAAAGTATTTGGGCAAGCCCGTTAAGCCAACCCTTGAATT
The DNA here is from genome assembly GCA_944412445.1 of uncultured Clostridia bacterium. Classification (GTDB taxonomy): domain Bacteria; phylum Bacillota; class Clostridia; order Oscillospirales; family Acutalibacteraceae; genus UBA1081. Next base: position 21,673 of record CALYBJ010000012.1, read on the forward strand.
TATAGACAAGGATGTGCCGCCAATTGCGGAAATTGACGGTGTGGATCTTGTTACCGAAGGAGTTATCACCGTAAATAAAGTCCTGGAATACGCAAGGGACTATTTAGGAGATAATACCTTATATGAAAAATGGAGCGTAAGCAGGGACGGAGCGTCGCTTATATGCAGACTGCTTTTTGAAGAAGCAACGGATATTAATTTTTATGTAGGAAGAGCGATAAATCCTGCTCATCAGAATCCTGATTTGCCCATAAATTTTAATATAAAGATGAATCTTGTAACAGGACTTTCTGATTGTCTCAGAAAAATGGGAAAAAGAATAAAAGTAAGTTATTTTTAATTTTTTTGAATTTTCTCTTGTATTTTTTACGGAAATAATTAAAATATATTTTGATTTGCATAATTTTAATTGCAGTTTGTTTTGTTAAGGAGAAAGATATGAGAAAATTTGATACAAAAGTGCAGTATCTGAAATATAAGGTTTTGCGTGAAGTCGCGAGACAGGCATGGAACGATACGCTTTTGGAAAACCTGCTTGAAATACCGAAAATTATAGTTCCCGGCAAGGAGCCTACCATGCGCTGCTGTGTATACAAGGAGAGAGCAATTCTTTCGGAGCGTGTAAAGCTTGCGATGGGCGGAGATCCCAACAATCATAACTGTATCGAGGTTATAGATATAGCCTGTGACGAGTGTCCCATAGGCGGTTACGAAGTAACAAACGCTTGCCGAGGCTGCCTTGCCCACAGATGCGAGGATGTATGCAAAAGAGGAGCTATAACTTTCGACCATAATCATTCGGCGCATATTGATAAGTCAAAATGCGTTGAGTGCGGAGCCTGCGCTAAGGTTTGTCCCTACGGCGCGATAACCGACAATGTAAGACCCTGCGTAAGATCCTGCAAGGTAAAGGCAATATCCATGGACGAGGACAGAACTGCCGTTATTGATAATGACAAGTGCATATCCTGCGGAGCCTGTGTGTATCAGTGTCCCTTCGGAGCGATTATGGACAAGTCATATATTCTTAATGTTATCGATATGCTTAAAAAGTCGGAGAAGAATTCAAAGTACAAGGTGTACGCAGTAGTAGCTCCTTCAATTGCCAGCCAGTTTACATACGCAAAGCTGGGACAGGTAGTTTCCGGAATAAAGGCTCTCGGATTTTTCACCGTTGTTGAAGCCGCATTAGGAGCGGATATGGTTGCCTTTGCAGAGGCTAAGGAGCTTGCGGAAAAGGGATTCCTTACAAGCTCATGCTGTCCTGCCTTTGTTGATTATATTAAAAAGCAGTTTCCCGATCTGGCGCCTTATATTTCTCATAATCTTTCGCCTGTCGCTACTATTTCCAAATACATGAAGGAAAAAGAGCCGGACTGCAAGATAATCTTTATAGGACCCTGCACCGCAAAGAAGATGGAGTTTAAAAAGGAAGAGGTCAAGCCTTATATTGACAGCGTTATCACCTTTGAAGAGCTTCAGGCGCTGTTTGACAGCAGGGGGATAGATATAACCCTTATGAATGAGGATGTTCTTGACAATGCCTCCTATTACGGAAGAATATTCGCAAGGAGCGGAGGACTGTCAGACGCCGTAAAACAGGGACTTAAAGAACAGGGGCTCGAGAACTTCGACTTAAAGGCGGTACCCTGCGACGGTATTGATGCGTGCAGAATCGCGCTTTTGAAAGCGTCAAAGAGAGTGCTTGACGGCAACTTTATTGAGGGCATGGCTTGCAGCGGCGGCTGTATCGGCGGCGCCGGATGTCTTACTCACGGCGAAAAGAATAAAGCCGAGGTTGACAAGTACGGCAAGGAAGCCATGGAGAAAAACATTTACGATGCTATAAGCGTATTGAAATAATCAGATTAGAAGCCGGAAACGGCTTCTTTTTTTATATCAATATGAAAATATACCGATACGGCATAAAAAATCAGAGTTTTGCGCCGTGAAGTTATTCACAATGCAAGAAAAACAGTAAAATAAACCATTTTTATATATTTATGACTTGATTTAAAAGCGGAAAGTTGATATACTTTATAATGATTAGGAGGCAGTGGGAGTTTTTTATGAAAGTAGATATTTTTGATTTTGACAAGACAATAGTGCCCTTTGACTGCGGTTCGTTATTCTGGCTTTACAGCATGATACATTATCCGTGGATAATAATATGCTGGCCGTATCAGCTTTTGGGCGGCATTTTATATGCTCTGCATATATTTGATCTGACAAAAATGAAGGGGCCGTTTTTTTCATTCATCAGACTTATACCTTATGAAAAAGCTGCAAAAAAGTTTTGGGATAAGTACGATAAGTATGTTTTTGACTGGGCAAAAAAAGGAAACAGGGAACGCTATACGGTAGTTATAAGCGCAAGTCCGGAATTTCTTATTAAGGAAATCGGAAAAAGAATTGAAATAGACGATTATATTTCAACAAAGCACGCTCCCGACGGAAAAGTAATCGGGAAAAACTGTCATGACATGGAAAAGGTAAGACTGTTCAGAGAAAAATATACTGACGCGCAGGTAGTTAATGTTGTTTCGGACAGCATTAAAAATGATAAATATATTTTTTCTTTGGGAGAAAACTGCTATCATGCCGTAAAAGGAGACAGAATACCTTTTAAATATGAAGATGTTTATAAGGAAGATAAAACTGAGGCAAAAAGTTTATAAAAATAATCGGTCGGTATTCCGGCCGTTTTTTTGTAATTGCACGGCAGATATTGTATAAATCAGAGAATTTTATATACGGTAAATCAAAATGATTTGACTATTAATGACAAAATGCACAATAGTTTTTTTTATGATACGGCGTAATTTTAATGGATTTTACAGTTGACACAACTATTTATAATGCGTATAATTTATGTGATATAAAATAATATTTTTATTATTTTTATATCGCTGTATAAAAACGGTTTAAAAACCGGTTTTACAGATACATTTTTATGGAGGTAATTCCAATGAGAATCAAAAAATTTCTTGCGGTTGTACTTGCACTGGCAGTTGTATTTGCTTTTGCATCATGTACAAAGAACCCGGGAAACGCTGAAAATCCTTCAGATGAAAGCAATTCAAACAGCGCGTCTGAGGAAGGCGTAATCAAAATCGGAAGCATTGGTCCTCTTACAGGTGACAATGCAGTGTACGGAACGGCTGTTAAATACGGAGCGGAGCTTGCGGTTAAAGAGATTAACGAAGCCGGCGGAATTAACGGCTGCAAAGTTGAATTCAGAATGGAAGACGATGTAAGCGACGCTGAAAAGGCAGTAAACGCATACGGAGTATTAAAAGACTGGGGTATGCAGATGCTTGCAGGAACAGTAACATCCAAGCCCTGTCAGGCAGTTTCAACTTATGCTGCTGAAGACAATATGTTCCTTTTAACTCCTTCAGGCACATCTGTTGAATGTCTTCAGGCAGGCGATACTCTCTTCAGAGTTTGCTTCTCAGACCCTGCTCAGGGAACAAAGTCAGCCGATTTTATTGCCGAAAAAGGACTTGCCACAAAAATCGGTATAATCTACAACAGCTCAGATGTATATTCAACAGGTATCAAGGATACATTTGTTGAAGAGGCTGCGGCAAAAAATCTTGAAGTTGTAGCAACTGAAGCATTTACAAACGACAGCGCTACAGACTTCACGGCTCAGCTTACCAACATCAGATCAGCAGGAGCAGAGCTTGTATTCCTTCCTATTTATACAGCTCCCGCATCACTTATTCTTCAGCAGGCAAACACAATGGGCTTTGCGCCTTTGTTCTTCGGATGTGACGGACTTGACGGCATACTCTCCGTTGAAAACTTTGACGCTTCGCTTGCAGAAGGCGTAATGCTTCTTACACCTTTCGTAGCCAATTCCACAGACGAAGCAACAGTAAAGTTTGTAAACGCATACAGAGCAAACGGATATGAGGATACATATCTTAATCAGTTTGCGGCAGACGCTTACGACGCAATTTATACAATTAAAGCAGCAGCTGAAAAAGCAGGAGTAACAGGGGATATGGATACTGCTGCAATCGGCGACGCAATGAAGACGGCTATTACAGAAGTTACCGTAAGCGGTGTTACAGGCGGAAGCATTACCTGGAACGCTGACGGTGAGCCCAACAAAGAGCCCAGAGCGGTAAAAATTATAAACGGCGAATATCAGATGGTTGAGTAATTGACTGTCATTTAATCAGGGTATGCCGCAGAGAGTTGCGGCATACCCGTGTTTTGAAAATATTGCATTTCGCAAAAGCTTTGAAACATTGTATTTAACAGATTTTCATACGCAAAAATGCAATGTTTGAAAGCTTTTCGGCTTTTTATTATCATAAGAAAATTTGACCTTAAATTTTAAGTTAAGGAGTGTACGTTATAATGAAATTTCTTTCGCAGCTGATTTCCGGAATAAGCCTCGGAAGTATATATTCTCTTATAGCATTGGGATATACCATGGTTTACGGAATAGCAAAGATGCTCAATTTTGCCCACGGTGATGTTATCATGATAGGCGGATATGTGGTATATACTGCCTGTGTAACGGCAGGTCTTCCTGCGGCGGCAGGCGTGCTTATAGCAATTGTATTTTGTACAGTTTTAGGTGTGGCTATCGAGCGTTTCGCGTATAAGCCCTTAAGATCGGCTTCATCTCTTGCAGTTCTTATTACAGCAATCGGCGTCAGCTATCTTCTCCAGAATGTTGCGCTGCTGATATTCGGCTCCGATACAAAATCTTTTTCTTCCGTAGTATCTCTTGAGCCGGTTTCTCTTGCCGACGGCGCTCTTGTGATTTCAGGCGAAACAATAGTTACAATAATTGTTTCTGTAATTATAATGGTAGCTCTTATTGTATTTATAAATAAAACTCGTCCCGGAAAGGCAATGCTGGCAGTATCAGAAGATAAGGGCGCTGCTCAGCTTATGGGAATCAATGTTAACGGAACAATAGCCCTGACTTTTGCAATAGGCTCCGGTCTTGCAGCTGTTGCAGGCGCACTGCTTTGCTCTGCGTATCCGGCTCTGAGTCCCTACACCGGTGCCATGCCCGGCATCAAAGCTTTTGTTGCGGCTGTTTTCGGCGGTATCGGTTCAATCCCCGGCGCAATGATAGGCGGCATACTTCTGGGTATAATCGAGAATTTGAGCAAAGGATATATTTCTTCACAGCTTTCGGACCCGATAGTTTTTGCAGTTCTTATAATTGTTTTGCTTGTTAAGCCTACCGGATTAATGGGCAAAAAGATTAACGAGAAAGTGTGAGGTGAGGAAAATGTCAGAAAAATCTGCGAAGTCCCCTCTTTTGAAGAAAAAAGCTGCTTTGCGTCCCGTAACAAAAAAGAACTTGGTTACATACTTGATGGTAATAGTATTTTTCGCTTTATTTCAGACTCTTTCCGCAACAGGTAATTTAAAGTTTGCATATAAAAGTCTGTTGGTTCCTATTTGCACAAGCGTTATTATGGCTGTATCTCTTAACCTTGTGGTAGGCGTCCTTGGAGAGCTTAGCCTGGGTCACGCGGGCTTCATGTGCGTAGGCGCTTATGTGGGCTCGTTCTTTTCGGTGCTTACGGAAGATATTATAACGGTCACATGGATTCGCTTTACACTGGCATTTATTTTTGCCGCTGTAGCAGCTTCAATCGCCGGCGTAATTATCGGTGTTCCTGTTTTGAGACTGAAAGGCGACTACCTTGCAATCGTAACCCTGGCATTCGGTGAAATAATCAAGAGTCTTGTCAATGTTTTGTATATAGGAAAGGACTCCAACGGTTTCCATATCGCAATGGATTCTGCAAAGCTTAATATGGAGCTTGACGGAATGGTTATAGTAAAGGGTCCTCAGGGCATAAACGGCACGCCTAAAGATTCCACATTTTTTATCGGTTTCATACTTGTTATGCTGACAATTTTTATTGTTACCAATATTATGGATTCAAGAACAGGCAGGGCAATAATGTCCGTTCGCGACAACAGAATTGCGGCTGAATCAGTAGGAATCAATATTACAAAATATAAGCTTATTGTATTTACAATATCTGCCGCAATAGCAGGCTGTGCAGGCGTTCTTTATTCTCACAACCTGACGACTCTCAGCGCAAATACAAATAACTTCGGATATAATATGTCGATAATGATACTTGTTTATGTGGTGCTGGGCGGACTTGGCAACATAAGAGGTTCTGTAATAGCAGCTGCCGTGCTTTATTCTCTTCCGGAGCTTTTAAGAGGCTTCAGCAAATACAGAATGCTTATTTATGCCATTGTTCTTATAGTTATGATGATAGTAAACAACGGCAGTTATTTCGTTAAGCTTAAGGAAAAATATTCATATAAATTCTATAAAAAGATTAACAGCAAAAAGAACGGCAAGGAGGCGGTGTGAAATGGCAATGCTTGAGGTAAAGAACCTCGGTATAAAATTCGGCGGTCTTCATGCTGTTGAAGATTTTAACTTGGAGCTTGAAAAAGGCGCATTATACGGACTGATAGGACCTAACGGCGCAGGCAAGACGACCATATTTAATTTGCTTACAGGCGTATACAAGCCTACATCGGGACAGTTTTTTCTTGACGGAAAAGAGCTTACCGGCAAAAAGCCTGCCGATATAAATAAAGCCGGAATTGCGAGAACATTTCAGAATATCAGACTTTTTTCAAATCTTACGGTTTTTGATAATGTTAAGGTCGGTCTCCATAATCAGATAAAGTATTCCACCACTGCGGCAGTTTTTCGTCTTCCGGCATATTTTAAATCCGAAAGACTTATGAATGAGAAAGCACATGAGCTGTTAAAAGTTTTTGAGCTGGACGACAGCGCAGACACTCTTGCTTCAAATCTTCCCTACGGAAAGCAGAGAAAGCTTGAGATAGCAAGAGCCATTGCAACAAATCCCAAGCTTTTGCTTCTTGATGAGCCGGCGGCGGGCATGAACCCCAACGAAACCAAAGAGCTTATGGATACAATAAAGTTTATAAGGGATAAATTTCAGCTTACAATACTTGTAATAGAGCATGATATGAATCTTGTATCTGGAATTTGTGAAAACATTACCGTTCTTAATTTCGGAACAGAGCTTGCAAAGGGAAAAACCGAAGAAGTTCTTAAAAATCCGGAAGTTATAAAGGCTTATTTAGGTAAGTAAGGGGGATTTTTATGGCAATGCTTGAAGTCCGGGATATCAATGTTTTTTTCGGAGTAATACAGGCGATTAAAAATATATCATTTGATGTTAATCAGGGAGAGGTAGTAGCTCTTATCGGAGCCAACGGCGCAGGAAAGACAACCACACTTCATACTATAACAGGATTGCTGTCGGCAGCTTCCGGAAATATATATCTTGACGGAAAGGACATAACCAAGGTGCCTGCCCATAAAATCGTAGGCATGGGAATGGCTCATGTTCCGGAGGGCAGAAGAGTTTTCGCGTCGTTGTCTGTTTATGATAACTTAAAAATGGGCGCCTATACGAGAAAAGACAAGAAAGAGATTGCCCAGTCCCTTGAAATGGTATTTACCGAGTTTCCCAGACTTAAGGAAAGACGCAATCAGGTTGCCGGAACTCTTTCAGGCGGTGAACAGCAGATGCTGGCAATGGGAAGAGCTCTTATGAGCAAGCCAAGAATTATTCTTATGGATGAGCCTTCTATGGGTCTGTCACCTCTTTATGTTGATGAAATATTTAAAATTATCAGCAGGATTAAAAAAGACGGCACTACGGTTCTGCTTGTTGAACAGAATGCGAACATGGCTCTTTCGGTTGCTGACAGGGCGTATGTACTTGAAACCGGAAAAATAATAATTGAAGGCAACGCAAATGAGCTTTTGAATGATGAACGCGTAAGAAAAGCTTATTTGGGGGCGTAAGTGCAGAAAAAGAAGTCCGATTTTCGGGCTTTTTTTATTTTTATGCTTTTTTAGAAAAATTATTAAATATGTATACTGTATAATGATAAGACAAAATAAGAAAGAGATGATTAATTTATGATAATATATAATGTTTCCGATTACTGTGCAGCAGGAGACGGAAAAGCAAACGACTGTGAAGCTATTCAGAAAGCAATTGACGACTGTTCCGAAAACGGGGGCGGTACGGTTGTACTGGAAAGCGGAAAAACATATTACAGCAGCTCAATCGCCTTAAAAAAGGGCGTTGAGCTTCATTTGCAGAAAGGCTCTGTATTAAAGGCGACATCTGATATAGACGGTTATATAAGGCCCTGTAAAATGATAAATGATCCGAAAACGGCTCTTGTAGGAAACCCTGTAACGGGAAAGCCTTCTTTCGTGTTTATATACGGATATGAGGCGGACGGCTGCTCAATAACCGGTGAAGGAGTAATTGACGGAAACTGCTACGCCTTTGTTGAGAGAAAGAACGAATACTATGTAACAGGAAACTTTTATCCCCGTCCTACGGTAATTTATATAGAAAAAAGCAATCATATTTCTTTTAAGGATATAACGATAACAAATGCTCCGTTCTGGACTCTTCATCCGGCAGGCTGTGACGATGTTTTAATTTCATCAATCAGAATACTGAATCCTCTTGATGTAGCTAACAGCGACGGAATAGACCCGGATCACTGTTCCAATGTAAGAATTTGCAATTGCCATGTTCAGTGCGCCGATGACTGCATCTGCTTAAAGACAACAAACGGAAATTCGGAATACGGCCCCTGTGAAAATGTAATTATTTCCGGCTGCACCCTTACATCAACTTCGGCAGCAATTAAAATCGGAACTGAAGGCGTCGGCGATTTCAGAAACATAATCGTAGACAATTGCATCATATCGAAGAGTAACAGAGGACTTTCAATTCAGATAAGAGACGGCGGAAATGTAGAAAATGTTACTTTTTCAAACTGCATAGTGGAAACGAGAAGATTTTGCTCCGACTGGTGGGGAACGGCAGAGCCTATAACAATAACCTGCTTCAGACGAGATGAAAATACTGTTGCCGGACACATAAAAAACATTAAATATTTTAATGTTACCTGCACCGGCGAAAACGGAGTTTTAATATATTCTTCCGAAGAAAATCCTATAGAAAACGTGGTTTTTGAAAATGTTGCCGTACATATTGAAAAGAAGTCAAAATGGGAAAGCGGACTGTATGACTTAAGACCCTGTATTGATCACGGCATAGAAAAAACGAAAAACGCTTCTTTCTATATTAATAACGCTAAAGGCGTACGAATGGAAAAAACAAAAACCACATGGGGAAATGCACCTGAAGAATATTATGAAAACGCTGTAAAAGGGGAAAATATTGAAGGGTTGGTGATAAAAGATTGCGATTTTGCTTCCTGCAATAAAACTGAAATTTTTAATCTTAAAAATTCACATATATTGAATAATATATAATTTTATTCAGAAATGACAGCCGAGCAATTCGGCTGTTTTTTCTTTTATCAAATAAAAACAGTGCAAAAAATCTAATTTTTAGTAACACATAATAATATACTGCTGCAAAATTTATATAAATTTCCCATAATAAAAAAATTGTTGCTATTGACAATTTATGAAATATGCTTTAATATTAAAGTGTGTTTGTGTTGAAATTTTTATTTTACGGGTGGAATATGAAAAAAATCACAAAATATATAACTGCTTTAATTTTAGCATTATCGGTTATTTTTGTTCCTGTGAATATTCAGGGAACGGGTTTGGTTTCCTCAGCAGCAACATTTGCGCAGCTGAACGCAGGTAATGTATTTTTAAAGCAGAATACATCTGTAACCTGTACTCTTGCCAGCGCGGCAATGATACTCAGAAGAACTGCAATTGCGGCAGGCTACAATGACTGGGAGCAGATAACAGAAGAAAATATCAGGAATGTCGGCTGGGTTGACGGCATAGGATTATTATGGAATTTTTCGTGCTACAATATGACAATCGGACACGGATATTTTTCAGGAACAGACAATAAAATGTCGATGATAGATTTGCTTGAGAAATATCCCCAGGGAGTAGTTATATATAACGGCGGCAACAGCGGACAAAGCCATGCTGTTGTATTGACTGATTATGATGAAAAAAGCGACACCTTTTATGCTGCGGATCCTGCATCTTCTGCGCCGTCAGGCAGAATAAAGCTTACCGAATCCACAATAAAAGGCGAAACACAGGATGAGCAAATAGATAATCTGACAAGTTACTGGTATGTATCGTCGCCTGAGGTTACATATAAGGACGGAAATTATTCATCCGGCGGAAATGTAGGCGGCAGTACCGAAGGCAGTGACGGACAGAGCTTTTATGATCCCACAAGCGACACTGCCGTATTTAAGACGACACAAAAAGATGTAAATGAATATTATGTTGTCAGCGATGATTCATCTCAGGGGGCTGCACTGCGTCATTATCCCAGCGGCAGCAGCAGCTCGGTTAAATCTCTGGAAAAAGGTACATTGATTTATGTGTCTTATGAAGGCAAAAACAATTTCGGCGCAACTTGGTACAGAACAAGCGACGGATATTATATATTCAGCGGCAATGCGGTAAAGTTTTCCGATTATTCTCAGGAAGTAATTAAATTTAATAATACAATAAGGAGCGAAAGCAGCACTTATAAAGTTTGTTCAAATACCGATAAAAAAACAGCGGTGCGCATTGAGCCTTCAGAGGGCAATAATATTATAGGCTATGCCGATAATGAAAGTATGCTGTATATTGTAGCCTCCGGCGCAAATACGGCAGGTGCGGCGTGGCTGAAGACATCCGAAGGTTATTATGTGAAAGCGTCGGAAATGAAATTTGTTGCGTCAGGAAAAATAAGCGGTGCAGGATTTTCCGGAGAGCTTTTGAATATAACAGGAAGCTATTATGCTTCTCCGGTTGAAGACAGCAGCAGTTCCGGCTCGTCTGTATACAGGATAACTGCATCTGCGCTTAACGTCAGGACGCAGCCTGTTGACGGAGATGTTTTGACTGTCATACCAAACGGAGCAGAAGTGACGGTTACTCAGATTTTAAGCGGATGGGGTAAAGTGACATATAACGGATATGAGGGCTGGATATCTCTTGTTTATGCTCAGAAGGTTTCCGATATAGATAACCCGCTGAAAATAGAATCAATTATTCTCAGCAAAAACAATATTGAAGTCGGCGAGGATATTGAATGTTCAGTGAATGTTTCCGGCGGTGACGCATATTTGTATAAATTTTCTCTTTATGACGACAGCGGAAAAGCAATAAATGAAGAAAAGCTTCATTCAGCTAAGAATCAGAGAGTTTATACGGCAGAGGATTGCGGGAATTTTTATTATAAGGTTGAAGTAATAGACAATAACGGCAACAGTGCCGAAGGTTACAGCGGTAATTTTTCCGTGCACAAAAAGCTTCAGCTTTCGTCCGTATCAAGTAATATTGATGATTATACATATGTATATGAAGATATTGTTTGGACCGTAACTGCTGAATCTGTTTCACAGACCGCCGTATACGATTATTCTTTGTATCTCAACGGAACGCTGGTAGAGAACAAACAGTCTTCATCAAATGAGTATAAATATAAGCCGCAGAAAAGCGGTATGTATGTGCTTAATGTTCTGTTAAAGGATGAGTATACTTCTTCAAATACCGTGGAAAGTGAAGTATCGGTATATGACAAGCTGAGTATTGAAAAAATAAGTATTAATACAACCGCCGCATTGTGCGGAAAAGACATAATCTGTAAAGTTGAAGCAACAGGCGGTACAGGAGAATATCAATATTGTTTCAGTGTGCTTAAAAACGGAAATGTTATAAAAACAGGCACATTCAAAAATGACAGTGAATGTGTATTCAATTTTTCCGAAGCCGGAACATACACTGTTTTGTGTTCGGTAACAGATACGGCAAACATGATTGTTTCCGCTGTTTCGGCAGATATCGTTGTGTTCGATTCAGTTATGGGCGATGTAGACAACGACGGAAAAATAACAGCGGCTGATGCGCGTATAGTATTAAGGTTCTCCGCAAGAATCGGAGAATTGGGAGAACAGGAGCAGGCTGCGGCTGATGTAAACAATGACGGAAAAGTAACTGCAACTGACGCAAGATATATTTTAAGATGCTCCGCACATCTGGAATCAATCTTATAAAAACATTTACAGACAATAAATATAAGTTAAAAATTAAATATTCATTTAATATTTTCTGGTATACTTTCATTTGGGAGATGAATATATGAATATTGCATTCTTTTTGAAGCCAAAGGTATCGGTTGCATTTCTTTACAGTGATTTTACAATAAGGCAGTCTCTTGAAAAAATGCGTTATTACGGATATACTGCAATACCTGTTATCAACAGGGAAGGAAAGTATGTAGGGACGGTAAGCGAAGGCGATTTTCTTTGGTTTATCACTTCTTACATTAAGTCGCAGTTTGATATTTCCGAAAAAACTCTTGAAGAGATATCTTTAAGCAAAATAATAAGAACCGAAAGCTATAAGCCTGTTACAATAACATCAAACATGGATGAGCTGCTGAATGTTGCAATGAATCAGAATTTTGTACCGGTAATTGATGACCTTGGGTCTTTCAGCGGAATAGTAACAAGGCGCGATATAATAAAATATTTGGTTGAAAAAAACAATCAGATTAAAAGCGAAACGGAAAAATCAAAGCTTGCGGTTGTTCAGTAAACAAAAGGATTACGACAGAAAGTATTAAAAAGCAGCCGATTTTTTTGTCGGCTGCTTATATTATAAGTATTTTACTCGTCGAACAACGGTGTTGAAAAATATCTTTCGGCAGTATCCGGTAGAACTGTTACAACGGTTTTGCCTTTACCGAGCTTTTTTGCAAGCTTTAAAGCTGCCGCAACATTTGTTCCGCTGGATATTCCGCACATAAGGCCTTCTTTTTTTGCAAGATCCTTTGCTGTGCCTATTGCCTCCTCATCTGTTATTATACAGATTGAATCATAAATTTCAGTATTTAAAATATCGGGAATAAGGCCGTCTCCGATGCCCATCTGAAGATGAGTTCCGATGTTTCCTCCTGCGAGAATAGCGGCGTTTTCAGGCTCCACAGCCCATATCTCTATATCGGGGTTCTGAGCCTTTAAAACTTCACCGATACCGGTTATTGTTCCGCCCGTTCCGATGCCTGAACAAAAACCGTGAATAGGACCTGCCGTCTGTTCAAGAATCTCAATACCTGTTCTGTGTCTGTGAACCATTGGATTTGCCTGGTTTTCAAACTGCTGTGGAATATACACATTTTCATCTTGCTTCGCCATTTCTTTGGCTGTTTCAACGCATTTTTCGATACATTCTCCTATATTGCCGTCATCATGAATTAAAATAACCTCGGCGCCGTAATGCTTGACAAGCTTTCTTCTTTCAACACTGACAGAATCGGGCATTATAATTTTTGTTTTGTATCCCTTAACAGCGCCCACCAAGGCTAAACCGATGCCCTGATTGCCGCTGGTAGGCTCAACAATTACTGTGTTTTTATTAATTATGCCCTGCTTTTCGGCTTCGAGAATCATATTATAGGCGGTTCTTGTTTTTATAGAACCTCCTACATTCAGACCCTCGTATTTTACGAGAACTTCGGCGCTGTCTTCCGGCACCATTTTTGAAAGTCTTATAAGAGGAGTGCCGCCGATAGCTTCAAGAACATTGTTATATATCATGAAAATAAAGCCCCTTATTAAAAATATATCTTATGAATTATAATATTATTTTTATTAATTGTCAATTGTATTATATGATTTGTCAGAAAAGAGTGATACCGTGAATAATTTTATTTCAAAGCTCAGAAATTTTATGGCAGGCAGAAACGGAGTAGATAAGCTCACTTACGGACTGATTGCAGTTTACTGTATTATTGCGGCTGTCAGAGTAATTTCCGGATTGTATCTTCCCATAGGAATAATTCAATATGCTTTTCTTGCTTTTATAATATACAGGATTATGTCAAGAAATCTTCAGAAAAGATACAGGGAAAATTATAAATTCGAGCAGTTTTTAAAGGCGTGGAAGCCGTATTTTGAGCATTTAAAGCTGCGGTTCAGGTTCATAAAAACTCATAGGTTCAGAACCTGCAGGCACTGCGGAGAGTTTTTAAGATTAAAAAGAGGAAGAGGCAAAAGACAGATTATTTGTCCGAAATGCGGCTCGGAGCTTACATTTCATTTTCTTTTTTGAATAATTTCCAGGGGTACACGTTTTTATCAGGGTATGAGATAACATTTATTTCTTTTTTTGTAAAAGGATGATTGAATGACAGGGCGTAAGACCACAGAGCCGTTTCACATTTGTTGTCGCGGCTTCCGTATTTTCCGTCGCCGGCTAAAGGAAAGCCTCTTGACGCAAACTGAACTCTTATCTGATGTGTTCTGCCTGTTTTAAGAGTAATTTCGGCAAGAGAGTGATTTTCCGCCGAAGCCGTTATCTTATAAAAAAGCTCGGCCTCCTTTACTCCTTTTCTCATTTTCTTTACGGTATATGATTTGTTTTTTCTTGAGTCCTTAAAGAGATAATCTTTTAAAACGCCTTCGCTGTTTTGCGGAATTCCTTCAAGAACGGCAAGGTATTTTTTTGATAATTTGCCTTCGGATACAAGTGAAGAAAAAGCTGCCGCGGCTTTTTTTGATTTGGCGTATATAATGGCTCCGCCCGCAGGTCTGTCAAGACGGTGAACCGGATATACAATACAGCCGGTTTGCGAATTAAGAATTAACGGCAGGCTGTCAGGAGCTTCGGAAGCTTCCGAAAGAAGCCCCGGAGTTTTTTCACAAATTAGAATATAATCGTCTTCAAACAGAATTTTAATCATAGTGCACCTTCGTAAAAACTATTTAATAAAGAATTAACAGGTAATATTTAAAAATATTGACTTAACATATAGTTCATGTTAATATTATGCTGTATAGGATGGTGAAAGTCAATGAAAAGGTTTAAAGTTTTTTGTATTGCCGGAGCCGCATTGTTTTTATTTGTAATAGGAATAGTCGGTATAACTCAGAGCAAAGAAATTTATACTGCCGCTGAAAATGCGAGAGTTGATTACGGAAGCTGTCAGGAACATACCTTTCCTGATGAATATATTGTTGTTAAGGAAGCAACCTGCCAGTCCACAGGAACAAAGTACAGAGTGTGCACGGTTTGCGGAGCAAAGGATATTGTTGAAATTCCTGTTGATTCGGATAATCATTTATATGTGTCTTCAAAGTGGACAACTTATCCGGTTCCCACCTGTATATCAGGAGGAGAAAAATATAAAATCTGCACAAGCTGCAATAAGAAAGTGGAAGTGACGGAACTGCCGCCTGATCCTGAAGCGCATCAGGCTGACGGCGATCATATTGTATTAACGGATTCAACCTGTCAGGAGCCGGGAGAAAAAGCGTACAGATGCAAGCTTTGCGGCGAATATTTCGGCAATACGCCTGTTGATATAAATCCTGATAACCATGTAACAAGTGAAAATTCAAAATGGGAAGTAACGGTTTTGCCTACATGCGGTGATGAAGGCGAAATGGTATGCTACTGTGATAAATGCGGAGCCGTTGCTCTGGCAAAGCCCGTTGCTCCTACGGGAGAGCATATTCTGAGCGACGAATGGATAATTGATAAAGAGCCCACCTGCACGGAACCCGGTATAAAATCCCGTTACTGCACAGTATGCGGTCAGGCTGTTGAAACAGAAGAAATACCCGTTAACGGTGAAAATCATTCTTTCGGAAGTGATTTTATAACGGATAAGGCTCCTACCTGTGTTGAAGCCGGAGAAAAATCCCGTCACTGCATTTACTGCGGAGAAAGAACGGAAATAACAGAGATACCTGTTGATGAGAATGCCCATCAGTACGGAGAAGAATGGATTGTTTCAAAAGAGCCGTCGTGCTCGGAAGCAGGACTCAAGCATAAGGTATGCGCTCTTTGCGGAGAGGAATCCGTTCCTGTTGAAATTGAAAAGACCGAACATAATTACGGAAAGTATGAAGTAATAAAAGAATCGGCTGACGGAATGTCGGCACAGGTTAAATATACCTGCATTGACTGCGGCTACGAATATATAACTGTTATTACATACGGAGAGAATGACGGCACAGGAGATATAGGAAACGAAAGCGGAGAGAACGGCAAATATATTCTTGTTGCTAATGCAGATACAGTAATTAAGATAGACAACTCATCCATGCTTGTATATAATGTGGCAAGAAACATGGAGCCGGAAAAGTTTTTAAGCAATTTTAAAAACAGTTCATCCTTTGTTTTATACAGCAAGGACGGCAATATTGTGCAGGACAGCAGTTATGTGGGAACGGGATGCTATCTTAATTATCAGGATATAAACGGCATTGTGACAAACTATAAAATCAGCGTAACCGGAGATTTGGATTCTGACGGCAAGGTGACGGCATCGGACGCAAGACAGATTTTAAGGGCTGCGGCAGGACTTAATGAGGTAAAAAATGAATATAAGACAGCTGCGGATGTAAATTCAGACGGCAAGGTAACAGCATCGGATGCGAGAACAACACTGAGAGTTGCGGCAAACCTTGAATATTTTAAGGATACATATAAAAACTGAAAAAAGATGATAATGTGTTAAAAGACGGAGAGCATATAGAGTTTATCAATAATGAATTACAGCTTATTGTTTCAAAGGAGCACACCTTCGGAACGGATGCGCTGCTGCTTGCTGATTTTTCAAAACCGTCAAAAAATGCTGTCGCCTGTGATTTCGGAACAGGCTGCGGAATAATTCCTTTTTACTGGAAACGGGAAAACGCCGGAAAAATAATATACGGAGTTGAATTACAGGAAAAGGGATATGATCAGTTCAGAAGATCGGCGGAGCTTAACGGTATAGGAAATATAATTCCGATAAACAGCGATTTAAAGGTTTTAAAGGGAAAATTGCCTTTCGGACAGTTTGATGTTGTTTCAATGAACCCGCCTTATACAAAGTCGGGAGGCGGAATAGTAAGCAGGGAAGAAAGCGCAAAAATTGCCAGACATGAAATCAAATGCACTTTTGAAGATATATGTATGTCGGCGGCAAGGCTTTTGAAGTTCGGCGGCAGATTGTGTATGTGCATACGCCCGGAGAGAATGTGCCAGCTTATTTACGCTATGAACAAAAGTAAAATAGAGCCGAAAAGAATAAGATTTGTAACACAGCGACCGGGACAAAGTCCGTGGCTTGTTTTAATAGAAGGAAAGCTTGGCAGAAAATCCGGACTGACAGTTGAGCCGGAGCTTTATATCGAAAACGAAAAAGGCGAAATATCCGGTGAGATGCTTAGAATTATAGGTACATACAGAAAGGAATAAGCTGTATGGAGATATATTATTATGTTATAATTGTGCTTGTTCTGATTTTGCTGTTCCGGAACAAAAAGCGAATTTTAACGGTACTTAAAATTAAAAGAAAAAGACGAGGTATTAAGATGACTTCCGTTATTGAAAAGTTTATAGGCAAGGATTGTTATATTAATTTAGGTTCCGGCGGCTCGGCAGACGGAGTTGTGAAGTCCGTTGCTGACGGATGGCTGGAAATAGAAAACAAAGACGGAGAACTTCAGGCAGTCAATGTGGATTACATAAGCAGAATAAGAGAATATCCCAGAAACAAAAAAGGAAAAAGGAAAACGATATTTGAATGAGCGGAACATTATATGTTGTAGGAACGCCGATAGGCAATTTAGGGGATTTTTCGCCCAGAGCGGCAGAGGTATTGTCATCGGTTGATTTTATTGCGGCTGAGGATACAAGGGTTACCGTGAAGCTGTTAAATCACTTCAATATAAAAAAGCCCATGGTAAGCTATTATGAACACAATAAGGTGCAGAAAAGCAGCCATATTATTGACAGACTTTTAAACGGAGAAAACTGCGCAGTAGTAACCGATGCGGGAATGCCGGCAATATCCGATCCCGGAATAGATCTTGTAGCGCTTTGTCATAAGCACGGAATACCGGTAGTGTCCGTTCCGGGACCGTCAGCGATAATAACCGCCGCGGCAATAAGCGGAATGGATGTTTCAAGATTTACATTTGAAGGTTTTTTGACAGTTAACAAGCCTAAGAGAAGAGAACATCTGAATGAAATAAAAGATGAAAAAAGAACAATGATTTTTTATGAGGCGCCCCATAAGCTTGCCGCGACTTTGAAAGATATGCTGGAAAGCTTCGGTGACAGGAATATAGCTATAATCAAGGAGCTTACAAAAATTCATGAAAGCGTGGAGCGCACAACTTTGTCAGAGGGCTTTAAAAAATATGACGGAATAAAGCTGAAAGGCGAATATGTTCTTATAATTGAGGGCAAAAAAGCGGAGAAAGCCGAGTTTACCGAAGAAGACGGAGTTAAGCTTGCAAAAGATTATATAAAAGCCGGAATGTCTGTAAGCGAAGCGGCAAAGACAGCGGCAAAAGAAACAGGTATCAAAAAAGGCGATATTTACAAACAACTTACTGAATGACGGAGAGAAAAAGAAATGCTTGAATCTTTAATGCAGTACTGGTATATGTGGGTTTTGCTGGCGGTTTTAATTGTAATAATGTTCTGGGCCGGAGGCAAGGCGTCAAAAGCTGTAAGAAGAAAAAATGAGATTTTAAGAAAACAGGAAGAAGAAATAAAAAGATATAAATATCTCGTGGATAAATACAGCGGCATTACAGCTTCACAGGCTGAAAATGAAACTCCCGGAGAGCTTGCTGAGGGAATAACAGCCGTGCTTCAGAAGCAGATTGAAAGAGCGGTGCATCCCGAAGAAGAATTTAATAATGCGGAGGAATGGAGAAGAACCGTTTATTCCTTGTATTATTTTCTTGAAGACACTGAAACATCCCTTTCTTTTTTCTTTAAAAACAACGGTGAGCCGGTAACAGGGCTGGCTGTAAACGGTATAAAAGAAATTGATGAAAGTGCTGTTTACGGCAATGCTTCGAGAATGTACGCAATGTATGACGAGAATAACGAATCGGTGTCAATTGATAATGACAGGATAAATGAAATCAACAGCAGGTTTAAGGAAATATTTAATAAAGAAAAGTTTTTACTGAGCCTAAAAAACTACATAATTTCAAATCTGCAAAATTAAAGAACCCGGATTGTTTTGTCCGGGTTCTTTTCGGAGGAATTTATATGAAAACACTGTGGAAATTATCATTCAAGACCTGCTGACATTCTCAAGGCGGACCTTGCGTCAGTAGCAGAAATTTTTCCGTCTTTGTTAATGTCTGCGGCGATCATAAAAACATCTTCGAGAGTATCAAGAGAGGCTGCTGTTCTGAGTATAGATCTCGCGTCTTTTGCGGTTATTTTTCCGTCGGAATTAACATCTCCGGCAACGACTATTATATATTTATTGACGCCGCTTCCGGAATCAGCCTTCAGCACGAAGCCTGTTCCGAGAAGCCTGTAAGGATCGGAAACAAGCTTATCAGCGCTGTCATATATGTGAAAGCTTTGCAAGTCGCTTACGACAGCCGCAAAGATTAGTGCTGCCTGTCCTGCCGGGATATTATCCTTAATGCTTATGTATTCCGTGACAGGTGTGTTTTCAGACGGAGCAGTTGAGCTTTCCGTTTGCGGAAGAGTTGTTGAATTTTCGGTACTGCCAGTGCAGCTTTCGCTGATATCTTCTTCTGATGATATTTCTTCAGTTGCCGGTTCCGTTTGAGTAGTGTCTGCCGGCGGAGCTGTGCTTGTCTGCTCTTGGGTATGTTCATTTGAGGACTCTTCGGATGTTGTGGTTTCCTGTGTTGACGGTGAGCCTACAACGGGAGGAAAAACGCCGTTGTCAGTAATGAAAACATCAAATGAAACCGTCATGTCCTTATAGGCAATATCCGAAATGTCCGATAAATTATATATTACGCCTTGAGATGAAACAGCCGATGTGCTCACAGGAACAACTGCGCCGTAGTGAACAGTTATTGTTTGCTGTCCGGTTTGTTCAGGATTGTAACCGCTGCACATTTCCGAGATTAACGGAATAAAAGTATCTCCGTGCTGGCGGCAGGTGACTTTAAGATATTCAGAAAAGCTTTCTGCGGGAGTTCCTTTTTTGTAAGTTCCGGCGCCCTTTTGAACAACTTTAATACCTGTTATTTCACAAGTGCCCAGAAAAATCTGCACCCAGGTATTTTGCTCTTCTTTATATCCTATGCCGATATGAGATGAATTAAATCTCAGAATGTTAGCTTTATGTCCTGGGCTGTTCATCCAGTCGCTGATTACTTCCTCCGGAGAAGTCTGACCTGCGGCAATATTTTCAGAAACCACGGAATAGTTGGGATTATAGTTTTTTACAAGAGGCACATAAGCGTTTGTCCCGTCAGGCTTGTAATGAGAAAAACAGGTTTCTATTTCGTACGCTCTTGTGTCGCATATTTTTTGAAGATTACCGTCCATCGAAAGAGGATTCAGTCCCTGTGCCATTCTTTCCTTGTTTGTAAGCTTTAACGCTTCCCATTCATAGCTGTTTGCGGAAAATTCTTCTCCGTATGCCTGACTGCATAACGGCAAAATGACAACAGAAAAAATCAAAATAAACAAAATAATTTTAAAAGTGGATTTTTTTGACATTAACACAAAAAACACCTCTGTATATAAAAATAACAGATAGATATTATATTTATGTCAAGTAAATATGATATTTTTATTAACAAAAAATTCATATTGTGTTAAAATTGTGTTATTGTTTTGTTTTCTGTAACATAACTGCAATAACAGAGCAGATAAAAGCATAAAATCAGATATTAAGAAAAATATTGTTTTTTTCTGTTTGCTGTGATATAATAATCAATAATATTGTAATTATTTGATTCGGAGGAATATATATGGCTAAGAAACTGTTACTGGGCAACGAAGCTGTTGCAAGAGGCCTTTATGAAGCCGGCTGCAGAGTAGTATCCAGCTATCCGGGAACACCCAGTACCGAAATAACTGAATTTGCCGCAAAATATGATGAGATTTACAGCGAATGGGCGCCCAATGAAAAGGTTGCCTGCGAGGTTGCTGTGGGAGCGTCAATAGCCGGCGCCAGATCTTTTTGCGGTATGAAGCATGTAGGTCTTAATGTGGCGGCAGATCCCCTGTTTACTGCTTCATACACAGGAGTAAACGGTGGAATGATGATAGCTGTTGCGGACGATCCGGGAATGCACTCATCTCAGAATGAGCAGGATTCAAGACATTATGCGGAAGCTTCAAAAACAATGATGCTGGAGCCTGCGGATTCAAAGGAATGTCTTGAATATACAAAGAGAGCCTTTGAGCTGTCGGAAAAATTTGATACTCCCGTTATTTTAAGACTTACCACAAGAGTTGCACATTCAAGAGGACTTGCTGAAACTTCTGACAGAACTGACGCACCTCTTAAGGAATATACTAAAAATCCTCAGAAGTATGTAATGATGCCTGCTTTTGCTAAGCCCAGACACGTTTTTGTTGAGCAGAGAATTGTTGAACAGACTGCATTCGCCGAGGAAGACGAGATTAATACGGTTGAATATTACGATAAAAAAATCGGCGTAATAACTGCCGGCAACTGCTATAATTACGCAAAGGAAGCATTAGGAGAAAAAGCTTCTTACTTAAAGCTCGGATGCGTATATCCGCTGCCTGAAAAGAAAATCATTGATTTTGCGGCGCAGTGCGAAAAAATATATGTTATTGAGGAACTTGACCCTTATATTGAAAACCACTGCAAAAAATTAGGAATAAAGGTTTACGGCAAGGATGTGTTCACCCTTCAGGGCGAATACTCTCAGAGTATAGTCGCTAAGGCAATTTTAGGAGAGGAAAAGGAATTTTCCGTAATGGATATGGATATCCCCGGAAGACCTCCCGTTCTGTGCGCAGGCTGTCCCCACAGAGGATTGTTTTACTCTCTCAAGAAAGAGGGCGTAGCTGTCTGCGGTGATATCGGCTGTTATACTCTTGGAACACTTGCGCCTTTGGGAGCAATGGATACGTGTATATGTATGGGAGCGTCGATTTCTTCGCTTCACGGAAGAAATAAGGCAAACCCTGAGAACGCAAAAAAATCTGTTGCGGTAATCGGCGATTCAACATTTATTCATTCAGGTGTTACGGGACTTATTGATATTGCTTATAATAACAGCGCGTCAACCGTAATAATTCTTGACAACTCCATAACAGGTATGACGGGACATCAGGAAAATCCCACAACCGGAAAGAATATTAAGGGCGATCCTGCAACGGCTGTTGATATAGTAGCTCTTGCGAAAGCCATAGGCATAAAGAGAGTTACCATTGTTGATCCGTATAATCTTAAGGAAACACAGGAAGCCATACATAAAGAGCTTGAGGTTGACGAGCCGTCGCTGATTATTTCAAGAAGACCCTGTGCGCTTCTTAAGTATGTTAAGCATAATCCTCCTCTCAAGGTAAATAAGGATAAGTGCAGAGGCTGCAAGATGTGCATGAAGATAGGCTGTCCGGCAATAAGCATGGCAGACGGAAAAGCCGTTATTGATTTTACGCAGTGCGTAGGCTGTTCGGTATGTACGCAGATGTGTAATTTCGGAGCAATAGAGGAATAAGGAACGGAGGAAATACAGATGAAATCATACAGTGTAATGATAGTCGGCGTAGGCGGACAGGGAACACTTCTTGCGAGCCGTCTTTTGGGAAATGCCGTAATAAGTGAAGGCTATGATGTTAAAGTTTCCGAGGTTCACGGAATGAGCCAGAGAGGCGGTTCCGTAATTACTTATGTAAGATTCGGCGAAAAAGTAGCGTCTCCCATAATAGAAAAGGGCGAAGCAGATCTTATAATAGCTTTTGAGCAGCTTGAAGCTGCAAGATATTTGCCTTATCTTAAAAAGGGCGGAAGAATAGTTGTAAATACTCAGAAAATCGACCCGATGCCGGTAGTAACAGGAGTAACGACATATCCTGACGGAGTAATTGAGCAGCTTAAGGAAAAGGCAAATATTACGGCGCTTGACGCATTAAGCCTTGCTGTTGAGGCAGGAACCTCAAAGGCGGTAAATATTGTGTTAATGGGCGTTGTAGCGAAGCACATGGAGTTTAAAAAGGAAGTTTGGGAGAAGGTTATCGAGGAAACTGTGCCTCCCAAATTTAAGGAGCTTAACCTTAAAGCCTTTGAGCTTGGATATTCTTACGAAGAATAAAAAATTAATATTCAAAAATAATGAAAATTTTGGAACGGCAGATTTTAATTGATCTGCCGTTTTAATATTTTTTTGAATTAATGAAATAATATAAAAAACATTAAATTCACAAGAATTTTTGATTTTTATGCACCTTAAATTACCGAGCCGTAAATTCAGGGGAAAATAAAAAATTCCGATAATAAATCAAAAGCAGTTAGGAACATTATTTGTGTGCGGTAAAATCCACGGAGGTGTATTATGAAAAAATTAATAAAATTTACAAGCGTTGTTTTGTCGTTGATATTTTGCGCCGTATTTGTTTTGATAGGTATAGGCGATGTATATATACCGGATGAAATAACGGTTTATGATAACAGTGAAATAAGGCTTTTAAAAGTATTTTCGGTTGAAACGGGAGAAAGAGCTGTAACAACAGCGGCGGCAAGAGGAACGCCGGCAGTAAAAGGAAGCGTAAAGCTTTTCGGAATATTTCCTGCGGGTGAAATTGATACAGTTGAAAAGCAGAGAAAATATGTTGATGTAAGCGGAGAAATCATAGGTATAAGAATGTATACTGAGGGGCTGTTGATAATCGGAGTAGATACTGTGGAAACAGCCGTAGGAAGCGTTTGTCCCGGGGGAGACTGCGGACTTCTTGAGGGAGATATAATTCTTGAAATCAATGATGAAATTGTATGCTCTTCGGCGGATTTCAGCAATGTAATATCCGGTTGCGGAGGAAAAGATGTAAGTCTTACAGTGAAAAGAGAAGACGAAATTTTGTATTTTTCAATGACGCCGGTTTACTCAGAAGCAGAGAAAAAATACAGATGCGGATTATGGCTCAGGGACAGCACGGCAGGAATAGGAACATTAACATTTTGCGACAGTGAAACGGGAATGTTCGCATCGCTGGGGCACGCAGTATGCGACACAGATACGGAAGAAATACTCCCGGTTGGCTCAGGGGATATTTTAACAGCAGAAATAACAGGTTATACAATGGGGCAAAAAGGAACAACAGGGCAGATAAAAGGAAATTTCAGCGAAGAGGTTATCGGAACACTGTATGACAATAATGAGTTCGGCGTCTACGGAACATACAGCAATGCGGAAAGCCTGATACATGAAACTTATCCGGTAGCGTCACAAAACGAGATAGAAACAGGTCAGGCGCAGATTATATCAACGGTTGACAGCAGCGGCCCTCAGTATTATGATATAGAAATCGAAAAAATAACGACGGGAAAAGAAAAAGAAGCCAGATCAATGACAATTAAAATAACCGACCAGGATTTGCTGGGCAAAACGGGAGGAATAATACAGGGTATGTCCGGAAGTCCCATTATACAAAACGGAATGCTTGTAGGAGCCGTTACTCATGTGTTTTTAAATGACCCCACGATGGGATACGGAGTCTTCGCAGAGACCATGGTCAGTGAAGAAGAGAGAATATTTTCGTTGTTTTCAAAATAAATATATGCACCTCCAAAAGACATGTTCTTTCGGAGGTGCAATATCATTGATGTCCGCAAAAAGGCGACTTTCTGTTATGCAGGTAAGAAAAAAGCTTTGCATAAAACAGATGACAGGGCTTGAGAGAACAACCGAACAACTTAAAGCGGATAACCAAATGGAGTGGGTTGTTCGGATTAATAATATCCGTAGCAGCCACAGAAATCGTCCACACCGACATAATTTATAACTAACCGAAAACAGCGGCATGGAATTCGGGATTGACCCGGATTGACATAGAGAAATCTCGGTCAAAATTGATTTGAAGCTTACTCTGTTTTCGTAATGCTTCTATGGCTTCATCAATACAATCTGATGTGGATTCTTTACTCCATTCAGTCCAAAACTTGACAGTAGCACTATTTGGTGCCTGTTCTGGTTTGTCAATAATAATTCGACTGGGAATCACACAAGCATCTCCGACTGCAATCGCCTCGCCGATATCCAGTATAGGCAAAAGGTCTGCAAAATTTCCTATATTATCAGGTAGCAGTTTTTTTATAACATTTTGGTCATCAATATTTGTTAGACGCATAGAAATGAAATTACTGCTTTGACTCAGGACGGTGTGATTTACTTCAGATGGGCGTTGACTGATGACAACTAAACCTACACCATATTTTCTGCCTTCCTTCGCAATCCTTTCAAAGCTTTGCAGACTGGAATCTTCTACACCGTACTTTGCATTTGACGGTATATAAAGGTGAGCCTCATCACAAAAAATAGATATCGGATTAATCTTATCTTTATCAATCCATTGCTGTACATAAAAAATTATCCTTGCTATAAGAGATACAATAAGAGGCAACATATCTGATGGAACTTCTGAAAAATCTATTATTTTAATTCCACCGGACTGACTTGCAGGAGACATAATTTTTTTGCAAAGGATATTCATATAATCAAAACGGAGTAGATCCGCATTATCCGAAAACATAAAATTCAGTCGTTTATCTGTTGCTTTGGATTCAAGGCGCTGTATAAATCTTGAGAGTTTTCCATAAAAGTCACCTTGCACTTCTCTTCTGCTGCTACCTATTATCTTTTCCTTGTTTTTGTCTTTTAACGTTGTTAAAACATCTTGTATTTTATAAGGAACGGGGCT
Organism: uncultured Clostridia bacterium; assembly: GCA_944412445.1. Taxonomy (GTDB): domain Bacteria; phylum Bacillota; class Clostridia; order Oscillospirales; family Acutalibacteraceae; genus UBA1081. The sequence goes on from CALYBJ010000012.1 coordinate 47,390, forward strand.
GTCTATTGTAATTCTTTCTAATAAATCTGAAATGTCTTTTTCTTTGAGATACTTTGTTTTTGCTGAATATACCGCTTGACTAAACAGCATAGCTTGATTTGGAGCATTGGAATCACTTCGATCGAGCATAAGAGACAACATTTCATCATAAGTAAGTAACCAATAAGGAAGAAAAATTATATTTTCAGAAGGTGTGTCACTTGGACCGGCGATTCTGTAATGTTTAATTCTATCGCCTTTGATTGGCGAATACTCTCCATGTATGTCAAATAGCACTGCATTGCATGATTTTAATTTTGCAATTCGTTCTATTATAGTTGCAACGGTGTATGATTTGCCGGAGCCGGTGCTTCCGACAATTACAGCATGCCTTTGAAAAAACTTGTTTCCATCAAGTAATGCGTTGGAGTTGTTATTAATAGCATATTTTCCTATACATAATGGATTGGTAATATCATAATTCGCTCCTGATATTGCAGACATAAAGCTTGTTAATGTATCATCATTCATGATAAAACAATCAGAATCAATTTCAGGAACCGATTCCAAAGTTCTTTTAAACACATTGCTTTTGGTGCCGTCCTTATCTATTAAGGTTCCAATTAGGTTTAATTTTACTATGTCAGTTGATGTGACGATATTTTCTTCGGTATCGAATTCAAAATCCGATAAATCTGCAAATTTTCGCATGATTTTGCTAACCATACTAATGAGAGTTTGTCCTCGTTTTGAAGATCTGATAGCCACTAAATTATTTACTTGCAGTTTCGAAAGCTGTTCGATATCAGAAACTTGAACTATAACCGTAGTTGTATCAACACCCTGAACTTTACCGAAGACTTCCATATCATCGTAATTAAAAATTCCCATTGATTTATAACTCTCCTTAGTCGATAATATCCATAAATCCTTCAACTGTCCAATATGTGCCATTGATAGTACACGTTTTTTTGTTGATGCATATATCAGTGGTTCCTTCCTTTGCGCCGTTACATATGTAAGCATAATTAGTTGCATTATTTGCTAATAGATGTGCTGTTTCTTCTGAAACATCTTTTGTTAATAACACAAGTGGCTTGCCGCTTTGTATTTCATTAATCATAAGCGCCTGAATCTGTGCATCATTAAATCCGTAGCCTATGCATAAATACGAAGAAGCATTTTTAATCATGCTGTCGCACTGATTTAGTAAAGAATGTTCTATTTCAGTAAGTACAGCTTCATATTTTGAAATTCCTGAAGTAACAATCTCGGGGGTTAATCCGTCAGGTATATGTTGTTGTAAAGGTAATGATATAGTGACACCTTTAGAATCTTTAAATAAATCTAAAGAACCGTGAACTTTAACAAGGTTTACGGCATTTTTATTGCTAAATTTATCTGAATAATATTTTGAATAGCAACCTAAAAAACCAGTATTGACAGGAATCCTGACTTTATCACAGGCGTATTCGATCACCCTGTCGTAATTTGTCGTAATTATATCAACTTTTGATGGGTGGGCCTGAAAGTATTTTTTGATCAATCTGGACAACGGTAAATCTTTATTGGCGAAGAGAACGGTATGAAATAATTCCAAATCATATTTTGAAATAAGTTCCCATGTTTGCTTACGAATGTTGTTAATAATATCGTCATTGAAGACAATGCTTGTCATTGCTTTTTCAAGATCTTGACCAGATTTAATATTTTCTTCGAATTTTTGCCAAGTGCTATCCGAAGAATAAATATCTGATAATTCTGAAAGCAGATGATTCCCAAGAACCTCCATGCCGGGTATTCCGCAAGCAGCTGACGAGCCGCTGCCAATAAAGAATAAAGGATGGTTTTCAGTGTATCTTTGAATGCTTTTAAAATTTCTGAAGATTCCATAGTATTATATTCCTTTTGATTTTTATGTTAGTGCTGTTCGCAAATCATTTTAATAATATAATTCAGACTGAAACACTATGCTGGCACACTATTAAGAATACAGGATAATATCTAATTATCTTTATTAAAGAGTAGGAGGTAAATTATGTCAAAACCAACATTTAAAATAATTTGTGACTATAGAGAAAATTTTAAATCTAAAACTTTTTCTGGCTTTTTCAATGATCATCAAGATAGAAATACATTTGAAAAAATCAATCGAGAGATTTTAAAATTAGGATTTGACTGTGAAATATTCGGTGGAGTTCGCGAATTAATGAATGCATATGCAAAAGATTGTAAATGTGATAAAAACTCTATCTATATTAATTTATCCGATGGGTTAGATACACAATATAGTAGAGTGCAAATACCAGTATTGTGTGATCTGTTAAGATTAAAATATTCTGGATGCGGTCCTTTTGAAGCAGCATTAGCAACAAATAAATTTTATTCGAATTTAGCGGTGAAAAATTTAGACTATTTAACTCCAAGTGATATTTTATTCAATAGATGTTATATTTGTGAACAAGAAATCCACATAGAAAAGTATCCCGTTATTGTAAAACCAAACTGTGAAGGATCTTCTCTTGGGATTACCCATAACAGTGTATGCAGTGATAAAACTCAGGTTTTAAATGTTATTCAAGAACTCTCACCATTTTTTGCTGAGTTCTTAATCGAGGAATATATTCAAGGATACGATATAACAAATTTTGTTATAGGTAATAATAGAAATATTGTACTTAATGAAGTGCTTGCAATCAAGCATCACAATAAATTGATATTTGAAACTGAAGTGTTGGGAGTTGATGACCATATAAATAAATCCAGAATCTTTTTACCGGCTGAAAAGTATTTGCCAAAAGAGTTAATACAAAAAATAAAACATGAAAGTGTAACAATAATGGAAAAATTACATATAAAGGATATATGTAGAATTGACTATCGAGTTACTGAAAATGGAGATATATATTTTTTAGAAATCAATACCGTTCCGGCAATACACGAAGAAAGTCAAGCTGGTGCAATTTGTAAAAATAAACAAATCCCTTTTTCAGAATTCATTGAATTCTTTTTAAAATCAATTTAAAAAAGAATTAATCGTGCGTGATTGTAACAAGCCAAGGGTCAAATCTATAAGAAAAGAACATATCACAATTTTGATTGTTTAGTCTTTTTCTAATATCATTTTCTACATCATCATTCCAATTTTTTAACCATAAATATGGCAAAACATCTTTTTCATAATCATTAGCAATTGCAATAGAACTAGTTAAATTTTTGATGAATTCAAATCCGAATCCATTTATTTCGTAAACAAACTCTAAAGCATAAGTAACTTTGAGCAATATACTTATATCTAATGGCTCATCCAAAGCATAAATAGTAAGCAATTCCTTAAATAATTTTTTATATAAAGAATTATTTTTAATGGCATAGCAAACCATTAAATTTGTTTTAATCACAATGTCAACATATTGTGATTGGTTAAAAGCGCTGGCCCTATGTAAATCTGCAATTGCACTTTCAAAATCGCCTTGCATCATATGGCAGTTTGCCAAATTATTTAAAACATATGAAATTTCATGTATTCTAACATTTTCTAAAATAATAAGGCTATTTTTAAATGAAGTAATAGCTTCATTAATTTTTCCTTGCCAAAACAAATCAAAACCTTTATTTGTATAGCATTCTCCTTCTAAAACAGTGCTTGTCATGTGATATTTTTTAATTAAATCGTCTAAATCATTTTGAACTAATTCGCCTCTATAATATTCCATACTAGTAAGTCGAATGGCATCATAAAGGGAACTGTTGTTTTTGATTTTTTTCCGTAAATAATCATATATATTTTTTGATTTTTTTCGACCATATTTAATATTTGCCAAGATTCTGTGTTTTAAATCAAGAATTAAATAGGCTTCATCAGAATTTGGATTAACATAATTATAGATATTTGATAATAACTCAACCGCTTTTTTCTTTTTCATTGTAATATTGAAACATTTGGCCATTAAAATACAATAATCTAATCCTAATTCATTAAAATCTTGATAAGAGATTTGACTATTCACAAGGGTCATAATAGTATTAACAGAATTCTCATATTTTCCACAAAAATAAAATGATTTAGCTACAACATAACGCTGAGTTGTCGATAATTTTTGTAGAACTGTTTGCAGGTGTAAAAAGATTTCGCACGAAGATAGCATATCCCCATTATTATAGTAATTTTCTCCTATTTCATAATTAATTTGAATCCAATTTGGAATTAATGCTTTCCAAGAATACCATGCTCTGTTTTTATCGCAATTATTAATTGACCATGCTGTAATTTCTAAGTAATTATATATTAGTTTGCACATTGGAGGAAAACTTGAATCTTTAGATACAATAGAATATAAGTGTGAATAATTGAAACTTTTTGATAATCCGATACATAGTGCATTATCAATATAATAATCAGATAAAATTTTCTTAGATACCATTTTCCTGATTGAAATATTTATGTCTTGTTTTTTTAATTCAATATGATATTCTTCATTGCAAATATAATATACCAATTCAATCAATTCCTTATTTTTTAGATTCCATTTTGATATAATAATTACTTTAAAAACTAACTCTTCTAAGAAATCATTGATTTCAGTTTTTTCACAAATGCCGCAATCTAATATCTCGTTTATATTTTCCGTGTTAATTTCTGCACGGTCAGTATTGTTATTTAAAACTATATTGTCATTTAGATATAGCGACTCTATTAAATTTTTTAAGCGACCTGGATAACCATCACAATAATTAAATATGTATTTAAGAAGATCATTTCCTATATTAGAAAAGTCAAAAATATCTGCTAAAATATCTGCTAAAATTTCTGCAAATAATTTATAATCGGTCATTGGTTTAATTTCAATTTTGGTGTGCGGAAGTTGTTGAATCATTAACGATCTAAGTTTTGCGTTTTGATTAACCTCCTCCGTTTCCGTTATCACTATAAATCTTATTGGCGTGTCCTCTATCAATTTAGCTATTATATTTCCCAATATCAATAATAGTTGATCATCGCAATTCGCAAGATGATCTAATATAACATATGATATATCTTTATAATATTTTTTTATATATTCTGTAAGTAAATTGGAAGCATCATGCCTAGTACCATCTGACTTCTCAAATATTGAGATACTGTCCGTTAACATAGACAAAATTGTACTGAAATCAATTTTTGTAATAGCAGTTGCTACATAAGCTGAGACATCTGTCATCAATTTAATTACTTTTAAATAATGAGAATTTATATATTTAAATAATCTCCGAGTGTTAAGTTGATTTAAAAAAATCATTAATGAATTTGATAAGGAATGAGTGTCTTTATCTAAATCAATATATAAATAATTTGATATTTTGTTTTCTTGTAGTATATTCTTTACAAAAAATGATTTTCCAACATTTTTATCTCCAACAATCCAAAGAACATTATGGAAATTTTCATTTTGCGATATAAGGAATTCGTTTGTTTCGTCACGTTCTAAAGTTCTGTCTACAAAATTAAAATTAAATAAATCTTGATTATTCATAGAATCCCTCTTTAATTTTATATAATTATTAGTTATCCTTTAAAAATAACATTATTTTTTTTATTTATTTTTATTTTAGCAAAACAAAAATTTCAATCAAGTAAAATTGCAAAACTGCACAGTTTAACAGCAAAACTGCAAAATTAAAGCCAAAATGCAATAATTAAGTCATTTTCTCTATGCAGTTTTGTCGTATATCTGTGCAGTTTTGTTAAATGTATTGTACGAATAGCATCTTTATCTTATATTATAATCAAATATTGTCATATAACAATAAAAAACATGTATGTGTATAAAATATTTTATGTATATTGGTAATTTTTAATTATATTTTTAAATAATCAAAATGTTATGATTTTATTAATATTATGAAAAGCGTAAAAAAGAGGATGTGTTATAAATGTATAGAATAATTTATTTTCATATAAGGTATGTGTTAAAATTTAATAATGATCGCGCATAGATAAAATTTTTTATTTATGCGATGAAAAAGCAAAGTTCGCGATGTAATAAAATTTCTTCCTTGTAAGAATCTTTTTATATGTTGTTAATAATTTAATTAGAACATGGAATATATCAGATTTAGTTATTAATGAAGGAGACCAAATCATGTTAAAGATAAAAACTTTTACAAAAATCATATCAATGTTTCTTGCAATTATAATGATTATAGAAATAATGCCTCTCAACGCAATAGGAGCAAATATTATTAATTTATCAGGAACGGCAGACGAAAGCGATATACAAGAAGAATATAATGCCACATACAACGTTTATTACGGCAGCCACAGTATGGATATCGGCAGAGCAGGAACGCTCAGTATTAATGATTATACCCTTATACCCTCAATTACATATTCATCTCTTGGAATAGACGGTAATATTTTTCCTGTTAGTATATCCATGATATACAATTCAGTTGAATACCGCTTTTTAAAGGAAATAGTAGGTTACACGGCATTGTCATACGGCAAAGGCTGGAATACAAATTACAGCAGCGCATTGTGCGAATTGCAGTATGAAGACAAAACGCAAATTGCATATCTTACCGGAAACGGCAGTGTAATTCTTTTTGAACAAGCTGAATTTGACGAGACAGATATGGCTGTGCCTGAAGGAACAACAAAATGGGTGACTGATCAGTATGACGGAATAATATATAAGGCCACAAATTCTTATGCAATGTCTGCTGAGGCAGAAATTAACGGTAATCATATGCAGTATGCAATGGTAATGAAAAACGATGACAGCATAAGATTATTTGACGTTTACGGAAGAATGTGCAGATACGGAAATATGACTTATGATACATCTACAGATATATTTTATGAAAGTACGGGAAACAGCTCAATGGCTGAATCCATTTCTAAGATAACGGACGGCGTAGGCAATGAATATCGTTTTACATATACAAACGGGCTGTTAACAAAAATAAAATGCTATAATTCTGACGGAAACGCAATAATATCAGGTTCCGGAGACAATGCGGCGCCTCTTGAAATGAATTTTGGATATTCAAACGGAAATCTTACATCTGTCACTTATCCGGACGGCAAAACAGTGAGCTATACTTATAATTCTCTTAACGGGATCACATCGGCAGTAAATATAGACGGATATAAGGTTGAAATACAGTATTCAGATGGTTATATCAGTAAAATATCGGAATTTGCTCTTAATGCTGATAACGAGTATATTGCCGGAAAATATCTTGATATAACATGGAGCGGCAATATAAGAACATTTACGGACAGTAACGGAAACATTCAAATTAAAACCTTTGATGACAACGGAGAAATTGTATCAATTGTTGATGGTGACGGTAATTATCTTTACGGAGGAATTACAGAAGAGGAATCAACTTCCTTAACTGAAGAAGAATCAACAGGAGTAATAATTGAGGAAACAACAGAGGAAATATTTGTATCTAAGTGTCCCTGTTCTGAGTGCCAGGAATGGGAATGTTTATGCGAATGTGAAGATGAGGAATCCTGCACATGTATCCAGTGTAAGAGAAAGTATTCAACGGTTGAAGATGCAAGCGGAAATATTCTTTCGGATGAGTCTTATGACGGCGAAAGAACCATGAAAACCGTTAATACATACACTTCCGACGGCAGTCATATAGCGTCATCTGTTGACACGTCGGGAAATACCGTATATTATGTATATGATGAGGCCGGAATGCTCAGCTCCATGACAAGCGGAGATATGGAAGTTTTGTTTGAATATGACGCAATGGGCAATTTGACTGAGCTTTCTCAAGAAGTAAGCGGCCTTTCAAACGGCAGTGTAATGTCCAATCAGTATACTTACAGCGGTGACAGAATTGCGTCAATAACTCATAACGGCTTCACATACAATTTTACATATGATGAATGGGGCAATCAAACATCGGTAAAAATTAACGACAGAACACTTACAAGCTATGAATACGGCGGAGAAGACAGCAGCAGATTAAGCAAAATAAACTATGCCAACGGTCAGAGTGTAACATATTCTTATGATGACAGCAGCAATATAACTGCAATATCTTATGACGGAGGAGAAACGGCTGCATTTGAATTTGAATACACAGACGGAGCGCTTACAAAAATAACGGATAATAATGCCGGATATGCTACTGCTTATTCAGAAAACGGCACTGAAATAAGAACTCTTGACGACAACCGTTTGCTGTATTCGTCGGTTTACAATGAAGACGGTACGCAGACAGAAAACATTCTCGGTTCATCCGTTACTTATACCTATAACAGCGATTATAATCAGGTTACAGGCAAGACGGTATCATCAGTGTCCTTTTCGGCGGATATTTATGTGGAAGATGAAACCGGAGTGTTTACAGGGGAAACTGATGCTGAGATAACTAACACTTCCGACTGGTTTGGCAGAACGGAAAGTAAAAATATCAGCATCGACACGTCTTTGACAAGCAGTACCGCCGAAGAAACAAGCGAATATTATATAAGCGGTGAATACGAATTTACATATAATGATACGGAAGATGCCGCGTCAACAAAAATTCTTTCTCATTCTTCAAATTTTACCGCAAATGATTACAGCTATTCCCGTACGGATAATTATGAATATGACGAAACAGGCAATATTACAGGCATATATCGTTATGACGACGGAATTAAGACGTATTATTACACATACGAATATGATGAAGCGGGACAGCTTGTTCGTGAGAATATTCTTGAAGATAATAAAACCATTCTTTACGTTTACGATAAGGGCGGAAATATTGTTTCAAAAACAGAGTATGAATATACTCTCGGCGAAATAACAGAAGAGATGGAAGCAGTCAGAACCGATACATATACTTACGGTGATAACGATTGGAAAGATTTGCTGACAAATCATACGGTAACAGATGCCGTATCCACATCAAACAATATTAATACAAACTTAACCTATGACGCAATGGGAAATGTAACCTCCTATAACGGCACAACATATACATGGACAGCAGGCAGACAGCTTGAAAGCGCTCTGACCTCTAATGGTGAGCTTTTAAAATATTATTATAATTCCGACGGATATTTAAGCCAAATTGATTTGTACACCGCTGACGAGAATACAGGAGAATATACAAATCGTGCAGGAGGCATTCAATATATCTGGAACGGCGACACGCTTGTTTCCCGCAGTATTTACGGTATTGAAGAAAATAAAGCAATTACCTCTCGTATAATTTATGATACGGAGGGGGAGGCTCAGGGCATAGAACTGAGCGCATCGTCGGATACTGAGTGTAACAGTTTGGGAATTTTTTTGTACCGCAAAAATCTTCAGGGAGACATAACAGGACTTATAAATACAGAAGGAAAGCTTCTTTGTGAATTTACCTACGACGCATACGGAAATATTGGTATTTATACAGAATCAAATATTGGAGCAATTTTTTCCGGAATATTATCAATATTGTTTATACCACAGTTATACAGAGGATATGTATATACAGTTGTGGGAGATGAAATGTGCTATTACCTGGGTTCCAGGTTCTACAGTCCAAAGCTGGGCAGATTCCTGAATGCGGACAAGCATACTGACACCGGCACCGGCGTAAACGGCACTAATATGTTTGCGTATTGTAATAACAATCCGGTGATGTTTGTTGATCCGACCGGGGAATCAATTGCCATTCCTGTTGCAGCAAAATTTATTATAACATTTTTTGTTTTGCTGTGTACTTCTATTGCTCTTTATTTTATTGCTGTAGAAATTTTACGTTTATTGCCCATGCTTGATTTATACGACATAGTTGATTCATTGGAACAGTTAAACAAGAAAATGCAAATTGATATTGTTGCTTTTAGAGAATTTGTTAAAGCTGTTTCTTTAGCTGTCTCACAATATGTAGAAAAAGTAATTACAGAAATTTTACAGAAAGCAAAAGAATCAAAGTTGTCAAACAAAAGATATGATTTGCACCATATTGTAGCAAAAAAAGCCCCCAGTGCATTTATTGGTATTATGGTATTAGATGAGGTAGGAATTGATGTTGAAGACAGCAGGAACAAAGTAAAAATTGTTTATCGTTTACATGCGTATTTAAATACAAATTCTTATAATGCTGGCGTTGGTCTATTTTTAGCAGATGTATATTTTAGAGCGGATAAAAATAATAAAAATGCGCAGAAGAAAAATGTTATTAATGGTTTGTTGTTATTAAAGGTGGCATTACAGACTGCATCAGCAATGGTATCATAAAGGAGGAATTATTTTGATTAATGCACAGCTGTTATTTGAAGAACGCTTAAGCAGCGCCAATGTATCAAAAAGCGGTAAATATTTATTTATTTCAAAAAGTTCAAAATGTTCCCTGTATGATTTTCAGAGCAGGAAGCACCTTTTTGATATTCCTGCAAAGTACGTAAGAAAATCTTTTTTCTCACAATCTGAAAAATTCATAATATTAAGGTGCCCTGCAACATTTGTGGTTTTTGATATTGAATCTCAGACTGTAACTGCGAAAATTTCAGCGGGTACAGCCAGTGAAACTCAGAGCATAATGTTAAATGACGATTTTTTTTACCTGTATTGTAATACCAGAACCCGTAAAAAAACTCTCTATGCTTATAATGTTGCTTTAGGTGAGCGAAAGACAGTGTATAAAGATATTGACTGTCACGTGGATTTGTTTTCAGACGGGAAATATGTATATGTAATCTTTAAAGACGGCGGCGCATTAACAATTGACCCTGTTTCGGGGCATATTGAAAAACACGAGTTTACGTTAAAAGACGCAGCGGGAATAGTAACAACTGCATATTCTAAAGAGCTGTCAAAGTTTTTTTATGTGAAAAAAGAGGACGATAGAACAGATATTTATTCTTTTGATATTTTGTCCGGAGAAAGTAAATTTGTCAGAAGAACTCCCTCTAACCGCAGAGATATATTTTTTGTCTGTGCGTACCGGCATTATTTGTTTATAGGAAGATATTTTACGGGACAGCTAATTGATATGAACTCGGAAAATAATATTGCTGAGTTTGACGCCTTCCCGGTTGGTATACTGTCCTGTTGTGATAATAATGATTATTTTTCTATATTTACCGGAGAGTATGTTTCTCTGTATCGTTTAAGCAAATAGGAATAAAGGAGTTTATTATGAAAAAAATAATTTGTATTGTATTTGTTTTTTTACTTTTCTTTTCCGGCTGTTCTGCGGACGGTAATGAGAAAATTTCGGTTTATGAAAGCCTTACCGTTATTTATGACTACATAAGCTTTGAAATGCTGGAAGAGCCTATTATTATAAGCGAAAGCGAGCATTTCACCGTTTGGGAAACCGCCTCAGAAAATACTGAGGAGCAATTATTTTGGTACCGTATTTATAATAAAAACGGTGATGTTCTCTTTGAGGGCGGTACTGAATGGAAGGAACCCATGCTACATGAAACAAACGGAATTGTAGCTCTTGCTCTTTCTCTCGGTACTTCCGATACCCGCTGGCAGTTTTTTGACAGTGAAACAGGGGAAATTTCAAAAGTTTTTGCTGACGTTTTGGCTGATAAAGCAGAGATGATCTGCTGTTACTCTTCAGCAGAAAAAAAGCTTTTGATTTTTTCTGCTTTTGATGATTCACAGATGATAGGAGAAATCAGCGCAGACTTTTCATCAAGAGTATTTCCCGTATATGAAGCGGAATTTCTGTCCGACAGTGAAATAAAATTTTCTTATTACGATAAGGACGATCAGGAAAAGACAACCGTTGCAAACTTCGGGAATTAACTTTCAAACTGTGTAATGATGTCTAAAGCTTTTTTTCAAAATTACCGAAGCTGTTCAAGCAATCAGATTTAATACATATACTTACACAGTTTTAACCTTTGAGTAACGGAAATGTGTATCAGCATAATGAATTAGAATTATTGTTTGAAGCTGCTGAATAACGGCAGAGAGCATATTTATATTTTTATGTTTCTGCGGACGTTGAAGCACGCTGTTGCCTTTGCTTGCGGCTTTACCGCCAAAAGCAAAGGCAGATTCCTAAATGCAGACAAGCATACTGACATTTGTGCCGGCGTAAACGGTACAAATATGTTTGCGTATTGTAATAACAATCCGGTAGTGTTTATTGATCCGTCAGGAGAAGTAGGCGTTGGATTTGTTGTTGCCGGAGTCAGTATACCTACTGCATATTTAATTTGTTCTGCTGTCTTGCTTATACTTTTAGTAGATGTTTTTACAGGCGGAAAAATTGTTTTGACTATGTCTGATGCTATTGCTTTGATTATAGAATATGCGGCTGATAGCATAACAAGCAACATTGTTCTTAGTAAAAAAACAAAAATACCGTCAAAGTTAAAAGTTGGCAATAAAGTTAAAACACCGGATTCTCATCCTAGTGAGTTTCAAAAAAATAAAGATGGCACTTATACCCATAAAAAAACAGGATGGAAATATAAAAAAGATAAATCTGGACACTATGGAGGTGATCATTGGGACCTCGAACCAAAAAACGGACAACCGGGAGATTATCACTCAGCAGATTTAACAGGAAAGGTATTAAAATGAAAAAAATCAGGATTAAAAATGCTTTTTGTAATATTGATAAAATAGAAGCCATGGAGTTGCTTCGGGTTTGGTATGAGAAAGATTGGGACGGCGGAGATATCTGGTCAATGTCACTAAAAGAAAAATCAGAATTTTATCATGATGCGGCACAATTATCCATGTTGCTGTTTGATATTTTCAGCTTATACAACGAAGAAGAAATAGTAATAGGCCCCTTTTTTTATGGCTCCAATTACTGTGCATGGAAAAATTTAAATAAAATTGATTTGATAAAATATCTGAAAAAGCAATTAAAGCCAAAACAGTATTTATCTTTAAATTGCCAAAAAGACATTACAGTAATTGAGAATGTAATAGAAGCCAATATGCGTTATTTAACTCGGATTTGCGTAATGTTGCCATTTCGTAATGTTTTGATTGAAATTGGTCATCATACATCGTTTCTGATATATTCAGAAGATTGTGATTCTATTGTCGGTGATATGGGCGATTTGTTGGGCAAATACACAGGGTGGCACTGTGAACAAGTTGCTCCTGAAAAACAATAAACATAAACTATTAATATGTTTGTGTCGTAAGAGGTAATTTAACAGCTATATATGGAAGTGAAAAAACCATAAGATCCGGTCTATATTTCCGGAATATTATGCAGTCTATGTGCGGACGTTTGATGAAAGCTATTCCGAATTAGCGGAAAACGCGTCATAAAATCAGCCAATGTCATAGGTAGAAAAAAATCTAATAAACTGGCGCTGCTCCTGCCCTTGGAAAAAAGAGCAGGAGCAGAAAAATAATATAGGCAGTATACTTCTCAAAACTATAAGCAAACAGACACTGCCGCCGGTGTAAACGGCACTAATATGTTTGCATACTGCAGCAATAACCCCGTGATGTTTATTGATCCGACCGGGGAATCAATTGCCATTCCTGTTGCAGGCAGTGCTGTAATTGTCGCTTTATATGCAATAACAGTAACCGGAATTGTAATGGTTGCATTAAATGCTTCAGGTATTACAGTTAGTTTTGGAGAAGTATTATCTGGAGCAATCAGTTTGCTGGCCGAGCAGACAAGAATGAAAGTTAATAGTATAAAAGTTTTGGCACAAGCACTTGTTGCCTCTTTAACTATTTCTGCTGCAGAAAAAGAGTTGGAAAATATTGCAAGGAAATATGGTAAATATCAATGTTTAGCAGCTGCAAAAGCAATGGCAAAGTACTTATATGAAAAGAAAATTGATGCAAAAATTGTAAAACTGTGGTACATAACAGATTTGAAATTTCCTTATTTATATAGTGATTCTGCACAAGATGTCATAAGCACAAATGGTGTGCACTATGGAGTATTGTTAAATGGAAAAATATATTGCAATATACATCCGAAAGGTTTGGCAAAATTGGAGTGGATTAATGATTTTAATTGCAGCCGTGGCAGAAAAATAGTTTCATATTTTAGCCTTGACTATTTAATATAGGAGCGAGTATATATGGATACGGAAATCAAAATATTGAACGAAATCAGGTTAGCACCAAAAAAATATCTAGGTAAAGCGGAAATAGAAAGATTGTTTCTGTATATTGATGGATTTAATATGTGTGAACATATGCATAATAGTGAATATGTCAGCCCGTTGCTGTATCTCAGTAATTATATTTCACTCAAATATAATGAGCATAGTAATATTTGCGAAATCGTAAAAAAACATTCTAAATGTGATGAAGATGCGTTTTGGCTTTTTTATGATCTTGTTGACGAATATTTAGGTTTGCCGCCATATCAGAAATGCGAATTGTATTATGCAGTACACGGAGAGAGGTTTTTGAAAACTCTTTCCGAAAAAAAAGAGTATCTTGATGAGAATTTTTCTTTACAAAAGGATTATATTGGATTAACAAAATTTATATGTAACCATTTTGGTATATCTGAAACAAATAATTGGGCTGATTATATTTTAGAAAAATCAATATCGGAAAGGGAAGCCATATATATGTTTGAAAAGCTATGCGATTTATATTTAATGAAAGAATATGATAATAAAAATAGTAACTGATACCAAGCAGACAAAAATGAAAGCAAACAGTATAAAGCTTCTTATAAATGCAGGCTTATTTTCTTTTACTGTTTCATTCTCTGAAAAATGCTGAAGGCGGACGCAAGAAATATTGCTGATTTAATGACAGGAAAGGGTGCAGAGATAAAAAATTATTTTAAGGAATAAGCAAAAAAATGTTTCTGCATATAAATTATCTGGGAATTGGAGATGTATTAATAATGCAATCTTTGTTTTGTATGTTAAAAAAAATAAGATATAACTACCTTCTGTATCTTGGTGAAGTAAATATAAAATATTTAAGAGCTTTCATAGACGGTTATTTGACCTGTGAAGAAGAAAACGGAAAATCAAATGTTTTTGAGCAGTTTAACGCTTTTGAAGAATACATAGCAGATATTTATCATTGCCAAGAAAGTTATGATTTTTCAAGCATTTTGCTGGAAAAATATAAAGATGACAAAACAGCCATTGAAAAGTTTTTTGAACATTTGGAAGTATATATGAGAGAACAATACAAGCTTGAAAATAATTAATAACGGATTGCATTTTAGCCGATATATATCAGCTAGGATCTTGCATAAAAGATGAACGTGTATATAATGGTTTGTTGCTGTTGAAGGTTATTTTTATGGCAGCGTCAGAAATTGTATCTTAACATGAAAGGAAGATAAAATGGAAAACTATACATTGTTATTTGAAGATAATTATTTTCATGTAAATATTTCACAGAATGAAAAATATATGTTAGTTACAAAAGCAACAACTGTTCAGTTGTACGATTTTCTAAAGAAAAACAAATTATGTGATATAGCGGTTAAGAATGTAGAATCATCCTTGTTTTCTCAAAATGAAAAATGGCTTGTGTTAAGAAAAGCAAGCAGTATGGTGATTTTTGATTTAAATAAAATGGAAATGGTAAAAATTATTCGCACAGGCGGTTTTGCGTCAGTGCCGTGCAAGTTCAGAAATGATATTTTTTATTACGGTTATAACCACAAAGATCAAGCTAAATCTATACAGTGCATAAATCTTAATACGATGGTAAAAGAGGAGACTGTAAAAAAAAGTGAGGTGCTGATTCGTGATTTCGGTATAAAAAATGACGAATTGATTGTTTTTTATACTCATGTCAGTGACAATGTGATAGATATAAAAAAATACAATTTAGCTTCAAAACACATTACTCAAGGTTTCAAATGTATATTATGTTACATACGAGCTTAAAGATGAATATTTTGATTTTGATGATTGGAGCAAGACTGAGGCACATACGCGTAATCCTATTATCTATTTTTTTAATCAAATGGGATATCTGTCCCAAAGTAAATCCTATTTTAAACCTTTTTATTGGGGTTTTGAACTAACGTTTTCTGTGAAAGGATAATTATTATGAAAAAAAAACACAAAATAATTATTATATGCTGTGCTGTCGTTTTGCTTGTATTAATCGTTTCTTTGATTGTATATCCATGGTGGCCTTATTTTGTGGCTTATTGTGTTCTGTTTTGGGCTGCCATAATTTATGACACAATAAGCAACTGGTTAGTTAGATAGGGGAGTAAAAATGTGCAATAAGCGGGCTAAACCGTCCGCAAAAATAAAATTTTAAATACAGAATATTTAAAAATAAAAACACGGAAAACCATAGATATTTAAGAATTACCGAAACATTAAGGCTTTGGCGGAGACAGTACTGTGTACGGCAAAATCGTCAAAGCCTTTTTTCTTAATAATTACCATATATTTTTTCGTTACATATTGCTAAATATTCTTTTACATCGCATGAAAAATCAGATCAAACGGTTTTTAATGAGGGCTTTATGCTCATTTGTGTATGTGGCTATATGCTGAATGCATATAATTATACCATACAACCGCCGGCGTAAACGGTACAAATATCAATATTAAAAAAGTTTAATTTTCAAGAAAACAATATATAGCGTGTGAGTTTTCCTGCTTGCACGCTATATTATTTATTATTTGTATGTTTTTTGTTTTTTTTATAAAAAAATACCGCCTAAAAGTTTTTTCTTTTAGACGATATTATAATATTCTTTTGTTAAAAGACAATATAAATTATAAACTCTTTTTTTGTTTCATCATATTTCCATTCAAAGTTACCGTGATATTTTTTTACTATACGTTTAATGCTTTTAACTCCTAATCCATGGAAACCGGAGCTTGTCTTTGTACTTTCAAGTTCTTCCCCCACATGCCGGGGCTTGATATCACATGAGTTTGTGCATGTTAATACGTCAAAACCATTCGTTTTGTTTATTGATAAATCGATTTTTCTTCCTTTTGATTTTTTTGCTGACTCAACGGCGTTGTCAAGCAAATTACCCAACAGCGTAATTAAATCCGGTTTTTCAATTTGAATTAAATTTGAGGTTTTGATTGATACACAAAAATCAATATTTTCGGAGTCACAAATATATTGATATTTATTTATAGTTAAATCAAGAATTTTATTTTTTGTGTTGCCGAACACAGAGTTTTCCTCAATTTGACCGAAAATAGTATCAATATATTCGCTTACTTCCTGTTTGTTTGCAAGACTTTTTATGGCAGCTAAATGATTTTTTTCGTCGTGAATGATGGTTTTTAATTGCTCGTTTTGTTTGTCAAGAATTTTATAATACGCTTCATCTGCCTTTATTCTGTCGCTTTCACTTTTATTTTTATATAATTCATTTAATTCTCTTGAAGTTTTTCCGTAAAAAATATATGTAAGCAAGATTGAAATAATAACGCAAAAGCTTGATGTAATTATTAAATAACTTGTGCCTTGAGAAATTTTACTTTGTGCGGCTGTAAGCCATAATGTATAGAGAAAAACAATAGAAGCAATTGGAAAGAAAAACAGAAAAAACGGCATTTTATTGTTTTTTGATTTACGCAAAATAAGTCCGATTGATAAAATTATAATTAAATATATAAGGCGGCTGAATGTTACAGCTATAATATAGCTAAGCCAAGTCGAATTAAATTTGCTGATGTCACCATCTTTTATGGTAAACAGACTTATGGCGATAAATTCAGAAGCTGTTAATGCGACAGAGAGAAGCAGAGAGGAAAATAACGCTTCTTTTATTTTGCATTGGTACAATAAAAAGCAGAATAAAAAGTTGAAAATTGCAGCAGTTACAATATTTAGTATTGTTGAATCAAAAACAAGGAAGATAATCAGAATAACAGAATATGCAAAAAGACCTGAAGCAACAATAAAAAGATAATTTTTCTTTGGCTTAAAAACAGTACTGCAATAAATAAATAAAATAAAAAATTCAAACAGATGTGCGGCTATTGAAATTATTTGCATAATTATCTGTCTCCTATGTAATTAAAGAAGAAATTTTTAAAGTCAGCTTGTTTTCTGTATGAAATCGGGATTTTATACTTTTGGAGAAGAACAACACAATCTTTTTGATAGCTTGAAA
The DNA here is from genome assembly GCA_944412445.1 of uncultured Clostridia bacterium. Taxonomy (GTDB): domain Bacteria; phylum Bacillota; class Clostridia; order Oscillospirales; family Acutalibacteraceae; genus UBA1081. The sequence continues at coordinate 65,399 of CALYBJ010000012.1, forward strand.
CATATTTAATATTAATTATAAAACTTTTATGAACC
>CALYBJ010000013.1 GCA_944412445.1 uncultured Clostridia bacterium
TTTGTGATTCTTACGGACACTTTTGACAGCAGTTCATGGCTGAGAGGCGCATATTCGCAGGTCATAAAGTCGTTTGTTATAACGGCTCTTAATGCCACTGTATATTCGTAAGTACGCTCGTCGCCCATAACTCCCACTGAACGGATATTTGTAAGCACTGCGAAATACTGGCTTGCCTTTTCTCCGGAATTTATAAGCTCCTCTCTGAAAATGGCGTCCGCATCCCTAAGAAGGTCAAGCTTTTCTCTTGTAAGCTCTCCTATTATTCTTATGGCAAGTCCGGGACCCGGGAAGGGCTGGCGGTCAACAAGGTAATCGGGAAGGCCTAATTTTCTGCCTACGGCTCTGACTTCATCCTTAAAAAGACCTCTTAAGGGCTCAACAAGTCCTACAAAGCCTAAATCCTCGGGCAGTCCTCCAACATTATGATGACTTTTAATTGTTGCCGCCTTGCTGTTGCCTGATTCTATTACATCGGGATAAATAGTTCCCTGGGCAAGATATTTTGCATCGTCAAATTTTTTCGCCTGTTCCCTGAAAACCTGAACAAATTCATTGCCTATAATTTTTCTTTTTCTTTCGGGGTCGGTTACTCCCTGAAGCAGGCTTAAAAACTGCTCCGATGCGTCTACCATAACCAAATTCAGAGGCATATCCTTAAAGGCTTCTTTTATTTCCGCAGCCTCGTTTTTTCTCATAAAGCCGTGGTCAACGAAAATGCAGGTAAGATTGTTTCCGATAGCTTTTGAAATAAGAGCAGCCGCAACGGAAGAATCAACGCCTCCGGAAAGTCCCAGAATTACTTTTTCATCCTTTACCTGTTCACGGATGGCTTTAACCTGGCGCTCTATATAATCGTCCATGGTGTAATCGCCTTGGGCACCGCAGACATTATAAAGGAAATTATGTATCATTTTAATACCGTTGTGGGTATGCTCAACCTCGGGGTGAAACTGAACGCCGTAAAGCTTCATTTCCGGATTTTCAATGGCGGCATTGGGACAGTCGGCAGTTTTGGCTATTGTTTTAAAGCCCTCGGGAGGTACTGCCACAAAATCCGTATGGCTCATAAGCACGGTCTGTTCGAAATCAAGACCTTCAAAAAGAGCAGATTCGGGATTTATCCTGCTTTCGATCTGACCGTATTCGCTGACGCTGCAGGTTTCAACTTTTCCTCCCAAAAGATAGCTCATAAGCTGGAAGCCGTAGCAAATACCGAGAACAGGGACACCCGCCTTAAAAAGCTCCGGAGAGCATTTGGGGGAATCGTCCTTATAAACGCTGGCAGGGCCTCCTGTTGTAATAAAGCCTATGGGGTTAAGCTTCAAAAGCTCCTCCAGGGGAGTATCTCCGGGCTTAATTACCGAATATACTCCGCATTCTCTTACTCTTCTTGCAATAAGCTCCTTATACTGACCGCCGAAATCAAGAACAATTACAGTCTGGTTATGACACATTTTCCTTTTTCCTCACATTCAAGATTAATTATATATTACTGAACATTTCTTCCGCAGCATTTCTTATACTTTAATCCGCTTCCGCAGGGACAGGGATCGTTTCTGCCCACTTTTGCGCCTTTTTTAACAGGTCTGTTTTTCTCGCTGCCGTCGCCGCCGTTAGTTTCGGTGGGCTTCATTTTCTGTTCTCTCTTAACATCCTCTTCGGAGCGGAGAACTGCGCAGAGAACAAACTGAACCGTTCCCTCACGGATATTCATTGTCATTTCGTCAAACATATCCATGCTTTCATCTCTGAAAGCGATTACAGGATCTCTCTGACCGTAGGCCCTTAAGCCTATACTCTTTTTAAACTGCTCCATGGCGTCGATATGATCCATCCAGCGCATATCAACATTTTCAATAAGAGCCTTATGCTCCAGAGCTTTCATTAATTCTTCGCCGTATTTTTCCTTCTGGGCTTCAAGTCTTGATGTTGCAAGACTCAGCATCTGCTCCAAAACTGCGTCATGATCCGTTTCGCTTTCAAGCTCCGTTTCTCCCAAAAGCCATGCGTATTTGCTCTTTAAGCCTGCAATGTTCCAGTCATTATGATGATTGCTCTTAGGGCAGTAGAAATTAACGGCGTCGGTAATGCTGTCATTTATCATCTTGCGTATGGTTGAGTCAAGGTCAACGCCGTCAAGAACCTTATTTCTCTGAGCGTATATAACCTCTCTCTGCTTATTCATAACATCGTCGTACTTCAAAACATTTTTACGGATTGCAAAGTTGTTGCCCTCAACCTTTTTCTGGGCGTTTTCTATAGTCTTTGAGAACATTTTTGCGTCAAGAGGCATATCTCCCACACTTCCGAAGCTGTTAAGAAGATTAAAGAATCTGTCTCCGGCGAAAAGTCTTATTAAATCGTCCTCCGCAGAAAGGAAGAATCTGCTTGTACCGGGATCTCCCTGTCTTCCAGCACGGCCTCGGAGCTGATTGTCAATTCGTCTTGACTCGTGTCTTGACGTGCCGATTATATAAAGTCCTCCCGCTTCTCTTACCTTTTCCGCTTCTCCCGCAATTTCCGCCTTGTGCTTCGCTTCAAGCTCGCTGTAAATCTTTCTCGCATTAAGGATTTCCTCGTCGTCGGTTTCTGCAAAGCCCGTTGCCTCGGCTATAAGCTCCTCGGTCATGTCCTCCATCTTTCTCATGTCAGCCTTGGCAAGATACTCTGCGTTTCCTCCCAGAATTATATCGGTGCCTCGTCCTGCCATGTTGGTAGCTATGGTAACTGCTCCGAATTTACCTGCCTGAGCTATTATCTCGGCTTCCTTTTCATGGTATTTCGCGTTTAATACATTATGCTTTATTCCGTTTTTAGTGAGAATTTTGCTGAGCTGCTCCGACTTTTCGATATTTACCGTACCTACAAGTATAGGCTGTCCCTTTGAGTGAAGCTCTTTTATAAGGTCAACAATGGCAGCGAATTTCGCACTTTCCGTCTTATAAAGTATATCGGGCAAATCGTTTCTTATCATGGGCTTGTTGGTAGGTATTGCAACAACATCAAGTCCGTATATTTCCTGAAATTCGGGGCTTTCCGTCATTGCCGTTCCCGTCATGCCCGAAAGCTTTTCATAAAGTCTGAAATAGTTCTGGAATGTAATTGTGGCAAGAGTTTTTGACTCGGAGCGAACGTTTACGCCCTCTTTTGCCTCTATTGCCTGATGAAGTCCCTCGTTGTATCTTCTGCCCAGCATTATACGGCCGGTAAATTCGTCAACTATAAGAACCTGTCCGTCCTTAACAACATAGTCAACATCTCTCTTCATTACGCCGTGAGCCTTTATCGCCTGATTCAAATGATGCTGAAGAGTAAGGTTTTCCGCGTCCATAAGGTTGTCAAGGTTGAAATACGCCTCAGCCTTGGCAATACCGCTTTTTGTAAATGTCGCTGTTTTCGCCTTTTCGTCAACGATATAATCGCTTCCGTCATCGGCTATGTCCTCAATCTCCTGCTTTGTATCAAGCTCTTTTATTCTTTTTTCCTTTAATGTTTTTACAAAGTCGTTGGCTCTTTTATAAAGATCCGAGGACTTGTCTCCTCTTCCCGAAATAATAAGAGGCGTTCTGGCTTCATCAATAAGTATTGAGTCAACCTCGTCAACAACGGCAAAATGATGGCCTCGCTGAACTCTCATTTCCTTATAGGGAACCATATTGTCCCTCAGATAGTCGAAGCCCATTTCATTATTGGTTCCGTAGGTAATATCGGCGTCGTATGCCGCTTTCTTTGCGTCATGGTCTTCTCCGTGGACAATAAGTCCCACTTTAAGTCCCATAAACCTGTAAACCTTGCCCATCCACTCAGAGTCACGCCTTGCCAGATAGTCGTTTACGGTAACAATATGAACGCCTTTGCCCTCGAGAGCGTTAAGATATGCAGGCAAAGTGGCAACAAGAGTTTTACCTTCACCTGTTTTCATTTCCGCTATTCTGCCCTGATGAAGAATAATTCCTCCTAATATCTGAACCGGGAAGTGCTTCATGTTAAGAACACGCCAGGAAGCCTCGCGGCAGGCGGCGAAAGCCTCCGGCAGAATATCGTCAAGTGTTTCGCCCTTTGCAAGACGCTCCTTGAACTCAGGTGTTTTTGCCTGAAGCTGGGCGTCGGTAAGCTTTGAATACTCCTCCTCATAAGACAATACCTTATCCTTTATGGGTGTAATTCTTTTTATTTCTTTTGATGAGTAATCACCGAATATTGCTGTTAATAAAGACAAGTGAATTACTTCCTTTCCGTTTCCCTTTCGGGATATTTATTTTCATAATATTAAAAATTAAAAATTTCAGCAAAAGTTTTTTAAATACGCTTTCTGCAAAAGCCGTTCATTACACAGCTTTCACACCGCGGCTTTCTCGCATCGCACACAGCTCTGCCGTGAAGCACAGCCCTGTGGCAGAAATCATTGCTTTCTTCGGGAGGCAGCAGCTTTTTCAGTTCCGTTTCAACCTTAAACGGGTCTTTTGTACTAACAAGCCCCAGCCTGTTGGAAATCCTGATTAAATGGGTGTCGGCTACAACAGCCGGCTTTCCGTACACATCTCCGCATATAAGGTTTGCTGTTTTTCTTCCTACGCCGGGTAGCTTTGTCAGCTCCTCTATGGTGTCCGGAACCTTTCCGCCGTAATCGGATAATATCTTCTGAGCCATTCCGACTATGTCCCTTGACTTCTGTCTGAAAAATCCGCAGCTATGTATAATTTGGGCTATATCCTCAGAATCGGCAGAGGCATAATCCTCAAGGGTTTTATATTTTCCGAACAAGTCAGGAGTTACCGTATTGACCCTGGCGTCGGTGCACTGAGCCGAAAGCCTTGTTGCCACAAGAAGCTCAAAAGGATTTGATGCCATAAGCGAACACAGCGCGTCGGGATATTCTTTTTTCAACGCCTCAACTGCGCTTAAAGCGATTTCTTTTTTTGTCATTTTAAAATCTGTCCAATCCGGCTGATACTCTTAATATTTTTCTTGCGTCGGAGGCCGTCACCTTTTTGTCGCTGTTAACATCCGCCGCAAGAAACGCTTCTTCGGAAAGAGTCTCAAGACCTGCCGCATTCCTTAAAGCAAGCCTTGCGTCTGCCGATGTTATTTTTCCGTCAAGATTTACATCGCCTGCTATTACAGTGTATTTCTGCGCAACCGTATAATAGAAAATTTTTGTAAAATCTTTATATACAACCGTTACGGGATATTCCCCGGCTTTTGTAATGTCAATATTATGCTTAAGAGTGTAATCGGTAATTTCTTTTCTTTCTCCGCTGTTATATACCACATAAACCTTGAGCTTGCTGAAATCTATATCGTTGTTCAGATAACTGCCCACTGCCGTTGTATCGCCTAACTCAATATAGCTCTCAAAAAGCTCATATACAATATAGTCAAAAGCCACATATCTGTCATAATAATATATTCTGGCAGTGTGCTTTCCTATCTGCATATTGTCATACTCAATATCAAAATCAGTAATTTCCTCTGTTATTCCGTTGTCGTAGGTAGCAGAAAGGACAAAATCTGATTTATTAAAGGTTTGCCCCTGATAAAGATTTACATTCTGCGGCATCTTTATAAGCTTTAATTCCGTTACGAATTTTTCCGAAACATAAATATGAAATTCTGCGGATATTTCAGGATATTTGTATGTTACCGTCACCTTATATGTTCCCGGAGATAGCCCTGTGTCGCCCTCCGCAGCGCCCGAAACAGTATACTCGCCTTTTTCAAGAACAATTCCCTGTCCCTTATCTCTGCCGTCGCTGTAATATGCCTTTACCGTCAAGCCGTCAAAGGAAATCGCTTCCCCTTCAACATAGGAAGTTTTCAAAGGCATTGTTATAACTATTCCCGTAACAGGAACCTTGTTAACCGTAATATCAAAGGAAGCGCTGTAACCGCCGTAATAAACAGTAACCTTTTTGGCGCCGTAGGTATCAAGATCCGGAAAAGAAACGGTGTAGCCCGTTACTTCCATTTTGGAGCCCTGCTTATCGTCAAAAATTAACGAAACCTTAAGTCCTGTTATATCGGCGCTTTCTTCACCTTCAATATATGTAAGCTTATCCGGCTTTTCAGTTATCTCTATGCCCTTTGTGCCTTCTATTTTGCCCTCATCGGTAATACTCGGCATTTTGTCAATAAATTCAACACCAGATGTTAAATCAACCCAGCCGTAAATCGAATCATACACCGTATATCCGAAATTTCCCGACACCTTTATTACATTGATATATGCGCCTTTTCCGGCTGTGGTATTGAAATCAACGGAAATCTCGCTTTTTTCATACAAATGAACGCCGTTTTCTTCTGTTACAAGATATGTACCTGTGCTGTAGCTTTCTGCTGCGGATACGGAATATGCAAAAATAATTATCAGTCCCGAAAGCAGTATTCCAAATATCGCTTTAAAGGCAATTTTCTTTAACATAACACTTCTCCGCCCTCTTCCCACTATAAGTATATAGTTAAAAGTATTATACTCTTTTTTTATATTTATGTCAAATATCATATCACCAAAAGAACTGTTTTATATATATAAAAATATATATAAAAGGGAAAGCAAACTGCTTTCCCTTTTGCCTATTCGTAATAACCCATTACCTGAAGAGGATCCGCTGTCTCTCCGTCAACTCTGATTTCAAGGTGAAGATGAGGAAATTCGGCGTCGTTTTCTATTGGGATTTCTCCTATTACGCCTATTCTGTCACCCTTTTCAACAATTTCGCCTTTTTTCAAAACCGACTCCTTTTGAAGTCCGCAGTAGGAAGCCTCAACTCCTCCGCCGTGATTTACAACTACCACAGTGCCCCAAAGCTCGTCCTCATAAACATCCTTTACGGTTCCGTCAGCTATGGCCTTCACCGTGTCGCCGTAAGCTCCGTTGAAATCAACTCCGTCATGTGTTCTCCAGTCCGCCATTACCTCATTGTATACCGGCACGCCCATGCTGTAGTCATTTCCTATATCCGTTCCCATGGGAAGCATATATGACTCCGGAGGTGCATCAGCAGCCTGAGCCGCAGTCTCATCCTCCGCATTTACCGCTGACTGGTTTTTTGTAGTCACCTCTGTTGCAGGCACTGCAATTGTCATATCGTTTCGGGTATCCGGTATATCGGTAACCTTAACCTCAACATTTTTATCCGTTGTTGTTACAGCTGTCGTGTTCTCTCGCTTAACCTCCGTGTTAATGTTAGATGCAACAAGAGCAAGTACAGCAAGTATAAAACAGCAAAGACCCAATGCAATACCGAACTTTTTCGGATTTGTCCAAATTGCCGAAGTCCCGTTTTTTTCATCGTTCATCTGATTTTTCATTCCCTTCCTTTTATCTGTAATTATTTTGCACGGAATGAAAAAACTTATTCAAAGAAAATGAATAATTAAGAACGCAAAAAAAAAATACGGCAGATAAACTGCCGTATATAATACACTATTCAAGAATTGTAGTTATGCAATTAAGCTTCCTTTTTCTTGCTGAGAACTATGAAAGCACCTGCTGCAACTGCACATACAGCAAAAGCTGCTACCATACCGTTGTCGCTGCCGGTCTGAGGAATGTTGCCGGTGTTGTTGCCGTTTCCGCCTGAAGGAGCAGTTGTTGTCTCGTCACCGGAAGCTGTTGTTGTCTCATCGCCGGAAGCTGTTGTTGTCTCGTCACCGCTGTCGCTGCCGCCGCCGAGACCGCCGAGAAGAGAACCGATGTCAAGACCGCCTAAGATATCGGTAAGTCCGCTTAAATCCATATCGCCCAAGAGGTCTGTAATCATGCTGACATCAAAGCCCTCTAAGAGACCGCTTAAGTCGCCGAGACCAAGACTGCCCAATGCACCGGTAATAGCGCTTAAGTCCATACCTGCGAACATATTCATGATATCTGCGGGATCAAAATCGGCAAATGCCGCGGAAATCTCGCCTGATTCCGTTTCAGCAGCAAAAGATGTTACGGAAACTGAAAAAGCAAGTACGATTGACAGTAAAATAGCTAATATTTTTTTCATAATCATACAATCCTTTCACAAATGAAAAATTTAATATAACTTAGCCGTCAAAACTCTTTCATGACTACGATAATAATACTCTCAAACCAATGTTTTGTCAATCATTAAAAGAAAATTAAAAAATTTTCAGCAAAACTATCAAAAATCTCTGTTTGTTTTTATTATTTTTTCATATATTTTCTATCCACAAAAAAGACATAAACGGTTTTATTTTGGTTCATAATTTTTTAATTATTTTTAACCTTTAATTTTTCGGGAATAATAGTTTTAAGGAGGTTCTGACAATGGAAAGATTCGATAAAAACGGAAAAAAAGAAAAGGGTCGTTTCCCAATAAATCTCAGGCAGGTCTGGAACAGCGTTTCCCGTGATAATATAACCAGCGATGTTTTAGGCAGTTATTCGGGAATGGATGCAGATGAAGAGGAGCCTGTTCAGGACGCAGACGACCTTTAATTTTTTTGTTTCAGAGCTTCCCTCTCAGGAGGCTCTGAAAATCCTTTTACCGTATTGCAATTATTATTTAATAATCTTATAATATACATACACTAATTTTTAAGGAAGATTTTATGGAAATAAAAGACATAAAAAGCATTACCGAAAGACTGACTGCGGCGCAGGGAGTTTCGGGAAACGAATTTACTATGGATGAGGCAAGGTCTCTTTTATCTCTTTACGGAGAGGTAAGACAGGACAGGCAGGGAAACATTATATGCGAAACGGGAAAAGGCAAAAAGCATATACTTCTTGACGCTCATCTTGACCGTATAGGACTTATAGTTACATCTGTTGACGAAACAGGATTTTTAAGAGTTGACAGATGCGGCGGATGCGATGTTCGGGTGCTTTCCGGCGCAGAGGTTACCGTCTGGGGCAAAAAAAATATTTACGGCGTTATTACAAGCACGCCGCCTCATCTATCGGGAGCAGAGGACAGAGATAAAGCACCTTCCTTTGATAATTTGTATGTTGACACCGGTCTGAATTACGGTGAAGTATCAAAAATCGTATCAGTGGGCGACAGAATCACGATAGACGCTCCTGTCCGCTCTCTTGCAGGCTCAAGAATTACCGGAGCGGCTCTTGACGACAGAATCGGCATGGCGGCGATTATCCGGGTTCTTGACATTTTAAAGGATAAAAACACAAATGTTAAAATCTCCGTTCTTTTTTCGGTTCAGGAGGAGACGACGGAAGCCGGAAGCAAAACGGGCGCTTTCGGAATTTCTCCCGATGAAGCCATTGCCGTAGATGTGAGCTTCGGAACGGCTCCCGGCATAAGCCCCGTAAAAAGCAGAGAATTGGGCAAAGGCGGAATGATCTGCATCTCCCCTTCGATATCCTATGAAATGTCAAAGGAGCTTATGAGAGCAGCCGAAAAGAGCGGAATAAAATACCAGACGGAAATATGTCCGGGAAGCACAGGCACAAACGCCGACGCAATATCCGTTTCAAAAACAGGAATAAAAACAGGGCTTGTTTCAATTCCCATAAGAAATATGCACACACAGGCGGAAGTTGCAGATCTTGAGGACGCCGAATCAACGGCACAGATTATCGCCGCATATATACTTGCCCAAGGAGAACAGGAAAATGTTTAAGACAATCGAAGAATTAAGCCTTATAAACGGCGCCTCCGGAAGAGAGGACAAGGTAAGGGAATACATCATTTCAAAAATCAAGGATTACTGCCAATACAGAACAGACGCCATGGGCAATTTAATTGCCTTTAAAAAGGGCAGAGAAACTCCGAAAAACAAAATTATGCTTGACGCTCACATGGACGAAGTAGGAATAATAATAACATACATTGAAAAGGACGGAACTCTTCGTTTTTCCTGTGTGGGAGGCATTGACACCAAGGTAATTCTGGGAAGAAGCTTTATTTTTGAAAACGGCGCCGTTGGAACTGCCGGCGTTACGCCGATACATCTGTTAAGCGATTCGGAACGCAAAAAAATTCCCGACGCCGACAGCCTTTATATAGATATAGGGGCTTCATCAAAGGAGGAAGCCGAAAAGTATGTTAAAATCGGAGAGACAGGGGTATTTCTTTCTGATTTTAAAGAATTCGGCGACAGCAAAATAAAGGGAAAAGCGCTTGACGACAGAGTAGGCTGCGCGGTTCTCATAGACATGATACAATCCGATTTGCCCTACGACGCATATTTTTCATTTTCCGTTCAGGAGGAAATCGGGCTGAGAGGTGCGGCAGCCGCAGCCTTCGGAATAAATCCCGACTGCGCAATCGTTTTTGAAACAACTACCGCCGCCGACATTATAGATGTTCCTCCTCACAAACAGGTATGCCTTTTGGGAAAGGGCGCGGCTGTATCCTTTATGGACAGAAGCACAATTTACAGCAGGGAGCTTTTTGATACGGCGTTCCGTATTGCAGGGCAAAAAGGAATCAAGGTTCAGGCAAAAACAATGGTTTCAGGAGGCAATAATGCCGGAGCCGTTCATAAGTCAAGGGAAGGTGTTAAAACAATTACAATCAACACTCCCTGCCGCTATCTTCATTCGGCTGTATGCGTATGCGATAAAAACGATATTAAAAACGTGCGCCTTTTAGGAGAGGCTCTTCTTTCGGAGCTTGCAAATGCTTAAGCTGCTCTGCAAGGAAAAAGAAGAGGGCTTTTTAAGCTTCTGTCAAAACTGTACGGATAAGGTAAACGGAGCGGTGCTTTACACAAGGCTTAAAGCCTACGGAACAGACTCCGGCGAGGCTCTTTTCTGGTATTCGGAGGACAAGGATAAAATAACAAGCTGTTCCTCGCTTTTTGACGGAGTTTTTACATTTGTATCAGGAAATAACGCTCCCTTTTCGGACATCAAACTTTTTCCGCATATAATAGGAGCTTCGGAAGTTTTATGCTCTCTTGACAGCTTTCAGAAAACAGGCTTTGAAGAAAAAAGCATAAGGAAAAGCCTTGTTCTGAAATTCAAGGGAAGCGATAAATCGCCTGCCGCTTCGGAAGTAACGGCAGAAAATCTTAAAGAAATTTTTCCCGTAATTTTTGAGGAAAACCCTGACAAGGACAAAATTTTCCCCTATTGGTACACAGACGCTTCACATAAGCTTCGCCACGGTCTTATAAGAGGAAAAGCCGTGTATGCTGACGGCAAATGCGTTTCGGTATGTATCACCAGCGGAGAAACCAATAATACCGCCGTTATTTCCTCTGCCGCAACCCTTAAAGCTTACAGAAAAAAGGGATTCGGAGAATGTGCCGTAATTTCTCTTACGAAGGCTTCCGGCAAAGAGGCTTATGTGGTTACAGACAGTGTAAAAACAGCGGAATGGTACGAAAAATTGGGATTTGAATTAACAAAAAACACTTTATGCAGCTTTTCTTTATAAAAATCAAGGGGCACAGCCATTAAGCTGTGCTCCTGTTTTATGTTTCCATTGCGAAAATCTCGTCAACAAGACTTTGAACCTCTTTATCGCCGTTTATCTTGCCGTCAAAGTCATCCCTTAAATATCCCGTGTAACGCTTTGCCTTAAAGGTGTTGCTCTCCTGAAGCTTTGAAAACAGCTCTATGAGCATTTCCCTTCTCGGAGGATTCTTTCTTTCGGAAATGCCCTCCAAAATACATTTAATTTCTTTTTTGCCATCTGTTTCAACGGTTATATGAATTTCTCCGTTTTTGTTTATCTGTGAAAAAGCCTTTTCTCTGCCGTTTGCAGTTACCGTTATTTTTTCACAGTCTGAAATGTCCTTAAATGAGAAGGTGTATTTTCTCTTTTTAGGTACAACGGTAAGATCTCCTGCCGTTTTTCCCGCTGTAAAGGTTACCTTTCCGTCCTCTTCCGTCACCTCAAAAAGAGTTTCCGCAAAAGCTCCATTTTCATAATTCATCGTTTCTCCGTCGTCCTCATATAAATTAAAGGAGCCGTTTCCTCTGTATATAAGGATTTCCATTTCCTCCGGGTTTTTCCAGTCGTTTGTCCTGTCGTTTACGGAAAGAGGAATTATGGCTCCTTCTTTTGCCAGAACAGGTATGGAGGACTTATCCCGGTACATTTTTATTTTTCTGCCGCCTTTATAGATTTTTCCGGTAAATATATCTGTATATCTTCCCTCGGGAAGCCATACATCGGCGCCTGCCATTAATGATTTTTTGCTTACGGGCGTTGTTTCGGGACAGACTATAAGCTCGCTTCCGAAGAAATATTCGTTGGGAACCTCATAAGCCTCCTGATTTTTCGGATAAAGATAATACATAGGCTTTATCAGCGGATCTCCGTCCCTGTGAGTTCTCATGTTCATTGTATATATATAAGGTATAAGCCTGTGACGGAGCCTTAAGCATTTAACCGCTTCGGTTTCAGCTTCACTGCTGAATTTCCACGGCTCTTTTCCTAAAAATTCATTGCTTGTGGAATGAAGCCTCATTATCGGACTGAAAACTCCGAACTGAAGCCAGCGTATATACAGCTCGTCGTCCCGTTTTCCCAGATGATGACCTCCTATGTCGTGGCTCCACCAGGAATAACCGATATTTGAAGCCGTAGCCGTAAAATAGGGCTGAAAATCAAGAACATCCCAGTTTATTGCCGTATCTCCGGAGAAGCCTAAAGGATACCTGTGGCTGCCCACTCCCGCATATCTCGAAAGTATCAGAGGTCTTTTTCCGTCCCTTTTGATATCAAGGCTGTGGTAATGGTTAAGTATCCACAATGGGTCCAGTCCTTCCACCTTCGACCTTGTGCCCTGCTGCCAGTCTATCCACCAAAAGTCAACGCCGTCATCTTCATATCCGTGATGAAGATATTTAAAATATCCCTCGGTATATTTCTTATCTGTTAAATCAAACTCTATCTGCTTTTTCGTTTCCGGATTTATACCCATAAAACGGGCGAAATCCTCGTACATATCCTCAAAAAACCTTACTCCGTCCGCCGGGTGCAGATTCACCGTAACCTTAAAGTTTTCATCCTTTAAGGTCTTTAAAAATTCCTTGTAATCAGGGAATAAATCAGTGTTCCAGCTGTATCCCGTCCAGCCTGAGTTCTGGAACATGGTAAGAAGCTTTTCCTTGATGTTTTTATCCTTAACGGACTTTGCCTCTTTTCCGAATTTGCTTTTGATATCCACCCAGTGCCAGTCCATATCTATGGTAGCCACGGTTACGGGTATCTCTTCCTTTATAAATCTGTCCATTAAAGCAAGATATTCTTCCTGAGTGTAGGCTTTATACCTGCTCCACCAGTTACCTAAAGTAAATCTGGGTATAAGCGGGGTCTGTCCCGTAAGCTTGTAAAAATCCCTTACGGCTCCCGTATAATCGTCTCCGTAGGCAAAGCAATATATATCCGTGCCGTTTTCGTTTCTTTGGAGTACATCCTTTCTGGGCTTCACGGTGCCGTCGTCGCAGATTACAAGGGATTTGCTGTCGTCAATAACTGCAACGCCGTCCCTTGAAATTATTCCGTCTTCAAGGCTCACTCTGCCGATTGTGGCGTCAAGAGTTCTTCTTGTCCCCTTCAAATTGCCGCTTTTAAAGTCCGACACTCTTCTGCCGTCCTCCAAAGCTACCTGCAAAAGCTTTCCTCCCGAATCAAAGACAAAAGACACCTTATCTGTTTTTACGGAAAAATTAACTCCGTTGTGGGTAAGAGTAAAGGCAGGCTCCTGAAAATTCCTGTTTAAAACCGTCTGGGTCGGTCTGTCGCAGAATTTGCAGTCACTCTGTTTTTCTATTCTTATAAGATTTGGAGTCAAAACGCTTATACGAAGGCTTCCCTTTATTATCGTACAGGACGGAAGTGTTTTTCCGTCAGTTTTTATTGAAAAAGTTTCGCTGAACCAATCCATAAAACATCACCCTGAATTTTAAGTTTAACGCAAATTCAGTTTATATTATTTTTCTCTGATAGTCAATAGACTTCGGATATATTCACACTATATTTATATTAAATTTACACAGTATATTTATTTACATGACATATATTTTTATTAATTATAGTTGCAAATTGTTGAATTTTTATTTATATTATTGTATTATAAAGTAAAAGAAATAAAGGATTGAATTTGATGAAGAAAAAAATTATAATAGCCGGCGCAGGTCACGGAGGACTTGCAGCCGCCGCAATCCTGGGAGAAAAAGGCTATGACATTACCGTATTTGAAAAAAACAAACGGAAGGATATGGGCTACGACTGGACGGATGTTTTCCAGATAAACTGCTTCGACGACGCAGGGCTGCCGAGACCTCCTGCAAACAAATATCATCCGTCATATAATATCACCTATACAAATCCCGGAAAAACCGTTCATATAACCATGCCCGACATTCAGGTGTCATCAAACTCCATAATGGACAGAAAGGACCTGTGCAGATACTTAATAAGACTCTGCGAGAAAAACGGCGTCAAATTCAGATTCGGAACGGAGATAATCGCTCCTGTTGCCGATAAAAACAGAGTTATCGGAATGGTTGTCAGGAAAAATGATAAGCTTTCCGCCGAATTCGGGGATTTGATTATCGACGCCGCAGGAATGGATTCGCCCCTGCGGACACTGCTTCCCGAAAGATTCGGCATACAAAATGAAATCCGCGGCAGCGAGGTATTTACAGTTTACAGGGCGTTTTTCAGCAAAACGGTAGCTTCCTCACCGGAACACAAATACATAGTTCATTTTTTCCACATGAGAAAACCCGGTATATCCTGGCTTATAACAGAAAAAAACTATATGGATATACTTATCGGCCGCTTCGGGGAAGAGCTTACGGAAGATGATATTTCGGAGGCTCTTGCAGATTTAAGGGCAACCTATCCTGCTGTAGGAGATGAAATAATACGGGGCGGTCAGGTGGCAAGGATTCCTTTAAGAAGAACTCTCCCGATTATTGTTGCCGACGGATATGCGGCAATAGGCGACAGCGCCGGAATGACAATACCCATTATCGGCTCCGGAATAGCAAACAGCATAAGGGCGGGAAAATATCTTGCTGAGGCGGTAATTGATGACACTGATGAAGAATACACCGCAAAAACCCTTTGGAAATATCAATATAACTACTTTACTAATGTGGGCAACAAGTATGTGGTTATAGATAAAATAAAAAGGCTGGCATCGTCTCTTTCCGCCAATGATGTAGACTACCTTCTTGAAAAGGAAATACTTTCCGCCGGCGAGCTTTCCATAGGAGAAGAACAGGCAACCGCCATGCCGCTGTCAACCCTTTCCCGGAAATTTATCAGAGCCATTCCCAAGCTGCCCTTTGTTGCAAATACTGCAAGAACTTTCGCAAAATTCGGAGCAGTAAAAAAGATACTTAAAAAAATGCCCGAAGAGTACGACAAGGACGCCGTAGCTCAATGGGCAGAACAGTATAAAAATGTATAAAGCAAAAAAAACGGAGCAGCCAAACTGCTCCGTTAATTTTATCTGCTAAATAAATTAAGCTACTTCGCTTACAAGCTCATCGGCAGAGATAAGCTGTGCGGAAAGTCTGAGAACTCTTCTTGCATCGTTAGCAAGGATTTTTCCGTCTTTTACTACATCAGCTGCTATAGTCTGAGCGGCATTGAATGTATCAAGCTGTGCTGAAACACGAAGAATCATACGAGCATCGGCAGCTGTAACTTCACCGTCGCCGTTTACATCGCCGTATACATATGTAGGCTCTTCTTTTTCTGTTGTTGTTTCATCTGAAACATCCTCTGAAACCTCTTCTGAAGCTTCTTCTGAAATCTCTTCTGAAACTGATTCGGGTTCAACTGCATACAAATTTCCGCTTTCAGCTAAAACTGCTATAACCGTACCTGAAACGAATACTAATGCAAGAATGCAGCATATCATTGTCTTTAAGTTTCTGCTCATTTGTTTTTCCTCCTGATTTTTTTCAACATTCTCGTTAATTCCTTTTCAAAAAGTCTGAAAATGTTGTAATTTCTTTTTTTGCCTTGCTTGCTTTATACAAGAACAGTTGTATAATATCATATTCTTAATTTTAAATCAAGCGTTTTTATTATTTTTTTTCCGTTAAAATAAACAAAGAATTACAATATTTTCCATGATTTTTTAATGCCGATACAGTTTTTACCGGAATTTATATAAATAAGAAATCAGGAAGCAGTTTACCTTTCAATGCGGTATTCAATAAGAAGATATCCTCCGGCGTCCTTTTTTAGCTTAGCCGTTCCCGATGCGTAAAGCTCTCCCTGTTCTTTGGCTTCAGCTCCGGTCATATCGG
This sequence comes from uncultured Clostridia bacterium, assembly GCA_944412445.1. GTDB lineage: Bacteria > Bacillota > Clostridia > Oscillospirales > Acutalibacteraceae > UBA1081. The sequence goes on from CALYBJ010000013.1 coordinate 16,208, forward strand.
TTGACGCACCGCCGGAATAAACGGTAAATTCAACATTTATATATCCGTTTTCGTCTGTTATGCTGTCGGCTACGGCAATATTAACATAGCTTAATCCGTCCGCCGCAGGAGCATAGTAATAGCCGTCATCGTATTCTATAAAGGCATACTGTGATTCAGTGTAGGCGCTTTTTCTCTCCGGAGTAAAGCCCAGAGTCTCTTCAATAAACTCTGCCGCCTTCTCGTACGGAACCCCCAGATACTGTCCGGCCTGATTATCGGTATCCTTTGTGACTACCGAATTTCCGTATATATCCCTTACATATAAATACGCAAAACGCAGCACATCATAGTCGGAATATGAATTTTCCTTATAGCTTCCCGACGCTTCCGCAAAATAATATTTTGAAAAAATACTTAAAAAGTCGTTTACGGCTTTCGGGTCAGTCGCTGCTCCGTCATTGCTCTCCCCCTGATTTTCCTGCTCTTCATTGCCGGCCTGAGTATTGTCAGGAGAATCCGCTCCGTCTTCATTGGCAGGTTCATCAGCATCAATACCGTTATCATTATTCTGAGCTTCATCTTCATATGCGGAATTATTTCCCGTGGGGTCTTCGGATGCACCTATATATCCTTTATCGTTAAGAAGCCATAAAACTGCCGAAGCTCCCAAAACTGCCGCAATAACTATTCCCGCCATAGCGGCCTTTGCCTTTTTCATTTTACGCCCTCCTTCAAAATTTACCTAATTATATCATATATCTCCTTGTTTTTCAATAAATTATAAGCATCGTTTCCTTTATTATACATTGAAACATAAAAACAGGCAGCCCCATAGGAGCCGCCTGCCTTTTAGTCAGATTTTAATTACTCTCCGAAGCTTGAAAAAATGTCCTCAAACATCACAACAAGCTTCTCAAAGAACGCCTTTATAAAATCGAAGAATTTTTCAATAAATGAAAGGCTGCTTCCGGTTCCGCTTTCAGATTCCGTTTCCTCATACTGAGTGGGATCCTGTCTGCCGGTGTAAACATAATCGTCGTCAACATCGGTATGCTTCCAGAGCTGCGCGCCGTAATAGGGATTTGCACATCCGTAATAAAGGCTTCCGTCGTCGCCTATTGCAAATGTACGGATACCGTGGTTATATTTATCGTTAAATCCGTTTCTTGTTATAGGCTCCCAGTTGATTCCGTCGCTTGTGCACCAAACCTCGCCGCCGGGATTCTTCTCATTGGCTACGGTTTCGGAAATTATCATATAGCTCTCAATATGATCCTTGTTTTCGGAAATCATGTTGAAAACATTCTTAATTGAGTTTATACTCTCTGCAAGCTGCTTTGCCGCCGCCGTATCCGCAAGAACACCGCTGTTTATCATGCTGACTGCCTTTTCGCAGAAAGCGCTCATTTCATCGGCGTATTTTACGCTGAAATCTATCATTTCGGAAAGGAATTCCGTTGTGGCAGTCTTGTCAATTCCGCTGTACAATGCGTAAAGAGCGTCAAACATAGGAGATGAAACAAGATTTTCAAGAGAATCAGCAAGCTCAGGCGTCAAAACCTTTTCGACAATGCCGGAGAAGGAAGAAAGAATATTCATAATTGAGGGAGAACCTGTAAGCTCCTTAACAAGCGCCGCCGCGTAACCGATATTTGTTTTTACATCGTCCTTGCTGAGTCCCAGAAGATCTCCGTTTGTAAGCTGTGTTACATATCCGAAAAGATTATAGTAATCTATCGTGTTGACATAAAGACGGCCGTTGTATTCAATACCTCTCCATGCGTACATTGTTGTGCCGTATTTCTCGTTGGTAAAGCCTGCTCCGAGATTTGCAACATATTCAATACTCTCGTCACAGTATTCCTCGTCGCCCATTACCATCTGAAGCTTGCCGTCCTTTGTAAGACGGTATACGGAGCACTCGTTGTCACAGTCCTTTGCTACCGTGTCAAGTCCCTTGTAAAGCTGCTGTGTGTTGCCGGAAACTATACCGGAGAAAAGCTGAAGGAGAGGAGTCATGGGATTTGTCATTGTAAGGAAATATAAATCTCCGTCAAATACTACCGGGTTGTAGTTAATGTTGAGATAGTTGCCGAGGCTTGTGGGATACTGTCCGTTTTCTCCCGCAAACTCTGTCCATACCCAGCCGTGCTTGTTTGCAAGACCTGCCGCAATCTCTTCATCGGACGCCGCATGGCCTCTGTAAATAACCATGCCCTTTGATGTGCCCAATGTGGCGAAAAGCTCATAGCCGGCTTCATATTCGTCGTTGGGATATGTAATCATATCGCTGAAATTAGCCGTTGTGCCGGTTTTTGTATAGTATGCGAAATCCTCTGCGTCCGCAATAGTCTGATAGTCTCCGCTGTCGCCTGTTGTTGTAAGGAAAATAGAAGCTGAGCTTAAATATCCCTCGGGAACGGGACTGCTTCCGCCTACAAACATTGTTTCTCCGTCATCGCTTACGCACATTGCTCTGAGAGTTGTGTTTTCAAAAACAACCTCCGGCAAATCATAAGGCTTTTCTTCGTCTACCCTGTAAAGAAGGCAGCGTCCCGTAAGAAGAGCGTCCATATATACGTCGCCTTTAAACTCAACAGCCGCTCTGAAGCCTGTTACTACGCCGTAATCAGGATCTCCCTTGTGCTCGCCGGGAGCAAAGAGAAGCTCCATCTCCCCTGTTTCCTCGCAGTAGCGGAAAATCTTCGCCGTATAATAGGAATCATCCTCGCAGCGGTCGATTTCACCGTGTGCGGCAAAATCTACGATGGCGTCAACAAGCTCGTCCGTAACTTCAATGCCTGCATTCTCCGCAGCCTTTGAAATGGATTCAACCATCTGCCAGAGTCCGTTTGCCCATGTGCCGATATAAAGATATCCGTTATTGTTTGCCATTGCCCAGCAATAGCTGCTGGCTCTGTCCCCTCCGGGCAGCAAGCCGTCGATTTCACCCTCCAGCCTGTCAGGATTTGAAACCTTTTCAAGAACATACTTTGAACCGTCAAGATGGGTGTAAATTCCGTCTGCAAAAACAGGAATAAACAATACGGTTATCAAAGTAGCCACCGCTGTTATTGAGGCAAGAATACGCCTCAAAACTGTGTGTTTTTTCATTTTTCGTGTCCCCCTTAAAATTTTCTTCCGGGTAAAAAATATACAGTACACTTTTATACCCTGTGATAAATTATATACAAATTAATGGAAAGTGTCAACAATTTTTATACAATTTTTTAAAAAATTATTAATAAAACTTTAAGGAATTGCTACTAAATAGTTAAATTTTAACATTTTATGACCATTTAATGTCTATAAAATCCATCATTGCCCGTAAGCGTTATTAAGCGGAATTTATGCTCTGTTTTCCAAACAAAAAAACAGACGGCATAAGCCGTCTGCCTGTTATCTTTTTATCTTATGCAAACAAGTTTGTTATTCTTATATACAGATTGTTGAAGAAAGAAAAAATCTTGTTAAAGAATCCTATCATCTGATATTTAATCATCTGAAGCTGATTATCGCCGAAGTAATCGGTAAATGTTACTATTTCAGTTTCATAGGTCCATGTGTCGGACTCGTTTAATGTGATAACTCTGATTCCTCTTGAGTTATTGTCACCGTAGGATCTGAAGCCGCAGGTAGGAGTATTTATAAGGTCTATTCCCTTATAAGGAACTATAAAGGAGTTGCAGTGATCATGTCCGGTAACTATTCCGATAACATCGCCCTGCTGAAGGAATGCGTCAAATTCGCCGCCGTTAACGCCGGAGGGACAGGGGCTTTCGCCAAGTATACTGCCTTCTGCCGCATTGTCGGGAAGAACATAATATTTTCCTGACTTTATAACCGCGCCTTCGGTATCTGCGGGAACTTCCTTGAGAGCCTCATAGATTTCGGGAACGATTATGTGCTGGAAAGCCATTGAAGGAACAGCTTCGCCGCCGTTTGCAGCCTTAAGCTCGTTTGACTTTTCAACATACCAGTCAAGCTGGTCCTGCTTAACATGATCATAGTCGCCGTTTTCATCCCTTGCGCCCGTATCAAAGAGCCAGCAGTTAAATGCAACCTTTGTATCGTCGGATGAAGAATAAATGGGGATATTGTATGTGCCGCAGCCCCAAATTGCATCGCCTTCGTCATAGGAGATGCTGCAATCGTATGAATTATAAATTGCCATCTGCTCTTCCTTTGTAAGGCCGCTGCCGGCTTCGTCATGGTTTCCGAAAACGGTGGCAACAGGGATTCCGAAGGAATCAAGAATATTCATAATATTTCTTATTCCTTTTTCTGAGGAAGCTGCCGTACGAGTTGTCATGCCGTTGATATTGTCACCGGCCATGATAATAAGGTCAGGCTGTTCAGCCTCAATAGCAGCTCTCAAAAAGTCAGCCGTAAGGGAAGAAAGAGCCACGCCGTCCTGAATGTCGGCAAGATTCATGATTTTAAATGTTCCGTCCTCGTTAAACTGAAGCTTTGCTTCTTCTGCGGGTGTTGCCGCAGAAGCCATAGGCATTACCGAGCACAAAAGCATTACAACACATATAACCGCCGCAAGTGCTTTTTTCATTATAATATACCTCCGTTGAAAAATATAATTTTATTATACCTTAAATAAATTTTTTGTCAATAATTTTAACAAATCTTTAAAAAAAATTTATTTGCAAAAGCTAACTCTTAATCGGACAAAAAAAAGGGAGCCGAAGCTCCCTGAATTTTTAATTGTCAGCCCTGAGTGGTGTCTTCTCCTGCCAGTGTCATGGAGGATGCCTCAGTCCAGTTATCGCCTACCGCGGAATCTTTGTAAGTTACGGTTACCGCATCGCCCTTTGCAAAGAATATTGCCTGGGGAATTTTATCTGCCGTTACCTTATAGTATACACTGCCGCCGCTTATCCTTATATAATAACAGGTTGTGCCGCTTTCAGTCTGGGATTTAATATCCTCAATTATACCCGTTGCGGTATTTGTAACATCGGGCTTTGTATTTTCCTGAGCCTGGCCTCCGTTTTCCGAGGGAGTTTCCGGCGCTACCGATGTGTCAACATTTATTGTTACCGACTTTTTCTCCTGTAATACCTTTGCGTAGTTTTCAATACATGTTACAAGATTGGGCGTGCCGTCGGCGTCGTCTGTGGCAACTATATTATAGTTGCTTACATTTACCATGGCGTAGCTTTTTACAACATTGTTGCTGTCCTTCAGGGACATAAAGTAGGTGGCTTCGCCGTCAAGATTTATAAGAAGGGGGAAGGTCGCGTTCCATGCCTTGTCGGAAAGTGCTCCCTCGGCAGATCTTTCAGCCGCAGTTTCCGTGGCTCCCGTGGTATTGTAGAACATGGCTTCCTTTGTTCTCTGATTTATAAGGATAAATCCTAAAATAGATTCGTCCGAGGTAACGCTGGTAACGCCTGTATAGATATATACGTCGTCGTCCATGGCAATGTAGCTTGAGCCTGATGTTGCCATTTTAACGCCTGTCTGTCCGAATACGGAGTTCCAGAAGCCTCCGCTGTATGTTCCGTAGTAGTTATACTGCTGAACAAGAAGGCTTGCGTCGTAAACCTGGTCAATCCACATAAGGTCAACCTTATTGCCGTCGCTGTCGGTTGAGGAGCCCTTGGCAACATCCTCAATGGGGTAGTAAACGCTGTCGCCGGTAACGGCTTCAACCATTATAATACCCTTAACATCATCGCCTCCTATGAGGCCGACTTTCTTTTCTATTACCTCGCATATCCAGTAAGGAGTTCCGTTATCGTCAATTTCAAAGGACACATTTCCGAAAATTTCGGTGGGATACTTAAATCTTATAATTCTCAGGAGATTCTTTCCGAAATGCTCCGCAGGAGAATATCTCATATAGCCTTCGGCGCCTTCGCCGTCGTTAAGGAAAACAAACTCCGTTGCCTGGGTGTTCATATTTACTATAACATAGCCCGGGAAGCCTTCGGAAGTATTGTTGAGCCACTTAAAAATGTTTCCGTAGCGGAGAGGATACACTCTGCAGGGACTTCCCTTATAGTTAATCTGTGTAGAATACTCCGTTGCAAGCTCAAACTGAGATTCAAGACCTATGGTTGCAAGGTCGCCCAAAACCTTATCGGCAAGCTTTTCCGCAGCGGCGCTGTCAATCATCGCAACATTATCAAAATCCACCGTGCTGTCAATCTTTGTAACGCTGGAGTTGATATCCGTCTGCTCGCTTATTGTAAGAAGCTGACTGAAATCCTTGGCTCTGAAAAATACGCTTGAGGTAAGATATCCTATCAGGAGCACAACCGCAAGTATCAATACGATTACTACGGGAGCTATTGCCGTTCTCTTGACATAAGGCAGATACTCCGGTTTTATAAACGCTTTTGACAGAAGAAAGTTGCAGGCTACAAATATTACCGCAATTATAGCCCAGAACATATAAAATTCAAGAGCGCCGAAATTCATTGGCGGCAGCATGAAATAATATGTTATAAATCCGGCAACAGCCGTAATTATAACGCTTAATACAATTTTAAGTCCTGCCTTTTCAGGGGGAATATAAACCTCCTTGGTAGAGGATTTTCCTTTGCCCTTTCCCTTGTCGGAAAAGTCAACTTTAATAGGCTCGCTCATTTTATCATCTCCTGAAATGTGATTGAAATTATTATACATTATAATACGGAATAATACAAGTGTTTTTTAAGGAACAATCTTTTTGCTATGCAAAAATAATTGACATTTATATAAAATCGACGCATAATTAGTACGATTTAAAAAAATTTGAAAAGAGGCTTTATAAAAATGAACATTACCGTAAGAAAAGCTGAAAAAAAGGACGCTCCGAGGCTTGTTGAGCTTTTGGGAACAATAGCGGAGCTTCACCACAGGGGCAGACCGGACATATATTCGGCGGGAGGAGCAAAATACACGGTAAAAGATGTTGAAAAGAAAATCGGAAACAAGGACGAATTGATTCTTGTTGCCGTAAACGATGACGGTTATATTATGGGCTATACAATGTCAAAAATATTCAACACAAAAAAAGACGATATTATGATAAGCTTTAAAAGTATGTATATTGACGATGTATGCGTTGACGCTTCATTCAGAAGAAACGGCGCAGGCAGAAAGCTTATGGAGGCGACAAAGGCTCATGGACAGGCGGCAGGCTGTCACAATGTGGTATTAAATGTATGGGCATTTAACGAAAACGCAGTGGAATTTTACAAAAGCTGCGGAATGAAGGTTCAGAGAATGTATATGGAGTATCTTCTTGACTGAAAAATACATAAGAGCATAAAAAAAAAGCCGGGCTTTCAGCCGGCCGGACAGAAACGGCAAAAAGCCGTTTTTTTTCGTTTCAGCGTCTTACAAGCTCGTCTTCGATAAATTCTCTGAAATGACATTCTTCAAGACCGCTTTCATTCATTCGTTTAATCATCTCCTCTACCTTGCATTTGTCTACCGAAACATCCTCCATCTGAACATTCCTGCCGGTAATACCGTACGAAACATAGTTTACACCCTCTATGTTTATTTCAGAAATGTTCATTGAGTATATTGCTTCTGAATCATCCGCACCTTTCATACACACAAAAAACCTCTTTAATAATATTTAATTTTTGTTAGATTATAACATACTTTTATACTTATGACAATTCCGCAATCTAACAAATATTACCATAAAACATTGTAATTCATATAATTTGACCTGTATTCTCAAAAACTTAATAATATATAGTTTTTGTTTTAATTTTAAAATTTCATTTGTTTTTAAGTTTAACATAAAAATAATGACGCAAATTTCCACAAAATGCAGTGTTTTGTGTTATTTGCGTCATTTTATGCGTTTTTGTATTTTTTAATATGCCGCCTTTATCATTGCTATTTCTCGGGCATAGCCCTCAATATCGTTAGGCGTTTCAAGATTTATGGGCAAGCCGTCCAGGGCAGGATGCTTTATAAATTTCATCAAAGCGTCAAAGCCTATGTGTCCTTCGCCGATTTTGGCGTGTCTGTCCTTATGGCTTCCGGGAGGGTTCATGCTGTCGTTAAGATGTATGGCTTTAAGCCTTTCCAGCCCGATTATCCTGTCAAACTCCTCCAGCACCTTATCAGGCTCGTTTATTATATCGTAGCCGCCGTCGGAAATATGGCAGGTATCAAGACATACTCCCAGCTTGTCATTAAGCTCCGTTCTGTCAATAACAGCTCGAATTTCCTCAAAGGTTCTGCCCACCTCGCTTCCCTTGCCTGCCATGGTTTCAAGCAAAACCGTCGTGGTCATTTTGGGAAAAAGCGTTTTGTTAAGCAAATCAGCTATAAGCTCAATGCCCTTTTCCGCGCCCTGTCCCACATGGCTGCCCGGATGAAAATTATAGTAGTTTCCCGGAACATACTCCATTCTTTGCAAATCGTCGCAGAAAGCCTCAAAGGCAAAATTTCTTACTCTCTCATCAGCTCCGCAGGCGTTAAGAGTGTACGGAGCATGAGCGACTATTTTTCCGAAACCATGCTCCTTTGAAAACTCCAGAAAAGCTTTTACATCTTTTTCATCTATTGCCTTGGCGGCTCCTCCCCTGGGGTTCCGTGTAAAAAACTGAAAAGTGTTGGCGCCTATATCAAAGGCCTGTTTTCCCATTGCCAGAAATCCCTTTGACGCCGACAGATGACAGCCTATATATAACATGTTTATTTCTCCTTATGTTTCTCTAACGCTCTGAAGGAATTCAAAACGGCAAGCACCATTACTCCTACATCTCCGAAAACTGCAACGCCTATGCCCACAACATTAAGAGAACAGAGTATAAGAATCAAAACCTTTATGCCGATTGAAAAAATTATGTTTTCCTTTGCGATGTTCATGGTTTTTTTTGCGGCAGACAGTGCCGTTAAGATTTTGGAGGGCTTATCGTCCATAATAACTATATCAGCCGCTTCTATTGCCGCGTCGGAGCCTAAAGCCCCCATGGCTATGCCTACATCGGCTCTGGCAAGCACGGGAGCATCGTTTATTCCGTCTCCCACATAAACAGTTTTTCCCTTAAATGAGGGGTCGTTCATAACCTCCTCAAGCTTTTCCACCTTATCTCCCGGCAAAAGCTCGCTGTAAACTGCGTCAATACCTGCCTTCTGTCCTGCCCTTTCGGCTGAATCCCTGTTGTCACCCGTAAGCATCACTGTTTTTTTAAAGCCGGCTTTTTTAAGCTTTGACACAAGTCCGGCGCTGTCTTCCTTCATCTCGTCGGATATTATTATACTTCCTTTAAAGGAATTGTCAACCGCAACATATACAACCGTTCCTCCCTGAGCCTTTTCATAAGGTATCCCTGCGCTTTCCATCAGGGCGCTGTTTCCCGCAAGAACAATATGTCCCTTTACAGCGGCTTTTATTCCTTTTCCCGAAATTTCTTCCGCCGAATCAATCAAATCGGTGTTTACGCTTTTTCCCCATGCCTCCCTTAATGACCGGGCAATAGGATGAACGGAGCCGTTTTCGCAGTATACGGCATACTCAAGAAGCTCCTGAGCCGAAATGTCAACGGGATTGATTTTTTCCACGGCGAAAATTCCCTTTGTAAGAGTACCCGTTTTATCAAAAACTATTTTATCAGCCTTGGAAAGCATTTCAAGATAACTGCCGCCTTTTATAAGGACGCCCTGTTTTGCCGCTCCGCCTATTCCTCCGAAAAAGCTTAAAGGCACGGAAATTACAAGAGCGCAGGGACAAGATACTACAAGAAACGACAAGGCTCTGTATATATAATCGGAAAACTCCGCTCCGTCTATCAAAAGAGGCGGCAATACTGCCAGCAGAACTGCCGCTGCGATTACTGCGGGAGTATAATACTTTGCAAACTTTGTTATAAATTTCTCCGATTTTGATTTTTTGGAGGAAGCCGTTTCAACAAGCTCCAGAATTTTGCTTACGGTGGAATCCTCAAAGGTTTTTGTAACCTTTACGGTAAGAACGCCGTTCTGATTTATACAGCCGCTTAAAATCTCGTCGTTTTCGCCGATTTCACGGGGAACGGACTCTCCCGTCAGGGCAGATGTCTCAATAAAGGATTTACCCTTTATTACAACGCCGTCAAGAGGCACCTTTTCACCGGCTCCCACAACTATAATATCGCCGATTTTTACATCTTCCGGGTCTGCTTTCACCGTCTGTCCGTCCTTTAAAAGATTTGCGTATTCGGGACAGATATTCATAACCTCGCTTATGGATTTTCTTGACCTGCTTACGGCGAAATCCTCAAACATTTCACCTACTCTGTAAAATAAAACTACAAAAACTGCTTCCGGATATTCTTTTATAATAAACGCTCCCGCAGCTGCGATTACCATAAGGGTATTTTCATTAAAAATATTTCCCTTGACTATTCCCTTAAAGGCGTTGATTATAACCTCAAGGCCGCTTACAATAAACGCGGCAAGATAAACGATAAGCTTAAATACGGAAAGGCTTTCGGGAATCAGCGCGGCTGCCAGAAACAGAACCGCACCGGATATTATAAACGCCAGATCCTTTTTCATGCTCATGAAAAACTCCTCCTAAATTCGCTGGATTTTTACATCGGGCTCGATTTTATGAACTATTTTTTCCGCCTTATTAAGTATTTCATCAAGCTTATCCTCTGCCAGCTCCAGAATCATCTTTTCCGTAAGAAAATTAACGGTAACGCTTTCAACGCCGTCAACCTTTGACATTTTATCCTCGATTTTTGCGGCGCAGTTCGCGCAGCAGAGATCCTTCAATCTCAATTTGACTTTCATAAAAATACCCCTCCGTCAATCTTTTTCTTTTATATGCTCAATGCCCATTTCAATAATTGATTTAACATGGTCGTCCATTAACGAATAAAACACATTTTTTCCGTCTCTTCTGGATTTTACAAGCTTTGCGTCCTTTAAAACCTTAAGCTGATGAGATATTGCCGACTTTGTCATATTAAGCAGCTCCGACAAATCGCATACGCACATTTCGCCGTTGTCAAGAGCCGCCATAATTCTCATTCTGGTGCTGTCGCACATTACCTTGAAAAAATCCGACACCGCATAAAGTATTTCGGTATCCTCCATTAATTCCCTGGCTCTGTTTACAACATCACTGTGTATTACTTCGCAGTCGCACATTTCGCTGTGTTCATGAAGATTCATTTTAAATCACCTCAACAATTGAACAGTTGAACAATCATTCAACTTTCTGTTATTATTATAGTTGAACAGTTATTCAATTGTCAATAGCAATTTAAAATTTTTCAAAAAAAAATAAGACGGCGAACCGTCTTTCTTCGTATGGACATAAAAAAGGCCTTCCCGAAGGAAAGCCTTTAAAGCCTTATGAGCTTTGATTATTAATACATTCCGCCGCCCTGTGCTGCCGCTGCCATTGCCGCTGCGTTAGCTGCGTCTGCCTGGGGATCGGGCTTATCTGCTACAAGTGATTCAGTTGTAAGAACCATTGCTGCTATTGAAGCCGCATTCTGAAGAGCCGAACGGGTAACCTTTGTAGGATCAAGGATACCTGCTTCCGTCATATCGGTGTAATCCTCTGAAGCGAAGTTATAGCCGTAGCCCTGCTTGCCGGAACGGATAATGGCGTCGATAATTACGGAGCCTTCAAGACCTGCGTTGGCAGCTATCTGACGGATAGGCGCTTCAAGAGCCTTAATAACAATAGCTACGCCTGTTTTCTCGTCTGCGTCCTGAGTTTCATCAAGAAGAGCCTTTACTGCGGGAATAGCGTTAAGAAGAGCAACGCCGCCTCCTGCTACATATCCTTCCTCAACGGCTGCCTTTGTTGCCGCAAGAGCGTCTTCAATACGAAGCTTCTGCTCCTTCATTTCAACTTCTGTTGCTGCGCCTACATGAATTACCGCTACGCCGCCGGAAAGCTTTGCAAGTCTTTCCTGAAGCTTTTCACGGTCGAACTCTGAAGTGGTTTCGGCAATCTGTGATTTAATCTGGCCGATTCTTCCCTTGATTTCCGCGCTGTCTCCTGCACCGTCAACAATGATTGTATTTTCCTTTGTAATTTTAACCTGCTTTGCTCTGCCCAGCTGAGGAATCTGAGTGTCCTTAAGCTCAAGACCCAGGTCGGAAGTGATAACCTCGCCGCCTGTAAGGATTGCGATATCCTTAAGCATTTCCTTTCTTCTGTCGCCGAAGCCGGGAGCCTTTACGCCGATGCAGGTAAATGTGCCTCTGAGCTTATTAACAAGGATTGTTGAAAGAGCTTCGCCCTCAATGTCCTCTGCAATGATAACAAGCTTTTTGCCTGCCTGAACAAGCTGCTCAAGAAGAGGAAGAATTTCCTGAATATTTGAAATCTTCTTGTCTGTAATAAGAAGGTAAGCGTCGTCAATAACAGCTTCCATCTTATCGGTATCGGTTACCATGTAAGGTGAAATGTATCCTCTGTCAAACTGCATTCCTTCTACAACATCGCAGGAGGTTTCGCTTGTCTTTGACTCCTCAACGGTAATAACGCCGTCTGATGATACCTTATCCATTGCCTCTGCAATAAGCTTGCCTACTGTTTCATCCGCAGATGAAATTGTAGCGATTCTTGCAATATCGTCTGAAGTTGCAACAGGCTTTGAATTTGCCTTTACAGTTTCAACAGCCTTGCTTACAGCCTTCTGGATTCCCTTTTTAACTACCATGGGATTTGCTCCGGCAGCTACATTCTTCATACCCTCTGTTACAAGCGCCTGCGCAAGAAGTGTTGCAGTTGTTGTTCCGTCGCCGGCTACATCGTTTGTCTTTGTGGCAACTTCCTTTACAAGCTGTGCGCCCATGTTCTCAAAGGGATCCTCAAGCTCGATTTCCTTTGCTATTGTAACGCCGTCGTTTGTAATAAGAGGTGCGCCGTATTTTTTATCAAGAACTACATTGCGTCCCTTGGGACCCAGTGTGATTTTAACAGTATTGCTTAATTTGTCAATACCGGAAAGAAGAGCGCGTCTTGCCTCTTCGCCGTAAATTACCTGTTTAGCCATAATTTATTTCCTCCCTGAAATTATATTATTCTACTATTGCGAGAATGTCGCTCTGACGGCATACAGTATATTCATCCTGTCCGAGCTTTACTTCCGTGCCGGCATATTTATTAAGTATAACCTTATCGCCGACCTTAACTTCCATCTTGACTTCCTTGCCGTCAACCATTCCGCCGGGGCCTACCGAAATAATCTCGGCAACCTGAGGCTTCTCCTGAGCGGCAGACGAAAGGATGATACCGCCCTTTGTCTTCTCTTCAGCCTCTACAAATTTAACTACAACTTTATCGCCTAAAGGTTTAAGTGTCATTGTATATTCCTCCTGAAAATTAATATTTCAACCTGTTAGCACTCTCAATTCCTGAGTGCTAAATATTATTGTAACCATTTTTTCGGAAAAATCAAGTACTTTTTTAAATTTTTTCAAATTTTTTTATTTTTTCTTTTCGGCAATTTAAGACACTTATTTTTCTTTTTCTTTTATTTTACATTTACTTTTATTTTTACAGTCATTATTCATTTCTCAGCATTTTATTTTATACTTTACATTAATAAATTAATTGACAAATGTCGCAGTCTGTTATATAATGTTAAAAAATGAAAGGATTTGTATTTATATGGAAGATAAAAAGGAAGACCTCAGAATAAGACGAACCCATAAGCTTTTATGCGACGCCATGTTTTCCCTGCTGGAAACCAAAAGCTTCGACGAAATATCCGTTGTAAATATCTGCGACAAGGCCATGGTTCACAGAGCCACCTTCTACAAGCATTTTAAAGATAAATACGCCTTTATGGAATATGTGACAAAGGAAAAAATCAGAGAATTTTATGACAAAAGCGTCACTCTTGAAAACTATTCCTCTCCCATGGAGCTTTGCCATGCTCTTATTGCCAATGTTACCGATTTTATAGAAGAAAACAAAAATATGCTTAAAATTTCTGCGATTTCCTCCAACAGCAATCTTTTTGACTCCATACAGAATATTATCTTTGAGGAGCTTTTAAAATTCCTTGTATACGCCGAGGAGCAGGGGTTTGTTTTTTATGTGCCCACTGATATTATAGCCCAGTTCCTTACAGGAGGCTTTATATCTCTTGTGCGCTGGTGGATAGCCGACAATCATCAGTACACTAAGGAACAGCTTAACTATTATGTTGAAATGCTTATAAGCCGGAGCGACAAGTGCTACGAGGAAAAGTAACTATCCCGAAATGTCCCTGTAAGCTGTCTGATTTTCTTTCAGGGAAAGAGTTTCCAGTATGAAAGCGCCGCACATAATAAGCAATGCGGCTGAAGCCGGCGCCGAGGAAGACAGGAGATGCGCTTCCTGATGCGCAGATACAGATATGCTTACACCTGATATTCTCATAAAAACAAAACACAGTCCGTATGAAAGGGCTGAATTTAAGATGCGGAAGAAAAGGTATTCCCTTACCTTGATTCCGCATTTTTTTATGCTTGGAAGAAGCTGACAGCCTACGCAGATGCCTCCGAAGGATATACAGGCGGCAGTAAAGGGAGCGCCTCCCAGCTTTGCGGCAGAAGGTATTCCGGAGGTAACCTCGGATAAAGCGTCAAAAATGAGATTGAATGTTTCGCTGTTTATAAAAGGTTCAACAGCGCCGGACACTGCGGAAAACACAAGCACCCATGCGCATACCGAAATCATCCCTCCGGCTCCCGACTGAACGGAAAGCACAAGAGCGTCGGAAATATTTAAAGGAGAGGATTTAAATTCCTTAAGGCTGCGGGGCTTTTCCTTATCAAAAACGCCTCCGGCAATTCCAGTTATCAAAGATGCCAGAGTAACCGCCCCAAGCATTATCCACCCTGCCTTTTCACTTCCCAGCATAGCTCCTCCGGCGGCAGTGACAATAAACGCCGGGCCGCCGTTTACGCAAAAGGAAAAAAGCCGTTTTGCTTCTCTCCCGTTTATTTCACCCTTTTCATAAAGCTCGCCTATCATTCTGCCCCCTACGGGATATCCTCCCGTAAAGCCGAAAAAGATAACGGTAAAGCATCTTCCGGGAAGCTTAAAAACCCTGTTCATCAAAGGAGAAAAAAGCTTTTCCGCCTTTGAAAAAGCTCCGGAGTTCAAGGCGAACCCGGACAGCACCATAAAGGGAAAAAGAGACGGAACAAGTATATCGCCGCAGATTTCAAGCCCTTCCGAAATACTTTCCCCTATGTACTGCCGTCTGAAAAGAAGAAGCCCTCCCCCGAGAACGGTAAAAGCCATAACCGTCAGATATTTAATATTGTTTTTCAGCTTATCCATAAATTTACCTCTCAGCCTTTACGGCATTATATTATTATCACATTTTATAATATGCCTCAGCTGTGCTATTTATTGCCGATACCTCATACAATTTACGGAGGTGTTACCATGAAAAGCAGAAAAGAGGATTTAACTAAAAAAATCGCCGATGAGCTTCAGTTTCCCCAAACGGCAGTTTCGGATATTTTTCATATTGAGCTTAAAGGAAATTCCGATGCTACAATAGAAGGCTGCCGTGGAATACTGGATTATGACGAAACATATATAACAATCAATTTAGGAGACAGCACTGTCCGCTTTTCCGGAGCGGAGCTTGAAATAAGCTCCTTTTTCGACGGCAGAGCCGTTATAAAAGGCACAATAGCCTCCGTGGATTTTTCAAATTAGAGGTGATTATATGTTTCTTATAAGAATTATCCGGTTTTTTATGGGCTATGCGGAGTTTAAAGCGGAAAAGGGCTTTCCCGAAAGATTTATAAATCTATGCTCGCTTCAGGGAATAACTCTCTGGGACGCCAAATGCTCCGAAGGTCTTCTTACCGGAAAAACCCATGCGAAAAACTATAAAAAGCTGAGAGACTGCGCCAGACGCTCCGGAATGTCCCTTCATCTTACGGAAAAAAGAGGTCTGCCTTTTATTATCCATCCTTACAGAAAGCGTTACGGAATTTTCACAGGGCTTGCGTTATCTCTCGCGGTTGTCATTCTTCTTAATTCAACGGTATGGCAGATAACCGTTGCCGGAAACGACAAATATACGGCAGAGCAGATTTTATCTCTTGCGGCTGACTACGGAGTATATCCCGGCGCCTTTAAAAAAAATCTCGACCCGAAAAAAATAAGAGAAGCCATAAAAGCCGATAACGGCGATATTAACTGGTTTTCCGTCAATATTGACGGCGGCAGCGTTTTTCTTGAGGTAACCGAAAACACGGGACAGCGGGAAATCCTTGATACGGAAACTCCCTGCAACCTGATTTCCGACGCCGACGGAGAGCTTATCCGGCTTGAGGTATATTCGGGACAAAAGGCAAAGTCGGTAGGCAGCGGAGTTGCCAAAGGAGATCTGCTTATAAGCGGAGTTGTTGAAAGAGCAGACGAAACAACATATTTTACCCACGCAAGAGGCGTTGCGGTGGTAAGAACAAGAGAAAGCCTTGAAGCTTCCGTGGCTTCAAATATTGAGGTACGGAAAATAAGCGAAATAAAAAAGGTATATTATATTTATTTATTCGGCTTAAAAATCCCCTTGGGCTTTTCAAAAGACAAAGAGCCGGAAAGAACGGAAAACCATTACGCCGTATATCGTGACGCTGTTTTGCCGGTGGGCTTTATAACGGAAAAATATCCTTCCGAAGCAGCTGAAAAAATAGAGCTGAGCAATTCCCGGTGCATACTTTTAGGAGGCTATGAAGCCTTTGAAAAGGAAATAAGCCTTATGGAAAATTCCGTGACGGAAAGCAAAAAAGCCATGGCTGAGGCGACTTCCTCCGGAGTTAAAGTCAAATGCGACTATATTAACCATAAATCAACGGGTTACGAGGTATTTTTCAAGGTTGAAGATATTATAAATTAGTCAAAACCTACAATTAAAAAGCGAATTTATATAAAACATTGATAAAATTCTGATATTGTGATAAAATATTTGTGAATGTATAATATTAAGAGAATTGAAAAAGCAGGGGAAAAGAAATCTAATGTACGAACAGATAGTAAGCATCGACAGAATGGAAACAGCCGTCAGTCTTTTCGGGAGCTTTGACGAAAACATCAAGCTTATAGAAAAGGAATTCAGCGTGTCCATTTTAAACAGAGGCTCCGATTTGAAAATCGGCGGCGATGTTGAGAATGTATCGGCGGCAGTTCGGGCTATCGGAGGACTTCTGACTCTTATAAATAAGGGCGAGCCGCTTAATTCTCAGAATGTTTCCTATATAATATCTCTCGTAAAGGACGGCAATGACGATAAAATATCGGAGTTTGCGGGAGACTGTATCTGCATCACCACAAAGGGAAAAGCCGTAAAACCAAAAACCCTGGGGCAGAAAAAATATATTGAATCAATAAAAAACAATACAATAGTATTCGGAATAGGTCCTGCGGGAACGGGAAAAACTTATCTCGCGGTGGCAATGGCTGTAAACGCCTTCAGAGCAAAAGAGGTAAACAGGATTATCCTTACCCGTCCGGCAGTTGAAGCGGGAGAAAAGTTAGGCTTTCTTCCGGGAGATCTTCAGCAGAAGGTTGACCCTTATCTTCGTCCCCTTTACGATGCGCTTTTCGATATGCTGGGAGCCGAAAGCTTTCAGAGATATCAGGAAAAGGGCTGTATCGAGGTGGCGCCTCTTGCCTATATGCGAGGACGAACTCTTGACGAAAGCTTTATAATTCTTGACGAAGCCCAAAATACCACGCCGGAGCAGATGAAAATGTTTTTAACCCGTCTGGGCTTCGGCTCAAAGATTGTTGTAACGGGCGATATTACCCAGATAGACCTGCCCGACGGAAAAAGATCGGGACTTGTTGACGCAGTTAAAATTTTAAAGAATGTTGATGATATAAGCACCGTTCGCTTCAGCGAAAAGGATGTTGTACGCCATAAGCTTGTTATGGACATAATTAAGGCGTACGAAAAAAATGAGGAGGTAAGAAAAAGAAAATGAAAGATAAAATCAAGGTAATCATTTCAGATGATCAGAAGGAAGTAAAAATACCCACAGGCACAAGAATGCTTGTGCGCCGCTGCTGCAACGCAGTTCTCAAAAACGAAAAATTTGAAGGCTCCGCCGAAATAAGCGTGCGTTTCGTCAACAACGATGAAATACATAGGCTTAACAAGGAATTCAGAAATGTTGATTCCGCAACGGACGTGCTGTCTTTTCCTTTAGGAGAAAACGGAGTTTACGATGTTAATCAGGAAACAGGTGCGAAAATGCTGGGCGACATAGTAATTTCCGTTGAAAGAGCCTACGAGCAGTCAAAGGAATACGGCCATTCCTTCCAGAGAGAAATGGCGTTTTTAACAGTACACTCAATGCTTCATCTTTTAGGCTACGACCATGTAAACGGAGGCCTTGAGGCAGTTCACATGAGAGAAAAGGAAGAGCTTGTTTTAACTCAGATAGGCCTGCCCAGAAGCAACAGCTATACAGATTAATTAAAAATGAAAGGCGGTTTTGACCACGGATAAGTCAAAAACTGCGTTTATCGCAATAGTCGGCTGTCCCAACGCCGGCAAATCCACAATTTTAAACAGACTTTTGGGACAAAAAATTGCAATAGTATCCCCTAAGCCGCAGACAACAAGAACAAGAATCATGGGAGTGCTGACGAAAGACAGCACTCAGCTTGTTTTTACCGACACTCCCGGCTATCACAAGCCGAAAAACAAGCTGGGCGAAAACATGGTAAAGGCTGTTGACAACAGCATCGGAGATGTTGACGCCTGTCTTCTTGTAGTTGAGCCTAAGGGAGAAATAAGGACTGCGGAGCAGGAGCTTATCAGCAGATTCAAAAGGGAGCATATACCTGCCGTTCTGGCAATAAACAAAATAGACACAATCCCCGATAAAAAAGAGCTTATGGCAAGAATCCTCATGTTTTCTCAGATGTACGACTTTGAGGCGATAGTTCCCGTATCGGCTGTGGACGGAAACGGCATGGACGATCTTCTGGAGGAGCTTATGAACCTTGCCTTCGAGTCGGAGCATTTCTTCCCTGACGACACCCTTACCGACCAGCCGGAAAAGGTAATAGCCTCGGAAATGATAAGGGAAAAGCTTTTAAGGCTTATCGACAAGGAAATCCCTCACGGCACTGCCGTGGCAATAGAAAAATTCAAAGAGCGTGAAAGCGGAGATATTATAGACATCGACGCCACAATCTACTGCGAAAAGGAAAGCCATAAGGGCATAATAATCGGCAAAAACGGCCGGATGCTTAAAAAGGTTTCCACAAGAGCAAGAATCGAGCTTGAAAAATTCTTAGGCTGCAAGGTAAATTTGAAATGCTGGGTAAAGGTCAAGGAGGACTGGAGAAACAGAGAGGGTCTTATTCACAACTTCGGTCTGGATCTCCAATAAATCGCAATGACTTTCAACACTGACGCCGTAGTTTTAAAAATAGTCAAAACAGGTGAATCGGACAGGCTTATAACCTTTTTAACAAAGGACAGAGGAATTTTAAAGGCTTTCGCAAAAGCTGCCGACAGACCTAAAAACAAGCTTCATATGTCGTCAAACCTGTTTTGTCTGGGAAACTTCACATTTTACGAAGGCTCCGGAGCCTTAAGGGTAACGGAATGTGATTTGGAGGAAACCTTTTACTCCCTGAGAAACGATATAAAAAAGCTGGCTCTTGCCCAGTACTTTAACGAGCTTATAATAGAAGCCGCTCCGGCAGAATCTCCCGCAGAGGATTTTTTAAGGCTTTATCTAAACACCGTTTATTTTCTCTCGGAAAATAAAAAGGATATAAAGGTTTTAAAGCCTCTTTTTGAGCTGAGGCTTATTTCAATAGCCGGATATATGCCGAACCTTGTTGCGTGCGCCGGCTGCGGGGAATTTGAAACGGAAACAATGTATTTTGATTTTTACGACGGTGAGCTTTACTGCGAAAACTGCAAAAAAACAGGAGCTTATCCTTATTCCTTAGAGGTTATCTCAGCAATGCGTCATATTGTTTTTTCTCCCCTTGAAAAACTTTTCACCCTTAAAGCTTCGCCGGACGCCCTTGAATCACTAAACGAAGCCACGGAAAAATATATTAAAATAAAGCTTCAGAAAAGCTTTAAAACTCTTGATTTTTACAATTCAATAAAGGATTAATAAATTTATCCCGTTTAAGAATATTTTCATTCCTTTCAGGCAATAATCTCCTTGAAAGGAATGATTTTTTTATGTCCGAAACAAACAGCAACGGAGAATTTTTAAATAAAGTATACAGGAACTCTCAAAAAGCCGCAGACGCTGCGGAGGCGGCTGCAAAAAAGGTTCAGGATACAAATCTTTTGTCAGACCTCAGAACTCAGCATCATCAGTACTCGGCAATAAAGGAAAAGGCTGCCTATGAGCTTTCAAAGGAAAATATGTTCCCGAAAGAGGCAAATCCTGTTTTAAAATCCCTTGGGGAAAGCGGCATACAGCTTAACGCCATGTTCGACAAATCTCCCGACAGAATAGCCGAAATAATGATGAAGGGCAGCGTTGAGGGAATTATTGATATGACAAGGGTAATAAACAAATGCGAAAATGTTTCCCAAAGGGCAAAGGCATTGGGCTACGAGCTTGTAACCGTGGAGGAAAACAACATAAGAAGGATGAAAAACTATTTAGGATAATAAAACGCAAAAGACAATCCGTAAGGACTGTCTTTTGCGTGTTTGTGAAAGGAAAATTTATGTTACAAAAATGAAAACATCGGAACACTTAATATTGAATTTCTTTAGGTTATGTGTTCATTATAATTTCAAAGCTTAAAAACAACTTGAAAAAATCGATGTTTTTAATTTTTTAAATTTTTTTATACCTTAATATTTAAGGAACGAATCAGGATTGTCGAAAACATCCTGAAGAGCGTCAAGGAAAGGCTTTACTTCACCGAAATCAAGAACACGGTGGTCAAAACAGATACAAAGAGGAATTGTTGTTTTAATTCCGATTTCATCCTTACCCTCAGCGTTTGTTACAACAACAGGCTTCTTTTTCAATGCTCCTATTCCGATAGCGCAAACCTGAGGAGGAATTATCATAAGAAGAGCAAGCAAACCATCGTGACCTCTTGTAATTGCGCCGATGTTTGAAATAGTGATGGTGCCCTGCTTAATGTCTTCATAAGTAAGCTTTTCCGTATCGGGTATGGCGTCGTAAGCTTTTTTAGCCTCGCCGGTAAGATGAGTAATTCTGTGGTTCTTGCTTGTTTTGGAACCGATAAGGCGCTGAGCTACATGTATAAATTTACCTTTTGCAAGTTTTTCAAAGGTATCATGCATTGAAACCTGATACATAACCTCGTTAAGGTCTGTTTTCTCAATTTTCTTTGCGGTTTCAGCCATATACTCTGTAATATTACCCAGAGAACGGTTGCCCATATCCTTCATGGTAATTGTCATCATCTTGTCGTCGGGGAGTATCCAGGGCATTGAAATGTCAATCTGGTCGAAGGTTATAACTTTACCTCTTACAAGCTTCTGCTCAAAGTGAATGTGAGCGTTAAGCTGAGGAGCTGCCTTAATTGCCTCTGTAATAGCCTTTATAATTACAGTATTAAGAGTTACGTGCTTGCCTTCCTGCTTAAGCTTATCGTCAAAAACTTTATACTTCTCAACAAAATCCGTGATATCCGGCTCAAATATGTAGCTTACATGAGGTATTGAACGCCAGCTTTCGCTTGTCATGTTAGCTACAATTTTTCTCTGAATCCCAAATCTTGATATACTTCTTGGTTTTCTGCTCATTTTTTTCCTCCGTATAATTTTAAAATAATTTATATAAGTAATCGTAATAAGTAAGTTAATTTACATACTTAACTTATTATATACAGCAAACCTTAAAACAACATTTAATCTATTGAAAAATCCAAAATTAACAAGTTATAATTCATGTAAGTTTATTATACCAGCTAATGTTGTTAAAACATCTATAACTTTATTAACAGAGAATGAACAAGTTAAAAAAATCTTAATTTATATGTGTCGATTTTTAGCAACTTTTCACAAATAGCAACACTTCTTTATGTAAAAGCAGAGAAGTTTAATTTTACATATCCTCTTCTTTAAAGGAAAGTATCATTGTTTCGCTTTTCGGTTTTATCTTATTTATTGCGACTCCGGCAGCCCGAAGCATCTTTTTTGAGGCTATCGTTTCACTGCTTTCTGCGTATTTGTCGGAAATGTAAAATACCTCTTTTATTCCGCACTGAATTATCGCCTTTGCACACTCATTGCAGGGAAACAGCGTTACATAAAGACGGCAGTTTTCAAGGCTCGCGCCTCTGTTGTTGAGAATGGCGTTAAGCTCCGCATGGCATACATAAGGATATTTTGTATGAAGCTTCTCACCTGTTCTCTCCCAGGGAAACTCATCGTCGTCGCAGCCTGTGGGAAAACCGTTATAGCCTACTGACATAATTCTGTTGTTGCTGTTTACTATACAGGCGCCTACCTGAGTGTTGGGGTCCTTGCTCCTTTTTGCCGACAGCACCGCTATCCCCATAAAATATTCGTCCCATGTAATATAATCAGCCCGTTTCGGCATAATCACACTCTCCTTAATTCTGATAACAATTATTATTTCCGATAAAAATCCGGCGCCGCAAATTGTTTCATTTTAATTCTATCACGAAAATCATTTTGTTACAATACTAAAAAAATATTTTGTCATTTTTAAGGTCAAACGCTTGCAAACAAATAAAAAAAAGAGTATTATTATATATGGTTGAATATGATTAGAGATATAGTTTTAACGGCATTGGAATGACGCCGCATGAGATTTTAGGAGGACTTTTTTTTGATTGGAGATTTACACTGTCACACAAAGCTGTCTGACGGTACATTAGGTTTGGAGGAGCTTATTGCCCTTGCCGCTAAAAGAAAGGTGGACGCCATCGCAATTACGGATCATGACTGTATAGCAGGCACAGTCAGAGGTAAAATTATAGGAGAGCGTCACGGAGTTAAGGTTATTCCCGGAGTTGAGCTGTCTGCTGTTGATACAAAATCAGGTAAAAATGTTCACATTCTGGCATATCTTTTTGATAAGCCCGACAGAATTGAGGGACTTTGCCACAGAAACGCCCTTGCGAGAAAAAAAGCCGGACAATATATGATGCTGAAGGTTGCCCAGAGATACCCAATGGCCGCTGAGCTTATTTTAAAATGCGCCACAGGCTCAACGAATCTGTTTAAACAGCATATTATGCACGCTTTAATGCAGTGCGGATACGCCTTAAGCATTTACGGCTCCGCGTATTACGAGCTTTTCGACCCCTCAAAGCCTACAAGCATTGCCGTTCAGCCTAAATTTGCCGATGTTTATGAGGTTTTAACGGCAGTAAAAGACGCCGGCGGAATTTCCGTTCTTGCACATCCGGCGCTTTATGATAATTTTGATATTATAGAAGATTTAATAGACAACGGTCTTAACGGAATAGAGGTATGGCATCCTACCTGCTCCAAAGAAAACGAACAGAGGCTTATGTCTATCGCAAAGGCTCACAAGCTTCTTATGACCGGCGGCAGTGATTTCCACGGAATGTATAATCACGGACAGTGGTCCATAGGGGATTATTCCACACCGAAACAGAATTTAAGCGAGCTGCTTAATTATAAAACAAAAATAAAAAGACAGCAGAAAAAACTTGCGGAGCTTAGCGAAACAGGCTGATAAATCAAATTCTTCCGTTTCTTCCGCTTGACTGCAATAGGAGTATTTTTATGAAGAATGAAGACTACGATATTAAAATTTTTTCTCCGGTAAAAAAAATAGACGAAACGGAAGCTCAGGTTGTTGCCGATGAAATGAAAAAACAGATTATATCCGGCAACACCCAGAAAGCAAAGGATTTGGGAAAGCGAATCGGAGAAACCTTTCCCGAAGCCGCCGCAAAGGAAGAGCTTTGGAACATGGCGGGCTGCTGCGGCGTTGAGCTTGACAGAAGCATTAAGGACCAGGCAATCATTCTTTCGGTTTTCACTGCGGAATACTGTCTGAACACATATATGCCCTTTAAGATTTTATCAACCACCGCCGTTTCAACATTTTACGACACATTGATTTCGGACGCTCCCGATTTATACAACAATCTTCTTTCATCCGCGGCGTTTTCATTCTACTATATTGACGCAAGAAACGATAATGTAAATTCGGAAAGCATCGGAAAAACCTTTGCCATGCTATGCGGAAACAAGGAATCGGAAGAGCTTATATGCTACGGAAAAAGCGTATTTGAAACAAGCCTTGAAACATATAAAGCCGAGCTTAACAAGGTTGATTTCGCAAAATAAATTGTATACCGGATAAAAATAAAGATTTACTGACGGAAAAATCAGTAAATCTTTTTTAATTGTCTTATTTTTCTTCTCATTCTGTTAAGATGTCTTTCAAAACAGCCGCTGTTTATAAACTCAGCCAGAACATACTGGTCAAACACAGGCACCGAACAGGAATAGAAGCCCAGCCTTTCTTTATACCTTTCCGCAAGCTGCTCCGGCAGAATCATATATCCCATACGCATTGAAGGGGCAAGGCTTTTTGAGAAGGTGTTAACATAAATAACTCTGCCGTCCTTATCCATTGAGTATATTGTTTCCACGGGCTTTGAGTTTACGGAAAATTCCGAGGCGAAATCGTCCTCGATTATAAAGCCGCCGTTTTTCTCCGCCCACTTTAAATACTCAAATCTTTTTGAAGCCGAAACGGTAATGCCGGTAGGATAGCTTTTAAAGGGAGTTACATGGAGAACTTTAGCTTTTGTATTTTCAAGACTTTCCGCCGAAATTCCCCTTTCGTCCAGCTTCAGGGATTCGTACTCAGCTCCGCAGGCATTGTAAACCTTTTTTATTTTTTCATAGGAGGGGTCCTCCACGGCGTACACAATATCCCTGCCCAGCAGCTGAACTATCATTCCGTAAAGGTACTCGGCGCCGGAGCCTATAACTATTCTGTCAGGAGGCGCCTCCATTCCCCGGTATCTTAAAAGATAGTCGGAAACAGCCTTTCTTAAAATTTCGCAGCCGTTGTGAGGAGGCTTTAAAAGCAGCTTTTCTCCGTACACGGATATAACGCTTCTCATAATTTTTGAATACGAAGAAAAGGGGAAATCTATTTTTATATTCATATCCGGCTCGTCAGCAAGCTTTTCCCCGGGCTTTTTATAAAAATCCCTGCCGGCTGAAAAAGAGGTCATAGGCTCCAGTCCCAGAACATAAAAGCCGCTTCTCTCCTTTGACGCTGTATAACCCTCGTCGGACAAAAGCCTGTATGCGGATTCAACGGTTATTACGCTTATGCCCAGATGCTCCGCCAAGGCTCTTTTTGAGGGTAATTTTGAGCCGGCAGGAATTTTCCCGTCGGCTATGTCCTTTTTTATCATTTTGTAAAGATACTGATAAACCGGCTCGCCCGATTTTTTATCAATACTGTAAGTAAGCATCATATAGCATCTTTCCAACAGATTATTTTTCTTTTTTCGTAGTCTTTATTACCTTGAGTCTTGAGAAATCCTCACGCTCTTTTTCTTCCAGAGCGTTTGTAATAAACTTAATCGTGCCCTCAAACTTAGGAATCATTATGTTGCCCAGGGCGTTGGAGCGCTTCCTCGTCTTTTTGATGGCGTCCGCAAGACGGCAGACGGAGCTTTCAATTTCAGCAAGCTTAGCCGTAAGCTGTTTTACATCGTTAAACTTCTGATATGCAATATCTATTGATTCCGAAGTGTTTGAAAAGGCATAATAAAGCTTCAATTCCGTAGGCTTTACCGTAACGGTGGGAATTTCAACGCCCATTACGCTTCTTGAGGATATTTCCACGGAATCGTCTATGGGAATGCACTGAGCCGCCTCGGTGCAGTCGCCCATTTCGATTACAGCTCTGCTTAAAGCGGCGTAAGCCTCCTTGTAGCAGTCACCTATCTGAGCCTGAACGCTTTTGGCGTCGTCCATAAGAGACATTACCTCACGGACAAGAATACTTCTTTTCCTGTCCATAAGGTCGTAGCCTACCTTTGCAAGCTTCAGGGATTTTTTTGTATTTATTAAATTGTTCTTTGTAGGAAATACATTCTGAGCCATTATTTACTCACCGAAACAATTAAATTTTATTTTCAAAGGCAAATCAGCTGCCGCCGCCTTTATAATGCTTGTCAAGAATATCGTCGCTTACTCGGTCAAGAGAGTTTCTGGGCAGCATGGACAAAAGCTCCCAGCCTAAATCAAGTGTCCTGTCAATGGTTCTGTTTTCGTTTTCACCCTGATTAAGGAATTTATTTTCAAATTCCTTTCCGAATTTTAAAAGGGTCTTGTCGTTGTCGGAAAGCTCGTCCTCGCCTATAACCGAAGCAAGAGAACGGGCGTCCTGAACAAGAGCGTAAGAAGCGAAAAGCTGATCTGACAGCGCCTTATGGTCGTCTCTTGTAAAGCCCTTGCCGATACCGTCCTTCATAAGTCTTGACAGTGAAAGCAGTATGCTTACGGAAGGATATATTCCCGTTGTTTCAAGTGTTCTGTCAAGAACTATCTGACCTTCCGTAATAAAGCCCGTAAGGTCGGGAATAGGATGGGTAATATCGTCGTTGGGCATTGTAAGAATAGGTATCTGGGTTACGGAGCCCTTTGAGCCGTGAACGATTCCGGCTCTTTCGTATATTGACGCAAGGTCGGAGTAAAGGTATCCCGGGAAGCCTTTTCTTCCGGGGATTTCTCCCTTTGACGAGCTGAACTCTCGGAGAGCCTCGCAGTAAGATGTCATATCCGTAAGAATTACAAGGATATTCATATTACATTCAAAGGCAAGATACTCCGCGGCAGTAAGAGCGCATCTGGGAGTTATTATTCTTTCGATAATGGGGTCGTTTGACAAGTTAAGGAACATGGTAACCCTGTTCATAACATTTGCTTCCTCAAAGGAGCGCCTGAAGTAGTCGGCTACGTCGTTTTTAACGCCCATCGCCGCAAAAACTATGGCGAATTCCTCGTTGTCGGCAACGGACGCCTGCTTTACTATCTGAACAGCAAGCTCGTTGTGCTTCATGCCCGAACCGGAGAAAATAGGAAGCTTCTGTCCTCTTATAAGAGTTGCGAGAGCGTCGATAGAGGAAATACCCGTTCTTATATAGTTTTTTGGATAAACTCTGGATACGGGATTTATTGCCGTTCCGTTTATATCCTTTCTGCAAACGGGATAAACCTCGCCCAGACCGTCCTTGGGTCTGCCAAGTCCGTCAAAAACTCTTCCTATGATTTCAGGAGAAAGAGAAAGCTCCATGGGCTTGCCCTTTAAAACCGTTCTCGTATTTGACATGGAGATGTTTTTTGTTCCCTCAAATACCTGAACAACGGCTTTTTTGCCCTCAATCATAACGATTCTGCCGTCTCTTACGCTTCCGTCCTCAAGCTGAAGCTGTACCATTTCCTCGTAAAAAGCGTCCTCTACATCGTCAAGAACAACAAGTGAGCCGCTTATCTCATCAAGACCTATATGTTCCGTGATCATGGGATCACCCTTTCATTAAGTCAAATTTTCAAAAACCTTTGTTATTTCGTCTATGTATCCGTCAAATAACTCCGGCTTGTCGTTGGGAATGTCGTACTTCATCTTTACAAGCTTATCAAATATTCCCGTGGCGAGAATTTTTGAAATAGGTATCTGCTTCGCAACGGCTTTCTTCGCCGTCTTGTTAAGATAAAGTATTACTTCCATCATTCTGAAATGCTTTATAATGGGAGTATAGGTATCCGTTTCGTGCATCGCATTCTGCTGAAGGAAGCCTATACGTATAACTCTGGCGATTTCAAGGGTTAGCTTCTGGTCGTCGGGCAGTATCTCCGAGCCGATAAGCTTTACTATCTCCATAAGCTTTGTCTCTTCCGCAAGTATTCCGGCGATTTCGTTTCTGTATTTAAGAAAATCCGGGCTTACATTTTCCCTGTACCAGGGCTCAAGAAGAGATATATATTCGCTGTAGCTGTCGTTCCAGTTTATGGCAGGATAATGTCTTGCGTAGGCAAGAGATTTATCCAGTGCCCAGAAGCATCTTGTAAAACGCTTTGTGTTCTGGGTTACCGGCTCCGAAAAGTCCGCGCCCTGAGGCGATACGGCGCCTATAAGCGTTATGGAGCCTTTCTGTCCGCACAGGGTTTCAAAATATCCCGCTCTCTCATAGAATTCGGAAAGCCTTGAAGGCAGATATGCAGGATAGCCTTCATCAGCAGGCATTTCCTCAAGTCGTCCCGATATTTCTCTTAAAGCCTCCGCCCAGCGGGAGGTTGAGTCAGCCATAAGAGCCGTATTGTAGCCCATGTCCCTGTAATACTCGGCAAGAGTGATTCCCGTATAAATAGACGCTTCACGGGCGGCAACGGGCATATTTGAAGTATTTGCGATAAGTATTGTTCTTTCAAGAAGAGGTCTTCCCGTTGAAGGGTCTTTAAGCTCAGAAAACTCGTTAAGAGCCTGAGTCATTTCGTTTCCTCTTTCTCCGCAGCCTACATATACTATTATATCTGCGTCGGCAAACTTGGCAAGCTGATGCTGTGTAACGGTTTTTCCCGTTCCGAAGCCTCCCGGTATCGCCGCCGCTCCGCCTTTGGCTATGGGGAACATGGTGTCGATTACTCTCTGACCCGTAATAAGGGGCTTTGTTATGGGAAGTCTGTCCTTTGCAGGTCTAGGCGTTCTTATGGGCCATTTCTGGCACAGAGAAAGCTCTCTTACGCTTCCGTTTTCCGTTTTTATCTTAGCAATACAGTCGTTTACTTTATATTTTCCCTTTTCAGCGGCAAAAATAACTTCGCCGGAGCAGTCGGGAGGCACAAGCGCCTTATGCTTTATTATGGGAGTTTCGTCGCAGAGGGCGAATATCTGTCCCCCGGTAACCGTATCTCCCTGTTTTATCAGTATTTCAGTGTCCCATTCCCTGTTAATCTCAATAGCCGGAGTGCTTACGCCCTTTGTAAGGAATACTCCCGCTTCTTCGGCAATCGCTGTAAGAGGCTTCTGTATACCGTCGTAAATGTTTCCCAGAAGTCCCGGTCCCAGAGTAACGGACATGGGATACGATGTGGAAATGACTTCCTCGCCGGGATGAAGTCCCACGGTGTCCTCGTAAACCTGAATTGTGGTGCAGTCGTTGTTGATTCTGATAACCTCGCCTACAAGAGAATCCCTGCCTACGTATACCATTTCCATCATCTTAAGATCCGTTTTGCCCTTGATGGTAACAACGGGACCGTTGATGCCGTATATGTAATTGGTCTGTGACATTATATCACCTCGAAGCCTTATAATGTTAATCCTGAATTTTCATAAAACCAACTTTTCTGAGAACTGAGTCTTGTTTCCAGAAGATCGTTGAGCTTTATGCGTTTTTCGGCGCAAATACCGTATATTCCGCCTATCTCGATAGAATTGTCCGTGCTTACGGTAATCCCCGGCGAAACACTTTTCAATGCGTCCGCATATTTAAGGTCTTTTTCCCTTATAAATATTGTCAAACCGGCGCCGCCGCAAAGCTTTGCCATTTTTTCCGCACTGTTAACAAGAAGCTCCCTGTACTCCGGAGTTTCGCAAAAAGCTTTAAGCTTTTCCTTTACGGCAGAAAAAACTCTGTTTTCGATTTCTTTTCTTACCGAGGCAATCTCTTTTTTTATTTCAGCGCTGTGCTTCTCCGTTTCAACGCCGTCACTTAAAGCTATCCTGCCGGTGGCTTCCGCAATATATTCGTTATACTTCTTTTCAGCCTCAGCCTCAGCCTTTTTCAGCTGCTTTGCCTTATAGCTTTCTACCTCCGCCAAAATGGCGGCTTTTCTCTCCTCGGAGGCCTCGTTTATCGCCTTGAAAAACGCCTCGCATTTCATATCTTCCACTGCAGCCAATTCATTTCACCTCGCTTACGCTATTCCTATGGCGTCGATTACGTATCTTGTAATAGCGTCGCTTTCAAATTCAACGCCGTAGTCAGGTATTTCCGTAATAAGCGGTATCGTTACGGCTTTCTTCATTTCGTCGATAACCTGAGGACACCTTTCATAAAGTCCCTGTGTTATAAGAATAATTCCCGTTTCCGGATTTTTAACGGCTTCCTGAAGCGCCGCCGAACACTCTTCTCCGGTGTTTACCAGAGAGGACTCGATTCCCGCAAGACGCATTCCTGTAACTGCGTCGCTGTTATCGGTTATAAGATAAAATTTCATAGTATCACTCTCGTGAAAATTAAACCTTATTAAGAATAAGGATTGAAATAACAACGCCGTAAAGAGCTATTGACTCGCCCAAGGCAACGAAAATAAGGGATTTACCGAAGGATTTGGGATCTTCGCTTGTTGCCGCAATTGCCGCAGGAGCGCCTGCCGCAACAGCAATACCGCCGCCTATGCCTGCAAGACCTGTTACAAGACCTGCCGCAAGAAGTCCAAGACCCTTTGAATTGTCGGATGCCGCTTCCTCTGTTTCCTCAGCTTCCTGAACTGCCGCCGTGTCGTTTGTCTGAGCGTCCGCCGCGTTTGCTTCCGCTGCCGATACGGTGAACATAAGCGCTGCCGTAATCATAAGAACGGTTACAAAGCTTAAAAGATTCTTTTTCATGATTTTCTTTGCTCCTACGCCGTTGAGATGGCTCTTGAATGCCGAATAAGCCATAAAGCCTAAAGCGATTGACGGAACGATAATGATAATTGCATAAATTAATGTGGACATTTTTGTTACCTCCATAAAGGAATGATTTTATTTTTAAAGCGCACTGCTTTTTTATTAATTATTTTTCTCTTCGAGAATTGACTTTAAGGAAACAAAGGGCTTTCCGCTTCCCTCAAAGCATCTGCTGAACATTTCGTAGAACTCAAGTCTAAGAGCCTGGATTCCCGTCAGAAGTCCCTCAAGGCAGATTACAAGGATGTTTCCTAAAATTATTACGAAAATGTTTTCGCTTTCTCCTGCCAGAGAGAAGACAACCATCATCATGCCTGCGTGAACAAGTACGAATGCGCCTACTCGAAGGAAGGAAACCGTATTGCTGAAGTAAGACAAAACATATTCAAGCATTTCGAATATATTCTGCATTATGAAATCGGAAATGCTCTGAGGCTTCCAGTTTTCATGCTTATCGACAATGCCTATGAGAATTTCCTTTAAGAACAGAATAACCGCACATACGGGCATTACCACAGCGCATACCGTTCCGGGAATAAGGTCGGGTCCCGACATAAACTTAACTGCAAGGCTTACACCGCAAAGGTAAAGCGCCAGCCCCGCAGCTCCGTTGTTGTCGAAAAGAGCCGCTCCTATCTGTTTCGCCTTAATGTTGGAATAGATGTTTATACAGATTGAAACCGCTACAAGGGCTATTCCTATTCCTATGGCGAAAAGCAGAATGGTATTGATGCTGTCCATTACCGAAAGAGGCTTTCCCGACATTCCCACCGCTTTATACAGCGGGTCGAGAAATTCCTCGAAGCCAAAGAAGGAGCCGAATATAAGTCCGAAGAACATTGAAGATATTCCGCAGGGAACAAGTATTTTTCCCAAGTCCATCTTTTTAAGCTTCCAGGCAAGTATGCCGCCTAAAAACAGCACGAAGCCCTGTCCCAAATCTCCGAACATTATTCCGAATAAAACCGTATATGTTATGGCTACGAAAGAGGTAATATCTATTGAGCCGTAATTGGGCATTCCGTACATCTGAACGTAATACTCGTAAGGTCTGAACAGTCTCGGATTTCTGAGCTTTGTAGGAGGAACAAGCCTCGGCTTGCCGGTATTCTTTGCGAAGGATTCCTCGTCTACATTCTCGAAGCCGCCTACCGCATCGTAAAGAGCGATAATTTTTCTTTTTCTCTTTTTTGACGCCTGACCTGTATAAATATGTTTTCCGTTTTTGGAAACTATATTTTTTCTCTCGTGCCAGAGTCTCTGAAGGTCCTGAAGAATTGAGTAGCAGTCTACAAGCTGTTCCTGATGCTGATTCCAGAAATCGGCTATAACCTTTTTCTGCTCCTCTATTTCCCGAAGCTCCTTTTCGCACCTTTCAATAATCTCTTTTACCGTGCCTTCCGTATCGTCAACCTTGTACTCCTTAAAGTAAACAGTGGAAAAATAATTTTCCGCCGCTGCGTTGTCCTTTTTAAGCACAAGATAGGAACACCAGCTGTTTTTCTCATCGGAGGAATATACGTTGAAAATGAAATTTTCCTTTTCAGCCTTTTCCTTTATCTGCTCCTCAAATTCTTTGGGGACTCTTCCGAAATGGACGCAGGTATATTTTACATTTACGATTTCCTTTATATCAAAATCAATAGCCGTAAAATGGGCAAGCCTTTTAAGCTTTCGCCTTAAATACTTTTCCCTTCTCTTTAAGGCAAGCCTGTTAAGGCTCTGGGTATGTATTTCTCCGTTTATTCCGGAAAGGCTTGCTTCCTTTGAGTTAATGTCGGCGCTGCCCAAATATCTCGTAAACTTATCCATATACTCTTCGGTAAGAGGTCTGTCATTGCCCAGACAGTTATGAAGATGATCCGCAGACAAGTCGTAATTTACATGGTGAGCCAGGTGCTCGATATCTCTTATGGATGTTTCAAAGGGACTTGACTCCGCAATGCTTGTTGCCGTTATTGAAGCCTTGGGATCCTTTATTGTAAACTCTATTTCCCCTACGGAGTTAAACAGCTTTTTGGCGTCTTTCTTTCTGTTTTTCGGAATCCAGCCTATGCAGCAGAAGCTTTCGTTTTTCTTTGCCGCATATTTTCTCAGGCTCCAGAGCTTCTGAAGGTCAAGAAGTATCGAATAGTCCCCTATAAGCTCGTCGCTGTTCTTTTCCCAGAACTCTCTTATTTTGTTCTGCTCCGCCGTTACCTTGCTGAGCTCTCCCTTACAGCTTTCTATTATGTCGGAAATGCTTCCCTCTCCGGGGTCAAGGGTAAGCTCCTCAAAATATACGGCGTTCATTATTTTCGCCGCTTCCTCGGCATACTTTTTCGGCGCGCAGTAAACGCCCCAGAAATATTTTTCGTCAGAGGAATAGGTATTGAAAATAAACTTGTTCTCGCTGTTGTAAAGATAAAGGTTTACCATGGAATCCTTGGGCATACTTCCGAAATGAATGTCGATATACTTTGTGCTGAGCATTTCGTTAAGGTCTACCTCAAGAGTTGAAAAATGGCTTAAATTCTGTATTCTGTCCTTTAAGTATTTCTCTCTTTCTTTAAGATCGCTGTATCTTTTTCCGTACAAATCTATCTGAGACTGAAGTCCCGAAAGGAATGAGTTTATATCGCTTGCGTCAAAATCGCTTTCGGAAACATATTTTGTAAGCTTATCCAGATAAGACCTTTCAAGAGCTTTTCCCGTTCCCAGAACATTTGAAACGCCTTGGTTCAGACTTACGTCAGCCTGCTGTGAAATGTCCTCGATATGACGAATTGCCTGATCGAAGGGACACGCTTCCGTAAAAGCCGAATAGCCGTCGTTATGGGAAAGATATTCGGGAGCGCTTTCGGGGTGATAGTAATCAACGGAAAGCGTCTTTAAAATAAAAGCGTTAAGCTTGTCGGCAGAACCGTCGGCTCGCACAAACATCATTTTTTCTATTGCCAAAATATATCACCGCCTTACTTATTAACGGAGACACCGCAGAGCAGCGGAGTTATCTCAACGGGAGTAAGTCCGTATCTGATGCCTTCGATAATATGAATTATGTTTTTGATTTCGTTTTCAGCCAGATACACATAAGAAAACATTACGATATCAGGATTTGAGGAATGTGAAACGGCGTTTTTGAAGATTTTGAAAAGATATTCGTCGGCGCAGGCTGAAAAATCAGATTTAGTGCCTTTTTTGATAATGTCCCTGTAGCAGGAGTTTTCAACAAAGGCCTCCACCTGGGAAGCGCTTCCCGAAGCCCGCAGTTCTCTGCGCTGTTTTTCGGAAAGAGCAGTAAACACAGGTCTGACAGCTCCCTGAGCCACCACCGGCGATACCGAAAACCTCATTATACGATGAAGATTTTTAAATGTGTTTACATCGTTGAATGTTTTATATAAAGCTGCGAAATCGTCTTTTTTAGGAATCTTTTTCTTTTTGCCGAAAAGGATAAGGGCAAGCTGCTCGTCAAGAAAATGCTTAAACTCAATCTGCACTGCCGTAAGATTTCCCGTAAGCTTGTATTTTGATACGGCGCTTTTTAAAACAGGATAATATACGGTGTTTTTCGTAACGCTTAAAAGCTCCTCTTCGCTTTTCGTTTTAGCAACCTCGTAAAGATCAAGCTTTGACCTTTCATTATAAAAAACAGGAAATGAAAATATATAGCTGTCGCTTTTCGTCCGCAGGCTGCTTAAAACCTTAATCAGCTGTACAATGTCGTACTTCATAATAAAATACTCGTAAAGGCCGTTGCCTGCCGCCCGCTGGAAACGGCTTATGGCTTCAAGCTCATTATACATTTTGTTGAACAGAAGATTTTCAAGCTGTCCTCTCTGAAGAGCAGATGTTGATGAGATTCCGTCAAATATTTCCGAATACGCTGTTTTTGTTTTTAGGTATTCGGCAACCTCGTTTACGGAATGCAGTCCCAGAAGATCGTTGTAGTTACGGTTGGTAAGCCTTCTTCCGTAAATACATCTTACCTTTGCGTATACCGCATTGCCTTTATAATCGGGAAGTTTCATTGCTTATCACTTAATACCCTTGAGTAAATTTCCTGCGTCCACTCCGAAGCCTTTTCCTTTTCCGTATCCAAAAGCCTCCCGATGGTTTTTTTGCCGCTGTCGTCAGCAGTCTTAAAAGAGTTGCTGATAGCCTCTGCGTGACCTGCTTTTATACGCTGAACCTGAGCCTCGGCTTCCTTCATTTTTTCGCTTATGATCTTCTTCCTGAGCTCCTCTGCCTCAGCTGCGGCTTCCGCCCTGTATTTTTCGGCTTCATGAACAAATTCATTCGCCTTTCTCTCAGCCGCAAGCACATCTCTCAGCATGTTTTCCACAGTCATCGCCACCCTTTCATTTATTATTTTCAGTTACAGAACTTTATTTTTATATAAATAAAAATTGAAAACCTTTTGACAAAATCAAAAAGATTTCAATCCTAAAAAACGATGTCCCAAAAAACCGACTTGATTTTCTTTTATTCTTTATTAACAATTATAGTCTTTTTTTTAACTAATTCAATATCAAATACAATAAACTTGCTTTATATGTTTTCAATATTTTTAGTGAGAATTGTATATAATTTCTTGAAAAATCACATATTATATGATAAAATAAATAACAATATATGTTTTAAATATAGGAGAGAAGTGTAAAAATGATCTTTTATTTTTCAGGCACCGGCAATTCTCTTGACGCCGCCCGGCAGATAGCTGACGCCTCAGGCGAAAGCATTACGGATATGGCTCAGGCTCTGAAATCAAGAAAATTAAGCTTCCGGATTCAGCATAATGAAAAAATCGGATTTGTTTTTCCCGTTTATTACAGCGGTGTGCCCTCGGTAGTTGCGGACTTTATCAAAAATGTTAATATTATCGCCGACGACTGCTATGTTTTCTGCGTTATAACCTGCGGAGCGTCCGCTGCCGGAGCAGATGTCATGGCCAGAAGGCTGTTAAGTGAAATAAATTTAACCTGCGACTATATGTGCTCCCTTAAAATGCCCGACAATTATGTAATGCTTTACAATCCCATGTCAAAGGAAGAAGCTCCCGAAGCATTAAACACCGCAAAAGCGGAAATAATAAATATTTCCGAAGATATTAACGCCTTGAAAAAAGGCGGTTACAACAGCGGTATTTTCGGAAAAGCCGCCAACGGCGTAATGTACCGCTTTTATAATCTTATGCGTGGTACAAAAAAATTTTACAGTGATGAGAACTGTATTTCCTGCGGGCTTTGCGAAAAGGTATGTCCCGTAGCCGCCGTAAAAATAACAAACGGAAAGCCTGTCTGGACAAAAAGCAAATGCGCTCACTGCGCCGCCTGTATAAGCAGATGTCCCGTTTCCGCAATTCAGTACGGCTCAAAAACAAAAAACAGAACAAGATATGTAAATCCTGTTCTGGAATAACAAAATATCAAGACCGGAATTTCCGGTGTGCAGACTGTCGATAAAATGGTCTGAACCGTCCGAGAAAAAACAGACGAGAGAACACTTTAATTTATTTTAATAATTGAAAAGAACAAAAAGCGGAAATCCTTTAAATTAAGGATTTCCGGGACTTTAAGGCTTTGGCGCCCCGGCAGTACCTTTGTACGGCTCAAATCGCCAAAGCCTTAATTCAGCCTCATTTCTCGCAGTCTGCCAGCGTGCAGAAATTTATAAGCTGACTTTTTCTACACGCTGAAGACCGGAATTCTCCGGTCTTATTTTTCTGCAATTTATATTCTGCTTGCTTCCCTGATTTTATCAACTGCCGTCATGGCGTCGCTGTAGCCTTTTTTATAGTAGGCGTCAAGTCTTTCGGCGTTTTTCGACACCATATTCAGGCCCTTGTCGCTGTCGGGAGAGATAAGTATAACCTTACCCTCTTCCTGATAATGTCTTAATTTTTCAAGCTTTCCGTTGTATATTTCCGGTCTTTCCTCAATTTTTTGAAGCATTGCCGGATAGTGCTTCAAAAAGGGCTTCATAAGAGTAATATGCTCGTGCTTTTTTTCTTCAATGGGTCTGGGAATTATTACTACCACTTTGTCGCAGCCCAGTTCAAAAGCTTTTTCAATGGGTATCGGATCCGCTACTCCGCCGTCGAAGTATTCTTTTCCGTTATGCGCGTAAGGCTTGCAGGCGATAGGCACCGCGCAGGAGGCCTTAAAAAACCAGAAATCGTCCTTTACCATATCATTTTTGCTGAAAAATACAGCCTCGCCCGTGTCCGCCTTAGTAGTTACAAACAGGAATTTCGCGGGAGACGCCATAAGGGCGTCAAAGTCAATAGGGTCTTCTCCGTCGGAGTTTGTAAGAGTTGAATATATATAATCAAGGTTTATATAAGAGCCGTTTTTTATCAGCTCCTCAATGCCCATATATTCCTTGCGCATTGCGTATTCGGTGTAAAACCTGTAATTTCTTCCTCTCTGCCCCGCAAGAAACGAAGCTATATTTGCACTTCCCGCAGAAACGCCTATGCACAAATCAAAGCTTATGTTATTGTCAATAAAACAGTCCAAAACTCCGGTGCCGTATACATCTCTCATTCCGCCGCCTACATCAATAAGTCCAGTCAATCTATTCACCTTTCTCTTTTTTTTTCTCTTTCCTCTTTCAAATAAGCGTGCCCCGTCGGGGACAATGAAAAACAATCCGAAAATTTAGGATTGTCCAAAAACGAAAAATATTCGCTGCCGCATATAATCAAATGGTTTAAAAGAGTGACATTCATGGAGCTCATTACTCCTGAAATATTATAAGTTACCTCATGGTCCGCTCTTGAGGGCACGCATAATCCGCTGGGATGATTATGGGCTAAAATAGCTCCCGTAGCATGACAGTTTAAAAGCTCGCTCATGATTTTTCTTATATCTATTTCCGCAAAGGTTATTCCGCCGCTGCTGATTTCCGAGCATTTCAGAACACGGCAGCTGTTGCTTAAGCATACAAGCATTACAACCTCGTTTTTAAGCCCTACAAACTTGGGTCTTAAATAGTTTACCGCCTCCTGAGTGGAGGTGATATATTTGATTTTTGACGCGTCCTCCTCAAGATATGTTCTTGTAAGAGACGGTACAAGCTTTAAAAGAGACGCCGTCTTTTCACCTACTCCTTCTACCGTAAGCAGCGCGTCATAGGGAGCGTCAAAAACACCCTTTAATGAACCGAATTTGTCTATCAGCCTGTGGGCAAGCTCGTTTGTATCGGCTCTGGGAATGGAATAAAACAGCAGAAGCTCAAGAACGTTATGCTCAGGAAAGCCGTCAAGATTTCCTGCCTTTAAAAACCTGCTCCGCAGTCTCTGCCTATGTCCGAAATGACTGTTATTCGATTTTTCCGTCATAGGCCGTCACCTCTTTTTCCGAGTATTTTACCATAATTTTCTGTTCAATTCAAGAAATTCAAAAAAATTTTAACATTTAAACCTATATAAAGAACAGCATAAGCAAAATTTAATTTTACCGTCCGTACTATTAAACAATATCAATAAAATTTATAAAATTATGTTGATATTTTAATGCAGTTGTTATATAATTATTTCATCAAGTTTTCGGGAGGAATTACTTTGAAAAATCCCTTAGCTTATTTTTTCTCAAAGGAAGCAAAGGAAGGATATGTTCCAAACAGAAATCTCCTTGCCTACGCCACAGGCCTTGCCGGTCAGAACATGGCGTACAACTTTCAGAACTCCTGGTGGTTTTACTTCTGCACCACAATTCTTAAAATCGACCCTGTTAAGGTAGGCTACATTCAGGGCTTCAGCCGAATCTGGGACGCCGTAAACGACCCTATCGTAGGCGCGGCCATTGACAGCCGAAGATGCAAGTCGGGAGAAAAATTAAGACCTTTTCTTTTGAAGCTGCCTCCGTTTATAGGTATTCTGGCTGTTTTGCTGTTCATTGACTTCCGTCTGGCGGAAACTCCCACCATTATCATTATGGTTGCGGCGTATCTTCTCTGGGACGTGCTTTACTCGGTTCAGGACGTGGCTCTCTGGGGCATGATACCTCTGTCCTCGCCACATTCCCACGAGCGCTCAAGAGTAGCCCAGTGGGTATCAATAGGAGCCGGCGCAGGAGCCGCCGTAGTAGGCGCCTTTCAGCTTATTGACAGCCAGTCCTTCAGAGACGCGTCAGGACTTTCCGAAACTGTCGTTATCTTAATCGGCGCTCTTATTTACTGCCTTGGAGGCGAGCTTATCTCCATGGACGCCTACAAGATGAAGGAACAGGTTGTTACGGAAAACTCCAGCGAAAATTTCTTTAAAACCATTACAGTTTTAAGACACAACAAGGTTCTTCTTCTTATTTCTCTCGCCCGCTTTTTAGGTATGATTTTCGCCGGAATCGACTGGCAGTATTTCTTTAAAAGCTCCGTTTCCTTTAAAATCGGCGGACTGACTCTTGACGGAGAAACCTCCCAGCTTGTTTACAGCACCGTTTACGGCATACCGGGAGCTATAGCCATGCCCTTTGCCCTGCCGATTATAGACAGAATAGGCGGCATGAAAAAAATGCTTATAACATCTGAAGCAATCAATATCGTGTGCCGAGTTATTTCATACTTTTTAGGCTTTAAATCTTCTTTCGGAATCATATCCGTTACGGTGCTTATGGCAATAGCCCAGATTCTTATAAACCTTAAGGACATTGCCCACAGATCACTTACAAGCGACTCCATTGACTATGTGGAATGGAAAACGGGACAGCGTACGGAGGGCATATCCTTTTCCGTGCAGAATCTTATTTCAAAGCTCAGCGACGCTTCAAAATCCATAGTAAAAGGCTACATAATGAAGTTTATCGGCTACAACAACGCCCTTGATGTAAGAGAACAGGGCGAAAAATTCAACAAGGCTCAGTGGCCGCTGTTTATTTTATGGCCGGTTATAGGCGCCGTTCTTTACATAATCGTAATATCCTTCGTAAACGACGATAAGGAACAAAAGGCGTTTATAGAAAAGGAGCTGCGGGCCAGAAGAGGCGTACAGGCTGAAGACTCGGAACAGCCGGAAACCGTTTCTCAAAAATAATAATACAATTAAGGCGCAGTTTTTCTGCGTCTTTTTTCTTAAAAGAAAATAAAGCAAACATAATCAAAATTTTTAAAAAAAATGTTGAAGACTTATAATTAATACTGTATAATTAATAACTGCAAATATGTTAAAAAGAAGGTAATCTTATGCAGCTTCTTGTTTTGATTTTAACAAAAACCGAATGTATGCCTCAGATTGTATCGGATATGGTAGGGGCAGGTCTCGGCGATCCTACCGTAATCGACTGCGAAGGCGCTCTTAACGTTATAGACAAGTCGAATGTGGAGCCGCCGCCTCTTTTCGGAGGCCTCAGATATATCCTCAATCAGGTAAAGCAGGAATCCAAAATGATGTTCGCAGTTTTAAAGGACGAACAGATTGACAAAGCAAAAAAGCTTATTGACAAACAGGTAGGCGGTATCGAAAAGCCCAATACGGGTATTATCTTTACCGTTCCCATTTCAAGCGTGGAAGGTTTAAGAAATTAAAATGGATGTTTTATTGTACTTAGGAATAGCCATGGCGATAGGGCTTGTATTTAACCGCATAGTTAAAAAATTCAACCTGCCCAATGTTACCGGTTATATTATCGCCGGCCTTATTATAGGTCCTTATGTGCTTAATATTTTCCCTGAGGACGCTGTCCTTCAGACGGAGGTCATTACAAATACAGCCCTGGGCTTTATCGCCTTTTCCATAGGCGGCTCCTTTAAAATTTCAAACATAAAAGCAATCGGAAGCAAGGTTCTCGTTATCACCTTCCTTGAAGCCTGCGTAGCGTCGGCTTTCGTTATCGCAGCCCTTCTGATTTTCGGATTTCCCGCTCCCGTGGCTCTGTCCCTGGGCGCCATAGCCGCCGCAACCGCTCCCGCTACCACTCTTCTTGTGGCAAGACAGTACAACGCCGACGGCCCCGTTACAAGGATGCTCCTCCCGGTTGTAGCCATGGACGACGCTATCTGCATAGTGCTTTTTTCCATTCTTACATCAATCGCCTCGGTAATAGCCAACGGCTCCTCTCTTTCCGTTGCAGGAATGTTCCTTGACCCGGCAAGGGAAATCGGACTTTCTCTTGTTCTGGGAGCGGCTGTGGGCTTCTGCGTAACTGTCTGCACAAAGGCGTTCAAGTCGAGAGCCAACAGAATTGCGGTTATTGTCTGCTCCATTTTCCTCTGCGTTGCACTGGCGGACAAATTCGACCTTTCCTCTCTTCTGGTCTGCATGATGAACAGCGCCGTTATGGTGAACTTTTCAAAGGAAAGCGACAAAATGCTTGACTGCTGTGACAGATGGACACCTCCCCTGTTCCTGCTGTTCTTCGTAATTTCGGGAGCGTCTTTGAATCTTTCCGTTATTCCTCAGATAGGCGTTATAGGAGTTACTTACATTCTCGCAAGAGCCGCAGGCAAATACGCCGGCGCAACCTTAGGCTCCGCCATTGTCAAAGAAAACAAAAACATGATTAAATATTTAGGCCTTACACTGCTTCCTCAGGAGGGCGTAGCAATAGCCATGAGCCAGCTTGTCACAACGATTCTCCCTCAGTACGGAGAACAGGTAAGAGCGGTTATTTTAAGCGCCACTCTTGTTTATGAGCTTGCAGGTCCCCTTGTTTCAAAGGCTGCTCTTACAAAGGCAGGGGAAATAAAACAGACAAAAAGAAAAAAATCAGCCGTAAAATCCGGCTGACAGGGAGGTTTTTCCATGGAAGAAAAAACTTGCAGAATAGGCTGTATAGGTCTGGGTGGCAGAGGGCTGTCCATGACGGAGCTGCTTCTTGAGGTTCCCGGCGTAACCGTTCCGGCGGTCTGCGATATTATTGAGGAAAGACTTGCAAAAGGCGTTAAGTCAGCCGAAAAGAAGCAAAAGGGCAAAGTAACCGTCCGGGGCTACTCCGACTATAAGGAAATGCTCCAAAAAGAAAATCTTGACGCCGTTTACATTGCCACAACATGGACAACGCATATACCCATCGCTATAGACGCCATGAAAGCCGGCTGTCATGCTGGCCTTGAAGCCGGCGGCGCAAGCTCCCTTGAAGAGTGCTTCGACCTTGTAAAAACAAGCGAGGAAACGGGAAAGTTTTGTATGCTTCTTGAAAACTGCTGCTACGACAGAAAAGAGCTGGCAGTTTTAAATATGGTAAAGCAGGGACTTTTCGGAGAGATAGTGCATCTTGAAGGAGGCTACCGCCACGATCTCAGGGATGAAATAGTTTTGGGCAGGGAAAATAAGCACGGCAGGCTTAAAAACTTTATGAGCAGGAACGGCGAGCTTTATCCCACCCATGAAATAGGACCTCTCTCCAAGCTTATCGGAATAAACAGGGGCAACAGGTTCATCTCCCTGACATCAATATCAAGCAAATCAAGAGGCCTTGACCAATGGATAAAGGACAACAAAGGCGAAAAATATGATTTATACGGATACAACTGGAACTGCGGCGATGTAACGTCGACTTTTATAAAATGCGCTAACGGGGAAACAATCACCCTGCATCACGACTGCTGTCTGCCCCGTCCCTATTCAAGAGAATTTACCGTTCAGGGCACAAAGGGAATTTTCAAGGAAGCTCCCGACGACACGGACGGCGTTATATATCTTGAGGGAATATCAAAAAAGCGGCACAAATGGGAGAGCTTCAACGAGCATTACAGAAAAAAATACGAGCATCCCCTTTGGAAAAGCGATAAAACCACCTCGGTTACAGTCGGACACGGAGGAATGGATTATCTTATTCTGGCGGCTTTCGCGGAAAGCGCCGCTGTTAACGGAAAACCGCCCATTGACGTTTACGACACAGCGGCATGGATGGCTGTAACGCCTCTTTCGGAAAAATCCGTGGCACTGGGCGGCGCTGCCGTGGCGTTTCCCGATTTTACAAACGGAAAATGGATAAACAGAGAACAGCCCATGCGGAGCAAATACAGTCTCGATGAAATATGGGAATAATTTTCTTAAGCAAGGAGAAAAAAGCATGAGCTACTATATAGGCGTTGACGGAGGCGGCACGAAAACCGCATACGCCCTTTTTGATGAGAACAAAAACATTTTATCAACGGTAAAAACAAGAGGAAGCAATCACGAAAAGCTAATAGGCTCCTTTGACGAGGCAACGGACATTATCGCCGGAGGAATAAAGGAGCTTCTTTCGGAAAACGGCCTCACAACAGACGATATAGAGGGCATTTTAATGGGGCTATCGGGCATTGACCATCAGTTCCAGCACGACGAAACGGAAAAGCTCCTTTTAAAAAAAGGAATTAAAAATTTCAGAATATACAACGACGGCTTTATAATCACAAAAGCCGGCTCGCCGGACGGAAAAGGAATCGGCTACAACTGCGGAACGGGAACCTGCTGCAACTCGATAGATTCCGACGGCAATATGCTCCAGATAGGCGGCTTCGGCTATCTTTCGGGAGACACCGGCAGCGGCTACTGGATAGCCGCAGAGGTATGCGCGGCGATTCACAGGGATATATGCGTTAAAGCACGGAAAACAATGATGACGGAGGTTTTCTGCGAAAAGGCAGGAATAAAGCCTTCGCCGGAGGAATTTTTAAGCTGTATACCGAAAATCGAAAATGAGGAAAAAGAAAAATACTGCATATATCTTACGGACACATTTTTTGAGTGCGCAAACAAAGGCGATGAAGCGGCTCTTGAAATTACCGAAAGAATGGCTCAGGCAGGCTCGGAGCTTATATGCGCTCATCTTAAAATGCGGAATTTCAGGGAAGACGCTGTAAATGTAGTTCTCTCCGGCTCCATGAATGTAAAAATGCCCAACGAAATTTACATAAATCTCTTAAAAGAAAAATGCAGTAAAAATACGGATAAAAAGCTTAATTTTATAAAGCTTGCGGCGGAGCCTGTAACAGGCTGCATAAACTGGCTGCTTGAAAAATAAAGAACAGGAGAATTATCATGCCCATACTTACATATAAAGACGATAAATTTTATCTTGACGGAGAAGAATTCACAATAATCTCCGGCGCCATGCACTATTTCAGAATCCCCAGAGAATACTGGTACGACAGGCTTTTAAAATTAAAGGAATGCGGTTTTAACACCGTTGAAACCTACACCTGCTGGAACCTTCACGAGCCGGAAGAAAATGTTTTTGATTTTTCCGGAATGCTTGACATCGGGGCTTACATTGATATCGCCAAGGAGCTGGGACTTAATGTAATACTCAGACCCGGTCCCTATATCTGCGCCGAATGGGAATTCGGAGGACTGCCTGCATGGCTTCTTAACTATAAGGATATGGACATAAGGTGCAATGACGAAACCTTTATTTCCAAGGTTGAAAGATATTTTAAGGAGCTTTTTAAAATTGTTGTGCCACGTCTTTCAACAAACGGCGGAAATATTTTCATGATGCAGATTGAAAACGAATACGGAAGCTACGGCAACGACCATGAATATATGCGCCGTATTGCGAAAATCTATCACGACAACGGCATCGACTGCCTTTTATACACCTCCGACGGAGCTACATATTTTATGCTGAACGGAGGAACTCTTCCCGAATATCCCTGCGTTGCAAACTTCGGCTCCAGACCCGACGAAAACTTTAAGGTTCTTGACGATTTCAGACCAAATCAGCCCAGAATGTGCGGAGAATACTGGTGCGGCTGGTTTGACCACTGGTACGACATACATCATGTAAGAGACCCGAAAGAGCTTGCAGGGCTGTTTAAGGATATGATAGACCGGGGTGCTTCCCTTAACTTCTATATGTTCCACGGCGGCACAAACTTCGGCTTTATGAACGGAGCCAACTACTTCGACCATTACGACCCAACTGTTACAAGCTATGACTACAACGCTCTTCTTTCCGAAGCAGGAGATCTTACTCCCGCTTATTTTGAAGTAAGGAAAATGATTGAAAAAAGCAACGGAGAAGAGCTGCCGCCTCTTACCGTTAAGAACTCCCAAAAAAAAGCCTACGGAAAAGTTGAGCTTACGGAAAAATGCGACATTTTCAAAGCCGCAAAGCTTCTTGCCAAGCCCGTTCACACAGCCGCTCCCAAGTTTATGGAGGACATAGGCCAGTATT
Source organism: uncultured Clostridia bacterium (assembly GCA_944412445.1). Taxonomy (GTDB): domain Bacteria; phylum Bacillota; class Clostridia; order Oscillospirales; family Acutalibacteraceae; genus UBA1081. Next base: position 60,895 of record CALYBJ010000013.1, read on the forward strand.
ACGGCTTCACTCTTTATTCAACGGTTCTGGAAGGCCCCAGAGAGGACTGGGAATTAAATATCGACAGCGTACACGACAGAGCGGTTATATTTGTAAACCATGAGTACAAGGGCTTTATAGAGAGAACACGCCATAATGATACAATAAGAATCCCTCTTAAAAAAGGAGAAACGGCTCAGCTTGATATACTCTGCGAAAACATGGGCAGAGTAAACTACGGTCCCAAGATAATGGACAGAAAAGGACTCAGAGGAATCCGTTTCGGATTGCAGTACCATTTCGGCTGGGATATGTATCCCCTGCCCTTAACCGATCTTTCGGCGCTGGAGTTTGAAAAATCAGAAGGCGGCGTAAAAACTGCTTCTTTCCTTAAAGGAAATCTTCAGATTGACGAGGAGCCCTGCGACACCTTTATAAAGCTTGACGGCTTCCATAAAGGAATCGTTATAATAAACGGCTTTAATTTAGGCAGATACTATAACGACGCAGGCCCTCAGAAAACACTTTATGTACCGGCTCCCGTATTAAAAAAAGGAAGCAACGAGGTAATTGTGTTTGAAACTGACAGAAGCAGCCGCCGCAGCGTAAAATTTGTCGATACCCCAAAGCTGGGATAAAGCTTATTATTTCGGCGGCGGATATAATTCGCCGCCGTGTGCGTTTCCCCGGGGGGGCAGAGAAAATGGAAAAAGAAAAGAAAAGAAAAAAAATAAATCTTTCAAAAAAACAGCTTGCCGGAATTTTTGCGGCAGTTATCGCCGTTATGGGCTGTATTATGTGCTTTATGGGCTACAGCCTTATAAAAATTACCAGAGTAAATCATTTCTCAAAAAACATAAGACTTAACAGCAACTACTTTTTGAACGATTACGGCGACGAAGACGAAGAGGAAAATCAGATTTCGGACAGCATTTTTCCTTCGGGATATCAGGGAGGAACAATTGATTTTGATGAGTTTTTCGCTTTGGACGAAATAGGAGCATTTTCTTCCGAGGAAGATTACAGCATGGAAACAGCCTGCGATTCTTTTATGTCCGTTCTGGAGGAAATGGTTTACACCGGATATTTAAGCGGAATTCAGCTGGAAAAAATTACGGAAATTTTAGATAATGAGGGCTTGTATGAGGCTTCGGAGTATGCAAATTCCGTGCTGGGCTTTATGGCTTTCAATTTCAGCTCCATTTACAAAAACATTGATGTGCCCTATATTTCTCAGGCGGGAGTTCTTCCCAACGGCTGCGAGGCTGTTTCCGCAGTAATGCTTCTGCATTACTACAATTACAATGTTGACCCCGTTGATTTTGTTGACAAATACCTTGACAAGGGAGAAATCTATATAAAATGGGGATGCAGATACGGTCCGAACCCAATGGAAAAATACGCAGGAGATCCGAAAGATGAAAAAAACGGCTGGGGCTGCTTCGCTCCGGTAATAGTAAAGGCTTTAAACAAATACCTGGACGGCGGAAGCATGACCGCTAAAAACCTTACGGGACAAACTCTTGAGGAAATCATACATACTTATATTTCAAATGACATTCCCGCAGCGGTCTGGGTCACTCAGAACATGGAGGAAATCGAGGAAATATATCAGTGGCAGTCATACGATAAATCCCAGACTTTTTTATATCCCGTTCATGAGCACTGCATGGTTCTGACAGGCTATGACAATAATTACTATTACTTTAACGACCCTTTGGAGGGCAAAGATGTAAAATATAAGAAAAGCGATGTTTCATATATTTTCAACTCTATGGGAAGACAGGCGGCAGTCCTTTTAAAAAATGCCTGATACATAAAAAAGAAAAAATTTCAATTTATTTTTAATTGTCATATAATAAAATTATATTTACAGGCAAAAGTAAAAACGGTTTAAATATTGCAATAGGCTGAAATTTTATGTATACTGTAAATATTAACTTACGGAAGTGAAAACATGACTTACACAGGAATTGAATGTCCCGTTTGCTCAAAAAAATTCAGCGATACGGACGATATAGTTGTTTGTCCTATTTGCGGAACACCTCATCACAGGGAATGTTTTGCGAAAAACGGCGGCTGTGCCAACAGGGACAGGCATCAGGAGGGCTTTATCTGGCAGATGCCTCAGAATATCCCTCACACGGACGGCGGCAGAGATTATCAAGGTTACAATGCCGGCGACTTTAAAATATGCCCCAGATGCGGAGAGAAAAACCAGTCCTTTGAGCCGGTTTGCACAAGATGCGGCGAAAGGCTTAAGGGAAGCGGCAGAACCATACAGGAAAACGAGCCCTTCAACACTCCCTTCGGCGGCTACGGCGACAGACCCAACCCCAATAATTTTTCGCCATATCAGAATGTTTTCGCCGCCGACGCGAGAACAGTTTACGGCGAGGACGCTAAAATAGAAGATATCCCTGTAACGGAAGTCGCCGAATATGTTCAAAAGGATTCCGTTAAATATATAGGAAAATTTCTTTCCATGGAAGAAAAGAAATCAAAAATAAGCTGGAACTGGTCGGCAGGAATTTTCTCGGCATTCTGGTGCTTTTACAGAAAGCTCACCGCCGCCGGAATAGCTCTTATCGCAATTTTCTTTTCGTTTTATATGTTTTCGGCAACTATTCCCGCATATATTTATAAAACTCAGAATCCGGCTGTTTATGAGGAGTATCAGCAGACCGTGGTTGCCCTTACCGATGAAATGCAGTCTGTGCTCACGGAAGGCGCTTCCGCTGATTTGTCCGCATACTATTCTCTTTTAAGAGAGCTTGTTGCTTCTCCCGTTTCCGTTACCTCCTATGTTATGGTGGCTTCGCTGTTCGTTCTTACAAGCGTGGTTTTCGGATTCCTCGGGAATTATTTCTACAAGAGAAAAACAGTAAAGGATATAAGAATGTGCCGTCAGTTTGCCGTGGACAGTATGTCCTATCATATGTATTTAAGACAGCGGGGCGGCGTTTCCTTGGCGAATATCCTTATACCCGTTATTTGCTATATGCTTGTAAACATGATTACAACCTATTTTTAACCGAAAGAAAATATACAGCTTATGAAAAATTACCCTCTTAGTAAAAATCAGGATATTGAGCTTACCGTAACAGGTATTACGGCAGAAGGCAGCGGAGTCGGTCATTATGACGGCATTGCTGTCTTTGTTCCTAATACGGCGGTAAACGATGTTATAGAATGTCACATTATAAAGACCAAAAAGAATTACGCGATAGGCAAAATCAAAAATATTATAAAAGCCTCAAAGGACAGAATTATTCCCGACTGCGGCGTTTTTTCAAAGTGCGGCGGCTGCGCTTTCCGTCATATTGACTATGCAGCCGAATGTAAAATGAAGGAACAGAGAGTTTACGACGCTTTTTTAAGAATCGGTCATCTTGAAGTAGCTTTGGAGCCGATTTCAGGCGCCGGGAATACAAACAGATACAGAAATAAAGCCCAGTTTCCCGTAAGACTGGACAAAAACGGAATACATACAGGCTTTTTCGCTGCAAACAGCCACAGAGTTATAGACTGCAAGGACTGTCTTTTGCAGCCGAAAGAATTTTCAAAAATATTAAAGGTCTTTGAAAGCTGGATAAAAAAATACAATATAACCGTTTACAATGAGGAAACACATAAAGGGCTTTTAAGACATATTTACATAAGAAAAGCCTTCGGCACAAATCAGATAATGGTATGCCCCGTAATAAACGGTCACAGTCTGCCTAAAAAGGACGAGCTTATTTCAGAGCTTTTAAAATGTACGGACAATATAATGTCAATCGCCCTTAACGAAAACACCAACGACAGCAATGTGATTCTGGGAAAAGCAACGAAAACTTTATGGGGCAATGACTTTATAGAAGATATTTTATGCGGTATCAAGGTAAGGATATCTCCCCTGTCCTTTTATCAGGTAAACAGAGAACAGGCTGAGGTTTTATATAAAAAAGCCGCAGAATACGCAGACCTTGACAAAACGGAAACTCTCCTTGACTTATACTGCGGAGCCGGCACAATAGGGCTTTCCATGGCGGAAAAAGCCGAAAAGGTAATAGGAGTTGAAATAATCCCGGAAGCCGTGGAGGACGCAAAAATCAACGCTGAGATAAACGGTATTGAAAACGCCGAATTTATATGCGGAGACGCTCCGGAAGCCGCAAAAATTTTAAAGGAAAGAAATATAAAGCCCGATGTTATAATAGTGGACCCGCCCAGAAAGGGCTGCGCCGAGGACTTGCTGGAAACAATAAGCCAGATGAACCCGAAAAGACTTGTATATGTGTCCTGCGACCCGGCAACCCTCGCAAGAGACTGTAAAATCCTTAAAGAAAAAGGCTACGAAATACAAAAAGCCGCTCCGGTGGATATGTTCCC
>CALYBJ010000014.1 GCA_944412445.1 uncultured Clostridia bacterium
AAAATTTTCGGTTACGATATCGTTTGTAAGACTTTCGGATTTCCGGGAGCCTTTTTATATCGAAAGAATTTCATAAATAATTTGTTTTTTATATCATCTTCAAAGCCTTCATCTTTCGGAAGCCTTTTTATATTGACAAAAAGAATTTCAGCTGTTATAATATCATCACCATAAAGAGTGCACGAGGGACAGCCCCGACGACTGCACAGCAACCTGCTTCTGCAAGGTGCTAAAGGCTGAACGATGGGCAGAAAAAACATTAACGCTTATCTGACGATGGGCGTTTTTTTTTCGTCTTTACGGAAAAATTTTAAGGAGACAAAAAAAATGAACAAAACAGAAATCACAAAGCGTTTAAAACCCGGATGCAAATTATATGTTTACCTTGAGGACACGGAAACGGCATTAAAATTCGCGGAAGACGCCGAGAACCAAGGCTTTTTATTCGGCGACGGCAAAAAGCCCACGGAAAGAACCATGGAGATGATAATGGCAGTAAACGAAGATAAAACAATAAACTATGTTGGCTTTACAGGCTTTACGGCATACGGCTGCAAAGCGAAAAAAATCGGAGAAAAAACCTTAATAAGAGTTGATTATAAAAAGCATCTGCAAAAAGCAAACAAAAAAAATTAAGCCTTGCTTCTTTCGGTTTTATATGCCATTATAGAATAAACTTATTTTAGGAGCTGATAATTTGAAAAACAATTATATCTGCGGAAGCTATATTCCCTCTGCGGAAGCAAAGCAGGAGGATTTGCAGAAAATCAATTTTAACAAAATCACTCATGTTTTTATAGCCTTTTCCACACTGCACAGGGAAAACGATTTATATTTGCCTCAGGTGGGAAGCGACACGGAGCAGGGACTTCGCCTTATTCAAAAGGAAATCGCCCGTCAAAAGGCTTCTTGCCAAATGTTAATATCAATCGGAGGAGCAGGAGCAGGATTTTTCTGTGAAGCTTCTTCAAATGAAGAAAACAGAAAGGCATTCGCATTAAGATGTGCCGAATTTATAAGCCGTTATTCTCTTGACGGAATTGATTTGGACTGGGAGTTTCCGGGGCTTCGTCATCTGGATGTCAGCGCCTGCGACCACTGCGTCAGTGATTTTACACTGCTTTGCCGGGCAATAAGGGAAGAAATCGGCGGCAAGCTTTTAACCTCGGCAATGGGCTCCGACCACTGGAACAGACTTGAAAACACACAGCTTAACAAGCTTCTTGACTATGCGGGAATAATGACCTACGACATGGACGAGGAATCCCACAGCAAAATGTCCCTTACAAAAAGCGCCATGGAGGGCTGGGCGGCTAACGGCTTTGACAGGGAAAAACTGCTTTTGGGCGTGCCCTTTTACGCCAGAAGCAGGATTGAGAAATACAACTGGATGGGCTACGATATAATCAAAGAGAGAGTAATAAACGGCGACGGAAAAATTTTTGAAAAGGACGGTCAGAGCTACGCCCAGCTGGACGGAGATGTTATGTCAATAGACACGCCGGAAGCAATAAAAGAAAAGGTTTCCTACTTAAAGGAACAGGGCTTCGGAGGAATATTCTGCTGGCAGGAGCTTTCCGACTATAACGGTGAGCTGAGAGACGCCATGTATATAAATATTTAAAATAAAAACGGCGTCACAAATGTGACGCTGTTATTAATTTATTTTTTCAAAAACATTCATTGCTGTGCCTTCATCATATATTAAAATATCATCCGGCTTTTTTCTCAGAATAAATGACACATAAAAATCTCCTGTCGCTCCCGACAAATTTGCAATCTGAACAATATATATATACCAGAACAGCGTCTCTCTTAAAATAAGATTTAATATAAGACAAAGTATTCCGAAAAATACAACAGGAGCAAGTCCTATAATTAAATATTCTTTTTTATTAAAAAAAGCATCGCTTTTCGCATAAGCATACAGACCGGTAAAACCGTATTTTACCTTTTTACCGGAAAACTTCTTAAAAAAAATTCCGTGAACTGCTTCATGAAGCATCATATATACCACAACTAACGCCAATAATATAAAAAGTTTTATCAGCGATATATAGAGCTCCTGTGAAAAAAACTTATATATGTCAACAGGCACTAAAACATATCCAACAACAAGCAAAATAATTTCAATAAACAGTGCAGCTGTGTTTAGCCAAATTGCTTTTTTCTTGTCATGCTTCAAATCAATTCTCATAGTCTGTCTGTAATTTTCGGGAAGCTCAAAAATATACATAAAATCACCTGCTCTGAGAAATATTATTAAAGACTCCATTTATTAACTTTATTTTAATATAGCATAGTAAAATATTAAAGTCAAATATAAAGTCCCATAGAAAATAAATTTTACCCTCTTGAAGAAAAAAACAGCGTCACAAATGTGGCGCCGTAATTATTTAGTTTTTAATATAGCATTAAAGCCATTATTGTTTCGTATGCAACTGCTATAATTGCAATTATCATAGGTCCCGTGCCGATATACGCTCCAGCAAGAGTTTTATTTGAAATTTTTGCCGAGAACGGATGAGGCGCCCAGGAAAAATCTCTGCCCACATTAACAAGGGGCGATTTATACAGCTTTTTCGGGGTCTTGAATCTGAACAGTATAAAGGCGCATATAAGTCCCAGAACTATAAATCCGTAGAAAAATATGTTGCAAAGCATATATTGTGATGAATCTGTTCCGTAAAAGTCGGCAACGATTGTTACGGCAACGGAAAATGCGTTGTTTATAAAGTGGATTATTATACCCGTCCATATTGACTCGGTAATTATAACCGCATAGCCTATGGCAATTCCCGCTATAAACGCAAAGGGAATCTGAACAAGGTTGCAGTGCATTAATGCGAAAACAAATGAGGAACACAAAACCGCGAACATATCGCCGTATCTTCTGAGAGGCTGCATTATAACGCCTCTCAGAGCCATCTCTTCAATAAACGCCGGCACAACAGCCGAGCTTACAAAATAAAGGTTTATGCCCAGCGGGTCAAAGGGCGTCTTAACGGTTTCGGGCAGATTGATTTCAACGCCGAAAAGAGTTTCAATAAACTCATTGAAATATCCGGTAATTATATTTCCTATAAGACATATTCCGAAAGCCGCAAAAACAATCAGCGGCAGAAGAGAAGGATTCTTCGGTTTTTCCGCAGGAATCCTGCAGCCGCAGCTTTTCCTTGTTAAATATCCTAAAAGGAAAAAGGGGCCTCCTACAAACAGCACGGAATAAAGTATCTGAAAAAGATACTGAACCCTTGCGGTGTTCCAAAGAAGGGCAAAAGCGTTGTAATCAGCTGAGCCGCTCGCTTTGAAATAGCCCATAAACATCTGAAACGCTCCAACAAAAAGCGATGACAGAATTATATACAAAAGCATGGAGCCGCCGCCTACCGCGCTGAGCTTCCTTAAATTGTTTTTTTCTCTGCGCCACAAATCAGCAGGAATAAAAGAAGGAGGTCTGCGGAAATTTTCTCCGCCGTAAAAGCCGCCGCCTTCCGGCTGACCGTTTGTATAAAAACTTCCGTTTCCTTCCGGCTGACCGTTTGTATAAAAACTTCCGTTTCCTTCCGGCTGACCGTTTTTATAAGAATCAGCATTTTCACTTGACCGGCTGTCAGTGTAAAAACCGGCATTTTCACTTGACTGACCGTTTCCGTAAAAATTACCGTTCCCGCTTTCCGGCACATTATAATAATTATTTTCCTCCGACGGTCTGCCGTCTTCTCTCGGCTCATAATCCATCCGCCGCTCATCTCCCCCCGTAATTCCCTGCCGGATTATTGTTTCATTTTATTTTTTCTCTTTATTGTATCTCTTTAAGTATTTCCTTTAATGCCCCTGCCGCAGCCGAAAAAGCTTCTTTATTGGTTTTATAGGTATAAACATTTTTAAGCTTATCGGCGATTCCGCCTTTCTGCTCAAGCTTTTCAAGACCTACAAAGCTTATAAGATGAGGCTCCAGTGTAAGGAACACGCTTCCGTCCTTTTCCTCGCCGCATCTTTTTAAAAGCTCCTTTATATTTCCGTCGCCTTTTCCCGGAGGCACTACCGCTCCGTCAGAAAAAAGAGCGTCTTTTATATGAAGATATTCCGTAAAACCGGAAAGCTTTTCAAAAGCGGGAAGCACCTGAACGCCGCACTGTATAAAGTTGGCAGGGTCGAAAACTCCCCTTATTTTTCCCTTAAAGCTTTTAAGTATATCAAGGCATCTGTCGTCGGTATCGCCCCAGATGCCCTTTTCGTTTTCATGACAGCACATAACGCCGTTTTTCAGGGCGTAGGAGCTCATGGCGTCAAGCCTTTCAAAGCACTCGCTGCGGCAGTCCTCATATTTTTCATTCTTATCAATAAAAAAACTGAAAATACGGATATTTTTCGTGCCTAAAATACAGGCGTTTTCAACGCACTGCTTAAACTTTTCAAAATGAGGCTTAAAGTCCTCATGTATGCCGATTTTACCGAAGGGCGAGCCGATTGCCGAAACGCCTATGCCGCCGCCGTCAAGCTGTTTTTTCAGCTCTTTTGCCATATCTGCCGTAAAATCGGAAATATTTACTCCGTTTACCCCTCTGGGCTCTATGTGTGTAATGCCGTTTTCACGAAGAACGGCTATCTGCTCCGAAGCAGTTTCGCCGCCTTCGTCGGCAAAGGCTGAAAGTATAAACTCCGCCATAAAAAATCTCCTTATCAGCCTAAGATTTCCTTATACATATTGATGTACTCTCCTGCTGAGCGCGCCCAGCTGAAATCACATTCCATTGCTCTCTTTACAAGAATCTGCCAGCCTTCCTTATCCTTGTAGCCCTCGTCGGCTCTTCTCATGGTGTGAAGCATATCGTGGGCGTTGTAGTTGGCAAAGGTGAAGCCGTTGCCTCCGCCCAGTCCCGAATCCTCAATGGAATCCTTTAAGCCGCCTGTTTCCCTTACTATGGGTATAGTGCCGTAGCGCAGGGAAATCATCTGGGAAAGTCCGCAGGGCTCGCTCTTTGAAGGCATCAGGAATATATCCGAGCCTGCGTAGATTTTATTTGCCAGATCGGCGAAAAAGCCTAATTTAAGGCCAACCTTGTCGGGGTATCTTGCCGCAAGCTCACGGAAGAAGTTTTCATACTGCCATTCGCCGGAGCCTAAAATTATTACCTGTGCGTCGGAGGTGCAAATAAACTCCTCAAGAACCGCCTTTACAAGGTCGAAGCCCTTATGTCCTACAAGCCTTGATACCATTGCGAAAATGGGAGCGTCCTCATTCTGGGGAAGATTGAAATATTTCTGAAGCTCCGCTTTGTCCTTTTTCTTGTTTTCAAGATTTTCAGCGGAGAAATTATACCATATATCCTTATCGGTTTCGGGATTATACATATCGTAGCTTATGCCGTTAAGTATTCCCTGAAGCTTCCATGACCTTGCCACAAGAATCTGGTCAAGTCCGTGGGAGTACCACGGGTCAAGAATTTCCTTTGCGTATGTAGGACTTACTGTAGTTACCTTATTCGCGGTTTCAATGGCGCCCTTCATAAAGTTAATGCAGTCGTCATACTCAACGATGCCTCTGTCATACCATGAAAGTCCTACTACATTTTCAAGTATTTCCTTGCCGTATTTGCCCTGGTACTGAATATTGTGAATTGTAAATACCGTTTTAATGTTTTCATATCCGGGCTTCTGAGCGTACATTGTGCTGTAATATACGGGAACAAGCGCCGTCTGCCAGTCGTTGCAGTGGATAATATCCGGCTTGAAATCAATAACGGGTATTATTTCCAGAACCGCTCTTGAGAAAAAGGCGAACCTTTCAGCATCGTCGTAATGTCCGTAAATGGAATCACGCTTAAAATAATACTGGTTGTCTATAAAGTAATAAACAACTCCGTCTTTTCTGAGCTCAAATATTCCGCAGTACTGCCTTCTCCATGCTACGGGCACGGTAATATTGGTGATGTACTGCATCTGGTCCTTGTATTCCTGCTTAATTCCCTCATAGAGAGGAAGAACTACGCGGCAGCCGATCATTCTCTTTCTCAGAGCCTGTGGAAGAGAGCCCGCAACATCACCTAATCCGCCGCTTGCTATAAACGGCTTCGCTTCGCTAACTGCAAATAATACTTTCATTGATTTTTGCTCCTTTCATTTCTGATGTGATAAAAACTCGTCGCAGAGAGCGTTGTACGCCGCAGCTCCTTTGGAATTTTTATCGAAATATATTACGGGCTGACCGAAGCTGGGAGCTTCCGAAAGCCTGACATTTCTCGGAATCGTTACCGAATAAACCTTCTTGGGGAAAAATCTTTTAACCTCGTTTACAACCTGCTGTGTAAGATTGAGCCTGCCGTCGTACATTGTAAGAAGAACGCCTTCTATATCAAGGTACGGATTATAAAGCCTTTTTATTTTTCTTACGGTTGACATAAGCTGGGAAAGTCCCTCAAGGGCGTAATACTCGCACTGTATTGGCACCAAAAAGGTGTCGGAGGCGGTAAGGGCGTTTAAAGTTATAAGCCCCAATGACGGCGGACAGTCAAGGAATATGTAGTCGTAGTTTTCCCAAACCTCCGCAAGGGCGTTTTTTAAAATGCTCTCCCTGTTGTCCATGTCTATGATTTCAAGCTCCGCTCCCGCCAGGTTCATATTCGCCGGTATAATGTCCACTCCCTGAAACTCCGTGGATATTATTGCTTCCGAAGCTTTAATCTCACCTGTTATAACCTCATAGGAGGACTTTTTTATTTCTCTTTTGTTGATTCCGTAGCCGCTGGTGGAGTTGCCCTGAGGATCTATATCCGCAAGAAGCACCTTTTTGCCTCTTGCTCCCACAGCCGCCGAAAGATTTACCGCGGTTGTGGTTTTACCGACGCCGCCTTTCTGATTCAATATTGAAACGGTCTTTGCCATAATAACTTTTCTTACACTTTCCTTATTTTTATTTTATCCCTTATCTTTAATATAAGCTTAATTATCTGATAAATTTCTTAACATTCCCCTGAGTACTTAAAACTATCATTCTCTCGCCCTCTCCGAATATGTAATCGGGAGCGGGATTTGAGTTAAGATCTCCGTTCTGTTCTCTTATCGCAAGAATATTTATGCCGTATTTTGAACGCACATTTAAAGCCGCAACCGTTTTTCCTATCCAGCTGTCGGGAACAAATATCTCATAAATGGCAACATCCTTCGATATTTCAAAATAATCCACAAGATGATTTGAGCTGAATTTAACAGCGGTTTTTAAAGCCGTGTCCTTTTCGGGATAAATAATCTCATCGGCTCCGTTCTTTAAAAGGAATTTTGCGTGAATATCCCGACCTGCCTTACTCACAACATAAGAAGCTCCCATTTCCTTTAAAAGAGAGGTTATTTCGAGACTGCTTTGGAAATCGTTCCCTATGCATACAAAGCATATATCAAAATTGTTTACGCCTAAAGACATAAGGGTTTCTTCGTTTGTGCAGTCGCCTACCTGAGCGTAAGCCACGCTGCCGATTACCGACTGAACTGCATCCTCGTTTTTGTCAACCACCATTATTTCGTCACCAAGCTCCACAAACTTTGTAGCAAGATGCCTGCCAAAACGTCCTAATCCGACTATCAGTATACTTTTCATTACAATCTCTCCTTATAGAGTTATAAAAATTACAGCAGCAATATGCTTAATGCGTTTTATTTTACTTACCCGCATTATATCCGCTTATTTCGATTACGGAAAATCATCCGATAATTATATTTTCCGAGGGCTTCATTACCGTTGACGGCGCCTTCTGCTCTGTAAATACCATTGCAAAGGACATGCTGCCGACCCGCCCGCAGTACATAAGAAGCGTCAAAACTATCTGCCCCGTAAGGTTTACTTTTCCCATGGTTCCGCATGTAAGACCTACGGTGCCTATTGCGGAAGCGATTTCAAACAATATATCGGAAAGGGAAAGCTCCGGGTTTGAAAAGCCTATTATAATTGTCGATACAAATACGAAAACGCTGTAAATCATGGCTACCGTAAGAGCTTTTCTGATAATATCCGATTCAAGCCTTCTGCCGAAAACATTTATATTTTTTGAATTTCTTATATTTGCCCATGCGGCGATAAGAAGAACGGCAAAAGTGGTTGTTTTCATACCTCCCGCCGTGGAGCCTGAGCTTCCGCCGATAAGCATCAGTATAATATTTATAAGATCCGTAGCCTCTGTAAACTGATCGCAGGCAACAGCGTTAAAGCCTGCCGTTCTTGTAGTAACGGAAGCAAAAAACGAATTAAGGATTTTGTCGCCCAGTGACATATCCTTTAAAACATTGTTATACTCAAGAATGAAAATAAGCAGCGCGCCCCCTGCTATAAGAAAAAGACTTGTAACAATGGCAAGCTTTGAGTGAAGCTTGTATCTGCTTATTTTAAAACGGAAGCGGCAAACATCGCTCCAGACAACAAATCCTATACCGCCTATGAAAATAAGCGCCATAATGGTAATAAGAACTACGGGATCGGATTGAAACGGCACTAAAGAGCAGTACGGCTCTATGGTGCCCAGGAGGTCAAAGCCCGCGTTGCAGAAAGCGGAAACAGAATGGAAAATCCCGAAATAAACGCCCCTTTTCAAGCCGAATACGCCTACAAAGCGTGTGGCAAGAAGAACAGCTCCCGTCAGCTCAAACAGAGCCGTGCCGCAAACAACTCTTTTTGTAAGGGAAATAAGACCGCCTATTTGAAGAGAATTGGTGCTTTCCTTTAACAGGCCGCGCTCCTTAAGACCGATTTTTCTTCCTATTAAAACAGAGAGAAGAGTAATAATCGTCATATATCCCAGTCCGCCTACCTGGATAAGACCGAGAATCACCAGCTGCCCGAAAACCGACCAGTGAGAAAAGGTATCAAAAACAATAAGTCCCGTTACGCATGATGCAGAAGTGGCTGTTGTAAGGGCGTCAAAAAACGATGTCCATTCTCCCCCCTTAGATGAAACAGGCAGCATCAGCAAAAGGGTTCCTGCCATCAGCAGCAGGAAATAACCTGCCGCCACTATTTTTGTATAAGAAGACGCTATAAATTTTTTTCTTATGCTTCTGAAAAGCTTGCTGTCGCTTAATTTATCTTTGATTTCAATATCCATATACAGTTTTTAAGGCTTGATTACCCCGTCCTCCGTTTAATTATTAAATTGTGTCATTTGTTATCTTCAATGCGCGACAAAATTCTTTCGGCTTCCCGTCTGACGTTTTCGGGAGCCGGTCCGCCCTGAGAGGTTCTGCACCTTACACAGCGGTCAAGATTTACCGCCTCATAAACTCCCTTGTCAAATTTATCGGAGAATTTTTTATATTCATCCAAAGGAAGCTCCTCAAGGGTGGTGTTCTTTTCTATGCACAGCGCCACAAGTCCTCCCGTAATTTTATATGCGTCACGGAAGGGCAGTCCCTTTGATACAAGATAATCGGCGCAGTCGGTGGCGTTTATAAATCCTCCCGCAGCAGCCTTTCTCATGTTTTCCGAGTTAACGGTCATTGTTTCAATCATGGGAATAAATGCGGTAAGGCAAGCCTTTACCGTGTCAACGCTGTCGAAAATACAGTCCTTGTCCTCCTGCATATCCTTGTTATAGGCAAGAGGTATTCCCTTCATAACCGTTAAAATTGTCATAAGATCTCCGAAAACTCTTCCGGTCTTTCCCCTTACAAGCTCCGCTATATCGGGATTTTTCTTCTGGGGCATAATGCTTGAGCCGGTGGAAAAGGCGTCGTCAAGCTCAATATACTTAAACTCATGGGAGCACCAGAGTATTATCTCCTCGGAAAATCTTGAAAGATGAACTCCGATTAAAGACAAACAGGACGCCAGCTCGGCTATAAAATCCCTGTCTGACACGGCGTCAAGAGAATTGTGGCAGATATCGTCAAAGCCAAGAAGAGACGCCGTCTTATATCTGTCTGTATTATATGTTGTTCCTGCAAGAGCGCAGGCTCCCAGGGGACACCTGTTCATTCTCTTGCGGCAGTCCCCAAGGCGCTCCGTGTCACGGAGAAACATCTCTGCGTATGCAAGCATATAGTGTCCGAAGGTAACGGGCTGGGCTCTCTGGAGATGAGTATAGCCCGACATTACCGTATAAGCGTACTTTTCGCCCATTCCTCCGAGAACGGTTATAAGCTTTTTAAGAAGCGCTGAAATTTCATCACATTCCTTCATAAGGTTAAGCCTTATGTCAAGAGCTACCTGATCGTTTCTGCTTCTTGCAGTATGAAGTCTTTTGCCGGGATCCCCCACTCTTTTCGTAAGCTCCCCCTCAACAAAGGTATGTATATCCTCCGCCGTCATATCAATTTCCAGAGTGCCCTCTGAAATCTCCCGCTCAATATCCTTTAAGCCGGATATTATTATTTCGGCATCCTCAGGGCTTATTATCCCCTGTATTCCCAGCATCTCCGCATGGGCTATGCTTCCCTCGATATCCTCACGGTACATTCTCCTGTCCGTGCCTATCGAAGAGTTAAAATCGTTTGTAATTTTGTCCGCTTCCTTTGAAAAGCGTCCCGTCCATAATTTCATATTTTTTCTTTCCTCGGATTTTCTAATTTATCAGTTATTTGCGATAATGTCCTTCAGGAACAACACCGCTTTTTCAATATCGGCTCCCGGATTTTCTCCTACTTCACGCTCGATTGTAAGGAAGCCCTTATATCCGATTTCCTGAAGAGCTTTAAGATAAGCCGGGAAATCCACGCTGCCCTCTCCCAAAGGCACCTCGATAAATGATGAATCCGTTACTATAACATCTTTTTTGATGCCGTATACAACTTCCGGATCACGGTAGAAAAGCTGTTTGCCGTCCTTGGCGTGAGTATGGACTATGTAATCCTTAAGGTTGTGAACAGCCTTAACAGGATCGTCTCCCGTTACCATTACAAGGTTGGCAGGGTCAAGGTTTACTCCAACGCCCTTTGAGCCCAGAGAATCAAGGAAGCCCTTTAAAACAGCCGATGTTTCGGGACCTGTTTCAATGGCGAAATGAGCGTCAAGGCTGTCAGCATACTCCGCAAGGCTGAAGCACGCCTCCTGCATGATTTTATATCTGTCATGTCCGGGATCGGCAGGCACTACGCCTATATGGGTCGTAACAATATTCGTTTCCATTTCCTTTGCCATTTCAAGGATAACCTTTGATTTTTCAACCTTCCAGCCGTTGTTTTCCGGAACGGTAAAACCGCCGCCGCCCAAATCTCCGCAGAGAGCCGATATGTAAAGTCCGTTGTCCTTTACTATCTTTAAAAATTCCTTTCTCTGCTCATGAGAAAAATTATCGGGATCCATTTCGCCTCTGGCGGCATAAACCTGAATGCCGTCAGCGCCGAGCTTAGCGGCCTTTACAACCGCTTCCTTTAAATCGCATTTAAAGCTGTCGATAATAACGCCGATAGGAAAATTATACATAATTATAACCCCTTTTATTTATTATAAAATACAGTATTTCAGGTTGATTATATACCCAAATACAGTTGTTGTCAATAAAAATATACAGTCTCCTGCACAGCGTCTTTCCCTTTTATCAGGGCGCAGCTTTCCCGAAGTTAAGCCGTTTTGTTAACTTTTTTAAAATTTTTGATTATTTTTGAAGTTTTTTATTTTAAAGGTTGTATTTTCCGTTTTGCAATGGTATAATAAAATAAATTTATTATGTAATATTATATGTAGTTTTATAAGTTTGAACAGGAGCGATTCGTAAATGGAAAACAATCAGATATTTTCTATCGGCAAAGACAACTTTCTCCTTAACGGCGCGCCTTTTACCATAGCGTCAGGCGCTGTTCACTATTTCAGAATCCCCAAGGAGTATTGGCGCGACAGACTTTTAAAGCTTAAAGCCTGCGGCTTTAACACTGTTGAAACGGCTATCCCCTGGAACTGCCATCAGAAAAACGAGGACACCTTCGATTTCAGCGAAAACAACAATATTGAGGAATTTCTTGACATAGCGGCTTCTCTCGGCCTTTACGCCATCGTTAAGCCCGGTCCTTATATCTGCTGCGAATGGGAATTCGGCGGCTTCCCCTGGTGGCTTCTTAAATACGACGACATCGAGCTGCGCTGCATGAACAAACGCTACATAGGCTTTGTTGACAAGTATTTTGACGAGCTTATCCCCAGAATCGCTACTCATCAGATTACAAGCGGCGGCAATGTTATTATGGTTCAGGTTGAAAACGAATACGGCAGCTACGGCGATGACAACGCCTATATGCAGTATCTTGCGACTGGTCTTGTAAACAGAGGCATAAATGTTCCCCTGTTTACCGCCGACGGAATTGAAGACCACATGATGACCAACGGCTCCGTTGAAGGCGTTTACAAAACGGCGAAATTCGGCGCGAACCCCTCGGTTAATCTTCCCTATCTCCGCGACTTCCAGGAGGAAGGGCCTCTTATGTGCTCCGAATTCTGGAACGGCTGGTATGACCAGTGGTGCTACAGACACTATGAAAGAAAGCCTCAGGACGCCGCAAAGAGCCTTCAAAGAATACTTGCGGAGGACGCTTCCGTTTCCACATATATGTTCTGCGGAGGAACAAACTTCGGCTGGATGAACGGAGCAAACTGCGACAAGGAATACAAGCCCGTTGTAAGCAGCTATGACTTTGACGCTCCCGTATCGGAAAGCGGCGATCTTACGAAAAAATACGAGCTTTTTAAAAGCACAATAGCGAACCACATTAAGCAGACTGAGGAAACCGCAATAGATCCTCAGGTTCCCAAGGCAAAATACGGCTCCATTCCCTTTACACAGTGCGCAGACCTTTTTGAAAATATAGATAAGCTTTCAAGCGCCTTTGAGCTTTTGAAGCCTGTTCCCATGGAAAAATTAGGTCAGGGCTACGGCTTTATTCTCTACAAAACACATCTTAAAGGCCCCAGAGATTATATGCCGCTTTCAATAAGCGAAATTCACGACAGAGCCTACATATTCATAAACAACGACCTTTACGCAGTCCAGTCAAGAAACGATCCCGAATCCACCGTTGACATAAGAGTTCCCGAAGAGGGCATCGACCTTTCAATTCTTGTTGAGAACATGGGACGAGTAAGCTTCGGTCCCTGTCTCAAGGACTACAAGGGAATTACCGACAGCGTAAAGCTGGGTCAGACCTATGTATATAACTGGCAGGCATATCCTCTTGAGCTTAACGACCTTTCCCAGATTGATTTCAAAAACGATCCGGATATAATTTTCTACGATCATCCCACATTCCTTAAGGCTCAGTTTATTATCGAGGAAACGCCCTCCGACACCTTCGTAAAGCTTCCCGGATTTACAAAGGGCATGATATTTATAAACGGCAAGCCTCTTTCAAGATACTGGAACAAAGGTCCTCAGAAATCGGCTTATCTTCCCGCTCCTTTCCTTGTTCAGGGCGTAAACGAAATAGTTGTATTCGAGCTTGAGGGCATCAAAAAGAGCAAAAACAATCCTGTTGTTGTTCTTGACAGCAAGCCGGAGCTTAACGGTTAAAAATTTCAGCCGCCTTTTCAGGCGGCTTTTTTGTAAGGAGAATAAGGTGAAAATTTATGACTGAAAAAGAAAAAATGGAAAAACAAATGCTTTATGACGCTAATTATGATGAGGAACTGATTGTAGCCAGAACAAAATGCAAAGATTTATGCTTTGAATACAATCATCTTAAACCTTCTCAAACTTCAGCTCAAGAAGCTGTCATCAGAAAGCTTTTAGGAAAAACAGGAAAACGTTTTTGCATAACGGCTCCTTTTTGGTGCGACTACGGATTTAATATAGAAATAGGGGAAAATTTTTATACAAACCATAACTGTGTAATTTTGGACGGAGCAAAAGTCATTTTCGGAGATAATGTTTTTATTGCACCCAACTGTATTTTTTCAACAGCCGGACATCCCCTGGATTCGGAACAGAGAAATATGGGACTTGAGTATGCTTATCCTGTTACAGTAGGCGACAATGTATGGTTCGGCGCTTCGGTAACCGTTTTGCCCGGTGTAACAATCGGAAGCAATACGGTAATCGGCGCAGGAAGCATTGTCAACAAAGATATTCCGGATGGTGTAATTGCCGTGGGCAACCCCTGCCGGGTACTGCGAAAAATTACTGAAGAGGACAGGAAAAAGTATTGGAGGAACAAAAATGAAGTTTGATGCAAACGCGCTTAAATGGACAAGAGAGCCTAAGGACTTTTTTATTTCTCAGGACAGAATTGAGATAACTACCAATCCGCATACGGATTTATGGCAAAGAACATATTATCACTTCCGCAACGACAACGCTCCTGTGCTTCAGATGTCAACAAAGGAACGCTTTTTTTCATTTACGGTAAAAACAGAATTCAGCGAAAGCAAGCACCGCTTTGACCAGTGCGGCGTGGTTGTATATATGAACAGCGAAAACTGGCTGAAAGCCTCTGTTGAATATGAAAACCGGAGTTTTCAGCATCTGGGCAGTGTTGTGACAAATCACGGATATTCCGACTGGGCAACTACGGAAATACCGTCAAATGTAAAATCCATGTGGTACCGCCTGAGCCGCCGTGAAGATGATTTTTGCGTTGAATGTTCGGAAAACGGAAAAGATTTTCATCAAATGCGCATTTGTCATTTTTATGAAGGGAAAGATGAAATCAGCTTCGGAATATATGCCTGCAGTCCGGAGGAATCCTCATTCAAGGCAGTTTTTACACACATGGAGCTTTCCGAATGTAAATGGCAGGCTCACAGCGGACAGGCTCCTGACGAAAATATTTAAAGAAATAAACAGTTCACCGAAAAATTCAGAAAAACCGTCTTTGCCTTGCGGCTCAGACGGTTGTTTTTTCATTTATGCTCTTTTTCACGGGTGCCGCAGCAGCCGTTACAGTAAGGGCAGCCGGCGCATTTACCGCCTTTTTTCTTTTGCTTTACAAGATAGGCAATAACAGCAGCGGCAATCAATATAAGAACAGCGGCTATAATATAATTCTCCATAATTATCTGCCTGAGGCATACTCCTTTCTTATTTTATTTTTAGAGTTTACTGTTAAGTAAGTTAAAATACCTGCGAAAACAAGAACCGCCGCAAGTCCTCCTAATGCCGCCCCTATGTTAAGTGTTTCGGGAGCTGTAATAAGAGTGCCCACAGTATAAACAAGATACGCCACAGTATATCCTACCCCAAGCTGTAAACCGATGCCTGCCAGAACCCATTTACGGCTTTTCATTTCGGCATTCATGGCGCCTATTGCCGCAAAGCAGGGAGGCGTATACAAATTAAACATAAGATATGCCAGAGCGGCAACCTTCGTAATTGCAATAATTCCTGCGGCTTCCGCTCCCGCCCCGTCAATAAGGGCAAGCTCTTCGGTATCAATCAGGTTCTGAAGTCCCGCAAAGCAAACCGCCAGTGTGCCTACAACGTTTTCCTTGGCTATAAAGCCCGTAACAGCCGCAGCCGCAAGCTGCCAGGAAAGAACGCCTACTATCGGAACAAGAAGGTAAGCAAAAGGTCTTGCCGCTGCCGCAAGTATTGAGGAATCGGAAGCTTCTGCAACGCCGAGACTCAAATCAAAGGTCTGCATAATCTGAACGGCAGTATTGCACAGAAGAATAATTGTGGCGGCTTTTACAATATACGCCTTTCCCCTGCTGCACATTGCCTTAAATGCGCCCCAAAGGGACGGACGCTTATATTCGGGCAGTTCAATAATGAAAAATGACTTGCTGTTTTTATTTCCCGTAATTTTTTTTACAAGAAGAGCGCCCAGGAATACAAGAACGATGCCTGTAAAATACATCAATGCGCTGACCCAGCCTGCGTTATCAAAGAAAGCTCCGGCAAAAAGAGCGATTACGGGAATTTTCGCGCCGCAGGGCATAAATGGGGCGAGCATCGCAGTGGCTCTGCGTTCACGCTCATTGCGGATTGTGCGGCTTGCCATAATCCCCGGCACTGCGCAGCCTATTGTAATAACAAAGGGGATTACCGATTTACCCGAAAGCCCCACCTTTTTAAAAATGGGGTCAAGGACAACAGCCGCTCTTGACATATAGCCGCAGTCCTCAAGAAGGGCAATAAGAAAATACATTACCATAACAAGAGGCAAAAAGCCTACAACAGCGATTACGCCGCCGATAACTCCGTCAACAAGAAGCGCCGAAAGAAGAGGATTAGCCCCTTCAAGCAGTCCGCCAACCCATCCCTGAAACATTTCCAGAAGACTCACAAGTCCGGGAATAAACACGCCGCCGGGAAGCTCCACGCCCTCGGCAATCCAGGTGCC
The DNA here is from genome assembly GCA_944412445.1 of uncultured Clostridia bacterium. Classification (GTDB taxonomy): domain Bacteria; phylum Bacillota; class Clostridia; order Oscillospirales; family Acutalibacteraceae; genus UBA1081. The sequence goes on from CALYBJ010000014.1 coordinate 16,255, forward strand.
CAAATACGTCTGGGAAATCTGGAAAACAAGGAACATGACAACGGCGAAAATCGGTATACCCAGCCATTTGTTTGTTAACACCTTGTCAACTCTGTCGCTTAAGGTTTCGTCCTTTGTCTTTGTTTTCCTTATTTCCGCGTCCTTTACAAGCTCCTTTACAAACTCAAAACGCCTGCGGTCCGCTTCCTCAACCTCCTTTTTGCTGTTAAGGTCGATTTCGCCTTGACTATAAGGAGCCTCCTGCGGTTTTCCCGCCGCATTCACAGCCTGCTTAACAACCTCCTTCAAGCCCTCCGAAGATGTAGAAATCGTCTCAACAACAGGACATTGAAGCCTTTCCGCAAGGGTCTTTACATTTATTGAAATATCCTTTTTTCTGCTGACGTCGATTTTATTAAGAGCTACAACAACAGGTATTCCCAGCTCCAGAAGCTGAGTTGTAAAGAAAAGACTGCGGCTCAGATTTGAGGCGTCTACAATATTAATGATAACGTCCGGATTTTCTTTTCTTACATATGAGCTTGTTATACTTTCCTCACTTGTAAAAGGCGACATTGAATAAGCTCCCGGCAAATCCACCGCCGTTAGCTTTTCATCTCCACGGCAGTACGCCTTTTTTATAGGGTGTTCCTTTTTTTCCACTGTAACGCCAGCCCAGTTTCCCACCTTTTCGTTTCTGCCGGTAAGTGCGTTATACATTGTGGTTTTTCCTGAATTGGGATTGCCTGTTAATGCAATTCTCATTTGCTTTCCTCCTCGGTCTTCTTTTATATATATTTTAAGGAAATGCGCTTATATAGTTAGCAAAGGCTAACTGCATCCCCTGAAAAAAAAGCTGATTTTTCATCAGCTCTTTTATATGATAATAGCTTGAGCCAGCCCGTTGTCAATATTATATCTTCCGTCCTTTACACAGACAACACAGCCGCCTTTGCGCCGTGAAACCACCGTTATATATTCCCCTTTATAACACCCAAGAGAAAACAAAAACGCGTCCATTTCCTCATCTTCGGTTAAAACATCTTTTATTATGTATTCTGTTCCCGTATCAGCTTCATTTAAGGTCATTTTATCCCCTCCTTTATAATTATTCGGTTAGTCATTGCTAACTGATAAGCCAAAGAAGAAGTTAGCTTCCGCTAACTATCCTCAGTATATTCATTTTTCCTTTGTTTGTCAATACTTTTTTTAATTTTTTACAAAATTATAAGACGCTTTCCTCAAGGGCGTTTTCAATATAATCCTCTATTTCAACGCCGTTTATATAAAGATCGGTATAAATTATTTTTCCGTTATACACATATCCCAGGGCGTAAATGTCGTCAGCGGACATATAGCCGGAATAATACAGCACCTTCTCATCAAGATCAGCTTTTTCAAAATCATAATTTTTGTCAAAATAATAATTCATTCCATCTGTATTAATATCATAGCTTTTCCCGTCTATGGAATATGCCGGAGATGTTGAAAAATATATCTGACCGTCAATGTTTTCCATCAGGCTTAATTTTTTATCTTTCCAGGCGCCGGTATCGCCTGTTATCCTGAAAGAAACGCGTCTGTCCTCAATGTAATATGACCTTACGTCGAAATAATAGGGTGTGCCGTATTTGATAAAAATTTTTTCACGGACAACAGGAACGCCGCCGAGACAAGCCGCAAATACAAACTGGGCGGCAATTAAAATTCCCAACAGTCTTTTACCCATTATTCTGCGCCTCCTTTCTCTTTGAAAAGAGCTTTGTCATTAAGGTGTTGGACAAAATCAGGAGAACTCCCGCGGCAACACAGAAAAGTCCTTTTATAATAAAGTTCATATCAAATCCGAAAATTAAAGCAATCAAAATTACGCACAGGCTTAAAAGGCCTAAATTGGCTGTTAAAATCTGAGCTTTTTTTATACCCGCGGCAATAAGAACTATATCAATAAGGGCGGTAATATAAGGGCTCGGCACCGAAAAACGGAACAGCAGAGTAAATATTAATGACAGCATAATAAAAACAAGCTTAAAGGGATTGTTTTTTATGCTTTCCCTGCCTGCAAAAGCAGCCCCGGCGATTAAGGCAAGAAAAATCGCTGTTCCCGCCAAATTGTAAATGTCAAAAATCTTAAAGGATGAGTCCCGGAAATTTGACATACCTATTATACCGTAAATCGTATCGAAAACAACACAGCCTAAAACGGCAGGATATTTAAAGGGATAAAATTTTCTTTTTCCGTTGTCAAGAGCGTATAAAGCCGTAAAAACCGCGGAAATAGACATAACCATTAAGCCGGTGCCGTTTCTGTCAAAAATGTTTCCGAAAAAACATATTCCCAGCCCCAGAGACAGCACAGCCGCCCAGCCCACGGGAACGATTTTTATATTGTCGGCCTTTTGCCTGAACAGAAACGCGAAAGCCCCTGCGAAAAGCAAGACGAAAAACAGTGCTGTCTGAATATACGCGTCCTCGGAAAACATTCTCCAAAACCATATATCTATAAGAACAAAAAACGCTGTTTTAACACCTGTGGAATCCATAAGCAGACCTATGAAAAATACGAACACGGCGTCGATTATAAGAAGATTATCAAATCCCAGATGCACCGAGTAAACTGAGTTTATAAGGGCGTTTGTGGCAATCATGCCTATGCACCACACGCACGCTGACGATTCCGTAAGAATAAGGCTGTCACGCTTTTTAAGGTAAACGAAAACCGCAAAAGCCGCTCCTGCCGCCAGAGGAACAAAGGAAAACAGCGTCTGAACGGGAAGATAAAACATTCTCCAGAAATTCACAAAGAGGATAACCACGCCGGCGGCGGTAAAGGCAGAGCCGATTACGGCGAAAGTTATTCCCATAATTTTTCTCTTGTCTCTTTCCTCCGCTTCAAGACCTACTTTTCTTTTGTCGCCGTAAATTATTTCCTCGGCGGAAACTCCGAAAACTTCCGCAAGATTTTCTATCATTTCAATATCGGGCAGAGTTCTGCCGGTTTCCCAGCTTGAAATCGTCTGCCTTGTAACGTTCATTTTAACTGCCAAAGCGTCCTGAGTTAATTTTTTATCGCTTCGGAGCTTTTTAATGTTCTTTGAAATTTTCGCCATAAATTCGCCTCCTTTTCTGTTTTTCTAAGTATATAAAAGCATATTTTCATTAAAAAGTCACGCAACAATGTGTTGCATTGGGTTTTTAGAAAAAAGCAGCCGAAAAAAATTACGGCTGCATTGACTTTTTATTTGTTTTCAGCCTCCTGAAGGATTGACTTCTCCGGAGATTCTCCCGAAATAATACCTGTTTCTTTCGCTCTCTGCTCCATAAGCTCCTGATGCAGCTTTTCAAGGTTTTTCTTATTGAGAGGATAAAGTATAAACATCAAAAGCGTTACGGCATAAGCTGCGGCCATAACTCTCGTTACCATTTTGTAAAGCCTGTCGCCTACTCCCGGGATATAGCCTACTCCCTTTGTCTCCGGGTCATACTTGGCGTACTTGTAGAGAAGCTGAAGTCCGCCGGAATCAGCAAGGGTCTGGCCTATCTTTCTGGCGAAGGTGTAAACGGCGTAAATCGCGCTTTCGTTCTTTATTCCCGTCTTTCGCTCCTGATAGTCTATAACGTCGGTTACAACAGCCCATGTAAGTATGGACAGGAAGGAATAGCCTGCGCCTACTCCGAAATTGATTATGAAAAAGGGCGCCGGATTAAGCCTTAAATTTTCATTGGGTCCGATAACCGACAACACAATGCTTGACACCGTCGCAAGTCCCAGTCCCCAGGTGCAAAGCTCTTTTTTGCCGAATCTGCCCGCAAGCTTGGGCACGAAAAGTATAAGCAGAACCATGGGAGCGTAGGTGGAGATTGTAAGGAGAATTGAAAGATCGGCGTTGGCGAAATAGTTTTTGGTAAGGTACTGGTTAAAGGAGCCGAACTGGAGAAGTCCGCTTATAAGCATACCGGCAACGGTAACCGTTACAAAGGGACGGCTTTTGAAAAGAGAACCGTAAGTGAGCTTTATATCAACCTTTTTCTTTTCCTGGGAATAAACAACTCTTTCCTTACAGGTTTTATAGCATGAGAAATAAGCCAGCGCCGCAAGAGCCGACAGAACGCAGGCGGCAATAAAGGTTTTCTGAGGGTTAAGCTTTGTGCCGTCGTCGTAAATAAGCTTCTGAGCCACAAGCGTTACGGCGGCTCCTCCAACTCCTGCGCCTATTGAACGGAAGGTTGAAAGAAGTGTTCTGCCCTTGGGGTCGTCGGTAATAGCCGAAGCCAGAGCGCCGTAGGGTATATTCATTCCCGTATACATCATTCCGTATACGCAGTAGGTTATGTAGGCAAAGGCAAGAAGAAGAGCGTAGGAGCTTACGACATTCTGGATATTCAGAAAGCAGAGAGCCGTTGAAAGGGCAAGAGGTATTGCGACTGTTTTAAGATACGGTCTGAACTTGCCGTTTTTGGAGGGCTTTCTGGTATCCACAATAATTCCCCACAGGGGGTCGTTTATAGCGTCCCACAGTCTTATTACAAGGAATAAAACAGTAAGGTCGGTGCTGATTTTAGACGCCGAGGCTCCGTGTCCCGGCAAAAGGCAGTCCGTATAAAACACCTTTAAATAGGTTGACACAAAGGTGAGCACCAAAAGGTTTCCCATATCTCCGAAAAGATAGCCGAAAGCCTCGCCTATTGAAATGGCGTTGGGATGTTTTTTTATTTCAGGGGAAGTTTTTTGCTTTTTCATAATACCCTCCTACCAAATTAATATAATAATTTTACAGGATTTATTGTATAAAGTCAATAAAAATACTTGATATAAAAGACCTTTTCTGATAAAATATTTTTAAACAAGGAGTGGATATAATGTCAGATATGCCCATTTTCGCTGTAATGTACGACTTTGACAGAACCCTCAGCCCTAAGGATATGCAGGAATATCAGTTTATTCCCAGTCTGGGTATGAAGGCTTCTGATTTCTGGGGCGAGGCAAACGCCTTCGGCGATAAAAACGAAATGGATAAAATTTTATCCTATATGTACATAATGATTAAAAAGTCAAAGGAAATGAACATTCCCCTGACCCGTGACCGTGTTGTAAAATGCGGCGAAAGCATTGAATTTTTCAAAGGGGTGGAAAGCTGGTTCACAAGAATTAACGAGTTCGGAATCAAAAACGGCGTTATCGTTGAGCATTATGTGCTGTCCTCGGGGCTTGTGGAAATAATCGAAGGCTCAAAAATCGGAAAATTCTTTAAAAAAATTTACGCCAGCGAATTTTTATACGATGAAAACGGCTATGCCGTTTTTCCGAAATCCGCTGTTAATTACACCTCGAAAACTCAGTTCGTTTACAGAATCAACAAGGGCGTTCTAAATGTTTCCAACGACTGGGATTTAAACCGCTCCACTCCCGATAACGACAAAAGGGTTAGATTTAAAAATATGCTGTACATAGGTGACGGAATGTCCGATGTACCCTGCATGAAAATGGTAAAGGCATACGGAGGCAGCTCCATTGCCGTTTACAACAGCGAGTCAAACAGGCATCTTGTAGAGGACCTTTTAAACCACGGCAGAGTAGATTTTATGTTTCCTGCCGACTATTCGGAAAACACGGATTTTGATGTGACGGTTAAAAACCTTATAAAAAAGGCTGCCATTGAAGACAGCCTTATAAGAGAGCATGACGGTCAGATTGCCGACGCCTCTCAAAAACAGTATTCTATTTTTTACTGAATTAAATTATTTTATCATCTCGGAAAATTCTTTTTCGCTTATAACCTTTATTCCCAGCTCATTAGCTTTTCTGAGCTTGCTTCCTGCGTCTTCTCCCGCAAGTACGCAGGAGGTTTTTTTTGACACCGAAGAGGATGTTTTTCCTCCGAAAGACTCAATAATGGCGCTTGCCTCGTCCCTTGTAAACTCCGAAAGCGCTCCCGTCAAAACAAAGGTCATTCCCTGAAAACGGCTGTCCTTTACCTGTTTTCTGCTTTCGGTATTTACTCCGAAAGAACGAAAACGCCTTATTATATCTTTCGTTCCGTCTCTTGACATAAACTCGGTAAGACTGTCCGCCATAATCTCTCCGAAGCCTTCAACCGAAAGTATATCCTCCTTTGAAGCCTTCATAATGCCGTCGATATTTCCGAATTTATCGCATAAAAGCTTTGAAGCCTTTAAGCCGATATGGCGTATTCCCAAAGCGTAAAGGAATTTTGAAAGGTCGTTTTCCTTTGACTTTTCAATGGCTGCAATAAGGTTTTCGGCGGATTTCTCCCCCATTCTCTCCATTGACGCTATATCTTCCTTTTTAAGGGCGTAAATATCCGGGGTCGCTTTAACAAGCCCCGTTTCAATAAGGCTTTGGGCAAGAGCGTCTCCCAGTCCCTCAATATCCATGGCGTCCCTTGAACAGAAATGAATAAGATTTCTAATAAGCTGTGCCGGACATTCGGGATTAATGCACCTTACAGCGGCTTCACCCTCTTCCCTTACTGTTTTGCTTCCGCAGGAGGGACAAGTCTCCGGAAGCTTATACAGAACGGAATTTTCCTTATGAGAAATTACCCTTACAACCTCCGGAATAATATCTCCTGCCTTGCTTAAAACTACCCTGTCGCCTATTCTTATATCCTTTTCCTTAATATAGTCCTCGTTGTGAAGAGTTGCTCTGCTCACGGAGGTGCCCGCAAGGGTAACAGGCTCAAATATTCCCGTAGGCGTTAAAACTCCCGTTCTGCCTACGTTTACCTCCACCTCAAGAAGGACTGTTTCCTTTTCCTCAGGCGGATATTTAAAGGCTGCCGCCCATTTTGGGAATTTTGCGGTGCTTCCAAGCTTTGCCCTGTCCGAAAAGCTGTTTACCTTTACAACGGCTCCGTCAATATCAAAGGACAAGGTATCCCTTATTTCACCTATTCTTTTTATCTCCTCAATAACCTCATCAATACTGCCGCACTCCTTATAAAAAGGAACCGTTTTAAAGCCCAGCTCCCTTAAATAATCAAGAGCCTGCTTATGACTGCTGATTTCTTCCCCCTGAAGTCTCTGAATGTTAAAGGTAAAAATATCAAGCTGTCTTTCGGAAGTAATTTTCGGATTTTTCTGTCTTAGACTGCCGGCCGCCGCGTTTCTGGGATTTTTAAAGGGCTTTTCGCCGTTTCTGTCCTGAGCTTCCGAAAGTCTGCCGAAAACCTCCCGGGGCATATACACCTCTCCCCTTACTTCAATAAGAGGGAGATTTTTATTTATTTTCAGAGGAATCGAGCGTATTGTTCTGAGATTTGCCGTAACATTTTCGCCTACATCTCCGTCGCCTCTTGTCGAACCGATTTCAAAAACTCCGTCGTGATATTCTATGGAAACAGACAAGCCGTCGATTTTAGGCTCTACCACATAAACGGCGTCGGGACAGACTTCCTTTACCCTTCTGTCAAAATCCCTTATCTCCTCATAAGAAAAAGCGTCCTGAAGGCTCTCCATTCTCACCTGATGGCTTACGCTCCCGAACTGATTTCCGTCAGCCTCTCCGCTTACTCTTCTTGAGGGGGAATCCGCCGTTATAAGCTCCGGGTATGCGTTTTCCAGATCCGTAAGCTCCCGCATAAGCATATCGTACTCATAATCGGAAATTTCGTTTGTATTTTCAACATAATATTTATGAATATGATAATTCAGAGTTTCTCTTAAATATGCAATTCTCTTTTCAGCAGTTTGTTTATCCATGTTCTTTTCTCCCGGATTTTTTTATCCTTTTTATTTTATCATGTTTTATTTTCTTTTGCAACGCTTATTCAAACCCCACCAGATTCTGCCATAAATCGTTGCTGCCGTCCGAATAGATTTCCGGAACCGCTCCCACGATTACCGTTTCTGCCACGATAATACTGTTTGTAACCTCCGTTGAAATATTCCCGCTCTGCATTATTACATAAACCTTTGTCTTTATATCAAGTATCATCTGATGTCTTGTCTGATTTATTCCGGCGGTTTCAAAATCGTTAAGTATTTTTGTTGTGGACGAGCCTGAAAGAGTTATGGCGATATGTATTGAAGGGCCCTTTCCCGCCAGCATATCTATTCCCGTTAGCGAGCCTATTGGTATGGACACCTGATTTTCCGAAAGGTTGTTAAAATAATCCGTAATTCTGGCTCTTATTTCCGCGCAGAGAGTATTTATCTTTACGCTGTCAACCTTGATTGACGCTACGCTTCCGTTTTCCTCGGCGGTAAGCTCCACAAGGCTGTCGTACTTTATGTCGTTTTCGCTTAATACGAACCAAACGGAATCGTTTACCGCCTCCGTGGCTATGTTTTTAGCTCTTGATTCTGCCATTGCCGAAAGCACCGGGCGTATTCTCGACTGAACCGTCCAGAGGCAAAGAGATATTATCAGCGCAAGAGATATAAAAAATATTCCCAGCCTTCGCCGTCTGGGTCTGCCGAAGCTTACCACTCTGCCTCTCATAAAAATCACCTCTTATAATAATATGTGATTTTTTCTTAAATGTGCCGGAAAACGCAAAAAAACTCCCGGAGAGCTTTCCCCGGGAGGATGTGAATTTATTTATTCCGTTGTATCCTCAACTGCTTTAAGGGCTTCCTTAAACATATCGTAAAGGTCGTCGCACTCGCTTTCGTCTGCGAAATATTTAACCTCGCCTCCTACGCCTGCCGCGCAGTAATCATCGTCATAGGAGTAAATATAAATACTTTCCTGTGTGCCGTCCTTATACGTGTTTTTAACGGATATAAGAAGATCTCCCTTATTTCCGATTTCGGTCTGCTGAACCGAGGACGCTTTAAGCTCCGACAGAGAGGTTACAAAGGAGCTAAGGTCGATTTCTGCGGAGTTCAGATAATATACCGTTTCCGTTGTTTCGTCACCGTATTCGTCGGTGGTTTCCTTTTCTTCGGCGGTTATTTTATACTGCTCCCCCTTATAGGTAACGGTCATTTCCTGTATATCAGCTTCATCGAAGCTCATAAGCTCCTTTGAAAACAGCTCTTCCGCTCCCGAAATTATATAGGCTTCACCGGAGGAGGCGCTTAAAGCGTATACGCACTTGCCGCCCTGTATCATGGCGTAATAATAGTTTTCCCCGTCTTCCTGAGAAGCAAAGCTGTTTCCAATCAGCAAAGTATCCCTGCCGGTTACTTTATTGTCGGACTGCTCCTCCCCGCTTGCCGTTTCGCTTTCAACGGTATAAGTGTACTCTATGGAAAACGCCGCCGCCGGGCTGTTAAGTCCGTAAAGAGCAAGATCATCTTCCGTCACGTTATACGCCTGACATGAGCTCCATGAGATATTCGTAAAGCCTGTTATAAGGGATTTTACGGTGCTTTCATCGCAGGGTGACTGGTTTCCGGAATCGTCGGTTACGAAATATTTATACTGACTGTCAAAGCCTTCTTTTCCGTCCGCATAATAATTTATTTCAATTTCTTTGCCGCCGCTTGCTATGGTAATTTTTGAAACATCCTCCGTTTCAATTTCCGGCAGGTATTCCTTTTCGGCTAAATCAAGCAGCTCAAGGCTGAACAAATCATAAAGAGAGCTGTCAACATAGTAAAGAGAAGCATCGCCGGTGTGCATCATATAGTAATAGCCGGAGGATTCGTTATAATCGCCTATGTCATATTCATGCTCCTGTCCGTCTGCGGTAACATACAGTTTAATCTGCGGGTCGTCTATGCCGTAGGTTGAAAGGTCGGACGGGTCGTCAGTTACTTCCTTGACAGCCTTTACGCTGCTTACGGCGGAAAGCATATCAACGGCTGTATCCTGGTCAAGAGGAAAGCTTTCATCGTCTGCATAATACCAGCTGTTATCATCGCCCTTTTTTATTTCACACTGATTGCCTTCAAAGTCCCATTTGATTGAAGTTATCTTGCCGCTGTCAACGGAGGTTATTTCTATATTTCCCCCGGAAAGGGATTCCTCGCTTAAAAAACGGTCTGCTATGAAGTAAATTCCCACGCACAACACAAGCACCGTCAAAAGTATCAGTAATTTTTTATTTCTGCTCATCAGCTGTTTTTCCTCCTGTACCAGATTGTTATGCCTGCGGCAAGGGATATTGCAACAGGGAGAACGGCTACCGCAAAAATAAGGGATGCCGTGGGAGTGCTTCCGAAATCAAGAGTCGTATCAGATGTAATTGATTTTGCGTGAACCGATATGGCGCTGTCCTTGTCACAGAGATAGCCTACGGAATTTACAAACAAATCGCTGTTTGAATAGCTTGCATTTTCCATATAGTCGGAAGAAGTATATTCAGTTGTGCCGTAGACTATAAGCTGTGCTCCCGTAGAGGAATCGTCGGCAACAACGCCTAAATTAAATGTCTTGAAATCAATGTCGTCAGAGTCGTCCGTGGAAAGATAACCCGACTCCGAGGTTACCATAAGAGGCGTTACGGTAATATTATCCTTCTCCGTTGCTTCTATTCCCATGGCATCAGGGAAGCACATATAATTTGCCTTGGCAAAGGGAGAAATAACTGCGTGTTCTCCCGTATAGGCAGGGTATAAAAGCTCCTGGGAGCCGTAGTTTCTGTCGCCGTCATAAAGCGTCGCCGATGTAAAGGAAAGTCCGTACGCCGACATAAGCTTATTAAGATTTTCTCTTTCCCCGCTGCTGTAATCGGCTGCTATATAAACCTTTCCGCCCTTTGAAAGATATTTGGATATATCCTCATACTGTTTATCCGTAATATCGTCTTCGCTTACATTTATAACAATGCAGGATGCGTCGTCGGGTATGCTTTCCCCGTCTTCAAGGCTTATTGTATCGCATATTATATTTTCGTTGTCAAGAGCGTCTGTTAAAAGAGAAAAATCCTCGTCCCCCGTAATATTCAGGAAATAAACATTATATGTTGCCGTTGTTATAACATAGTCAATAGCCTTTAAAATCTCAACCTCTCCGTTCCAGTAAACCGATGTCTGCTGACCGTTCTGGAGATAATACATATAGTATTCATAGGAGCCTGCCTCATACTCTATCATATCGCTGTAATGAACAACAGCCGACTTATCTCCGCACACAACAAGCAGATCACCGTTAGAAACGGATTCGTCGGTGTACTCCGAAGCGAAATCAGGATTTATATCCGGGTCGATTTCCTCTGTTTTAAGGTTGCTTCCCTTAGCTCTGAACTTATCAAGGAGGTTGCTTACATACTCCGCTTTACTGTCAGGTGACACAATATAGTATATATATACCTCCTTTTCAAGAGAGGATACAATATCCTTTGTCTGCTCCGACAGAGAATATACTCCTGCGGCAGTGGTGTCGATGTTTGTATAAGCGGTGGAAATTCCCGAAACTATAAGGTTAAGCACAACGGCGATAACAATAACTATCGCGGCGGCGGCAGTGCTGTAACCGCCGGCTCTGAAGGCCTTAGTCTTAAACATTGAAATATTTTTCTGCTTGCTTTCGCTCTTCTTTTCTTTTTTGACCTTTTTTTCCCTGTTTAAAGGCTTTTTGTTTTCATCCATTATGCCCACCTCCTCTTTTCAAGTGACTGCACGGTAAGGAATAAAAATACTCCCGCAACAGAAAGATAAAAAATTACTCCCGTTAAATCAAATATGCCGCCCACAAAAACGTCAAGCTTGTCAAAAAGAGAAATGCTGTTCATAACGCCGGGAACAAGTCCCTCGAAAAAGTCCTGTTTAAGGAAATAGAACAGCACAAGGGCAAAATCTATAACCGCCGCGGTAAGCACACCCACAACATAGTTTTTCGTCATAAGAAAAACTATAAGGCCTATTACTATTCCCGTTATAACAAGAAATACGGCTGAGGCAACAGCGCTTGAGGAAGCGTAGGAGGCGATATAAGGCAGGAAATAATTAAAGAAAATTATAACAGCCGTGCCGATAGCGGCGACAATCTGATTTTCCACAAGAGAGGAAATAAACACTCCCATGGCAATAAGCGCCGCAGCCATAAGATAAAAGGCGAATATTGAGGAATAGCAGGTGGCGAAATTTACAGTGCCGAAAAAGGACAGAACCACGGGATAAAGGCTTATTACGGCAACGGGTACAAGAAGAACGGTTATCGCCGCAAAATATTTTCCGAAAACAATATCCGTTGTTTTAAGAGGGAGAGAATAAAGAAGCTGATCTGTTTTCTGTTTTCTCTCCTCGGAGAAAATCCTCATTGTCAGAAGAGGCACCGGCAGCACGCACATCCAAAAAGCCATGTTTGACACAGTCATCTCAAAGCTTCCCGATGCGCTTTGAATATTTATCGCCCAGGTATAAATTCCGGCGATTAAAAACATCAGTGTAAAGCAGGCGTAAGCGCCTACGCTTGTAAAATAGGATCTCAGCTCTTTAACATACACCGCTTTCATCCGGGTTTTCCTCCTTTTCTTCATTTTCAGCGTCCACGGTATTGCTTTTCGCAAGCTTCAGCTTTTCTTTAAGCTCCGGTGAAATCTCATCGGAGGTAAGCTTTATAAACACATCCTCAAGAGAAGCCTTTTTAATGTTCATGGAAAGAAGCGTACAGCCGGATTCCTTCATGGCGTAGAATATATTTTCCCTTATGTCTCCGCCTGTTTCGGAGGTTACCTGAGCCGTAACGGTTCCGTCGGTTTTTGCGTCGGTAATTTTAACATCCTTTACCTGTTCAAGAGAGCTTAAAGCCTTCTTTATTTCCTCTGCTCCGCCCTTTGCCTGAATTTCAGTTACCGGATCCGTTTCAAATATTTTAAGAAGATTTTCCGTTGTGTCGCCGGCGACAAGCTTTCCCTTTGATATTATAAGTATCTCGTCGCATACGGCGCTGACCTCCGACAGAATATGACTGCTTAAAATTACCGTGTGATTTTTTCCCAGCTCCTTTATAAGCTCTCTTATTTCGATTATCTGGGCAGGGTCAAGTCCCACGGTAGGCTCGTCAAGTATTATTATATCAGGATCTCCTATCAGCGCCTGGGCAATTCCCACTCTCTGACGGTAGCCCTTTGAAAGATTCTTTATAACCCGGTTAAGCACATCCTTGATTCCCGTAATCTGGCTTACTGATTCTATCCCTTCCTTTAAAGCGCTTCCCTTTAAGCCCTTTGCCGAGCCTACAAAGCTTAAATATTCCCGGGGCGTCATATCGGGATATACCGGCGGTATCTCAGGAAGATAGCCTATGCACTTCTTCGCCGCCACAGGCTCTTCAAAAATATCGTGACCGTCAATAATAACAGCGCCCTCAGTTGCCGCAAGACAGCCTGTTATTATATTCATCGTGGTGGATTTTCCCGCTCCGTTAGGACCTAAAAGTCCGTAAACCTGTCCCGCTTCTACCTTAAAGCTCAGATCGGACACGGCTGTGTTATCGCCGTATCTTTTAGTTAGGTTTTTAACTTCAATCAAGGATTATTCCTCCTGTATTAAGATTATATATTATTTTTATTGCGTAACGATAATAGTTATATTTGTTTAAATCTACCTTGAAACAAAAAATTTACTGTTTTTTTGCTTTTGAATACTGTTTTTCTTTTTATTAAAAATATTTAAGCTTAAACGAGAATAAAAATTTAGCTGTTTTTCAATATTCATAAATTATTTGCAGTTAAAAATTTTCTTTCAAGTTTATTTTAAGCAACTGCGGATATATTATAGTCACAAGATGCATCAAACAGGTCGGCTGTCCTGACCGTTGCAAATATAAACAGCATAAAAAGGACAGGCTAATATCTACGGTCTTCGGACGTTCAAATACAGTACACTACCTCTTAAAATGCCAGAACGCAGTCCTTCCGGACTGCGTTTTGGCATTTTTCAGCTTTTTCACCGTTTTTATTTTTATAATCACTTATAACGGAAATAATAATAAAAAAAGAAAGGTGAAGAAAATGTATATTGCCGTAATAACAGGAGCGTCTTCCGGACTGGGAGCGGAATTTGCCCTTCAGACCGATAAAAAATTTCAGCTTGACGAAATATGGCTTATTGCCAGAAGAGAGGAAAGACTTTTGAATTTGGGAAAAAGACTTAAATCCAAAGTGAAAATTTTTCCTCTGGATTTATCACAAAACCGGTCACTTGATGTTATAAGATATGCCCTTGAGGAAAACAGGCCTCAGATAAAGCTTCTTGTAAACGCGGCAGGCTTCGGAAAATTCGGCACGGTGGAGGCTTTATCCTTAGAAGAACAGACAGATATGATAAATGTGAACATTACGGCGCTTACAGGCATAACAAAGCTCTGCATACCATTTCTGACCTGCGGCGCAGGAATTATCAACATGGCCTCCGTATCGGGCTTTATGAGCCTTCCCTGTCTTAATGTTTATTCGGCATCAAAAGCCTATGTGCTTAATTTTTCAAAAGCTCTCTCCCATGAGCTTAAGGATAAAGGCGTAAGGGTCACGGCAGTCTGTCCCTACTGGACGGCAACTGAGTTTATTTCCGTTGCCTCCGATTCTCCCATGGGAGACTGCGTAAACAATTTCAGGCTGATTTCATATCCCTTCGCCGTAACGAAAAAAGCCCTTGAGGCAAACGGCAGAGGAAAAATCACGGCTATTACGGGAGCCGTTCCCCAAGGAATAAAATTTCTTGCGAAAACAGTTCCCTTAAAGCTTCAGTTTTTAATCTGGGACAAGGTCAGAAAGCTTAATAATCCACAATATAGTCAACAATGCCCTGAGCTATGGCGGTAGCCAGTATATTCTGCCCGTTATCGTCCTTTAAAAAGGCGTAATCCTTTTCGTTTGTAATATATCCGCACTCAACAAGCACCGAAGGACATTCCTCAACTCTTGTTACCATATAGGGATAAAATTTATATCCCTTGTCAACATCCGAATATTCCCCGGAGGAAGAATCGGTGTAATAATATTTTCTGTATGCGGAAACCAGCTGTTGATGTATGCTCTCCGCAAGAGGCATTGAAAAGCTTTTATAATAAAATGTATGAGTTCCCAGCCAGGATTTCGCGTCGGCGCCGTCACAGTGGATGCTTACGAAAATATCCGGATTAACGCTTCTTATCATTTCAACTCTTTCATTAAGGAACAGGGCGGTGTCCTCTTCTCTTGTCAAAATAACCGTGGCTCCGTACTTTCTCAGTATATCCGCCGTTTTCTGCCCTATTGACAGAACGATTTCCCGTTCATAAACCGTCATATCGTTTGTAGCGCCCGGGCTTCCGTAGCCGCCGTGTCCCGGGTCAAGCATTATTACCGTTCCCTCCAGCGATGCGGTATCGTTTTTAAAGGAGAATACCGTTTTTTCATTTTGTCTTGTAAAGGAATAGCCGTAAAATGCGCCCTTTTCCTTAAGATACAGCCTTAAGGTTATAAAATTTTCTTCGCTGTTAACATACCACTCGATTTTTGAAAACAGCTGACTTTGGGAAAAATCAGGCGTTACCGATGAATTGCAGTTTGTCGTATTCATGAAAATTATATCTATATATTCAGCGGTAAAGCTTTCAACGTTATAAATTCTCTCAAGATATCCTGTATAATACTCCTGAGGAGCAAGGTTTGTTTTTATGAAAACAGGATAGTCAAAGGAAAAGGTAAAAACATCTCCGTCATCATAGGACACGCTTTCCAGGTTTACGCTGTTGTCGGGAAGAACATATCCTCCCACTATAAGCCTTGAAGCATCTCCGTGTATCTTCATTCCGGAATTAAGAGTGTATATTAAATCGTTTTCGTTTACCGATACCTCATTAACATAGCCGTATGAGCCTGAAAGCTGAGGAGTGCAGGTAGGGTCGGAGGTGTCGTCCTCCGAAGCGGCAGATGTTGTTTCGGCATAGTCCCGTGTTACAACGCACATATTCTCCCTGCCCAGACCGTTGTCCGAATAAGGAGTAGACTGTGCTTCTTCTCCGCACATGATTTTTTCACTTAATCCGTTATATATTCCCATATAGGATATAAGGCTGTCGGAAAGAGATAAAAGGCCTCCGCGAAGCTCGTATTCCCCGGTAAAATCACAGTAACCGTTTTCTTCTTCTCCCGTTTCCTGAAGCCTTAGCAGCACCGTATTGGCAAGAGAAGCATATACTTCCGAGCCTTTTTTCGCCTTTACCGTTACGGTTACCTTATTTTCATTTACCGCCGCTGAATACGAGGCTATTATATCAACCGGTTTGTCGATATAATAAGTATACATGGCGTTTTTATGCTTTACAACAACCTTGTTTTCCCCTTCTCTTAAAGGAATTTCCGAAGAAAACAGCCCGTCGTCTCCGCTTGTCTGGGCAGTGTGCCACTGTCCCTGTGCGGAGCACCAGATATGAACGGGATAATTTTTATCTGTTGTGCCCTGAACAAACAGAGTGTTATCGTCTTTAAGCTCTATTTTTTTATATGTTAATGCCGTATAATCCACATCGTTAAAATATTCGTTATAAGAATAAAGGCTTGTGGCAGTGTTGTTGTCGTCGGTGCTGAGCTTTTCCCTTGAATACATAACACAGCCGGCAAAGCCTCCGTAATTATAAAGAAGCTTTACCTGAGCGATGATTTCTCCCGGGTCGGTCCAGCCTTGGGCAGACATTACATAATCGTTCCTTAATATGCCGTAAACCTTTGATCCGCTCTTTAAGGCTGATGACGCCCAGGCTTTTATTTTTTCGGTAACTCCCGCGGATACGGAAGATGTTATTTTTACAAAAAAGAAATCAGCCCTGCTGCCTTCAACAGCGTTTTTCACCGTGTCCGTTATATTTTCGGAAAGCGTAAAGCCGGTTTTTATATTTTTTTCCCTTAATGCCATTCTCAGGCTTTCCATGGCTTCAAAATATTCCTCTTGGGAGCTTTTTTCGTTAAGCTCAAAGAATCCGTCGGTTAAAACTCCCTTGGCATTATATTTTTCCGCCGCCGCCCCAAGCTTTTCCGTACTGCATTTAAGACTGCCGTTAAAATATTCCTGAGCGTCCGTAAGAAGAATAACCGTAAGTCCCTGATTCTCAGCGAAATCAGAAAGATATTCCAGATAATTAAAGCCGTTAACCTCATAATTTTTCTTATCGGAATATTTTATCAAAACGGTATTGGGCAGAATGGCGTCCACCTTGTCAAAGACGCTTTCTGCCGCCTTTTTAAGGCTGTCCTCATCGGTTTTTTCCGTATTTATATCCGTTTCCGGGTCAATTATATAGCCTTTCATATTGTCGGGCAAAGGGCTTTCTTCTTTCACGGCAGACGCAAAAGCGGCGTCTGCGTTTTTTTTCGCCAGCGCCTCAAGATCGGCGCCCTCTTCTATTTCGGTTTCTTTTTCGCCTTCGTCCGTATATTCACCAAGCCCCAGCCAAAGTCCCAGTCCTCCGGCTGCGGCTATAATTATTACAAGAAATGCCGCCAAAAGTTTTTTCTTCATGAATCCGCCTTTTTATCCTCTCTTTTCCCGTCTTCCGTTACCTTGCTTCTCTTTGATTTTACATCTATATGGTCAAAATATTCCTTGAACCTTATTGAAAACATGGTATAGTTATCGCAGTTTTTACAGTAAAACAGCGCTCTGAAGGACTGATTTACGGACTTCCACTCCGAAACCTTGCTCATTCTCCTATGACATTCATCACAGTAGCAAACCATTTTGCTTCTGTCAATTCTCTCATCGTGAATGTTCGTAATGTTTTTCGCCTTGAATAAAAGCCTTTTGTAAAACTCATCGTCGCAGTTCAGTATAAAGTCTGCAAGGTTCTCCTTGTCAAACGCCTTTTTAAAGCATCTCCAGCTTAAAAGACTGTCCTCCAAAGCTCTGTGGGTGGAATACTCGCTGACATCTATACCCAAAAGCGTTGCCGCCGCCGAAAGTCCTACCTGCTGGGCGTTTGAAAGCTTCAAAAACTGCTGACAGTATTTCTGCAAATCCATATATCTTGAAATAAAAGGTATTCCCTCAATATCCTCAAAAAACTTCAGGTTGTCAAGCATTACCCTTAAATCGCCGTTGCCCCAGGACATAAATATGCAGTCCTTATTGCCTATCCATTTTGAAAAATCGGAAACAGCTTTGCCGAAGCTTACGCCGCCGTACATATCCTCGTTTGAAATATGGGTAAGATTTTTAACTCTTCCGCTTAATTTGTTGGAAAGCTGAGATTTTATAAGCACGGAAAAGGTATCCACAACCTCAAGGCTGCTGTCAATCATAACGGCGCCGATTTCAATTATCTCATTAAAAAAGCATTTCAGCTTTTTATTGTAGGAATTATTCCACTCCAGATCCATTATTACATAGTACACGGGAAATCACCGCCCTTATCTTTCTTAAAAATACAGCAATACATTATAAATAATACAATATGTTAAATATATTGTCAAATGTATTTCTCGTAAAATATTCCCTTAAGCTTTTAATATAACAGCAATATATTTTATTGTTTCAGGAACAAGCCTTAAAACTATTTAGAGAAAGTTATTATCAATCAGCCATTTTATAATTATTTTTGCCCTGCTTTCAAGATTCTCCGTTTCTTCTTTTTTAAAAAATTTAAGCTGGCGGCTTTCTCCGTCGCTGATTTTAAGCTTTCCTGCCGTTCTTTCGGCAAGATACAGAACTGCAACAGAATAAAGCTCGTCTCCGTTGGGATATTTACAATAAAAATCCTTTCCCGAAAATACATTTAAAAGAGTAAAGGCTTCCGCTTCAAGGTTTGTTTCCTCTTTCAGCTCTCTTGCCGCTGTTTCCTCAAGAGTTTCCCCAAGCTCACTGGCTCCTCCCGGAATTCCCCATGTTCCCGTATCGCTTCTGAGATTCAGAAGTATTCTGCCGTCTTTTATTACGGCAACCGTTGCCCCGGGAGCTATCATGGGCTTATGACCTATATACTTTCTTATTTCATTGATGTAATTCATTGTAAAATATTCTCCATTGTGTTTTTCTGATTAAAATGTATTTTCCGACAATCTATAATTAAGCCGAATTTCAACGCTTCGCTTTTTACACAGTATACTAACAAAAAAGCCCGAAAGCCAAAGCCTTCGGGTTTTCGTAATCCGTAAAGATAAGGACTGATTATCTCTTGGAGAACTGAGGTGCACGTCTTGCGCCTTTGAGACCGTATTTCTTTCTTTCCTTCATTCTGGGGTCTCTTGTAAGGAAGCCTGCCTTCTTGAGAGTAGGACGAAGATTTTCGTCAAACTGAAGAAGAGCTCTTGCAAGACCGTGACGGATTGCGCCTGCCTGGCCTGTAACTCCGCCGCCTGCTACCTTGCATACGATATCGAACTTTTCAGCCGTGCCTGTAAGAGCAAGAGGCTGACGAACGATAAGTTTAAGTGTTTCAAGACCGAAATAATTGTCAATATCTCTGTCGTTTATTGTGATTTTACCTGTGCCGGGGTATACACGAACACGGGCAACGGAACTTTTTCTTCTGCCTGTTCCGTAGTAATAATTGCTTTCGTACATTTAAGTCTGCCTCCCTTTCTTAAAACTCTCTTACTTTAGGCTGCTGAGCCTGATGCTTATGCTCTGCGCCCTTGTAAACATGAAGTCTTGTAAATGCTTTTCTGCCGATTGTTGAGTCGGGAAGCATACCTTTTACAGCCTTTTCTACGGCGAACTCAGGCTTTTCCTTCATAAGAGTGCTGTATTTAACCTCTTTCATGTTGCCGATGTAGCCTGTGTGATGATAATACATTTTCTGCTCAAGCTTTTTGCCTGTGAGAACAACTTTTTCAGCGTTGATGATAATTACATTGTCGCCGCAGTCCTCATGATAAGCGAAAGTGGGCTTATGCTTTCCGCGAAGAAGAACAGCAGCTTCAGCGGCAACTGCGCCGAGAGTTTTGCCCTCTGCGTCAAGAACATACCAATCACGCTTAATGTCTGCGACTTTAGGCATATAAGTTGACATAATTTCTACCTCCGTATATGGTTAAAAAAATTAAACAAAAATCAAGCACGCCTCAACGTGCTTGATTATGATATCACAAGATTTTTTACAAGTCAAGAGTTTTTATCCGATTTTTTTAAGGAGATTTAAAATCCTCTGTTTTTCTCGTGTTTTCTCTTGATTTTGTATATTTATCTCACTTATTATTTTTGTTTATTACTTAAGAAACTCTATTGAAAGGGCCGCAAGAGTTGAAGGATCTGTTTCAATAACTATATGGCTTCCCTCTACTGTATGAACTTCAGCGCCTGAAAGAGCATTTGTAATGTTGTTTACCTGGGTCTGATTTATCATGTTGTCTCCGTCTGCCCAAACAAGCATTGTGGGAACGGTTATCTGAGAAGCTTCCTCCATATTTGTATTCTCGGCGTAAGCCATTGAATAGAATATTCCGGAAGGTGTTCCCTCTACAAGAAGAGGCGCAGTAAGTATATCAGTATCATAGCTGAATGAATAGCTTATATCCTTTGTTACCATCAAAAGCATAAGTCTTACAAAAATTTCGCTCTTTGTAAAGAAGTTAAATATTCCGGTAAATGCTTTCTGGAAAAGGTCTGATGTTGTAATGGGATTAAGTATTGATTCTCCGGGCATTGTGATTTCCCCGGGACAGTAAAGCATCATTGCCTTAAGCTCGGGATGGTCATAGGCGATATTCATTGAAACGCCGCCGCCCATTGAATGTCCCGCAAGAATCCAGCTGTCAAGAGGAGCTACCGTTTCCATAAGATTTACTACAAGGTCTTCTCTGGGAATTGTTACTGTATCGGCGTTTTCTCTTGTGCTGTAGCCGTAGTTGGGCAGATCAACAAGGTAGCAGTCATAGCCTGCCTTGCTCATTTCAGCAGCCATTCCGTCCCATGTTGTTCCCGAATAAAGGAAGCCGTGAATAAACATTATTCTGCCTTTAAACTCACCCTGTGCGGGAATGACTCTGTAATGAATGGCGTAGTCGCCTTCGTAATAATATTGACTGTTTTCAAAGGGGCCTGTTTTTTCTTCGGCAAAAACTCCAACGCTCAGTAACGACAGCATCATAAGCATTGCGAGAATTACCGATAAAGCTTTTTTGCACGTTGTTTTCATTTGCTTCACCTCAAAAAATTATTTTACTGCTTTTTTATTTCAATTCCCAAAACGTCAAGCTGCTCTTGGTCAACGGCTGACGGACAATCCGTCATAGGCTCCGTTGCGTCTTTAAGCTTCGGGAAAGCAATAACATCTCTTAAGCTCTCTGCCCCTATCATCTGCATAACAAGTCTGTCAAGACCTATGCCCATTCCTCCGTGAGGCGGCGCTCCGTACTTGAACGCTCCCAGAAGGAATCCGAATTTTTCATTGGCTTCCTCTTCGGAAAGTCCCAAAAGACGGAACATTCTGTCCTGAAGCTCGGGATTTGTTATTCTTATGGAGCCTGAGGAAAGCTCTATTCCGTTTAATACAAGGTCGTACGCCTTTGCCTTTACAGCCGCCTTGTCGGTTTCAAGATAAGGCAGGCACTCGTCCATAGGAGAAGTAAAGGGATGGTGCATTGCAACATACTGCTGAGCGTCCTCGTCCCAGTCGAAAAAGGGAAATTCCGTTATCCAAAGGAAATTGTAGCCGGGTTTTATAATGTCAAGCTTTCTTGCGGCTTCGCATCTCAATGCGCCCAGTACGGACAATACAAGAGATTTTTTCCTGTCGGCAACAATAAGAATTACATCTCCTGTTTTCGCATCGGCTTTTTTAAGTATTGCGTTCATTTCATCCTCCGTCATAAACTTTGCGAAGGAAGAAGCCATGCCGTCGGGAGTCATTCTTATCCAGGCAAGACCCTTTGCGCCTATTCCCTTTGCCATATCCGTAAGCTTGTCGATTTCTTTTCTTGAAAAAGTTTTTACAGCATTTTCGGCTTTTATTGCCCTTACGGTGCCGCCTGCTTCAAGGGCTGACTTGAATACGGCGAACCCGCTGTCCTTTACCTCTTGGGAAATGTCGAAAAGCTCCATGCCGAATCTTGTGTCGGGTTTATCGGAGCCGTATCTCTCCATGGCTTCGTTATAAGTAAGTCTGGGGAGCTTTTCGGGAATGTCAACATTTACGGCTTCCTTAAATACTCTGTGTATATATTTTTCAATTAATTCAAGAACGTCGTCCACGTCTACAAAGGACATTTCAAGGTCTATCTGAGTAAATTCAGGCTGTCTGTCGGCTCTTAAATCCTCATCTCTGAAGCATCTTGCAATTTGAATATATCTGTCGAAGCCCGCAACCATTGAAAGCTGTTTATAAATCTGGGGAGACTGGGGAAGAGCGTAAAAACAGCCGTTGTGAAGCCTTGAGGGCACAAGGAAATCTCTTGCTCCCTCAGGAGTTGACTTCATAAGCATGGGAGTTTCAATCTCTATAAATCCGTTCTCATAAAAATAATCTCTTGTGATTTTCGCAACTTTATTTCTTAAAAGAATATTCTTCTGTAAATCGGGTCGTCTTAAATCAAGGTATCTGTATTTAAGCCTTGTTGTTTCAGCAGTGGGGCAATTTTCAACAATCTCAAAGGGGGGCGTTTCGCTTTTGGCAAGGATTCTAAGCTCCTCAACAGCTATTTCAACATCTCCCGTGGGAATGTCGTGATTTTTGGCTGAGCGTTCCTTTACCGTTCCCACAACAGCAAGAACATATTCGCTTCTTACTCCGAAGGCCTTTTCAAAAACCGCCTTATCGGTGTTTTCGTCAAAGGCAAGCTGAATAATTCCCGTTCTGTCCCTTAAATCTATAAATATAAGAGAGCCTAAATCTCTCTGACGCTGAACCCAGCCGCAAAGAGTAACTTTTTTATTGACGTCTGAAATTCTCAGATCGCCGCAGTAATGGGTCCTTTTAAGACCTGTCATAAAATCCATTATTTTAATCCTCCCAAAACAGACGATAAATCTATATTCATATCTCCGGTGTCAAAATCGTCAACAGCCTTATTTATAGACATTTTTATAAAATCCTCGGCAAAGTTTTCAAGGGAAATTTCCTTTTCCGTTCCGTCCGCCATACATTTAACTTTGGCTGTCCCCTTTTCTATTTCATCCGTGCCCAGCACCACGGTAAACAATACACCTATTTTATTGGCATATTTCATCTGAGCCTTTAAGGAGCGTCCCACCGTGTCAAAAAGACAGGGCACGCCTTCGCTTCTCACCTCTGCGGCAAGCTTCGCCGCTGTGATGTTGGCTTCCGTATTCATTGACGCTATATACAAATCCACGGGATTTTCTCCGGGAAGCTCAATGCTTCTGGCTTCCAGAAGCATCATGAACCTTTCAAGTCCCACTGCAAAACCGCAGGCAGGCACCGAGGGGCCTCCCAGCTCCGCCACAAGTCCGTCATATCTGCCGCCGCCGCAGACAGTGCTCTGGGCGCCGATGGAGCCTGTTACAAACTCAAAAACTGTTCTCGTATAATAATCAAGACCTCTTACAATAGACGGATTTACCGTATATTCAATTGAAAAAGCGTCTAAATATTTTTGAACAAGCTCAAAATGACTGCGGCAGTCATCGCATATATAGTCAAGGATTTTCGGCGCTCCCGCCGCAATCTCCGAGCAAACGGGGCTTTTGCAGTCCAGTATTCTCATGGGATTCCTGGCAAGTCTGCCCTTGCAGGTTTCGCACAAATCCTCTCTTTTGCTTTTAAAATATTCCTTCAGCGCTTCCTGATACTTTTTTTTTTTTTTTTGACAGCCGATTGAATTAATCTCAAGGGTAAGGTCGTCCACTCCGAAAAAGTCGAAAATGCTTTTGGCAAGAGCTATTACCTCGGCGTCGGCGGAAGGGTCTCCCGCTCCGAAGCACTCAACCCCGAACTGATGGAACTCCCTGAGCCTTCCCGCCTGAGGCTTTTCATAACGGTAGCAGGGTGTTACATAGGCAAACTTCTGAGGCATGGGCTCGTTAAAAAGTCCGTGCTCGATAAAGGCTCTGACCGCTCCTGCCGTTCCCTCGGGCTTTAATGTAACCGAACGGCCGCCGTTGTCGTCAAAGGTATACATCTCCTTCTGAACCACATCGGTAGTCTCTCCTACGGAACGGTTAAAAAGCTCCGTATGCTCAAACACCGGAGTCCTTATTTCCTTAAAGCCGAAATTTTCTCCGATTTCAAGCATTGTCTGTTCTATAAATCTGTTTTTATAGCTGCTTTGGGGAAGAACATCCTGAGTTCCTCTTATCGCCTTTGTAAGTATCGCCATATCAGTTTTCTGCGCCGTTTAGTGCGCTGTTCCTTTCATTTTAAATTTTCATTCAAATAAAGACGACCGTAAGTCGCCTTTATTTTTTTCACAATATAACAGGTTATTTCTTGGGGTTTACTATATCGCGCCACGCAAAGTCGCCTCTCTCAAGTCCCAGAACAAGAGGCTCTGCCGTTGCGATATTAGTTGCTACCGGAATATTATGAACATCGCAAAGTCTTAAAATTGCCGCTTCGTTAGGCTCGTGAGGCTTGGCGTTTAACGGATCTCTGAAAAACAAAAGAAGGTCAATTTCGTTGCACTGAATTCTTGAAGCTATTTGCTGATCGCCGCCTTGAGAGCCGCTCATAAATCTTGTGATTTCAAGTCCCGTAGCCTCTGCGACAAGTCTTCCGGTAGTTCCCGTTGCGCAAATGTTATGGTGGCTTAAAATACCGCAGTAAGCAATACAGAACTGAGTCATCAGCTCTTTTTTGGAATCATGAGCAATCAAAGCTATATTCATAAATTACACCGTCTTTCTTAAAAATTTTATATACCATATATTCCTACTGTAATATGATAGCATATCTTTTTGTTTATTTCAACAATTTATTTTAATAATAAGTTAAAAAAGTTAAAATATTATTTAAAAACATAAGTATTTCCGTTTCGCTTGTTAAATAATTGACAATCAAGGGTAAATTTTTTTAGCTTATGGACTTATTATTTCAGCTCGTTAAGCTTTAAAGGCACATTTTCACCCTCTATCCTGCCGCATACTCTTGAAACAGCTTTCATAAAGGGGCTTTTTTTGCCGGGAAAAACATTTGTAACGCTGCTGAAAGGGATTTTTTTATCCTCCGGGAGAATCCCCAGAAGCATCACGCCCGATTTATCAATTACTCCGTCGATACTCAGAATTCTGCTTTTGACCGCCGCTTTTTTTGAAAATCTGTTGATTAAAAGCCGCATATTTTCTCTTTTCATGCCGTATTCCTGAGCCTTGTCTCCGGCAGCCGCGGCGCCTCTTACGGATATTTCGTCGGCGGTTGCAACAAATATGCCCTTTTCGCACCCTTTAACCGCCCACTTAAGATTGCTTTCAATGCCTGCGGAGGCGTCAACAAAAATATAGTCAAAATTATTTTTACACTGCCGTATTATATTATTAAAAACATTTTCGTCAACATTTTCCGGATTTTCCGGGAAAAACTTCGGTGAAGGCAAAAGAAACAGCTTTTCGGAAATCCGTATAAAAGCCTGTTCGGGAGAGCAGTTTGACAATTCAATGTCAAGCCATGTGTTCATAACCTTGTCTGCAACTCCGAAAATTATATCAAGGGCGCCCAGTCCCGTGTCCCCGTCAATAAGCAGCACCCTTTTGTTTTTCTTCCCAAGAGCCTTCCCCAGAAATGCGGCAGCGGTGGATTTTCCTACGCCTCCCTTTCCGGAGGCAATCATTATTGTTTCGCTCATGCTTTACCGTCCTTTATCTTAAAAGCTCGTTGGGAGACTGGAAATCGGATATCTGATTTTTCGTTGAGAAATAATAGTCGTAAATATCAGCCGCAACCGTGGCGGTAGCCGTACCGCTGTCAACATTTTCGATAATTACGGCAACCACTATTTCCGGATTGTCAAAAGGCGCAAAGGATATATTAAGACCGTTATTGCCCTCAACCTTTTCTCCGTTTACAATTCTTACAACCTGTGTCGTACCTGTTTTGGCTCCTACCTTTTCCTCGATTCCGGAAAATGCCGAAGCACAGCTTCCCGTTGTGGTAACCGCCAGCATACCTTCCTTGACAATATTTATCGTGCTTTGTGAAATGCCCGTTTCCTCCAGAATTTCAGGCTCCGCCTCATAAACTACGGAGCTGTGGTCGGGAGACATTACATATTTTACATAATGACATTTATATCTTGTGCCGTTGTTTGCAACAGTGGCGCAGTAATTTGCAAGCTGCAAAATTGTAAAAAGGTTATCCGACTGACCGATTGCCGCCTGAATGGTGTCGCCCATCTGCCATGTGGAGCCTATGGACTGTCTGTAAGCTCTTCCCGCAAGTATGCCCGATGCCTCAGAAAGCTCAACCCCGGTTTTCTGACCCAGACCCAGCTTTGTGCTGTACTCGTTCATAATATCTATTCCCAGAAGATTTCCCACATTATAAAAGAATATGTTGCAGGATTTTTCAAGAGCCGTTACGACATTGATATTTCCGTGGGCGTCAAGGCAGGTAAAGGGTACGTCGTAATACTGGAAAACGCTGGTGCACAAAAACTTGCTGTCTTTTGTTATAGCGCCTTCCTCAAGTCCGGCGATTGCCGTTGAAAGCTTCATTGTTGAACCGGGCTCGTAGGTACTTTGGGTAACTCTGTTGATAAGAGGCGAGCCGTCGGCTTTCAGCAAATCGTTATATTTATCATAGTATTCATTCAAATCGTATGAGGGATAAGACGCGCTGGCAAGGATTTCTCCCGTATCCACGTCCAGAACCACAACGGCTCCTGCGGCTTCCAGACCTTCCTCCTGGGTAAGCTCAAGAATTCTTTTTTGGAGAGAATTCTGAGCCACTCTCTGAAGACCGGAATCAATGGTAAGCACAACCGTATCTCCCTGCTTGGGATTTTTAGTGAACTCCGAGGTTACATTGCCCTCATTGTCAATGCTTATTGTCTTTATTCCCTTTTCTCCTCTTAAATAAGACTCCATGGCGCTTTCAATGCCGAACTTTCCTACATAATCCGTAAGAGAATAGGCGTTAAGCTCCATTGTCTCGATTTCGTCCTCGGTATATTCGCCGCTTTCGATACTCTCCTGAAGCGCCTGTGTTTTTGCGTCGTATTCCTCGCTGCTTATAACTCCTGTTATTCCTATAACATGAGGAGCTATTGTTCCGTCGTCAAGCTGGCGGTAAGTATCAACCGTCGCTTCCACACCTTTATAAAATTCACTTTTTTCCTTTATTATTGAAACGGTTTCGTTGGACACATCCTGAGCGAATGTATAGGGATTGCTTACGGAATAGCCCGTGCGCCACATCTCATACTGTACCGAAGCTATTTTTCTTGCGGTCGCCTTGTCGCAGTCCTCAAGACCGTACATATCTATCAGGGCGTCAAGACAGTTTTCCGCAGTGGCATAAGAATTAAGGTTCAGCATATTCGCCGCCTTCAGGCTCTTTATATCGGTTTCTCTGCCCTCTTCAAAAACAAGCCTGCCGCTTTCATCGTATTTAATGGGAAGATTGTCCGTCCACTCCTCGTTTTTTGACTCGCAAAGCTCTATAAGAGCCGCTATAATCCTGTTTCTCGACTCTCTCTCCGACTGAGTGGGAAAAAGCGCAGCGTTAAACTCTATGCTGTTGCCCTGCTTGTTTGAAACAAGCGTCACTCCGTTGCGGTCAAGAATATCGCCTCTTGAGGCTTCAACCACCACCTGATATCTGCTGGCAATATTATCCGAACCGTCTCCGGCTTTTCCGTCAACCATAATCGTTTTCGTAAGCACGGCGCCGTAGACAATCAGCACCGTTATAAAAAGTCCTATTAAAAAATCGGCTCTTGCGCCTTTTTTCTGTTTTTTCATTTTTTCACCGCCTTATTTTCTCTGTCCCCGTAAAATCATACTTCCTGTTTTTTTTTTTTTTTCGCTCCGGTTACGGCTTTTATAATAAAATAAGGTATAAAGGAAAATACACAGGTCATCACCGCCGCCGGAAGATAAAATGTTAAAAGCTTCCGGCTTCCGCTGTCGCCGATGGGATAAGCCACTGTCATATACCAGTACAGAACCGAGTAAAGAGCGGAAGCAACAATACAGATGCAATACTGGGTTAAAAGCTTGTTTCTCATAATAAAACGCACAAGAAGTCCGGAAGCAAGTCCCGTCAAAGCAAGAAACAGACCGTGGAAGCCGTCGGTACCCGACGCGCAGACATCCCAGAAAGCGCCTCCCGCAAGACCGTAAAGAAGCCCCGAAAGCTCGCCCTCAAACATTCCGATGCTTATAATCACCGGAATAAGCACAAAAAGCCTTGCTCCGAAGACAGAGGGAAGAAAGCCGTCTGTATTCTGAAAGACAGCCGCCGCCAGCACAAGGACAAAAAGCAGTATTCTTTTAAAAAATACGGGTAAACCCTCTTTTCGGAACATGATATCACCGCTTAAAAAATTATTGCGTGCCGTCTTCGTGCATACCGTCGAAGGCGGTTATAATAAACACGTCGTTAAGGCTTCTTACGTTAACCGACGGCTCGATTACTCCGTACAGGGAAACGTCGGAGCTTTCGTTTTGTATCTCTGTTATGGTTCCCACAATTAAATCTCTGGGGAAAATTCCCCCCAGACCCGAAGTGCATACGATTCCGCCGGCTGCCACGGCTGTTTCCTTTGAAAGACCCGACATTCTGCAAAGTCCCTCGTATGACAGCGCCGCAGTAGTAGTTGAATAGCCGTTTTCCCTTGATTTTATCTCATATACGCTGATATTGAGTGTCGGGTCAAGAATTGTTTTCACGGTGCAGGTTGTAACGGCAACATCCTTAACAATTCCCACAACATTATTTCCGTATATTACGGGATCGTTTGCCGATACTCCGTCTGACGAGCCCTTGTCAAGAGTAAATGAGTCGTAAATATCGGAAGAATTTCTTGAAATTACTGTTGCAGGAGTAAACTCATAATCGGGATTTTCTTCCTTTACCTCAAGAAAAGCCTCATAGGCCTGGAGCTTCTGCTTTGTCCGCTCATAATCCATAAGCTGCTCGTTGTAAACAACCGCTTCTGACTCCAGCTCATCGATTTTTTCCTTATATTTTGCCGAAGACACAAAAGAGCTTTTCCAGTTTTCCGTTTTTTCGGCTATGTACGCCGCAGCCTTCTGAAATGGCTTATAAATAATTCCGGCAGCGTCCGTAACGGGAGAAGTGCCGCTCCCTGCGAATGCGGCAATGAAAACTCCTGCGGCAGCAGCCGCCAGAATACAGACGATCACCTTAAATCTAACGCTTTTAAAATAGTTTTTCATAAATTTCAATTCCTTACAGCTATACGAAAATTAAAGTCCCAGAACATTTTTCTCAAGACAGCGTCCCGTGCCCAGTACAACGCAGTCAAGAGGGTTTTCGCAAACCTTGACGGGCATTTTCGTAATATGGGAAAGAAGCTTGTCAAAGCCTCTGAGAAGGGCTCCTCCCCCGGAAAGAGTTATTCCCTTGTCAAGTATGTCCGAAGCCAGCTCCGGAGGTGTTTTTTCCAAGGTTTCGCATATCATGTCGGCAATCTGGTTTACGCTGTCCGATATTGCCTCTCTTACCTCCGCTGATGTAATCTCAACGTTTTTCGGAAGTCCGTCAACAAGATTTCTGCCCTTTATATTTATTGCCGCCTCTCCGTCGTAAGGATAAGCGGAGCCGATTTTTATTTTTATATCCTCGGCTGTTCTTGAGCCGATTAAAAGGTTATGCTTTCTTCTGACATAGGCTATAATGGCTTCGTCAAGATCGTCGCCGCCCACACGGACGGAATTTGAGGCAACTATATCCCCCAGGGACACAACAGCCACCTCGGAAGTACCCGCTCCCAAATCGGCAATCATGCTGCCTACAGGCTCTCCCACGGGAAGCCCCGCTCCGATAGCCGCCGCCATAGGCACTTCTATTAAGCTTACGTATCTTGCGCCTGCGTTTCTCGCAGCGTCGTGAACGGCTCTTCTCTCAACCTCCGTAACTCCCGAAGGAATCGAAAGCATTACTCTTGCTCTGTTAAAAAGAGATTTTCCCTGAGCTTTTTTTATAAATTCACGAAGCATATCCGCCGTCATTTCATAGTCGGCGATAACTCCGTTTTTTAAAGGCTTCTGAGCGGTAATGGAGCCGGGAGTTCTTCCTATCATGGTTTTAGCCTCAGCGCCTACCGCCACAACCTTTGACGGGTTTTCCCTTACGTCCATAGCCACAACAGAGGGTTCTCTTATTATAATTCCCTTGCCCTTGGCGTAAACAACCGTATTTGAAGTTCCTAAATCTATTCCGAAATCCTGTGAAAGTACCATTTTATATTCCCCTGTCAAAAAGAAAATTAAACTTATTCAATTTATTATAGCTTTTTATAAAAAATATTACAATAGAATTTTTTAAGATATTTTAATAATTGTATTTTTCTTAACTTTTTACTGATTGAACTTTTTTAAGGTATTATATTATAAAATCATAAAAAACTCTTGCATTTTGATTTTATGCGTGCTATACTGTATGCAGTGATAGTATATTTTACTTGAGCGGGTTCATTCCCGCTCTTTTGTTTTGCTATGGCTGTTTACTTAAAATTTATTTCGGGAGGTTTTATTTTGGCTGAAAAGAAAAATACCGTTTCCCTTGTATGGGACATCGCTCAGCCTATCGCCGAAAAGCTGGGGCTTATTCTCTGGGACGTGCGGTTTCAGAAGGAAGGCGCCAACTGGTATTTAAGAATTTTCATTGACAAAAACGGCGGCGTAGGCATTGACGACTGCGTGGATATGAGCCACGCCTTAGAGGAAAAGCTTGACGAGCTTGACCCTATTGAGCAAAGCTATAATTTACAGGTTTCCTCTCCCGGTATCGAAAGAGATCTTGTAAGAGACGAGCATTTTTCAAGATACATCGGAGAAAAAATCATGTTAAAGCTTCCCCGAGCCGTAGACGGTCAAAAGGAATTTCACGGAATTTTAAGCAAATACGAAAACGGAGAAGTTACTCTTACCTACGGAGAGGATAAGGTTCTTACCGTTGACAAAAAGCAGACCTCATGGATAAGGCTTGACGATTTTCCGGGCTTTAATTAATTAAAATCTTAACATTTAAAATAACTTGAAAGGATTGACAGGAAAAAATGGATAAAGAATTTTTTGAAGCCGTGAATATGCTTCAGAAAGAGAGAAACGTTTCCGCGGAGGCGCTTTACGAAAAGATTGCCAACGCTCTTGTAATAGCCGCTGGCCACAACTATGGCACAAAGGAAGGAATTTACTGCGACATCAACCCCAAGGAATATGAAGTCAGACTTTACATGAGAAAAACGGTAGTGCCCGAAGAGGAAGATGTTATGGACCCGGCAATAGAAATGTCGGTAGGCGAGGCTCAGCATTACAGTTCGGGAGCAGTTGCGGGAGATATAGTAGAAATCCCCCTTGAAATAAACGATTTCGGAAGAATCGCAGCCCAGACGGTAAAACACGTGCTTCGTCAGGGAATAAGAGAAATCGAGCACGGACAGGTGCTTCAGGAGTTCCAGAGCCGCAACCAGGAAATCGTAACAGCAAAGGTAATGGGAATAGACATAAAAACAGGCAATTTAACTCTTGAAATCGGAAAAGCGGAAGCACTTCTTCCCAAGAGCGAGCAGATACCCGGCGAATCCTTTGAAATCGGACAGCTTATAAAAGTATATATCGTAGATGTTAAGGATACGGACAAAGGTCCCAAAGCCATAATTTCAAGAACCCATCCGGGACTTGTAAAAAGACTTTTCGAGCAGGAGGTTCCGGAAATATTCGACGGCACAATCGAGGTTAAGGGCGTTTCAAGAGAAGCCGGCTCAAGAACAAAAATCGCCGTATGGAGCAAGGATCCCGACATTGATCCCGTCGGAGCCTGCATAGGCCAGAGAGGCACGAGAGTCAGCAAAATAGTAAGCGTATTAGGCGGAGAAAAAATAGATATAGTAAAATACAGCGAAAATCCCGGGGAATTTATAGGAGCGGCTCTTGCTCCCGCGGAGATTTTAAATGTTGAGATAACAAGCGAGTCGTTAAAATCCTGTCAGGTAACGGTGCCCGACACTCAGCTTTCCCTTGCAATAGGCAACAAGGGTCAGAACGCAAGGCTTGCGGCAAAGCTTACAGGCTGGAAGATAGACATAAAGCCGGAAAGCGGATTTTATCAGCCAATGATACAGTTATAAAAACATACTGGAGGTCTTTCGGTGCAACAGAAAAAAATACCCATGCGCAAATGCGTAGGCTGTAACCGGTCAAAACCAAAGAAAGAGCTTTTAAGAATAGTAAAATCTCCCGACGGAGAAATAAGCGTTGACACAACGGGCAAAAAATCCGGAAGAGGAGCGTATATATGCACCGATCCGGAATGTTTCGAAAAAATGCGGAAATCAAAGCGTCTTGACAAAACCTTTGAAGCGCCTGTTCCCGATTTGGTATACGAGGAAATAGAAAGGATGCTGAAGGACGGTTGACGGAAAAGTTTTTTAATGCAGTAGGGCTTTGCAGAAGAGCGAAAAAGCTCTGCATAGGTCATGACGAAGTAAAAGCCTGTGTAAAAAGCGGAAAAGCCAAGCTGATTTTGCTGACTGCGGACGCGTCTCCGAGGCTGGAAAAGGAGATAAAAAATCTCAGTGAAGAAGCGGAGATAATAAGGGTAGACGCCTTAATGGAGGATATGGGAAACCGTGTAGGAAAGCGGTCGGGAATATTCTCCGTGACGGACGACGGACTGAAAGAACTTGTTTTAAGAACAATAAGGGAGGACTCAACACATGGCACAAACCAATAAATACAGAGTTCACGAGGTTGCGAAGGATTTTAACATAAAGAGCAACAGTGTAATAGATTTGCTGGGCAAATATTTTGAGGAGCCGAAAAAGCATCAGACAGCTCTTACGGACGAAGAGCTTGACATAGTATTCGAGACGCTGACTCAGGAAAACGAGCTTCAGAGCTTTGACGAATACTTTAAGGTAACGGCGGAAAAGAAAGAGGAGCCAAAGGCTCAGGAAACGGCTAAAAAGAAGGCCGACGAGGAAAAGCCCGGAGAGGAAAAGGAAAACAAGAAAGCGGAGACTTCTGCAAAGGAGCCTGCGGAGGGAAAAAAGACTGCGGACGCCGGAGACAAAAAGCCTTCCGACGGCAAAAAGGAGCAGCCTAAGCAGAGCCCTGCGAAGCCCTTTGAAAAGAGAGCAGACAAGAAGAAAGCCGACCAGCCCATTCAGGCGAGAACAAAGGGCGACAAGCGCACAATAGATACAAGAATAAACAATGTAGATCTTGATAAATATAATGAAAAATACGAGGAAATCGCTCCCGAAAACGCAAGAATGAAGGATAAGGATTCCTCAAAGAAGCAGAAAATCAACCAGAAGTCAAAGCAGTACAGAAAGCAGGGAATGCGTTCCGGCAAAAAGGAAACGGAAAGCGAAAGGCTTGCGAGAATCGCCGCCGAAAGAGCAAAGAAAACAATACTTGTAAAAATCGGGGATGAAATTACCGTAGGCGAGCTTGCCTCAAGGCTTAAAATGACCGCTCCCGAAGTAATAAAGAAGCTGTTTTCCTACGGCATCGCGGCGTCAATCAACGAAACCATCGACTTTGACACTGCGGCGATAGTAGCCACGGAGCTGGGCGCTAAGGTTGAAAAAGAGGTTGTAGTTACAATCGAGGACAAAATCATAGACGACTCCGAGGACGATGAAGAGAACCTTGTTCCGAGAAGTCCCGTTGTATGCGTAATGGGACACGTTGACCACGGAAAGACATCTCTTCTTGACGCCATAAGAAACACCTCCGTAACCTCTACGGAATCAGGCGGAATCACACAGCATATCGGCGCGTACAGAGTATCGGTAAACGGCAGCGACATTACATTCCTTGACACTCCGGGACACGCTGCGTTTACAGCCATGAGAGCCAGAGGCGCCATGGCTACGGATATAGCCGTGCTTGTAGTAGCCGCCGACGACGGAATTATGCCTCAGACAATTGAAGCCATCAACCACGCAAAGGCGGCGGGAGTATCCATAATCGTAGCCATAAACAAAATGGATAAGCCCGATGTAAATCCCGACAGAGTTCTTCAGCAGCTTACGGAATATGAAATCGTGCCTGAGGAATGGGGCGGAGATACAATCTGCGTACCTGTTTCGGCAAAAACTCACATGAATATAGATAAGCTTCTTGAGTCAATACTTCTTATTGCCGAAATGAAAGAGCTTAAAGCCAACCCCAACAGAGCGGCAAAGGGTATAGTAATCGAGGCGAGGCTTGACAAGGGCAGAGGCCCCATAGCTACCCTGCTTGTTCAGAACGGAACATTAAAATCAGGGGACACAATCGTAGCCGGCACAGCTGTAGGACGAGTAAGAGTAATGAATGACTACAAGGGCAAAAAGATAAAGGAAGCGGGACCCTCTGTTCCCGTTGAAATCGCCGGACTTACGGAAGCGCCCAACGCCGGAGACGCCTTTGACGCAGTTTCCGATGAAAGGCTTGCAAGAGAGCTTGTCGAACAGCGTAAGCAGAAAGCAAAGGAAGCTCAGTTCAATTCAGTTCACAAGGTAACCCTTGACAACCTGTTCTCAACTATCGAGGCAGGAGAAATGAAAGAGCTTAACATTGTTGTAAAAGCCGATGTTCAGGGTTCGGTTGAGGCTGTTAAGCAGAGCCTTGAAAAGCTTTCAAACGACGAGGTAAGAGTTAAGGTAATCCACGGCGGCGTAGGTGCTGTAAACGAATCCGACGTAATGCTTGCCCACGCTTCAAACGCAATAATCATAGGCTTCCATGTAAGACCCGATCCCGTAGCAGCGGCAAACGCCGAGAGAGATCATGTTGAAATGCGTATGTATATGGTTATTTACGACTGCATAGAGGATGTTGAAGCGGCAATAAAGGGAATGCTTGCGCCTAAGTACAGAGATGTTGACCTGGGCAGAATCGAAGTAAGAAACACCTTTAAGATTTCAAGCGTTGGCACCATAGCCGGCTGTTATGTTCTTTCCGGCAAGGTTCAGAGAAACGCAAAAATCAGAGTCGTAAGAGACGGCATTGTTATTGCCGAGGACGAAATCGACTCCCTGAAGCGCTTTAAGGACGATGTAAAGGAAGTAGCTTCCGGATATGAATGCGGAATAGGTCTTACCAAATTCAACGACATTAAAGAGGGCGACATTTTCGAGGCATTTATAACCGAGGAATACAGAGAACAGTAAAATATAAATATATTAAAAAATTCAAAGGAAAGGATGACCGGTCATGTCAATGTATAAAACCGACCGCACAGCGGAGGACATCAAAAGAGAGATAACCGCTGTCATCAGAGAACTTAAGGATCCCAGAGTTAAAGACAAGCTTCTGACAGTAGTAAGAATAGAGCTTGCCTCGGATTTGTCCTACGGAAAGGTATATATAAGCGCGCTGGAGGGGCTTGACACGGCAAAAAAAGCGGTGGAAGGACTTGAAAGGGCAACAGGGCTTATAAGACGCGAAATAAGCAGCAGGCTTCACCTGAGAAAATCCCCTGAGCTGCGATTTATCGCCGACGATTCCGTAAGGGAAGGCATTGAGCTTTTCAAAAAATACGAAGAAAGACTGGGAAAGGATAAACCCCATGAGGATTAACAAAGCACAGGCGGCAGAAATGCTGCTTTCCATGGACAATATACTGATACTTGCCCATGAAAATCCCGACGGAGATGCAGTGGGCAGCGCCTGCGCTCTCTGCAAAGGATTAAGACAGCTCGAAAAAAAAGCGAAAATCAGCCTTGAGCCTGCCGCGAAAATCGACGCCTATTTAACCGAGGGGCTGACATCGGGAGATTTCGAGCCTTTATACAAGGTTGCGGTAGATACTGCCGACTGTAAAATTTTAGGGGTAGGCGGCACTTCTTTTCAGAAAGATGTAAAAATTGATTTGTGCATCGACCATCACATTTCAAATGTATTTTACGCTGAAAACACATATCTTGACGAAAAGGCAGCCGCGGCGGCGGAAGCCGTTGCGGATATTCTTTCCGAAATGAAGATTAAAATCACAAAAGATATTGCAGAGTGTCTGTATGTGGGCATTTCCACGGACACCGGCTGCTTCAGATACGGCAACACAACGCCGAAAACTCTCAGAACTGCGGCGGATATGGCGGATACGGGAATTGATATCGGAAAAATCAACAAAATACAGTTTGAAACGAAGTCAAAGGAATACGCCGAAATCGAAAAGCTTGCAATAGCTTCCATGGAAACCTATCTTGAGGGCAAATGCGCCGTAATCATTGTTACAAACGAAATGTATAAGCAGACAGGCATTGCCGACAGCGAAACTCAGCCCTTAGCTTCAATTCCCCGTCAGATAGACGGCGTTCTCGTAGGAATCACCATGAAGGAAAAACAGCCGGGTTTTTTCAGAATTTCAATACGCACCAACGAGCCTGCCGACGCTTCTGAAATAGCGAAATTCTTAGGCGGCGGAGGTCATAAGATGGCAGCGGGCTGTTCCTACAGCGGAACGAAAGAAAACGCAGTAGGCACCGTGCTTCAGTACACGGAAATGGTTCTCAGGGAAACAGGATTGATATGACAGGATTTATAATTGCTGACAAGCCCGGCGGCATGACCTCCTTTAAGGCGGCGGCAGTTCTCAGAAGAATAACCGGCGAGAAAAAAACGGGACATACAGGCACTCTCGACCCTATGGCGACGGGAGTACTGCCTGTGGCGCTGGGACACGCTACAAGATTTATAGATTTTCTCCCTGATTCCACAAAAGGCTACAGAGCCTCATTCCTGCTGGGAGAAACAACGGACACCCTTGATATTACGGGAAAAGCTCTTTCACATTCGGACAGTATCCCCTGTGAAGAGCTTGTTTTAAAAGCCGTAGAAGCCTTTAAAGGCGAAATTATGCAGCTTCCTCCCATGTATTCGGCAATAAAAATAAACGGACAGAGGCTTTACAGTCTTGCGAGACAGGGCGTTGAAATAGAAAGGGAAAAAAGGAAGATTACCGTTTATTCCGTAGATGTTGTTTCAGCAGGAGAAAAGGAGTATACGATTGATGTAAAATGCTCCAAGGGCACCTACATAAGGTCCTTAATAAGCGATATAGGTGAAGCTCTCGGCTGCGGAGCCGTTATGACAGCCCTGAGGAGAACAATGTCAAACGGCTTTGAAGAAAACGAAGCACATACGCTTGACGAGCTTGAAAACGCAGAAAACATAAATCAATTTATACTGCCTGTTGACCAGGCTCTGAAAAAATATCCTGCAATAACCGTTTCGCCGGCGCAGGCAAAAAGATTCGGAAACGGCGGGGAGCTTGATGTTTCAAGGCTTTCCTCTCCCCTTTCGGAATCATTTTACAGAGTGTATTCTCCCGACGGAAGCTTTAAAGGCATAGGAGAATACCAAAAAGGCGGAACATCATTAAAGGTCAAAAGGGTTTTTGTAAATGACTGACTTTAAAAATCAACAAACAGCCGTTGCCCTGGGCACTTTTGACGGCTTGCACAAGGGACATATATCGGTAATCAATAAGGCTGTTATTCAAAGGGATAACGGTCTTTTGCCTGTTATAATGCTTTTTTCGTCACATCCCATGAAAATCCTTACGGGAAAGCCGCCCAAGGAGCTTTTCAGCGGTGAAATCAAAAAAAGAGAATTTTTGAAAACAGGCTGTGAAATATATAAAATTCCCTTTGAGAAAATAAGGAATATGTCTCCCGAGGAATTTGTAAGAGATGTTTTAAAAAAGGAATTAAACGCTTCCTTCGTTACCTGCGGATTTAATTTCCGTTTCGGCAGGGACGGAGAAGGCAGTCCGGAAACTCTTAAAGCCTTAGGAGAAAAATATAATATAATTACTCAAGTGGCAAACGAGGTTGACTTCGAGAATGAATGTGTCAGCTCAACGAGAATAAGAAAAGCTCTTGAAAAGGGAGAAGCAGAAAAAGCCAACTGTATGCTGGGCAGATATTTTTCATACGATTTCACCGTTGAAACAGGAGATAAAAGAGGACGGCTTTTGGGCTTTCCCACAATAAATCAGTTTTTCCCGGAAAGCTTTGTGCTTCCGAAATTCGGCGTGTACGCTTCGGCGGCATACGCTGAGGGCAGATGGTATCCGGCTGTTACCGACATAGGAATAAGGCCCACAATCGGCAACAGCGCCCCCAGAAGCGAAACCTGTATTTTAGGATATTCGGGGAATCTTTACGGCACAAACACCGAGGTGGCTCTGCTTTCGTATTTAAGAGGAGAAATAAAATTTAATTCCCTTGAGGATTTGTCAAAGCAAATGGAAAAAGACGCCGAAAAGGCAAAGGAAATTTTTAAAAACTGCGATCTCGCGGAGAAATAAGGAGCTGATTTTTTGGAAATCATACTTGCGTCAGGCTCTCCCAGACGCCGTGAGCTTTTAGCCTTGGCAGGCATAGAATATAAGGTTATCCCCTCGGAATGTGACGAAACACTGCCCCAAAATATTTCTCCCGGGGACGCTGTCAGGCTTTTGGCACAAAGAAAGGCAGAAGATGTTTTTAATAAACATGAGGACGCTCTTATAATCGGAGCAGATACGGTGGTGGCTCTTGATGGTAAAATTTTAGGCAAGCCAAAGGACAGGGAAAACGCAAAGGAAATGCTTCTTGCGCTTTCCGGAAAAACCCATGAAGTCTATACGGGAGTTGCCCTGATTTCAAAATATAAAAGAGAAGTTTTTTCATGCCGTTCACTGGTTACCTTTTACCCTCTTACGGAAAAGGAAATCGACAATTATATAAAAACAGGCGAGCCTATGGATAAAGCCGGAGCCTACGGCATACAGGGCAGGGGATTTTTCCTTGTAAAAGGCATCAGCGGCGACTACAACAATATTGTCGGACTGCCTTTAAGCGAAACCGTAAGAAAACTTGAAAAATTCAAAACCGAATAGGCAAAAAAATAACCGCATTAAGCTTTCGCCTGATGCGGTTTTTATATTCTCAGTCAACTGCCACGCCGTAGGTTGAGCTGTATACATAGGGCAGAGGATTTACTCTTACTCCGTCCAGCCAAACCTCAAAATGAAGATGATATCCCGTCGAATTGCCTGTGGTGCCTATTGAGGAAAGCTGCTGTCCGGCTTTTACATAGTCTCCTACATTTACCCTGAAAGAGCCTTCCAAAGCGTGAGCGTAGCCTGTTACAACGCCGCTGCCGTGATCCACCCTTATATAATAGCCCCAGCTGTAATGATATGTTGCCATGGTTACAATTCCGTCGGCAACAGCCACGATTCTTCTGCCCTTGCAGGAGCCGCTGTCAGAGGATACTATATCAATTCCGTAGTGTCCGTTCGAGGGATTATAGCCCTGGGAAAGCCAGAAGCAGTTGTCGGGAGCAGGCCATATAAATGTGCCTCCCTGATCCCTGTAAAGTCTGGGTGATACGGGAATATTGCTGTTTCCTACGGGCACACCCTTGGTGCCGATTTTTAAAAGCTCGTTAACGGGGCTTTTGGCGTTGTAGCGTACAACCTCGGTTTGGGAATCCGTAAGAACTCCGTCCACATAGGTGTCTGTATACGACACCACATCCTGTCCCTGAGAGCCTTCAACAACAGTCATGGTGGTGCCTATATAAAGATTGTTGTCATACTGCTTTACCGTTGTAAAGGGAATTGTTTCAACCTTTAAATATGTAACGGTGCATTTTATGCTTAAATTCTTCTCTCCCTGCTTAATAAGAAGAGTTGAGCCTTCGGGAATATTATCCGTATCAAGATTGGGATTAAGCTTCAAAAGCTCTTCCTCCGTTATATTATACTTTTTAAGTATATCCTCAAGCTTTTCGTTTTCGGCTGTTTTATGCTCCGTCTTTTCTGTTTTCCAGCCGGTCATATAATTATAAAGCTCATCATAGCTCCATACTTTTTCGTTTTCCGGATAAAGTCCCGTTACTGTCGTAATGCTGTCGTTAAACTCAACCTTATAATCATCTGTTATATAAGAATTTTCAACGGCATACTCTCCGAGAACCCTTTCAGTCACTCTTTCATAGGTGTCCTCGCTGTTTACGGCGCATAAAAACTCATCGTTAACATATATTCCGCAGGCGTTTATTGTTTTGTCGCTTACCGCGTCTATGATGTTATTGCAGAGAGCTTCCTTATCGTCAAGACCGTTTACCGTTGTAAGGGTGATTTTGTACTGAGGCGCCGCTATGTCAATATCGCTTCCCACAGTTTCAAATCTTCTTTTGGCTTCCTTTTCCGCTTCCTTATACACGCTTTCATCGCTGACGGTTCCTACCTCGCTGCTGTTAATATATACGCTCACCGCAAAGGTAAGGCTCCTTAGCGTGCCTCCCAGGGAAATAAGGAATATAACTGCTATAACGGGTATAACGGTGCTTAAAACGGCTCTGTTGAACCTTTCATGATTTTTAAAGGCTTTGGACACATAATGAAAAAAGGTTTTTATTCCCCTGCCTTTTTTCTCCTTAAAGGCTTCCCCTATTACAGGCAAGGCTCTTTTAATTTCTCCGAAAAGCTGTCTGCCCTCTCTTAAAACCGCTTTTCCGTATCTTTTGAAAAATCTGCCCAGAGAAATGAAAACCGATATAAGCCAAAGGACAAAATGCTTTAAAGGCTTCACCGTAACGGAATAAACGCCTCTTCCCAGCGCCTTTATCCCTCTTATGTAAACGGCGCCCAGCAAATATATATCTCCGTACAGTCCTTTAAAAAAAACCGAGCCCGAATTTTTTTTGTCTTTCTTTTCCCTTTTCACGATTCTCACTCCCCTTTTCATTTGCTTTAAATTTAATTATACGATAACCTGTCCCTTTTTTCAAGAAGCAAAAGGTCATTTTACATTATCTTACAGCAATTACAACGCAGTACACCTTTTCCGCGCCGCTGAGCTTTAAAACCTTCGCACATTCTCCCAGAGTGCATCCGGAGGTTTTTATATCGTCCGCAATCAGAATATTTTTGCCCTTTACTCCTTGGGCGTCAATACATTCAAAAACTCCCAGAACATTTCCGCTTTTTAAGTACCAGGGCAAATCATGCTGACGGCGTGTTTCAAAAACCTTGAAAAGCGCCCCTTTTACAGGTATTCCCGTAAGCCTTGAAAGCTCTTCCGCCAGCGCCCTGCTTTGATTATATCCTCTTTTTTCCTTTTCTTTTTCGGTCTGGGGAACATAGCATATAAAATCGAAATCTATGTTTTTATAGTTTTCGTCAATAACACGCTTCATGGCTTTTCCGAAAAATTCCGTATTTTTATGCCGTCCGCCGTATTTCCAGAGCTTCACTCCTGTCTGAACCACCCCGGAATACATAAACGGCGCCGCCACACCGTCATAAAAACGGCGTCTGCCTGCGCATTTGCATTTGTCCTTAGGCTTTCCGCAGCCGAAGCACCTTGCTCCCTTTATAACCGGAACCGTTTTTCTGCATTTTTTGCATACCGAGATGCCGTGATCAACTACCCTGTCGCAGAAAACGCACCTGTCGGGATA
Source organism: uncultured Clostridia bacterium (assembly GCA_944412445.1). Taxonomy (GTDB): domain Bacteria; phylum Bacillota; class Clostridia; order Oscillospirales; family Acutalibacteraceae; genus UBA1081. The sequence goes on from CALYBJ010000014.1 coordinate 57,598, forward strand.
AATATACGACTTAATCAGCTTTCCGTAAAATATAAGATCTTCCCTGATTCCCATTTTTCACACCGTTTTATTATAACATTAAAAAAACAGCTTCGTCAATTAAATTTGAACAGCGATATAACCGAATTGACAAATAGCGGCTTTTTTCAGCCTCTTTATATATTTTAAAAAAATAAAAAAATTGAAAAAAATACTTGACATTAAGGGGTTTTTATGATATATTAAATCTCGCGTTGAGAGTCGCTGGTGTAGCTCAGTTGGTAGAGCAGCTGATTTGTAATCAGCAGGTCGGGGGTTCGAGTCCGTCCACCAGCTCCACTTTTTTTACGCAAAATGTAATAAGCGGAAGAGTTCCCGAGTGGCCAAAGGGGGCAGACTGTAAATCTGTTGCAAGTTGCTTCGGTGGTTCGAATCCACCCTCTTCCACCAACAAAGTCCGAGCATTTTTCAATGTGTTCGGACTTTTGTTTTATCTACGGAGGTGTTTTATGAACGAAGAAAAATTCAGCGGAAAAAGCAAAATTTATTCCCTTTTCCGTCCCGGCTATCCCGACGAGTTTATTGATATGCTTTACAAAAAAGCATACATTGCGGAAAACAGCGTTATCGCCGATATCGGCTCCGGCACGGGAAAGCTTACGGAACAGCTTTTAAAGCGTGGAAACACGGTTTACGGCGTTGAGCCTAACGAGGATATGAGAAAAACCGGCGAAGAAAATCTTAAAAAATTTAAGAGCTTTATATCGGTTAACGGAACAGCCGAAAACACATTGCTGCCCGACGAAAGCACAGACGCGGTAACAGCAGCCCAGGCTTTTCACTGGTTCCACCGAGGCGCCTTTAAAAAGGAATGTAAACGAATATTAAAAGAATCCGGCAGAGTTATTATAATATGGAACATGAGAGATGAAAGCGCCCCCGTAACAATAGAAAACAAAAAAATCAACAGAGAATTCTGTCCCGGATTTAAAGACTTTTCGGCAGGCTCCGGAAACGACAGGGAAAAAATTAATCTTTCGGATTTCTTCACAGGCGGATATATAACCGAATACTTTGACAATCCTTATGTATTTGACAGAGAAAGCTTTATAGGACGGTGTCTTTCGTCATCTTACGCGCTTAAGGAGGAAGATAAAAATTACAGTGACTATATAAACGCTCTGAGCTTTCTTTTTGACAGATTTCAAAGAAACTCGGTTATAACCGTTCCCAATACCGTCTGCTGTTATATAGGCTCAGTTTGAATAATGCAAGTAAAAAGGCTTGATCTCCCTTCGGAAATCAAGCCTTATTTTTATTGTTTGCAGGACTTAAAAATATCAGTCTTCTTTAACTCCGCGCTTTGCGATAAGCTCTTCCGTTATTCTCTTTTTCTTGTCGCCTACAAGGTCATAGAAGAGAATGGGCATACCCTGGAAAATAACGAACACAGCGGGAATAATCGTATAGATTATAAGGAATCTGTTTAACGTTGCGTCTGTCTGAACGCCGTAGGTGCTGCCTGTAGCGGCGATGTAGCCCGTCCAGCCTATAAGAAGAACGCCGAATGAGTCCGTTAAAGCGGCAGCGATTTTTGAAAACAGACTTACGCCTGAATAGCAGAGTGCGTCAACACGCTTGCCTGTTTTAAGCTCGATTTCATCAATACAGTCGGCAATCATAATGTTGGGAGTAAGGTTTGTGTTGCCGTGCTGAAGGCCTATGAAGAAGTTGAGGACAAGGAAAATTACAAGATATATGGGATGCTCCTTCAAGCCGTTGAAGCCTACCGCCTGAGTAAACAGGAACAGTATCGCAAGCGTTGTTGCGCCGTAAAGACAGAAGCTTATGTAAATCTTTTTTGTTGAGTATTTTTTAAGAAGGAAGTTAACTATAAGCATACTTACGGCAGTGCCAACGCCCATGGGAAGCATAAGGGCGATATTCAGGTCCTTGCTGCCCAGAAGATATACGGCAATATAAATTGAAACCGCCGAATAAACGCCTCTGCCGAAGCCTGTAAGCTTTGTTATGGCAACCATTAAAAGGTTTTTGTTTGTAAAAACAACCTTGAGCGCTTCAAGGATATTTGTTTTTTCATTTGAATAGGGAACTCTCTCTCTGTTGTTGAAGAATGCCAGCATTACAAGGGTTATGCCCAGGAATGCGCATATAATAGCCGAAATAGTATATTCCTGCTTGTCAATGTGATGACCGTATTTTGCCTTAAAGATAATGCCTACGATAAGAAGGGCAACCATTCCGCCCTGCTGACCTACTGCTTTTGCGATATTGGCAAAGGAAAGGAAGCTTACTCTCTCCTTGGGATTGGGAGTGGAAACAGCTCCGAAGCAGTTAAGAGGATTTTCAACGCCGCCGCCGATAACGGTATAAAGAATATAAAGAACATAAACCCATACAACGGTAAACATAACGCTGTCTGTTCTGGGAGCCACGAAAAGAAGAACCGTTATAAGGAACAAAGGCGCCGAGCAGAAAAGTATCCAGGGACGAAGCTTGCCCCATTTTGACTTTGTTCTGTCAACCTGATAGCCTATTCCTATATCGCATACGGCGCCAACGATTCTGGCAATAAAGAACAGCGCCGCAACAATTGCGGTAATCGCAGGAGTGGGAAGTCCCGAATCTCCGAAAGCGAAGTCAATAAAGAATGTTTTTGAATAGCCCTGAACCCAGCCCGTAAGCATCGCCATACCGAATAAGCTTAAGGCGTATGTAATAGGCTCGGATTTTCTTAAATATTTTTTCATTTCAGCAGGTTTTTCTGCGGTTTGATTTTTCATTTGCTTCACCTCCGGACATTATTCTGAAATAACAGAGTTAACGAACATATTTTCAACCTCGCTGAAGGAACCGTCCTTAAACTCTACATTTGTAAGAGCAAGGGAGTTGTTGTTCACTTTAAGTCCGGCCATTGTAATATCGTTGTCAACCTCAATATGAATATTGTCGCCGTCGGCAAATTCATAGCCTTTAATCAGAACCGTCAGGGTAACGGTGTCGCCGTTGTCCGTGTATGTGTATTCGCTCTGAACCGTCTCAAGAGACTTTCCTTCCCTTACATACTTAATCGCCGTAAGGAAATCCATCTCCGAATTATCGCTCTGGGAAGCCCCCAGCGTGCTCCAGTCCGCGTACTGATAATTTCCGTCCTCGTCAAGAGCGTATGTGCCGTCGTCGTTTTTCGTTGCCTCGGGACGAATGGTAATCGTTCCGTAAAGGTCATCGCCGAAGTCGTCAGGCAGTACCGTCTGCTTTTTGTATTTGGTATCCGAATACGCTTCGTTTTTGTCAAGTGTGAAAATAAGCTTTGTTTCGTCGCCGTTTACTTCCGTTGCCACATCATAATTGCGGGTGTTATACTCTTTATATACAAATCCCTGTATATAAGTAAAACCGCCGAATGATAAAACAGCAATAAGCACCAGCGCCGTAATAACAGCTGCTACTGATTTACTCATTTTTAAGATTCCTTTCTTGTTTTACAAATAATAAGCAAGTATATATTTTTAGTTTCTGATTGTCAATATATTTTTATATAATTTACAAAAATCAGTAAATTTTCACAATTATTTAATGCAATTATTGTGATGAAAAGCAATATCTCATTCCGAAAATTTTCCTCCGGGGAATAATTTTTACACCGTATTTTTTATACTGCCTTTTTCTGCTAAATTGTATTTTTTACTTGTAAAAAAGATTTAATTTATGATATACTTAATTATGTATATTATAAATTTACGGAAGTGATATTTTTTGGCCGGACTTAAAAGCGCAAAAAGAATCGTATTCAAGGTGGGAACCTCCACCCTTACATATCCCAACGGGAAAACCAATATAAGAAGACTGGCAAAGCTTGTTTCAATTCTTTCGGATTTACAGAACGAAGGAAGGGAAATAGTCCTTGTAACCTCGGGAGCCATCGGAGTGGGCGTAGGCAAATTAGGGCTTAAAGAGAGGCCCTCGGACACTCCCGGACGTCAGGCTGCCGCCTGTATAGGCCAGTGCGAGCTTATGTTTATGTACGACAAGTTTTTCTCCGAATACTCCCATACAATAGGACAGCTTCTTATTACAAAAAGCGACGTTGAAAATGAAGAAAGACGCAACAATCTTGTAAACGCATTTGACAACATGTTCCGATTCGGAGCCATACCCATTGTAAACGAAAACGATTCCGTAGCGGTAGAGGAAATAGTTTACGGGGACAATGACAGCCTTTCGGCAATAGTGGCGAAGCTTATAAACGCCGACGCTCTTGTAATTCTTACCGATATAGACGGGCTTTTTAACGCTAACCCTCAGGAGGACGACAACGCAAGGCTTATAGCCTTTGTTGACGAGATAACTCCTGAAATAAAAGCCCTTGCCGGAAGCGCAGGCACGAAAAGAGGCACCGGCGGCATGATAACAAAGCTTAATGCGGCGCAGATATCCACGGAAGCCGGAATTGACACTGTTATAATGAGCGGAAGCGATCCCAGAGAGATATACAAGCTTTTTGACGGACATCAGATAGGCACGTTTTTTAAAGGAAAGAAAAGTGATAAATAATGGATAACGGCGAATATTTAATAAAAATGGGCGAAAGAGCCAAGGAAGCGGCAAAAACCCTTTCAAAGGCCTCCTCTGATTTAAAAAACAAGGCACTTAAAAGCATTACGGAAAATTTAAGAGAGTTTTCCCATGAAATAATCGAAGCCAATAAAAAGGATATTGAAAACGCAAAAAAAATGAACATATCCGGCGCCATGATAGACAGGCTCACTCTTACGAAGGAAAGAATAGAGGGAATTGCAGTTTCTGCTGAGGAAATAATCGCCCTTGAAGACCCAATAGGAAAAACTCTTTCCGGAACAACAAGACCCAACGGACTTAAAATTTCAAAGGTAACGATTCCTCTGGGAGTAATAGCCGTAATTTACGAGGCAAGACCCAATGTTACAGCCGACGCCGCGGCGCTGTGCTTAAAATCAGGCAACACGGTTATATTAAGAGGCGGCAAGGAAGCGATAAACTCCAACAAGGCAATAACGGATATTATGAGAAAAGCAATAAAGGACGCCGGACTGCCGGAGGACTGCGTTCAGCTTATTGAAAGGACAGACAGGGAAACAGCGTCCCTTCTTATGAAGCTTAACAAATATGTAGACGTGCTTATCCCCAGAGGCGGAGCAGGACTTATTAATTCCGTTGTTCAGAACTCCACGGTGCCGGTTATAAGAACAGGCGAGGGCAACTGTCACATATATGTTGACAAGGACGCAGATATAGATATGGCTGCGGATATAGTTTACAACGCAAAAACCTCAAGAGTATCCGTTTGCAACGCCTGCGAAAGCCTTCTTATTCATAAGGATATAGCGGAGCTTGCCCTTATCGCGATAAATGAAAGACTGAAAGAAAAGAACGTTCTTATAATAGGCGACGAAATGGTAAGGAGCGTTTTGCCCGACGCTGCGGAAGCCACGGAAGAGGACTGGGGAACGGAATATCTTGACTACAAAATATCGGTAAAAATCGTAAAGGACATTGACGAAGCCATTGCCCATATTTCAAAATATACTACCGACCACAGCGAATGTATAGTAACAGACAGCTACGAAGCGGGAGAAAAATTCGTAAACGAAGTAAACTCCTCCGCTGTTTACATTAACGCCAGCACACGCTTTACCGACGGAGGCCAGTTCGGCTTCGGAGCGGAAATCGGAATATCAACTCAGAAGCTCCACGCAAGAGGCCCTGTAGGACTGCCTGAGCTAACGTCATACAAATATATAATAAGAGGCAACGGTCAAACAAGATAACCGGGAGGTGTAAGCTTGAAAAAAAAGAAAAAGAAGGCTGAAACAGCCCCTGAGGAAAAAACAGAAAAAGCAGAAAACGAAGTATCAAAGGAAGAGGAAAAACCAAAAAAAACGGAAGAAAAAACCGAAGCCGAAGATATTAAAAATGCTTCGGAGGGCGTTATCGAGCTTCAGAAGGACGACAGCGCAGGCGAAATTATTTCGGAGGAGATAACCAAGGTAAACGCTGTCCCCGACTACTCCAAAGAAAAAGAGCTTAAAAAAATACGGGAAAAGCAGGAAAAGCTAAAAAGAAAAGAAGAAAAAAAACAGCTTAAAAGGAAAAAGTATCCTCAAAAGCTTGCGTTTTCAATAGGCTTTATCGTGCTTGTTTTCGCGGTTATAGGAGTCGTTCTCATAATCTGGAACAGCGTGGGATATATTAAGGAAACATCCGACAGCGGAAGCCGTTACAGTCAGTACAACTCATATCTCACTCCCGTGGCGGCAGTTGACCCGGATCCCTTTGACGATATTACAAAAGCCGACGGAAGCCAGCTTTTGAATGTGGCTATATGGTCTGTTTTAAGCGCGGACTCAACGCCTGATACCTACACCTATTCGGAAGGCTATATGCTTATACCTGCGGCAGATATAGAGGCGGCGTTTGTTTCCATATTCGGCCCAGAGGCAAAAAGCTCCGTAACGCATCAGACGGTTCAGGGCTACAACAGCACGTTTATATATGACAGCGTATCTTCAGTTTACAAAATACCCGTTACAACAATAAATCCCATATACACGCCCCAGGTAACAAATGTTGAAAAATCAGGCTCCTCCCTCATAATAACGGCAAACTATCTTTCATCGGAAAGCTGGGCAAAGGACAGCGAGGGAAATTATATAACTCCGGCTCCCGACAAGGTTATGAAAATAACGCTCCGAGAGCTTCAGGGAAGCTACTATATCGGAGCCATTCAGACAGTATCGTCAACAGTTCCGGAAACTGTATCCTTTGAAGCTGAGATTCAGGAAACAACACAGCCTGTTACGGAAGAGCAGACAGAAGAGCAGACAGGCGAAACAACTACCGTTAAAAAGCCTGAATATACAACATTAGGGGGCAGAGTATAAATTGTTCACAAATTGATATTTTTTGACAAAAACATTTAATATTTTATGTTTTATTATTAACAGTATCTTAATAAAATCGTATAACTGTTACAAAACACTTCTTATATAATATTACACATAGCAAGTGTTATTAATAATTCCTTTTCATTTTATTTTCTCTTCCCCGAAACAGCTGCGGAGTTATCCGCGGCTGTTTCACTTTTTTAAACAGCAAAAATTTAAGGGGCTGTAAAAAAACAGCCTGAAAAAAAAGAACTACAAGTCTATCGAAAAAAGATAGCCTTGTAGTCTTTTTTG
>CALYBJ010000015.1 GCA_944412445.1 uncultured Clostridia bacterium
AGGGAAAATACATAAGGTTTGAACATTTAATAGGCGATATGCCTTGAAAATACAGGGTTTATAGAGGATTGAATAGACAAATCGAAATTATTTATGATATTTTTCGCCGGCATTTATCTTAAAGCCTCTGTAAATCTGTTCAAGAAGCATTACTCTGAACAGTCTGTGAGGAAAAGTCATTTTTGAAACGGACATTTTCACATGAGCGGCATTTTTAACTTCATCGGCAAGACCACAGGAGCCGCCTATTATAAATGTGACGCTTCCGCCCTTTAAAGCGCCGGCTTCGATAAATTCCGCCATATCCTCAGAAGAATAAAGCTTCCCTTCAACGCACATTGCGGCAGTATAGGAAGCTTTTTTTATGCTTTTAAGTATAAGCTGTCCTTCCTTGACGAGAGCCGCCTTTATCTGAGCGTCGGAAGGATTTTCAGGCAGAGTCGTCTGAGGGATTTCCGTAATTTCCATTTTACAGTAGCCCTTAAGCCTTTTTATATATTCGTCTGCGGCTTCCTTAAAAAATTTATCCTTAAGCTTTCCCACGCATATAATATTTACGCTCAGCATCAGAATATCACCATTTTTTCTCCCAGACCCGGAGGAGCTACCTGCAAAATATAGTCGGTGCCCTCAACGGCGCCCATCTCCCCCAGCCTGTCCTTTGTTGTCTTATAAGCCTTGGCGGCTGTGTTGTTCTCCCGGCTTAAATGGCCCAAAATTATCCTTGTTGCACCTTTGTCAACGAAATATCCGGCAGCCTCGGCGCAGTCGTCGTTTGAAAGATGCCCTTTCACAGAGGCTATTCTCTTTTTCAAATAGTAGGGATACGAGCCCTCCATAAGCATTTCCCTGTCGTGGTTGGACTCAAGAAGTATAAGGTCGCTGCCCTTTACCGCGTCGGCGGTTTCCCGGGTGACAACTCCCGTATCGGTTACTATTGATATTTTTCTTTCGTCGGGCATACTTACCGTATATCCGCAGCTTTGGGCGCTGTCGTGGGAGGTTTTAAAGCATTTAACCTCCATGCCTCCGATTTCGGCGCCTTTTTCCGTCATGGGAAAAACCTCGAAACAGCCGTTTATTATTTTTGCTTTTTCCAGCGCTTTTAATGTTCCCTCTGTTCCGTAAACGGGAATTTTATATCTTGAAGCGAAAACTCTTAAAGCTCCCACATGGTCGGCGTGTTCATGGGTTAAAAATATACCCATTATTGTTTCCGGCATTACATTTATGGAAGACAGCGCCGCCGTAAGTCTTTTCGCATTTGTACCTGCGTCAATAAGGATGCCCCCTGCGGAGCATCCGATATATGTACTGTTTCCGCTGCTTGAGGAACACAATGTACAAAACCTTGACATAACTGCCTCCGAAAATAAATCTAAAAATACTTAAAATAAAAGGACACTTATGTGCCCTTTTTAATTATCCTGCGTTGTTTACCGCTTTAGGAGCTTCATCGGGAAAATTAATCTTCTTTATGTCAACTCCCAGTCCCTGAAGCTTTTCGACTACCTTTTCATAGCCTCTTTCAATATGGTAAATATCTTCTATTACCGTTTCTCCTTCAGCGCACATTCCCGCTATAAGCATCGCCGCGCCGGCTCTTAAATCGTCGGCTTTTATAGGCGCCGCATGAAGCTTTTCAACTCCCGTTATAATCGCCGCCTTGCCCTCTATCTGAATGGAAGCGCCCATTCTTATAAGCTGGTCAACATATCTGAAACGGTTGTCCCAGACTCCGTCGGTTACTATGCTTGTACCGTTACAGGTAGCCAGGAATGTTGTCATCTGAGGCTGCATATCCGTGGGGAAACCGGGATGAGGCATTGCCGTCACCTTACAGCTTCCTCCTCTGGAATGACTGATAATCCTGAGGGAATCGTCGTTTTCAATAACCGTTATGCCGCATTCCCTGAGCTTTGCAGTAATTGACTCAAGATGCTTCGGAATAACATTCTTTATTAAAATATCGCCTTTGGCGGCAGCAGCCGCAACCATATATGTTCCCGCTTCAATCTGGTCGGGAATTATGGAATAGGTACAGCCGTGAAGAGCTTCAACGCCTCTGATTTTAATAACGTCGGTGCCGGCTCCAGTAACATTTGCACCCATAAGGTTCAAAAAGTTGGCAAGATCGACTATATGAGGCTCCTTTGCGGCGTTTTCAATAATTGTAAGGCCTTTCGCCTTTACAGCCGCAAGCATTATATTTACCGTAGCTCCTACGGAAACCTTGTCAAAATAAATAACATTTCCTGTAAGTGTTTCGGCTTCGGCGTTTATCATGCCGTTGTCGTTGGAAATGGCGGCTCCCAGCTTTGCGAAGCCTTTAAGGTGGAAGTCGATAGGACGGACTCCTCCGAAATTACAGCCTCCGGGCATCGCGACCTTTGCGTGGTTGTATCTTCCCAGAAGCGCTCCCAGAAGATAATAGGATGAGCGTGAATATTTTGTCATCTCATAGGGAATAACATAAGAAGTTATATGTCTTGTGTCGATTTCCAATGTATTCAAATTTATATATCTTACAGCGGCGCCCATATCAATGAGGATTTTTACCATTACCTGAACATCTCTTATATCGGGGATATTTTCGATTCTGCAAACATCCCCTGCGAGAATGGTAGCCGGTATAATAGCAACCGCGGCGTTTTTTGCGCCGCTTATCTCAACCTCACCGTGAAGCTCCTTGCCGCCGTTAATTACGAACTTTTCCATAGCGGTACTTCCTTAAGCATAAACATAAAATAAATCATATCATAAAGATATGCGATAATAACTACTCTATAACCTTTAATAGTATACCACTAATAAAATAAAATTAAAAGTATATTTAAGGAAAATAATTTTTAAAGGGCTAATTTTGGTTAAAATGCTGATTTTTTTCTTTTGCGACACAATATATGCCTATGCAACAGTTTAATTATCAATATATAGTATCGAACATATTTTCGTATTTTTCACTCCAATTTATGCAATTCCAAAATTGTATAATTTAAACAATTATTTTTTTATCATGTTTCAGACAAAATTTAATAAAATGTCGTTTTAATCTTCGGCAGAAAAAAATTATCCCTCTTTCTGTCAGCCTTATAAAGGCTCCTTAAAAGAGGGTTTTTATATTTTTATATCAGCAAATTAAAGCCACTGCTGAGTTTCGCCTTTTTCCAGAACATCGGCAATTCTCTCTGAAGCGTGTCCGTCGCCGTAAGGGTTTGAAGCTTTACTCATTTTTTCGTATTCGTCTTTGTTATAAAGAAGAGTTTTAAAGGTGCTGTAAATATACTCTTCGTCCGTTCCCACAAGCTTTAATGTGCCGGCTTTTATTCCCTCGGGGCGTTCCGTTGTATCTCTCATAACAAGAACGGGCTTGCCCAGAGACGGCGCCTCCTCCTGAACTCCTCCGCTGTCAGTAAGTATAAGATACGACCTGCTGAGGAAGTTATGGAAATCAAGCACGTCAAGAGGCTCTATAATATGTATTCTGTCGTCGCCGCCGAAAATTTTATTTGCCGTTTCCCTGACGGCAGGGTTCATGTGAACAGGATAAATTACCTTTGTATCGGGAGTTTCGTCGATAATTCTCTTTATTGCTCTGAACATACGGCTCATAGGCTCTCCCAGATTCTCTCGCCGGTGGGCTGTAAGCATAATAAGCCTTGAATCCTTTGCCCATTCAAGCTCCTTATGAGTATAATCCTCTCTTACGGTTGTTTTAAGCGCGTCAATGGCGGTGTTGCCGGTAACGAAAATGCTGTCAGGATTTTTCCCCTCTTTTATAAGGTTTTCCCTGGAAGCTATTGTGGGAGCAAAGTTATATTTTGCAATAACGCTTACCGCCTGACGGTTAAACTCCTCGGGATAGGGAGAGTAAATATTATAGGTTCTGAGCCCTGCTTCCACATGGCCTACGGGTATCTGCATATAGTAGCAGGCAAGGGCCGTTACAAAGGTTGTGGAGGTGTCCCCGTGAACAAGAACCGTATCCGGCTTTACCTCTTCCAAAACTCCCTTTATTTTAAGAAGAATATTTGAAGTTATATCAAAAAGCGTCTGTCTGTCTTTCATTATAGACAGGTCGTAATCGGGCTTTACTCCGAAGGTTTCCAGAACGCTGTCAAGCATCTGCCTGTGCTGACCCGTTACGCATACAACTGTTTTAATAGCTTCTCGCTTTTTAAGCTCCAGAACAAGAGGGCACATTTTAATAGCCTCCGGCCTTGTTCCGAAAACAAGCATTACTGTTTTCATAGAGCACCTCTGTTTTTAAAGTCTGTATACTCCGTCCGGATTACAGATATTTCTTGTGTCAAGGACGATTTTGCCTTTAAGCTTATCCATATTGTTTCTGATTTCGTCATGGCCTACAAGTATAACAACCATATCTACGTCATTTAAAAATTCATCAAAATCATGGTACTGATTTTCCGTAATATCCTTTTTAACATAGGGGTCGTATACCCTGACGCCGAAGGCAAGATGCCTTTCCATGCACTCAAGCATCTGAAGAGTGGGGCTTTCCCTTGTGTCGTCAACATTTTCCTTGTATGTAAGTCCGTAAAGACCTACCTTTTTAACATCCTTTATTCCCTTTTCCTTCATGATTTCATGAATCCTGTTAAGAACGAACTCCGGCATGGAATCGTTTATTGTTCTTGCCTGCTTGATAAGGTTCGCAAGAGAGGGATAATCTCCTACAAGGAACCAGGGGTCAACGGATATGCAGTGACCGCCTACTCCGGGACCGGGAGATAAAATATTAACTCTCGGGTGTTTGTTGGCAATTCTTATTATCTCGTAAACGTCCATATTGTCGCTGCGGCAGATTTTAAGAAGCTCGTTTGCAAAGGCGATATTGATATCCCTGAAGGTGTTTTCCACAACCTTTGTCATTTCAGCTGTTCTTATGTCCGTTACAACGATTTCTCCCTGACAGAACGATGCGTAGCAGTTTTTAACCTTTTCTCCGATTTCCGGGTCGTCGGCGCCTATTGTTCTTGAGTTATGGCGAAGCTCATAAACCATATTGCCGGGAATAATTCTTTCGGGAGCGTGAACGATGTTGATATCCTCTCCTATAACAAAGCCCTTTTCCTCGATAACGGGACGGACGAATCTGTCTATTGTTCCCGGAGAAACGGTTGATTCGATAACCACGGTTGCCCCTTTGGGACAAACCTCCATTACATTTTTAACAGCAGCCACAACATATCCTGCGTCAATTTTTTTGCTTTTCTTGTCGTAGGGAGTGGCAACCGCAACAATATACATATCGGTTTTCGCATACTCCGCGGAAAATTTAATGCCGCATTTAACGGCTTCGGCGAAAAGCTCGTCAAGGCCGTCCTCCTCGAAGGTGGTGTGACCGTGATTAAGAGTGTCAACAAGCTCCTTATTGTAGTCGGTTCCCACAACCTCAACTCCGTGGGATGCGAACATCAGCGCCGTAGGAAGTCCGATATAGCCAAGACCTATAACATTTATCATATTTATCTGCCTCTCTTTGAATTAATGAGTTCTGTTTCTTTGTCTATTGTAAACTTCTTTGAAGTTTTTTCCCTTACTCTTTTCGCCGCATTTTCCGAAAGTCGGCAGAAGGTTTCCGGCTCTCTTACAAGCTTTAACACTGCGTCAGCAACGCCTCTTGCGTCTTCGCCCTCAACAAGCATTCCGCAGCTTTCGTCAACAAATTCCGGAATCGCCGCCACTGCGTTTGCAACGGGCACAAGTCCCGAGGACATTGCCTCGTCTCTTGAAACTCCCTGAGTATCCATTCTTGTGGTTCCTATATATACGCCGTGGGTTTTGTGAAGAGCGGCTATTTCATACTGGGGCAAAAACTGTCTGTGAAGATGAACATTGGGGAATTTTTTTATAAGCTTCGTATCCTCCTCAAACCTTGCTCCGTCACCGTAAATATCAAAGGTCATTTTTGAAAATTCCGGCTCGTTCTGAAGATACAAAATTGCCTGCTGGGTAATGTCGTTTGCGTAAACCTTTGTGCTGAAGGATTTTACCGTCATTATATTAAAACGCTGTTCCGGCTCCTTTTTAACATAGGAAAACATATGGGTGTCAATGCAGTTGTGAATTACGGAGCATCTGTCCGTAAGGTCAACGCCGTAATCCTCCTCAATCTGCTTTTTGAAAAACTCCGAAACATATACGAAATGTATATCGTATTTCTCCGAAGCCTCAAAAACCTCTTTCCAAAGAGCCTCTCTCTTTTCCGACGCTTTCTTCGCTTCCTGAAGCTCCGCCTCGGTATTATATAAAAACTTACGCCTGTACCAGGGCTGAATATCGCTTCCGTGGCTCCATACGATAAGCTTTATATCGGTAAGATAATTTTTCAGAACGCTCCATATATATGGGTTCAGGAAATGTACGCAAACCGTTTTTATTATTCCCCGTTCAAGAACAGAGGAAAGACGGTCAGCGGCACCCTCGGTAACGTTTATGCCCTCAAACTCCCTGTACCTGCTTTCGTTCCGCATACTCATACAGAGCATATCCGTATTAAGTCCGTTTTCCTTATACATCATAAGGCGCTTATGAACGAACATATATCTGTAAAGGTCCTCGTAGGAGGGATAGTGGTCGGCGATAACGAGAACATCTGACCTTGAAAGGAAGGGCTGATTATTCTGTGAAAGAGCCTCTCCTGCGGTTATTCCTGAAAACTCCTTTACGCCGCTGCCCTTTACTCTTATAAGAATTTTTACATATTTTGCTCCCGAGGGAGTTTTCGCCTTTATAAGTCCTCCTCCCACCGAGGACGCCTTTCCTATTTCTTTCATATTGCTGTCGCAGAATATGCAGAAATTCTCAGTATTAAGGTCTCCCGAGCATTTAAAAGACATTAAAAGGTTATCTTCTGCGTATAAATCCTCAACAGTATACTTTCTTGTAAACTCAATATATAGTTTTTTGCTGTCCTTCAGCCTGGACACTATCTGAAATTTGCCGCCCTCGATTTTAAGGCTTACCGCCTTATTGGGAGACTTGCACATTTCATTCATTTCGGATACGCTTATCTGAATATAGTTATTATTCAAATTAAGATAATTTATATCCTTAGCCGCCCTGTTTATATCCTCAAGGGCTATTCCCTGATCGCTTACGAAAATATCGTCGGCTTCGGGGCATTTATCATTTTTATTATTCTCGCAGTAGTTGAATTCATCGGTGCAAAGAAAATCGCCCTTTACAGCCGTGCCCTTTGCAAAAGCCTTTAAATCACTGACAAGCTCCGCTTTTACAATGCTTCTTGTGCTGAAAAGTTCTCCGGCGGGCTTGTAGGTCAAACCGGTGTCCCCGGGAACAGCTCCCTCTTTTTCCCTTAAAGCGTAAAAACAGTTTTTTCCGAAGCCGTCGGCTCCGCTGTATCTTACGGACAGAACAAGGTCAAGGAGATAATTTTCCCCGTAATAGTCATCGGGGCTCATTGCGCCTATAAAAGCGCTTTTCCATACAGGCTCAGAAAGATTTACTTCTTCCTCCTCAGTAAAAACAAGTTTTTTCTTTTTATATGTCTGTCTCTCAAAGGACTTTTTAACTCTTTCCTTTTCCTCGTCAGTTTTAGCATTTGTAACAATTACCACATGGGGAAGAGGCTTTCTCATATCCTTTCCGAATACGCATTTTGCGATAAAGCCCAGCCTGTCCTCGCAAAGATGCTCCGACAAAACCTTTCTCAGTCCCAAAAGCCTGTATTTTCTGTAATTTTCCTGTGTTCCGCAGTATCTGTCAAGATGCTTTTTCATAGTGTCGGCGCTGTTGGTGCAGACTGTTAAATCTCCGAAAAGATTTTTCGTTCCTCTTGAATAGTTGCCAACTGAAACGGTGTTTGACGCCAGAAGCTCAAAAACTCTTCTTGCGAACATGGTCTGGGAGGAGCTTACTGAGTTCATGTTTATGCCGTAATTGTAGCCTTTATAAGCTATATGAATATCATCAGCCTTTAAGGTTCCCACAATCATTTTATTGTAGCGCTGAGGAAAAGCGTGCTCCGGTCTTGCGTGGCCTAAGTTCCTGTCGTATATCTCAAGTCCCTTGCCCTTTTCAAAAACATCGGCAAAGGCGTCAAATACCATGGAGCGCTCCTTATATCTGTGATAATATGCTCCCGCGAAGCAGAACATATCTTTTCTTTGGTGAATTTCAAGAGGATTGTGCACAAGAGGCTGAGCGGAAAAGTGAAGCAGATAAACGTTGTTGTGCTGAAGAGTTCTTTTATATCTCTCTATGCAGTCGAAATCAGTTGTAAAAACAAAATCAGCGCAGGACGCCGCCGACATAAAGGTATCGGTATAAACCGGGTCCTCCTTGTTCCAGAAAATTATAGGTATGCCATGCTCATGACAGTAATCGGAAAGCTCGTAAAGCTCCTTGCTGCCGTTGGCGATTTTTTTGTACCATGAGGAATCCTTGCCCTTCCATGCGGACTCAAGGAAAAACAGATCCGGCTTGAATTCCTTAAGCTGCTCCATCCATTTATCGGAGGTAACCTCCAGCAAATCACATTCGCTTTGGAAATTCCCCAGGGTAAACTCGTCCATAACCGCCGCAACCTTAAGCTTTTTAAGCTCCTTGCAGGAGGTCCTGAAAAATGAGGTTTCCTCCTGTTCGCCCTCTCTCAGGTCAACGCCGTTTTCCCTTAAAATCTTTTCAACCGCGTTTTTTCTGTTTTTTAACTGTCTTAAAATTTCGTCAATACTGTCTGTTGTCATAAGCTTATCCTCTGCGGCGCATGATTTCTTTTATCCATCTGTATATCTTCAAAAGAAGCCTGCCGATAATGTTATTTTCGATTTTGGCGAACTTGTTTTTAAGCTCTTCGTTTTCCGTTTTAAGGCTGTTTATCTGTACCTGATACCGTCTTATCTCCTTCTTCATCTCGCTCATTACATTCATCTGAAGGCATATATCGTCGCGGCAGTTTTGAAGCTCCCTTAAAAGCTCCTGATTTTTTGCCCTTAAAAGCTCGTTTTCCATGTTGATTTTCTTTTCTTCCGCTTCAGTCATATAAACACCAGCCAAATCCCTTTACTTTATTAATCAGCAGTATTTCTCCTGATATTCCTTTAAATCGGGCATTATTGATTTTCTCTGCTCGTTTGTCATGCCGTTAAACTCTCTGGCGAAGCCGCAGTAGGGCTTTATTATTTCGTCGGGAGTGCCTGCCCCTACAAGCTTACCCTGATTTATCCATATTACTCTGTCGCAGAAGCTTGTCATTGTGGTTACCGCATGGCTTACAAATACTATCGTTTTTCCCGATTCCTTAAATTCGTCAACCTTTGCAAGGCTCTTTTCCGTAAAGCTCGAGTCGCCTACCGCCAAAGCCTCGTCAACTATAAGTATGTCCGGATTGATATGAGCCGAAATGGCAAAGCCCAGCCTTGAACGCATACCGCTTGAATATGTTTTAACAGGCTGATTTATATGGATCCCTATATCGGCGAAATCTATAATATCCTGTTCGATTTCCTTTATCTGCTTTTCATTAAAGCCCAGAAGAAGGCATTTAAAGCGTATATTGTCTACGCCCGAAAGCTGAGGCCTCATGCCCGAGCTGGCGCATAGCATACTTACCTCGCCCTTAACGGAAACCGTTCCCTTTGTGGGAGTTGTTATGCCGGTAATAATACTGGCAAGAGTTGATTTGCCGCTGCCGTTAAGTCCTACAAGCCCCACACATTCGCCCTTTTTCATGGTAAGGCTTATATCGTCCAAAGCCCTGAAGGTGGAAACTCTTGTATTTTTAATAAGCAGACCCTTTAATTTTTCTCCGAAGGTGGAATACAGAGGATAATCCTTTGTAATATGGCTGCATACGACAACATCTTCTCCGGCAGGCAAAGATTCGTTTTTCAATATATTATCCGTGTTCATAACCTTTCCTCCCTTACAGCAAATCAATAAACTTGTGTCTGAGTCTCATGTGGAGAATACAGCCGGCAATAAACATGGCAATGGAAATTGCCCAGAAAATCAGGCCCGTTGTAAGATTTTCGGAAAAATTCCAGCCGTAAAGAATAGTGTCGCGGTAGCCGTTAAGTATGTAGGCAAAGGGGTTGAGCTTCATAATAAGCATTAAAAGCCCGTTATCCTTTGAAGGCTCCCACATTACGGGAGAAATAAAGAAAAGAAATCTCAGGGCTGTATTGGAAAAGTTATGAAAATCCCTGAACAGAACATTGACCGTTGAAGCTATAAGACCGTAGCCGGTAATAAAAAAGGTGCTGGCGAAAATATAATAGGGCAGGAGCCATACGCTGGAGCTAATTTTAGCTCCCGACGCCAGAACCACTCCGAAAACAATAACCATGGAGCAGATATGGGTAATAAAGTTTGCCGCTACCGTTTTTGTGGGAACGATTGCAATGGGAAAGCTCATTCGCTTTAAAACGTCGCTGAAATTAAGAATAGACATATCGGCGCCAAGCATAGCCTGATTCATGTAGTACCAGCATATAATACCTACCACAAGCCATACGATATAGGGAACGCCGTCAATGTCATCACCTCTTCTGAGACCTACGGAAAAAACGAACCAGTAAACGAGAATTTGCAGAGCAGGGTTCAGAAAATTCCATAAAAAGCCGAAAAAAGTGCCGCCGTGCTGGCTTTTCAGCTCATATTTTGCAAGACGGAAAAGCCTTACCTTGTTATTCCAAATTTCAGAAACCACAGTTTTTACAGAACCGAAAACTCCCATAACAACACCTTTAATTTATTATAATGTTTTAAATATACTATGACATTTTTGTATTATATCATTACAGCTATTCTTTGTCAACACAAGCAGAAATTACAAGGGCATTATAATGAAATGCCGAAAAAAATGAGAAAAAATATATATTTATGTTTATTGAAATCCGGAAGAATATGTGATAATATAAAAAATGTATATACAATTTAAAGGAATAATCAAAAATGGAGCTTAAAAACAATCCTGAAGAGGAAGCTGAAAACAAAACGGTCATACCGGTAGTAAGCGGAAAAGAAGAAGAAGGAAAAAGAGGTAAAAATAAAAAGATGAAATTTTTAATAGGAGCGATTATAATAATAGCCGTAATAATTGCGGCGGCGGCAATAATATCGGGAGCGGCAAAAAAGAAAAACGAAAAGCCGGCAGTACAGGAAGCATCAGGCGCCGAAGCGGGCACAGAGGAAGAAGAGGAAAAAGACACCGCTCCCGTAACATTCAGCGAGGATATTGAGTTTACCCTTGAGGGAGTATCGGCCGACTATGAAGATATGCTTCAGGAACACGCTTTTGACACTTCGGTTACAACGCAGTACAAGCCGGAGAGCGCCACCATAAAGCCCCAGACAAATGCAGTATCTCCTGAGAAAAAGCCCGATATAACCACAGAGAAATATATAGAAACCACCACTGTTAAAACAGACATTCCCGCGGCGTCTTCGGAAAAGGCAATTGATGTAATAAGAGCTTTTTTCAGCGGAAAATATTATTTTGACGGGGAGATGATATCCGGCGGAAACAAGACGGTTCTTGAAATCGCCATGGACGGAGAAGATTTTGAAGCCTTCACGGAATTTGAGAAAAAGGACATAGCCATGATGAAAATCGGCGGCAAATTATATATGCTGAACCCTGACACAATGAAATACACGGAGTTTTCATCGGCGGTACAGAAAATGATGGGCATAGACGAAAGCGCCTTCAGGTTTGAGTTTAACAGCATAAAATGCGACGCCGACAAGCCTTATTCGGTAACACAGGCAAAGTATAACGGAGAGGACGCCGTATGCTATACATACAAAACGGAAGAAAAGACAATGGAATTTACGGCGGTAGATGAAGAGATAAAGCAGCTTGCGGTATACGGTAAGGACGGCAGTGCGTCAATGGCTTTAAAGGCAGATGAATTTACCGGGGAAATACCGGGAGATATGCTGACTCTTCAAGGTTATTCAAAGACAAATATGATATCCTTTTTCAGCGCGCTGATGTAAAAGGGATACACGCCGAAAGGCAAATAAACCAACAAACGGAGGAAATAAAAATGGAAGACAACAACAGCAAGCTTTTTCCCGACGAAAACGGACAGGATCAGCCCGTACCGGCAGAAGAGGAAAAAGAAGAGAGAATTCCTTACCGGGCAAGCTCTGAGGAGAATGCGTCCATAGAGACCGTATCGGAAGATCCGCCGAAAAAAGACAACAAAAAAACATTGATTTTAATTGTCTGCACAGTAATAGCGGTAATAGCCGTAGCTCTTGTAGTAATTTTATCTTTAAGCGGAAAAGAGATTGGCAAAAACAACGAGGACGCTTCAGAGGAAACTACCGCAAAGAACATAAGCACAGGAAACATATCATATGAAGATTTTACCGGAGAATACACAGACGAAAACGGAAATGTAATTTCAAGGGAAGAATATGTTTCCCAGCTTAACGACAAGCTTCAGAACTCACAAACCCAGTTAAATCCCGAAAATATCGGCACGGAAAGTCCCAACGAAATCGTTGAAAACACCACGGCGCCCGTAACCCAGGGCTCCACGGCTTCGGACAAGGATCAGCTTTCAAAGGCGGAAGCCCAGATAAAAGCATTTTTCAACCACTCCTGCTACTATAAGGGCGTAATGTACTCAAGCACGGAAAACGCGCCTCTTTCCGTAGCTTTTGACGGGGACAACTTTGAGTTTTTAACAAATCTCGAAGGCGTGGAAGTATCTTTTGCAAAAATTGACGGCAAGCTTTATCTTAAAAGACCTGCGGTCAAACAGTATGTGGAGCTTTCCGACGCCGTAATGAGCCTTATAGGCTTTGACGCCGATTCGCTTAATCTTGATATGACGGGAGCAAGCTTTTCGGCTGCCAACTCAAAGCTTGTAGGAACTTATGACATTACCGTAAACGGAGAAAAAGGCGTGTGCCATGAGTACAGCGGCGAAAACGGAAAAATAATGAAGTTCTACTCGACAGACGGAAACCTTGTTCAGATAAATTCCTACAATGCCGACGGAACTACCGATGTTGAAATGGTAATAAGCTATTTTTCCGAGTCGATTCCGGGAGATCAGCTGACCCTTAAAGGCTTTGCCTCCTCATCAATATTTGAAATGTTTGCAGACATAATGTAATTTTCCGTTAAAGGAGATATGAAAAATGAGATGTCCCCGGTGCAATAATATAATAAACGATGATTCAAGATTTTGCAGCTACTGCGGAGCGGAGTTTGTAGGAGAAGAAGAAGTAATAAGGATAGAGCAGGAAGCTTCCGGTGATGATTACACAAGCAATTCTGATTTGCACGGCGCCGTTACGGAAAATAATTATCAGCCCGGACAGAATAATCCTCCTAAAAACAAAAAAGCCCTTGCGGTACAGCTGATAATAACGCTGTGCGTGCTTGTTCTTATATGCGGAATACTGCTGTTTGTAGGAATTTATACAGGCAGGATAGGCGGTACGGGCGAGGTTGTAACCGACGCCGCCGGAGAAGAGATAAGAGAGGGCAGAGGCACCGTAACGATGACCGTAAAGGATACTGACGGCACTGTGAGAACTATTGAAAGCGACAAGTCCCTTGTTACTCCGGAAGCAATTCTGACGGAATATACCTCTGTCATGAACGGTCTTAAAAGCGACGCTCCGGCGTTTACAAAAGTAAGGTATCAGAATCTTCCCGCTGAGCATCAGAGCCTGGGAAGCGTAGGAAGCTTAGTGCTTTCCATAATCGAAAAGCACGTGACCTCCAAAAATGCTGTGCCCTCTACTCAGTATAACGCCGGCAACGCCGACAAGCTGCCGCTTATTGACTCCTTGTACGGCTGTCTTTTAACGGACAGCACGAAAATCAAAAACGCCTATACTGAAATTCTGGGAGACGGCAAATATAAAATCGTCATAACAGTACAGGACGAAGTCAACCCCAAGGCATTGACAGCCGGAGCCACAGCAACCGACAGCGCAGTAAACGGAATGTTCAACCCTTACGAGCCGGGAGAGATAATATCATCAATAGCGGAGCTTGCCATGAGCAATATTGATTTCACATACACGGACTGCACCGCAACGGTTGTTTACGATTACGATTCAAAACAGGTTCAGTCAGTCAATATGACCATGAACATAGATATTACAGCCGACACCGTTCTTTCTCAGATAAGCGCCAGAATAGTGGACATAACGGAATATTCTAATTTTATTTATATGTAAACTTCATTAATCGAATCTTAAAGTCTTTCGCAGAAGCGGAAGACTTTATTTTTTATATATTTCACCATATTGCCTTTCCCTGTTACAAATTGCGCCATACCCTTTGCGACATGATTTTTATTAACCTTGACTTATAATTTAAGTAATAATGTAATAAAGCGGTGAATATAATGTATGATGTAAAAAAACTCAGGGATATTAAGGACAGCGATGAATTTTTAAAATATTGCCTTTCCGTCTTTACAAAACAGGGAGGCGCGGCTCTCTGGGGGTTCGTATGCTCTCTGGGCAGAATCAGAACCCTGTCCCCCTTCGGAGTTTCCGCCTCAGCGGCGATTTTTCCCCAGTATATCCCTGCGGCTGTTTTAGGCAGCGCCGTAGGCTATTTGTTTTTATGGGGATTTTCCGTTTCGGCTCTGAGATATATGGCTGCGGCGGCAATAGGCGGCATTATTTCATATCTTCTGAAAAAAAGCCTGAAGCCTCAGTACTTCCGTCATTTCAGCGCTTTGGCGTCTTTTTTCGCCCTTGTTTCAACGGGACTTGTCATGAGCGTTTCAATAACTCTTTCTCTTGAGGAAATCGCAATGTTCTTCGCCGAGGGAGCAGTTTCCGGCGCCGCCGCCTACTTTTTAAACAAGGGAATAAATATCAACCCTCTTAAAAACTGCGCCTCAAGGCTTTCAGGAAGCGAAACAGCCTCCGTCCTTGTAATTTTCAGCGTTGTTCTTCTTTCCTTAAAAAATTTTGATATTGCTTCTTTTTCTCCTGCCGTTACGGCAGGAGTATACGCCGTTCTTGTTACCGCCTGCTACGGCGGCGAAAAATACGGCTCCCTTGCGGGTATATGCGCCGGCGCCGTCCTGGGCTTTTCCTCAGAGGCTTCCTTTATTACCGCAGGCACCGCTCTGGGAGGTCTTCTCTCAGGCATTTTCGGCAGAAACAACAGATTTTTCGCCTCTGTTATTTTTATACTCACCTTAAGCGTTTGGGCTTTTTCTCCCTCTGACCCCGCGGAAGCCTTAGGCGTTCTCTATTCATCAGGCGCCGCCGCAGTGCTGTTTTTGGCTTCTCCCAAAAGTCTTGCGTCCTTTTATAAAGAAATTTTTTCTCTTTCCGACGACGGAGTTTTTCTGTCAGGTCAGAGAAAAGTGCTTAAAATGCGTCTTTACTCAGCCGCCGACAGCATGAATTCAGTATCAAACACCGTAAAGGCTCTTGCGGGAATATACAGAAAAAGAACTGCACCGAAAAAAGAGCAGATAACTATAAACGTATGCAATAAGGTTTGCAGAAAATGCAGCCGCTATGAAAGCTGCTGGCAGGAGAACGGCAGCCTTACCCTGAGCTATTTTGAAAGAATATCCGACGCCCTTAAAAACAGCGAATCCCTTACGGAAAAGGATATACCCTATAAATTTTTCGGAGAGTGTCTTGAGCCGGAAAAGGTTATAAACGCCGTGTCCTCGGAAACGGCAAAATACAAAGCCGCCATGCGTGAAACGGTGAAAACAGGAGAAACAGTCAATATCGTATCGGATCAGTTTTCATCCGTCTGGGGACTGCTTAACGATTTTTCCCGTTCAATGGAAACAGCCGAGGAATATGTGCCGGAGCTTTCCGAGCTTGCAAGAACCGTGCTTGAAAATGATTTCGATATGAATATAATAAGCGCCGGAGTTTTCAAAAACAGCGAAAAGAAGCTTTACTGCGAAATAACCCTCAGAGGACAGAAAAAATTCGATTCCGATGCAGTCTGCGAGGCCCTGTGCAAAATTCTTGACAGACCCTTTGAAAAGCCTGTAATAAGACGGCTTTCCGGAGATGTCATAAGCTTCAATATATGCGAAAAGACAAAATACAAAGTAAGCTGCGGCGGTTACCAGATAAACTCCGGAGACGGAAAATGGTGCGGCGATACCTTTGACAGCTTTTTTGACGGAAAAGGAAATTTCATAATGATATTAAGCGACGGCATGGGAACCGGTCAGAAGGCGGCGGCAGATTCCGTTTTATGCTGTTCTCTTTCGGGAACCCTTTTAAAGGGAGGCTTTCCTCCTGACAGCATTATCAACGTTATAAATTCTGCAATGCTTGTGCGCTCAGGTGAAGAATCCCTTGCAACAATGGATATTGCCGTAATCAATCTGTATAACGGACTTGTTGAGTTTTACAAGGCGGGAGCAAGCTTTTCCCTTGTAATGAAGCACTTCAAGCTGCTGAAAGCCGAAAAGCCCTCTCTTCCTCTGGGAATACTGAGAAATGTGGCATTTGAGAAAATCAGCATAACCGTAAGAGATGGAGATACGGTGGTTATGATGTCCGACGGAGTAACTCAGAAGGCGGCGGCAATGTGGAGAGATATATTAAGAGACGCCCAGAGCTATCAGGGAAAAGAGCTTGCGGACAAGCTTGCAAAAACCGCAACCCTTAACACGGATAAGGACAGCCGCGACGATATTACGGTATTAACGGGAACACTGACGCTGAATATATGAATAAATAAAAAATATTCTCTGTTAAAAATATAAAAAATTTTGCTTTATAAATTAAAAAGGCGGCAAACTGCCTGAAAAACAGGTATATTAAAAAATTTCCTTGCAATAATAACCTTGTCATTATATAATATTATAATATATTAAAAATATATTAATACTTAAAGCAAGGAGAAAATAAAACAATATGCTTGAGCTTAAAAATATAAGTTTTGCCGTAAACGACGGAAAAGATGACTTAGGCATCGTAAAGGATGTAAGCTTTACTGTTGACGACGGAAAATTCATAGTGATAACAGGCCCCAACGGCGGCGGAAAATCAACTCTCGCAAGGCTTATTATGGGCATCGAAAAGCCCACGGCAGGACAGATAATTTTCAACGGAACCGATATTGCCGGAATGAGCATAACCGAAAGAGCGAAAATGGGCATAGGCTATGCTTTTCAGCAGCCTCCCAGATTTAAAGGCCTTACCGTAAGAAGGCTTTTAAGCCTTGCCCACGGAAGCGAGCTGCCTGAGGACCAGTGCTGTTCATACCTTACAAAGGTAGGGCTTTGCTCAAAGGATTACCTTAACAGAGAGGTTGACGCTTCCCTTTCAGGAGGGGAAGTAAAAAGAATAGAAATCGCAACTCTTATGGCAAGGGATTTAAAGCTTGCCATATACGACGAGCCGGAAGCGGGCATAGACCTTTGGAGCTTTACCATGCTTGTGGAGAGCTTTAAGTCAATGATGAAAAACAGGCGTGAAAGCGTAATAATAATTTCCCATCAGGAGAGAATAATGCAGCTTGCCGACGAGATTATCGTTATCGCCGACGGAAAAATCAGAGACAGAGGACCCAAAAACGAGATTTTCCCCAAGCTTATGGGAGAATTTTCAGAGGGCTGCGATTTCAGAGGAAAAGAGGGCTGAAAATGGACAATTTGGATTTATATATGCTGGGTAAAATAGCGGATTTAAAGGAAATTCCCAGCGCAGGGGCATACAATATAAGAAAAAACGGAGAAGGCGTTGAAAGACATTCCAGCGAAAATATTGAAATCATTCCTAAAACGGACAAGCCGGGAATTGATATAAAAATAAAGCCCGGAACAAAGGCTGAAAAGGTGCATATACCCGTTATTATTACAAAAGAGGGCGTAAACGACAAGGTGTATAACGACTTCTACATAGGAGAGGGAGCCGATGTGGAAATCGTAGCAGGCTGCGGCATACACAACTCCGGCTGTGAAACAAGCGAGCATGACGGCATACACAGGTTTTTTATAGGCAAAAACGCCAGAGTAAAATATGTTGAAAAGCATTACGGCGAGGGCGAAGGCACCGGAAAAAGAATACTTAATCCGGAAACTGAGGTATATATGGAGGAAAACTCCTACTGCGAAATGGAAATGGTTCAGATAAAGGGCGTTGACTCCACAATAAGAGAAACAACGGCAAAGCTGGGCAAGGGTGCGAAATATGTAGTCCTGGAAAAGCTTATGACCCACGGGGACCAGACCGCTACATCAAATATGGAAATAATTTTAAACGGCGAGGACGCCTCTGCCCAGATAATTTCCCGTTCCGTTGCCAAGGACGGCTCCGTTCAGGTATTCAAGCCCACGGCCACAGGCAACGCACGCTGCAAGGCTCATGTTCAGTGCGACTCCATTATAATGGACAGCGCGAAAATAAGCTCCGTTCCGGCAATAGTGGCAAACAACGCCGATGCTCAGATTGTTCACGAAGCCGCCATAGGCAGAATAAACAACGACCAGCTTTTAAAGCTTATGACCTTCGGAATGAACGAGCAGGAAGCGGAAAATATTATAATAGAAGGCTTTTTGGCTTAAAAACAGCGGCAGGCGGATATTTTTCAAAAATTTTCTAAATAACGGCAGTGGGAATATTAAAAATGTCCCTCTGCCGTTTTTCTGTGCGGAAGCTTTTTCTTGTATTTTATGAAAACTTCCGAAAAAGATTTCTTATTGATTTCCATTGAAAAATTCCGAAATAGATATTTTTTCTTGATTTTATTGAAAAAATTCCGAAACGGATATCTTTTTCTTATTTTTATTGAAAAAATTCCGAAACGGGAATTTTTTATTGACTGTATAAATAATTCATGCTACAATGGGAATAACAAACAAGGAGGCGCTTTTATGGTTAAACGACCGGAATATCTTGAAAAACTGCTTATGTGGAAAGATGAAAAGGTAATAAAAGTTGTAACGGGTATACGCCGCTGCGGCAAATCCACCCTTTTGCTTCAGTTTCAGGAGCTGCTTCGGGAAAGCGGCATAGAAGCTTCTCAAATAATATCTGTTAATTTTGAAGAATTGGAAAATGAGGAGCTGTGCGATTACAGAAAACTTTATTCTTACATTAACGGGAAAATGAAGCCGGGAATAAAATACTATATTTTTCTTGACGAGCTCCAGAGAGTTGATTCCTTTGAAAAAGCCGTAAACAGTTTATATGTAAAGGAAAATACCGATATTTATATAACCGGTTCAAATTCTTTTTTGCTTTCCGGTGATTTAGCCACATACCTTACAGGCAGATATGTAGAAATAAAAATGCTGCCTCTTTCCTTTAAGGAGTTCTGTGCTTCTCGGGAAAATACTTCGGAAGGAGCGCTGGCTGAATACATGAAGTCCGGCGGTTTTCCGTATATTGCGGCTATGAAAAAAGACGGGATGATCGGCGATTATTTAGAAGGCCTTTACAATACGGTAATAATAAAAGATATTGAAGACCGTCAAAGCCGCAGGGAGAGCAATTCAAACAAGAGAAACATAAATGACATTGTTCTTCTTAAAAATATTGCAAAATTTCTTGCAGGCTCCGTAGGAAGTCCGGTTTCCATAAAAAGCATAACAAACTATTTAATTTCAAACGGCAGGAAAGTTTCCGCAAATACCGTTGACAATTATGTGGACGCATTATGCGAATCATTTGTTTTTTACAAGGCGGAACGCTTTGACATAACCGGCAAAGAGCTTTTAAAAACAAACAGCAAACTTTATATTGTAGATTTGGGGCTGAGGAATTATATTCTTCCTAAAAGAAAATACGATTTAAGATTTTCACTTGAAAACATAGTTTATTTTGAGCTTTTAAGGAGAGGCTATAAGGTAAACATCGGCAAGCTGGGCAATACGGAGGTTGATTTCGTAGCACGGAAAAACGATGATATTATCTATTATCAGGTTACCGCAGATATGACGGCGGAAGTTACATTTGAAAGAGAAATAAGACCGTTAAAAGAAATACAGGACAACTATGAAAAAACAGTTTTGACTTTGGACAGATACACACCGGGCAACTATGACGGAATAAAGGTTATAAACGCTCATGACTGGCTTCTTCAAAAGTAAAGCTTCCGAAGCTTAAAAACATAATAAAAAAATTAATAGCTTAGGGGCTGTCTTAATGCGGCAGCCCCTTATGTACGGGCGGAAAACCGCCCTTTTATATTAATGAAACCAAAAAGAAAATGTAACCGTCTATGTTAAATTATGTTGCGCCCAGTCCGAAGCTTACGGAAAGCGCCTCGTTTATTTTAATCATTTCCCTGTCGTCAAGGCTTCCCATTCTCTCTTTAAGTCTCTGCTTGTCAAGAGTCCGAACCTGCTCAAGAAGCACTATGGAATCCTTCGCAAGGCCGCATTCGTCCGCATGAACGCTTATATGTGTGGGCAGGCTTGTTTTAAACTTCCTGCTTGTAATGGCAGCGGCTATAACGGTGGGGCTGTACTTGTTTCCCACATCGTTCTGAACTATTAAAACCGGTCTTATTCCTCCCTGCTCGGAACCTACAACGGGACTCAGGTCCGCATAATATATGTCCCCTCTTTTGACATTCATTTTTTATCACGCTCCGTAAAATTCTTGCCGGCAATAATATTTTTACCTGACAAAAGAGCGGATATTCAGATAACTGAAAAATTTATTTTAATTATATTTTCATATTGGCTTGAAACTGAAAATTATTTGATTCATATTTTATATTGCCTTAAAATCGGTCAGATTAACCGTAAGGGACACATCGGAAACAACAATCTTTTCGGGAAGCGAGGAAGCGGAGCTTACATAAAGCTTTGCCTCCATGCCGGAAGCGGCGCCTGTATATACGAAGAACTCGCCGTCATACTCCGGCTCCCCCGTGTTGGTGAAGAAACAGCTTCTCAAAGCCGTTACGATAAGCCGCACAAAACCCTTTGAGGGCAGATTTTCCTCCCTTATGATATTTTCTGCCGTCCCTGCGGAAACAGTGTAGTCTGTGCCTGAAACGGAAACTTTAAGCTGCGAGGGTGATGAAAAAACAAGATAAATTTCATCGTAGCTTACGCAGTTAACGGTTAAGGAAATTTCCATTGAATCGTACTGAGCAGAAGCCGAAGCGTTAAAGGCTCCGGGAAGCGAAGGCGCCTGAGGCTTGTTTAAAGAACAGGACGATGTCAGAAACGCCAGAAGAATACATAATGCCGCCCCGGCTAGGGTTTTGAATTTCACCAAATTTTATCACTCTTTCACCTGAATATGTGAAAGATACTTATGCAGATTATGGGTAATTCTTGCAGGCGTAGGAGAAAATACGGAATACTGATTTTTAAGCATATCCGCCGTGCCGCCGTGGATATATACTCCCACGCACGCCGCCTTGTAAAGGCTTTCCGTCTGAGGAACAAAAGCCGCGATAATTCCCGTAAGAACATCTCCGCTTCCGCCTCTTGCCATACCCTCGTTGCCGGTGGTGTTAATATGTACCTTTCCGTCTTTTCCTGCGATAACGGTATTTGCACCTTTTAAAACAAGGGTAACTCCGTATTCTTTTGCGAAACCGGAAGCGGCGCCTATACGGTCCTTTTGAATTTCTTCAATGGTTTTGCCTGTAAGCCTTGCCATTTCTCCCGGATGAGGAGTAAGAATAACCTGCGCTTTCGTGTCTTTCAGTATATTTATATTCTTTGAAATACAGTTTATTCCGTCGGCGTCGATAATAACGGGACAATCAGCGTTTTTTAAAACAAATTCGGTAATATATGCGGAGTCCTCCCATGTTCCCATGCCGCATCCCAGAGCGATAACAGAGGCTGAGGAAATTTTCTCCTTTAAAATTTCGGTACAGGAGGAGCTTATACCTCCCTGCGCGTTTGATGTCAGAGGAAGCATAAGAGACTCGTTAAGCTTCGGAGCCGCCGAATTATATATGCAGTCCGGGAAAGCCGCCGTAACAAGTCCTGCGCCTGCTTCCACAGCCCCCTGAGCGCAGAGATAAACACAGCCGGACATATTTCTGCTTCCGGCGATAATAAGAACCCTGCCGAAATCCCCCTTGTTGCAGTCAAAGGCTCTTTCCTTTATATCAAGAAAAGCCTCTCTGTCAGTATAAGCCGTATATTTTTCGCTGTGCTCCCTTATATCCTCTTCGCTTACGCCGATGTCAATAACATAGGTTTTTCCGCAGAAGGACGCGGCAGGCTTTAAAACATGAACGGGCTTGAAGGCTATCATGGAAAGCGTTTTCCGGGTTTTAAAATAAAGCTGACCCTCCGAAAAGCTTCCGTCGGCGGAAAGTCCACTGGGAATATCAACGGCGTATTTTACCGCCTTTTTATTAAGATTTGCCGTTTCAACAAGATCCGCAGCGGCGCCTCTCAGCTGTCCCTTAAAGCCTATTCCGAAAAGGCAGTCTATAATCATTTGGGAATTTGACACGGCGTACAGTGCGCTTCCCGGATTTTTTGTATAATCAATTATATTGACGGGAGCCTTTTTCATTCTTTCAAACATTTTAAGGCACAGCTCATCCTGAGGCTTTCCGCCGGAGAGAACAACTGAGATTGTTTTAAAGCCCAGCTCAAAAAGCCTGAAAGCTATTACAAGTCCGTCGCCGCCGTTTTTGCCCTTACCGCAGAGTATAACAACTCTGCATTCTCTGAGATTTTCGTTTTCCCCGGCAATAACTCCGGCGCATTTAGTGCCTGCCATATCCATCATGGCGTAAAAGGTATGACCCCGGGAAACGGCTTTTTCCTCTGTTTTTTTCATGTTTTCAGCAGTTAAAACATACATTTGCATCATTCCTTTTTCAAGTTAATCCGATTGTAGCATATTTATACTGCAAATAAAATAAAAAAATGAAAAAGTCATTGTAATTTTTAAATATATATTGTATAATACATAATGTATCAGTATTTGTATCGCTGAGATTAAGTGAAAGAGGTGACCTTTATGACAGATAAAACTATTCAGTTCAAGTTACAGGGCGACAGAGATTCCAATATGAAAGCCATGCTTGCGGAAGTTTACAACGCTTTGGCGGAAAAGGGCTATAACCCCATAAGTCAGATTGTAGGCTATATTCTTTCGGAAGACCCCGCCTATATCACAACTCATAACAATGCGAGAAACATTATTATGAAAATGGATCGTTATGAGCTTTTGCAGTCCCTCATCAAGGATTACCTCGGAATTAAGGAGTAATCGGGAAAGGATGAGCGCAGATGGCTGAAAAGAAAAAAGCCAAATTTTTAACATACAAGGGCAAGCCCCTTGCAAGATGCGGAAAGACCATATACTACGGCAACATGAGCGATCCTTATGTTATTATGCTTCAGATATGCTCTACAAAAAAGGTGGGAGAGATGGACGTTGCCAGCAGAGTTACAGTTCAGCTTCTCAATACCGACCCTGATGTAAGACCCAGAGATAAAATCGTTAAAAAAAGCGAAAAGCAGGGGCTTTATCAGGCTATGGACATAGCCTCCATTTGGCTGGAGAGGGCTCTTTCCCAGCAGTCTTAAAAATTTTACCGGCGGCGTTTTTCGCGTCACCGGTATTTTATTCATAAAAAATGTATATTTATTCGTTTATGCTGTATATTTTGCCGTTTTATACAATATTGCCTGTATATTTTCTATAAATATTAATGGATTTAGGTATTGCAAAAACCATTAATCGGTAATATAATATTATCATATTAAAAAATGAATGAGGTTATAGAAATGGACAAAAAAGATATAAAAAAAGTTGTTCTTGCCTATTCCGGCGGACTTGACACTTCAATTATTATCCCCTGGCTTAAGGAAAATTACAACAACTGCGAGGTTATCGCCGTATCGGGAGACGTAGGACAGGGCACGGAGCTTGACGGTCTTGAGGAAAAGGCTATTAAAACAGGGGCTTCAAAGCTTTATGTTCTCGACCTTAAAAAGAAATTTATCGAGGATTATATTTATCCTACCCTTAAAGCCGGAGCCGTTTACGAGGGGGACTATCTTCTGGGAACATCCTTTGCCCGTCCCATTATCGCAAAGGAAATCGTTGATATCGCTCTTAAAGAGGGCGCAGACGCAATCTGCCACGGCTGTACGGGAAAAGGCAACGACCAGGTTCGTTTCGAGCTTACAATAAAGGCTTTCGCTCCCGAGCTTGCGATAATCGCTCCCTGGAGAGAATGGAAAATCAAATCCCGTGAGGAGGAAATCGAATACGCAGAAGCTCACAACATTCCTCTTAAGATAAACCGTGAAACAAACTATTCAAAGGACAAGAACTTATGGCATCTTTCCCATGAGGGACTTGACCTTGAGGACCCCGCAAACGAGCCTCAGTATCTGAAAGAGGGCTTTTTGGAAATGGGCGTTGCTCCCGAAGCTGCTCCCGACAAGCCCACCTATGTAACAATTCACTTTGAAAAGGGTATCCCCACGGCAGTTGACGGAGAAGCGCTTGGCGCTGTGGAGCTTCTTGAAAAGCTTAATAAATTAGGCGGAGAAAACGGCATAGGCCTTGCAGATCTTGTTGAAAACAGACTTGTGGGAATGAAGTCAAGAGGCGTTTACGAAACTCCCGGCGGAACAATTCTTTACAGAGCTCATCAGGTTCTTGAAACTCTCTGCCTTGACAGAGACACTCAGCACTACAAAGAGCTTGTAGCTCAGAAATACGCGGAGCTTGTATACTTCGGACAGTGGTTCACTCCTTTGAGAGAATCTCTTGCCGCATTTGTTGACAAAACTCAGGAAACTGTTACAGGCGATGTTAAGCTCAAGCTTTACAAGGGCAACATTATAAACGCCGGCACAACTTCTCCCTATACTCTTTACAGCGAAGAGGTTGCGACCTTTGACGAGGACAACGTATACAACCAGGCTGACGCAACAGGCTTTATCAACCTGTTCGGACTTCCCATCAAGGTAAGAGCCGAGCTTTCAAAAAAGTGGGATAAATAATAAAAAATACTTTGGATTTTAAAAGCTCTGCTTGTGCAGGGCTTTTTTATAAAAACAAATCTGCTTTGCCATACAATTTTACAAAGAGAAGAAAATTCCTGTTGCAACAGGCAAATGTTTTGGTTTATAATGACATTAAGAAAAAAACGGAGGTTTATTTTTAATGAAAAGAATTTTTACAGCAATTACAGCTTCCGCAATGCTTTTAATTTTTGCAGTTTGCGGTTCTGCCGAATCATTGAAAATCGGCGATATTGACGGCAACGGAAAAATCACTGCCGGCGACGCAAGGCTTGCCCTCAGAGGCGCGGCATCTCTTGAAAAGCTTTCCGAGATGCAGCTTAAGCTTGCGGATATTGACGGCAACGGAAGAATTACCGCAAGCGATGCGAGAATGATACTCCGCAGGGCTGCGAACCTTGAAGATGATTTCGGCGAACTGACGACACAGGCGCCCGAAACTACAACACAGGCGCCCGAAACAACGACACAGGCGCCCGAAACAACGACACAGGTGCCCGAAACAACGACACAGGCACCTGAAACCACCACAGAAGCGCCCGAAACCACCACAGAAGCGCCCGAAACAACTACACAGGCTCCCGAAACCACAACGGAGCCGGCAATTGAGCTTCCGGAGGGAGCGGTTGCCTATAAGGATTTCCCGGAGGAAATAAAAACTTTGATTTCGGGGAAATTCACTTTAAAGGGATATAACTATTCAGACGGTAAACAGGAGGTTTCAATTATAACCGACGGCAAAAATGTGCGTTCTGTTCTGGCAATGTCTGTAAGCGGAGAAAAAATGAATATTTCGGTTATTTTAAAGGATGAAAAAACCTCATTATTAAAAACAAATATGTATATTATATCCGAGGATACAAAAAGATATTTCAATCCCACGCCGTTGGACCTTAAAACAATGGGAATTGATGAGGATGAGCTTTCTCTCCAGTTTAATTTCGGCGATGACATAAACAAAATCTACGCTATGGTGGGAGAAGGCAATGTATTCGGCACAAGCTACACCACCTACCGTATTGACAGCGAAACAGGATATTCGGTTCTTTACTTAACTGACGGAAAAATAAAATTCCTTGACTCTTATGATAACAAGGATAACCTCAGCGGCAGAATTGAAATAACCGATTTCAGCGCATCGGTAGATTCAGGGGCGTTTTCTACCGACGGATATTCAAGGGTGCTTACAATAATGGGACTTTTTGATTTCTTATAATATTAATCAGAATTAAAAAAATTTAACCGTGCTCTCTTTGAGAACACGGTTTTTTATTATATGTGCTTATATTATTTCTTTAAAGCGATTGCTTCCTTTGCCTTCTGACATATATTAGCGCTGTTAAGACCGAAAATTTCAAGAAGCTCCAAAGCGGGTCCCGATTTTCCGAAGGTGTCCTCAACGCCTACTCTGAGAACGGGAACGGGCACTGTTTCGCAGATAACCTCTGCAACGGCTGCGCCCAGACCGCCTATAATATTATGCTCCTCGGCTGTAACTATGGCTCCTGTTTTCTTTGCGGCGTCGATTATAATATCCCTGTCAATGGGCTTGATTGTTGCCATGTTTATAACTGCGGCGTCAATGCCGTCTGCTTTTAATGATTCAGCCGCCTGAAGGGCTCTTTCAACAAGAAGTCCCGTGGCGATAATTGTAACATCCTTGCCCTCTTTAAGGTAAGCGCCCTTGCCGATTCGGAATTTATAGCTTTCGTCAAAAACTCTGGGCACCGCAAGTCTGCCGAATCTCATGTAAACAGGTCCGTCCATCTCTGCCGCCGCAAGAACCGCAAGTCTTGTTTCAATATCGTCGGCAGGATTTATAATTGTCATGCCGGGAATTGTTCTCATAAGGGCTATGTCCTCACAGCACTGATGGCTTGCGCCGTCCTCTCCTACCGATATGCCCGCATGGGTTGCGCCGATTTTAACATTAAGATGAGGATAGCCTATTGTATTTCTTACCTGCTCGAAGGCTCTGCCTGCGGCAAACATGGCGAATGAGCTGGCGAAAACGGTGTAGCCTGCCGTTGCCATTCCGGCGGCAACGCCTATCATGTTGGCTTCGGCAATTCCGCAGTCAACAAATCTTTCGGGAAATTCCTTTTTGAACATTCCCGTCTTTGTGGCGGCAGCCAGATCCGCGTCAAATACTATAACCTTGTCGTTGGTTTTTCCAAGCTCCACAAGAGCCTTTCCGTAAGCGTCTCTTGTTGCCGTTTTAATAATATCTGCCATCTTATTTGCCCTCCAGTTCTGCTTCAGCCTTGTTTAATTCGTCCATGGCGATTTTATACTGCTCCTCTTTGGGAGCGGCGCCGTGCCATGAAACCTGATTTTCCATATAGGAAACGCCCTTGCCCTTAACGGTTTTTGCGATAATCGCAGTAGGCTTGCCCTTACATTCCTTTGCTTTTGCAAATGCGTCGGCTACTTCATCAAGGCTGTTGCCGTCGATTTCGATAACGTTCCAGCCGAATGCCGCAAATTTTTCGGGAATGGGATAAGGAGAATTTACCTCCTCAAGAGTTCCGTCAATCTGAAGGTTGTTATTGTCAACTACAATGCAGAGGTTGTCAAGCTTTCTTGAAGCGGCGAACATTGCCGCCTCCCAGACCTGTCCCTCCTGGATTTCACCGTCTCCTAAAACGGCGTAAACCCTGAAAAGGTCGTTTTTGAATTTTGAAGCAAGAGCCATTCCCGCAGCGGCGGAAATTCCCTGACCGAGAGAGCCTGTGCTCATGTCAACGCCGGGAACATAATTCATGTTGGGATGTCCCTGTAAATAGGAATCGCTTTTTCTCAGTGTCTTTAAATCCTCAACGGGGAAAAAGCCTCTGTTTGCAAGAGCGGCGTAAAGAGCCGGAGCGGCGTGTCCCTTTGAAAGAACAAATCTGTCCCTGTCCTCTTTTTTGGGGTTTTCCGGGTCAATGTTCATTTCCACTCTGTAAAGATACGCAAGAATTTCGGCTATTGACAATGAGCCGCCGGGATGTCCTGACTTTGCGTTATATGTGCCCTCGATAACACCCTTTCTTATTCTGACTGCGTCAAGCTCAAGCTGTTTTTTTAATGAAGCGTCCAAATAACTCACTCCTGTTCTTTTTGGTTTATTTAATATCAATCTTTAATATCTCGGGGGGGTTAAAAAGCCTGGGCACAATATAATAGCCCTCAAGCCCCGAAGATAAAAACATTTTCATTTTACCGAAGGAATATTCTCCCCTGTCATATTCGGGAAAAATCCCCTGCTCCGGAGCGTAAACTCCGCCGATAAAGGGTATCCGCCAGATGCCTCCGTGGTCGTGGCCGCAGAACACGGCGTCAATGTCCCATTTGTCCTTTGTATAAATAAACGTGTTGGGGCGGTGCATTATAAGAAGCTTTAAATCCTCAGTTTCCTGAAAATCCTTTAAAAACGAGTAAACCTCCGATTTATGCCATCTTTCGCCGTAGTCCTCAAGGTATACGGAATGGTCGAAAATTCCTCCTATTCGCACCTTTCTGCCTTTTATCTGCGTATCTGCGTAACTTCCGTCAAGCACAATACAGCCTGCCTCCGACGCATACTTTAAACAGTTTTCCCCGGTTATTTCATTGTACCTTTTATCATGGTTTCCCGGAGCAAAATAAACATCCGCAATCTTTAAAAGCTCATCTAAAGTTTTCAGAACAAGCTCCTTATTGCTTCTGCCCCCGTGAAAATCAAAAAAGTCCCCTGAAACAATAATAAAATCGGGATTTATTTTTTTTACGGCGGAAATTAAAAACTTATTGTCCTTTCCGAATTTTGAGAAATGCAGATCGGACAAAACTGCGGCGGTGATTTTCTTTCCGTCTTTTCCGGTGTCCAAGGTATACCCTGTTGTTTTTATAAGCTTCTCGGAAGAGAAAAAGGCTCCTCCCAAAAAGCCTGCGGCTCCCGCCGCTGCCGCCGCGGCAATTTTAATATATTTATTCATACTTTTACCGTGAAAGCAAAGCTATATTTTGCTTTTTTCAATTTTTTTAAGAAAGTTCGTAAAATACTCCGGCAAGGGAGAGGTAAACTCCATATACTGTCCGCTTGAGGGATGAACAAATCCGATTACCCTTGCGTGAAGGCACTGTCCCTCCAGCCCGAAGGTTTTCTTTGCATTGCCGTAAACTCCGTCCCCTGCCACGGGATGTCCCGCTGACGCCGCATGAACTCTTATCTGATGAGTTCTGCCGGTCTCAAGGATAAATTTACAAAGACAAAAGCCGTCGTATCGCTCCAAAACCTGATAATGTGTTACGGCTTCCCTGGGGTTCAATCCGTTTACCGCCTGCTTTTTCCTGTCCGAGGAGCTTCTTCCTATGGGTTTATTGATTGTTCCTGCATTATCTTTAAAATTCCCCACAACAACTGCCTCGTATTCCCTTTTAAAGGAATGTGCCTGTATCTGGGAGGCAAGAGATATATGGGCTTTATCGTTTTTCGCCACCATAAGAAGTCCGCTTGTGTCTTTATCTATTCTGTGAACGATTCCCGGTCTTATTACTCCGTTGATTCCCGAAAGGCTGTCCTTGCAGTGATACAGAAGAGCGTTTACAAGGGTTCCCGTGTAATTTCCCGGAGCCGGATGGACAACCATGCCCTTGGGCTTATTTACTACAAGGAGGTCATTGTCCTCGTAGACTATATCCAGAGGTATATTTTCGGGAAGCACATCAAGAACCTCAGGCTCCGGCATTATAACCTCAACAATATCGCCCTGTTTTATCTTATCGCTTTTTTTCGCCGCTGTGCCGTTTATCTTTACCTTTCCCTCATCTAAAAGCTTTACCGCTGAGGATCTTGAAATATCCGTATTTCCGCATATAAACTTATCGGCTCTTACGCCGTTGTCCTTATCCTGTGCAAGAAGATTAATGTTCTCCATTTTCTTTTTCCTGCCGCTTTTTCTCTTTTTCTTCCCTTATCATATCGTAAATCAAATAGGCGCAGACTGTAAAAACTCCCACGGTTACAAGCATATCCGCAAAATTATAAATAGGGAAATTTATAAAAAGAGTTTCGATATAATCAACAACATAGCCCTTTGAAATCCTGTCGATAAGGTTTGAAGTGCCTCCGGCTATTATCATAACAGCCGCCGTGTTTAAAATTTTACCGGGGATTTTATCCAAAAACAGAACGATTATTCCGCAGATAAGAAGAATAAGCGTTACAGCCGACAAAATCTCCGTATGCTCCGACATAAAGCTCCATGCGGCGCCGGTATTTTCGGCATACCTTAATCCGATTATATTTTTGATAACCGTTACAGGCTCCCTGCCCTTCAAGCCCTTTTCAGCCGCCGCGCATATAAGCCTGTCGGCAGCTATAAGAACTGCCGCCGCCGCCATTTTCAAAAGAAAAAATATGTATTTTTTTGTTTTGCCGTTTTTCCCGCTGCTCATTTTCTTCTTCTTTTCTTCTTTTTCTTAGAAGATACCTCAGGTGCTTTATATTCTTTCTGCTCCTCCTCGTGAGGCTCAAACATACTGAAATCTATCTCAAAATCCTCCGGGATGTCTTCAGTCTCCTTTTCGGCTTTCAGAAGAGGCTCGTCCATGCTCAGATCCTCAAAATCCTCGTTTTCAAAATCATCGTCAGTCCTTATAAACTGAGACTTTCTGCCGCCGTTTTCGGGAACCTCCGGCTTGAACTCCTTGACATCGTCAAAGCTTACATCCATGTCGGATTCCTCAATGTCGCTCCAGTCATCGTCAAAAAGAGCGTCTTCCTGAACCCCCTGAGGCTTGTATATGTCCTTGTCGGATGCCTCCTCCGGCAAAGCTTCGACCTCTTCCCTTTCTTCATTCTCCTGCTGCAAAAAGCCCTCGTCGCTTATCGCTTCAAAATCTATCCTGAAATCATCGTCTATGGCGTCTTTTATCTCTATTGCGTTTGCAGGAATTTTTACTTCCTCTTTTTCCGTCTCTTTTATTTCCGCCTTTTCTTCTTTGGGAGAAATTTCATCCGTTGCTGTTTTCTGTTCTGCTGTTTCAGGAATATTTTCTTCCGATTCTTCGGTTTTTTCATTTATTTCATTTTCTTCGACTTCGGCGTTTTCCGGAATTTCCGTAATTCCCTCTTCTTCCGCTTCCGCCTCTTCCGCCGGCGCTTCCTGAATTTCTTCCTCTTTCTTTTCCGCCGCCCTGTTTTCCTCAACAGCCTTGTCAGCTCCGCTGAACAGCTCCTCAGGATCTATTCCGAAGCATTTCAATACGCCGTCAATATCTTCATTGGCAACTGCCGCGTCAAGCTCCTCTCCCTTGGGCGAAAACGCCTTTTCATCAAATGCCACTGCTTCTGCCGCCGGAATATCTCCCTGCTGAGGCATTTCCGAAACAGTCTGCTTAAAGGCTTCAAATCTGTCCGTAAATAAATTATAAGCTTCATCGGCAGCTTTTTTTACAAGAGTATATTTATTATACGCCTGTTCTACGGCGCTGTTTACGCTGTCAACACTCTCTTTTGCTTCGCTGTTCATTCTGTTTACATCAGCCTGCGCCTTTAAAAGTATTCCTGCCGCCGCTGTTTTCGCCTTGCGCGTCACATTGTTCAAAAATGTTTCCGCCGCCGCTAAAGCTTCCTTCTCGGTCTGCTCCTTAAACAGCACGGCGTTTTTCTTCATTTCAAAGGCTTCGCTTCTGAGAGCCTCTCCCTCGGCTTTCGCCTTGTTGGCATCTGCTATAATACTCTCCGTCATTGCCTTTGCCTTGTCTGCCGCCTCTTTTATAATTGCGTCGGTGTTGCTGTTGATTTCATCAACCGTCGCCTGTATGCTCTTTTTCGCTTCGTCAGTTATATTTTTCGCCTGCTCGTTGGCATTGTCAATTATCTCCTGAGCCTGCTTCTCACCCTGAGCCTTGGCTTCGTCAATAATCTTCTGAGCGTTATCGGTTATTTCCTTTGCCTTTTCCTCTGCCTCGGCAATAACCTTGTCACGGTCAACATATATTTCGTTGGAACGCTCTTTCGCGGCGTTTATAATATTTCTGCCCTCGTTTTTAGCCGCTTCGATCATCTTCGCTACAACATCTTCCGCTCCGGCTATGGTCTGAGCCGCAGTCTTCTGAGCAGTCAAAAGCGTTTCCGTCATATAGCTTTCGTTTCTCTTATACTCGTCAATCTTCTTGGCGAAAATCGTAAGACGCCTTACGATTTCCTTGTTTTCGTTAAAAAGAGTTTCGTACTCTCCCGCAAGAGTTTCTATATATGCGTCAACATCTTCCTTTGAATAACCTCCGTCTTCCGAAAGTCCAAACTGATGTTTTCTGATTTCTTCGGCTGTCATATCTTTTACCTTCCGTTTCTTTTTTATTTATATAAAGAACAAACCGTTGCTTTCAAGCTCGTAAAGGAGATCGCCCATAACATCAACATTATAAGGCGTTATAATAAAGGTGCTTTTTGCGATTTTCTTAATCTCTCCGTCGTTTGCGTAGGCAACTCCGCTTAAAAAGTCCAGAAGCCTTAACGCCTCATCCTTGCTTGTTGACTCAAGATTCAGCACTACCGTGCGCTTCTCGTTAAGATTGTCCGCAATCTCTCTTGCGTCGGCGAATTTTTCCGGCTTCGTAAGAACAACCTGAAGCTTTGCCGTTGTATGTATGTCAACCACCTTTGTTGAATGAGGCTGTGAAGAGGATTTATAGGCGCTTGTCCTGGTCTGAGCTCTGGGGCTTTCAAAATCTCTGTATATATCGTCCCCTGCCGAATAGTCGGCGGCTCTTGTATATTTTTTGCTCTGTCCGGGCGCTTTTTCTCTTGGAGGCTCTTTTTCCTCCTCCTCAATAATTTCATCGCCGTTTTCATCATATTCCGGCTCCGGCATATCAATATAGTTTTTGAACTTGCTCCATAATCCCATTTTATTTTCCTCGCTTTCTTTACTTATAAATCCTGGGTCCGAAGATTGCCGAGCCTACCCTTACAAGATTGGCTCCGCACAATATTGCTTCCTCGTAATCATGTGACATTCCCATAGACAAAATATCCATACTTACATTATCACTTTTTTTGCTTCCGATGTCAATAAACAGTTTATACATTTCCTCAAAAAATGTCCTTAATTCTGAAGTTTTTTCGCATATCGGAGGAATTGTCATAAGTCCCTTTATCCTGATATTCTTCATTTCGGCGATTTTATAAAAATTCTCCTTAAAGGCGCTTTTGTCCATTCCCGTTTTCGACTCCTCACCGCCAACATTAAGCTCAATGAGAACATCGGCTGTCATATTGTTTTTCTCCGCCTGACGGTCTATCTCCTGTGCAAGGGATACGCTGTCAACAGACTGTATCATATCAACATGAGTTATTATTTTCCTTACCTTATTTGACTGGAGATGGCCTATAAGGTGCTTTTCTATTCCATTTAAGTTAAGCTGCTCCTCTTTCAGCAAAAATTCCTGAACCTTGTTTTCTCCCATTAAATCTATTCCGCAGGAAAAAGCGTGATTTATATACTTTGGGTCAACGGTTTTCGTAACTGCCATAAACCTTACGGCGTTTTCATCTCCGCTGAATTTAAGAGAAGCCTTTTTGATGTTCTCCCTTATTGTTTTTATATTCTCCGATATGTCATAGAATTTCGGATCATCCTGTATCATAATATCATTTCCTTTTTATATTAATTATCTTATGATTTTTCCGTCATATATATCGTTGCCGGATATTACATATTCATCAAATACCTTAATATATCCCTTTGTGATTTTCCTTTGGCTTCCGTCCTCGTTTGTTTCGGTGCCGTAGGTCAGGGCTATGCTGTAATCCTTTCCCGAATATATTATGTTTATGTATTTAAACTCAAGCTGACTTCCGCTTACCACATATACTCCGGTTTTGTTTTCATCGTTTACTCTGACGGCGTTATTGTCGATGCGGCAGCCCGTATACTCCTCCATAACTATTAGCGCCTGCTGTGTTCTTAAAAGCGCCAGGTCATCGTTCATTACGGTGCATTTGAAAACTACCGCAGATTTTCCTGTTTCTCCGTCGGAGCGTATGCTGTATACCGTCGCCTTTAAATTATCTATTGAGGAATCGGGAAAAACTATCGTTTTAACGCTGCCCTCTTTTAAGCCGTTTATTTTATTTGTGTCCACTACCGCGGCAAGATACCAGAAATATCCGTGGACTATTCTGCCTACGGAATTTTTGCTTACCTCCTGAGGCTGGGAGTTTAAAGCCTTTTCAACCTCCGAGGCAGTCCAGCTGTCTGCCTTTTCATAGTCAAGAGCAGTTTCGTATCCGTCGGAGCCGGATATGTAATATCCCGTACCCTGAGATTTTATTTCGCTGTAGCTTGATACTGCCGAAGCTAAGGCGCTGTATTCATTTTCAAGAGCCGCAACCTCCTGAGACAGGTCAAGCTCCGTTCCCGTTGCTGTCTGCTTTGCCGTTACCGCATCCCTCAGCTCGTCCTTTACCTCTTCCTTATCGGTAAAGTTCCCCGAAGCAATCATTTTTCCGTATGTGCAAAGATCCTCCGTTATTCTGTTGTCATAGCTGGATGTGTCACCGGCTACCGTTGAAGACTTTTTCTGAAGCTCCGAATAATATTCAAGCTCGTCCTTAATCTCCCTCATTCTCATAATACTGCCTGCGGAGGCGCTGTCCGGAAGAGAATACGCCACGGTTTCATCCTTTGCAACCCTTGTGCCGTCATGAACAGCCGACACTATATTTCCGCCGCCTTCGTATGTTATAACCTGCTCGTCACGGACTGCGAACATTTGTACGGCTATCGTTTTCTGAACCGTATCCCTTACGGTGACTTCTGTTTTTATTTCCCTGCTTTCACCTATTATGTATGCCTGGCTTCCTATAAAAACAACGGCAAAGATACCTACCACAGCCGCAATAAGCGTTTTCGGCGATATTTTTCTGCTGTTTTTCGTTTTCTTTTTTTCCTTCAAAATACTCAGCTCCTTAAACGCTTATTTTTCAGTTTAGCTTAATTTTATTTAAGCAAGATTTAATTTACTTATAAATTTAAAAATTTAAAAATTCTTTTGCCTTTAAAACTGCCTTTTCCTCATAATCCTCGGTATCGGGATAAACCCAATATATATTTTCATT
Organism: uncultured Clostridia bacterium; assembly: GCA_944412445.1. Taxonomy (GTDB): domain Bacteria; phylum Bacillota; class Clostridia; order Oscillospirales; family Acutalibacteraceae; genus UBA1081. Next base: position 35,038 of record CALYBJ010000015.1, read on the forward strand.
CCGTCTGAACCATGTCATCTGGCGTTTCGCATAATGTCTTGTTTCCTTTTTAAGATTGTCAAGAGCTTCATTTAAGCTTATTTCCCCCTGAAAATACGGCTTTAACTCCTTATAGCCTATTGCCTGCTTTGCGGTTGTATTTTCTCCCAGAGAAATATATTTCCGTGCCTCCTCCAAAAGCCCCTGACCTACCATTATATCGACTCTTTTTTCTATTCTGTCATAAAGCTTTTGTCTGTCCTTATACTCAATTCCTATATAAAGCGCTTCATAGGGGCTTTCCTTTTCCCTTGACTTTATTTTCTGCTGTGTAATTGTTTTTCCCGTAAGATAATAAACCTCAAGGGCTCTTATTATTCTGCCCGTATTATTTACATGAAGCTCCGAAGCCGCCTCCGGGTCTATTTCAAAAAGCTCCCTTAAAAGCGCTTCCGCTCCCTCTTTTTCGGCTCTTTCCTTTAGCTTCTTTCTGATTTCGCCGTTTTCCGGCTCCCTTTCAAAATTTATCCCATTTAAAAGAGAATCCGTGTAAAGTCCGGTACCCCCCACTATTACGGGATTGTTCCCCCTTAAACGGATTTCCTTTATCTTCTCCCCTGCGTCCTTTACAAACTGCGCCACGCTGTAATTTTCCCAAGGCTCCAGAAAATCAATAAGATGATGAGGCACTCCCTGCATCTCACAGGCTGAAGGCTTAGCAGTGGCAATATCCATGCCTTTGTAAATCTGCATGGAATCGGCTGAAATGATTTCTCCTGACACCGCCCCGGCTATTTTCACTCCTAAAGAGGTTTTTCCCGAAGCTGTGGGGCCTACTACGGCGATTACCTTAATTTTCTCCATCAGCCGTTTCTCCCGAAAAGTTTTTTTATTTCATATTCGCTCATTTCAAACATAACAGGTCTGCCGTGAGGGCAGTATCTTACATCCTTATCGGACAAAACCCTTTTTACAAGGCTTTCCATCTCCGCCGGGGATATGCTGTCGCCTTCCTTTACGGCAGCTCTGCACGCTGTCGAATGGTAAAGCCATGTAAGCTTTGACGGCTCCGGCTCCTTTGAATTTTTTATAAGCTTATCAGCTATTTCCTCTATAATCTCCCCGATATCTCCGTCGGACAGCTCCGCGGGACATTCTCTTACCCTTACGGCTCCCTGCCCGAAATCCTCCACAAGATATCCCGATTTATTGAAAAGCTCAAGATTTTCAGTGACTGCCGTATATTCCTTCTGCGAAAGAGTTACCGTGACGGGCGTCATAAGTATCTGGGAATATGTTTTTCTTTCACGCTTTTTCAGCTCGTTGAAAATTATACGCTCGTGGGCTGCGTGCTTGTCCACAAAAAGCAGACTTTTTTCCGTCTGGACGATTATGTAGGTTTTAAAAGCCTCCCCGATAATTCTGAAAGGCTCTGCTTCTGCCGTTTTTTCCTCTTCCGGCTGAGAATTTATATCAGGCGTTTCCTCTTTTGCATTTTGCTGAAGAACTTCTTTCTCTTCTTTTTTATCATCCTTTAATAAAATCTCTTCCTCCGAAATCTTATTAAACTCCGGTCTCTCAGGCTCCCTTAAATGCCCAACAGCAGTTTCCTGCGCTTTTTCCTCTTTTCTGAAAAAAGGCACCCCGTGCTGTAAATTATTTTTCGGATAATACTCCTTTTTTATGCCCTTATACATATCCCCTATAAAGGGCGGTTCCTGTTTTTTCTCTTCTTCCCCTTCAAACTCTACGCCTAATGAAATTTTCCCTGACGGACTTTCCTGCTTTTGAGGAGCTTCCCCCATTTTTATCTGGTCTATACGGCTTTCGGGAGCGAACAAGCCGGAATAATCCTTTTTTTCCCGAAGCCGCGCCTTCAAGGGAGCGTCCTTTTCCTCAAGGGCTGACAGCGCCGAAAAATATATTCCGTCATATACTTCCTTTTCGTTTGAAAAGCGCACCTGGGTTTTTGCCGGATGAACGTTAACATCAACCGCCGCCGGATTTACCTTTATAAACAGCACGCAGGAGGGATATTTTCCCGTCATTATTCTGTTTTTGTAGGCGTTGTCAAGGGCAGCCGACGCAACAGGAAGCTTTACATACCGTCCGTTTACAAAGCAGTGCTGCATGGCTCTGTTGGCTCTTGCGAAAACGGGCTTTGAAATATAGCCCTCTGCAAAAACTCCGTCCGTCCCGCCTTTGCACTCTATAAGGCTTCCCGCAAACTCTTTTCCGTAAACCTCTCTTATGACGGTCATGAGCCTGCCGTCTCCCGGCACGAAAAACACTCTTTTATTGTCCTTTATAAGGGTTATTGAAATTTCCGGATGGGAAAGGGCGATTTTATACACTGCGTCCGCAACATAGTTGCCCTCCGTGGCGTCTTTTTTCAAAAACTTCATTCTTGCGGGAGTGTTGTAAAACAAATCCCTTATAACAATTGTTGTGCCGTCGGGACAGCCTGCGTCGTCAAGATATTCCTCTTCCCCTCCGGAAATAACATATCTTGTGCCGTTTTCCTCATCCTTTGTTTTTGTAAGCACCTCAACGCGGGCTACCGCCGCTACCGACGCCAGAGCTTCTCCCCTGAAGCCCAGGGTAAATATGGAGTTTAAATCCTCAGCCGTTTTTATTTTGCTTGTGGCGTGGCTTATAAACGCCGCCCTTATATCGTCCCTTTCAATTCCGCAGCCGTTGTCCGTTATTCTTATGTAGCGTATGCCGCCGTTTTTAATTTCAACGATTATTTTATCGGCTCCCGCGTCAATGGAATTTTCAAGAAGCTCCTTTACAACAGAAGAAGGTCTTTCGACAACCTCTCCCGCCGCAATAAGCTCCGCTAAATGCTTTGGCAGTATATTTATTTTTCCCATTGCCGAATACCTCCCTTTCTTTTACTGTGAAAGCTTCTCCTTAAGCTCGTAAAGCTTTGTCAGCGCCTCTATGGGCGTTAATGTATTTACATCAAGATTTTTAATCTCCTCTGCCACCAGATCTTTGGCTCCCGATTCAAAGGAAATCTGAAAATCGTCGCCGGTTTTTTCCTTTGGAGAATTTACCCCGGAATCTGCCGGAACAGTCTGGTTTTCGATATCCTTTAAAATTCCTCTGGCTCTTGTTACCACGCTCTGAGGAACTCCCGCAAGAAGCGCAACATCTATTCCGTAGCTGCCGTCGGCTTCCCCTCTTACAATCTTTCTTAAAAAGGTTATATTGTCCCCTCTCTTTTTTACGGAGGTGTTATAATTCTTAACTCCCTGAAGCTCCTTTTCAAGGCTTGTCAGCTCGTGATAATGGGTTGCGAAAAGGGTTTTTGCCCCCAGCTTCTTTTTATCGGTAACATACTCGAGAACCGCTCTGGCTATGCTCATTCCGTCATAAGTGGAAGTGCCTCTGCCTATTTCGTCAAGAATTATAAGGCTTTTCGCCGTGGCGTTTTTAATAATCGCCGCAACCTCGCTCATTTCGAGCATAAATGTGGACTGTCCCGCCGCAAGGTCGTCGGAGGCTCCTATTCTTGTGAAAATGCTGTCAACTATTCCTATCCTCGCCGATTTGGCAGGTACAAAGGAGCCTATCTGCGCCATTAATACTATTAACGCCGTCTGCCTCATATATGTTGACTTACCTGCCATATTGGGTCCGGTAATTATTGCCGTTCTGTTTTCGCCCCCGTCAAGAAGGGTGTCATTTGGCACAAAAGGCGCTCCCTCAAGGAATTTCTCTACAACAGGATGTCTTCCGTCCTTTATATCTATAATGTCGGAATTGTCAACATCAGGCCGTTCATATCCGTTTTCAACTGCCGCCTTGGCAAAGGAGCATAAAACGTCCGTCTCCCCTATGGCTTCCGCCGTTCTTTTCAGTCTGTACTGAGCCTGTGCCACCCGGTTTCTGATTTGCACGAAAAGCTCGTATTCAAGGCTCTGTATTCTGCCCTGCGCTCCCAGAACCTTCGCCTCCAGGTCTTTAAGCTCCTGGGTTATGTACCTTTCACAGGATGACAGGGTCTGCTTCCTTATGTAGTCCTCCGGAACAAGCTCCTTATAGGAATTAAGCACCTCGATATAATATCCGAATACTCTGTTGTATCCTATTTTAAGCTTTTTAATGCCTGTTCTCTTCTGCTCTCTCTCCTCAATATCCGCAAGGAAGTTTTTGCCTCCCGACACAATATCGTAAAGCGAATCAAGCTCTTCATTGTAGCCCCGCTTTATCATGTTTCCCTCTCTTACGGTAAAGGGCGGGTCTTCGCATATAGCCTGGTCTATCAATTCCCTTATATCCTGAAGTCCGTCGATTTTATCGTAAAGCTCTCCCAGAAGCTTGGATTTCCTGCCCTTTAAAAGCTCCTTTACGGGAGGGATTTTTTCAAGAGTCTGGGCAAGGGCTCTCAGCTCCCTGGCGTTTGCCGTGCCGTAAACTATCCTTGTAAGTATTCTTTCAATGTCCCCTACATCCTTTAACAGCTCAAAAAGCTCTCCTCTTAAAGGCGTTTCATAATACAATTCGCTTACGGCGTTCTGCCTTAAAATTATATGGGACACGCTTATTAAGGGCTGCTCTATCCACGACCTTATAAGCCTTTTGCCCATAGGCGTTTTCGTATAGTCAAGAACCCACAGAAGGGAGCCTTTTTTCTCTCTTCTCCGCTGAGTTTCGCAAAGCTCCAGATTCACTCTGGCGGAAGCGTTCAATGTCATATACTTTTCGTCGTTGTAAACGTCAACCTCGGCAAAGTTTTTTAAATCGTTTTTCTGAGTTTCGCTGAGATACAGAAGCGCGGCTCCCAGGGCTGCTGCGGCAAAGGTTTTATCCTCAAGCCCCAGCTCCTTTAAGCTTTTTCCGAAGCAGCCGGTTATTCTTTTTTCACAGTCCGCAAGATCAAAGCTTTCGTTTGAAAGCGTTTCGGCGTAAAGAGAAGCTCTTTGTGTAAGATATTCGTTAAGCTCCTTTAAATTCTTGACATAGCCGTTTACAATAAGCTCGCTGGGAGAAAATCTTGCTGTTTCGTTTATGATTTTTTCTTCTGTTTTCTTTCCCTGAAACTGGGTAACATGGATTTCTCCCGTGGAAACGTCCGCGAAGCATACGCCGCCGCTGCCCGAATCAGCAAATATACACTCAAGATAATTGTTTTTGCCCTCGTCAAGCATATTGCTGTCCGTAACCGTTCCCGGAGTGTGGACTCTTATGACATCTCTTGTAACAATGCCCTTTGCCTGGGACGGGTCCTCGGTCTGCTCGCATACGGCTACCTTGTAGCCTCTGCCCACAAGCCTTGCAATATAGGAATCTGCGGCATGAAAAGGTATTCCGCACATGGGCGCTCTTTCCTCCTGGCCGCAGTCCCTGCCCGTCAGCACAAGCTCAAGCTCTCTTGAGGCCGTTTTGGCGTCGTCAAAAAACATCTCATAAAAGTCCCCTAAACGGAAAAACAGTATGGCGTCGGGGTACTGTTCCTTTATTTTAAAATATTGCTGCATCATAGGTGTAAACTGCGCCATTTTTTGTTTTCCTTTCTTTTTGGGATTTCGGGAGGGATAACTCCCTCCCTTTGTTTCTTATCCGATTGTCAGCTGCATCCGCCGCAGGTTGAACAGCTTCCCGTACAGCTTCCCTCAGGAGACTGCGGCTCGCAGGTTTCAGGGTCTTCGCCGTTTACGCAGAGAGAAAGTATCTGCATTACATAGTTCATCATGTCGTCTACTTCCTGTCTTGCGGCTTCGTACTTCTTCATATTGGGGTTGAGCATCACTTCCCCGTAAACCTCTCTGAATTCCTTGTCAAACTGATTCATTTTCTCTTCGTCGGCGTTTTCGCTTTCAGCCTCATGCTGATAGGACATCTGTATTAAGTTAAGCTTGCCGATAAGCTCGTTAAGCTCCTTGTCCCCGTCGTTGGCCTCTTTCGCAGCCATAAGATTTTTATATCTTTCGTCTGCCTGAATAGCTTTTCCAAGCTCTCTTGTAAGTTCGATTACGTTCATTTTTTTCTCCTTAATTTTTATTTATATCAACACAATTCTCCGCAGAGTATCCATGTTAATGCCTTTGTCACCCTTACATTCAAAAACTGTCCCGTAAGGCTCTCGTCTCCGGGAAATTCAATTATGATATTTCCCTGTGTCCTGCCGGACAAAATTCCTTCCTTTTCGTTAGGCTCCGCAAGGACTCTGTATGTTTTTCCCACCATGGAGGCGGTACGCTTCGAGGCGATTTCCTCCTGAGTATCGCAAAGCTCCTTAAACCACTTTGACTTCTCGGAATACGGCACCGGGTCTTCCATCTCCGCCGCCTTTGTACCCTCTCTTCTGGAATAGATAAATGTGAAAAGAGATGTATACTCAACTTCCTTTATAAGGCTTACCGTTTCCTTAAAGTCCTCATAAGTTTCTCCCGGAAAGCCCACTATAATGTCGCTTGTTATTGAAAGCTCCGGCATAAGGGATTTTGCGTATTTTATCAGATCAAGATATTCTTCCCTTGTGTATTTTCTGTTCATCAGGGAAAGAATCCTGTCGCTACCGGACTGAACGGGCAAATGAAGATGCTTCGCCACCTTTTCGCACTGAGCCATTGCTTCAATAAGCTCCCTTGTGCAGTCCTTGGGATGAGATGTCATAAAACGGATTATAAAATCGCCGGGAATGTTGTTTATCTCTCTTAAAAGGGCGGCAAAATTTACGGAGCAGTCGGGATTTTTTCCGTAGGAATTAACATTCTGACCCAAAAGGGTTATATCCTTTACTCCCTGAGACACAAGCTCCTTGGCTTCCTTTATAATATCCCCGGGAAGCCTGCTTCTCTCTCTGCCTCTTACATAGGGAACGATGCAGTAGCTGCAAAAATTATTGCAGCCGTACATTATTGGAAGCCACGCCTTGGCTCCTCTGTCACGGCACACAGGCAGTCCCTCGGCAATACGGCTGTCGCTTTCCTCCGTTAAAAACACTCTCTTTCCCCTTGAAAGAACAGTATAAAGCATTTCGGGAAGACGGTGCATGGCGAAGGTGCCGAAAACGATATTTACATAGGGATAGCTTTTTTTGATTCTTTCGGAAATGTGCTTCTGCTGCATCATACAGCCGCAGAGAATTATAATCATATCCCTGTTTTTTTCCTTTATGGGCTTTAATGCTCCCACGTTCCCCAGAACCCTGTCCTCTGCGTGCTCCCTTACGGCACAGGTATTAAAAAGAACAAGATCCGCGTCTTCGGGAGACGATGTAAAGGTATAGCCCATTTTTAAAAGCTGACCCTTTATTTTTTCACTGTCGGAAACGTTTCCCTGACAGCCGTAGGTATGTACAAAAGCCTTGGGAGAGCCGCCGAATCTTGACGAAAGAAGAGTTCTGACCTTGTCGCAGAATTCCTCCTGAGCCGTTCTCTCCTGAGGCATTATAAAATATTTTTTAAGCTCGCCGCCGCTTATATTTTCGGCTGAAAATTTATCAATCAAAGTATCCAAAGGAACCTCCGCTGAAATTAAATATACTTTAACTCATATATTATAATATAACGGATTTCAATTGTAAACACCGATTTGGAATTTTAATAAAAATTACCTTTTCTTAAGCCTTTAAGGTCTCCTGGCCTATGCGTCTTACCGTTACCTGAGCGTCAACCGAAAAGCCTATTTCCGGAAGTATTTCACTCCAGTTTTCACTTAATTTTCCGTAAAGCTCCGGCTGTGCCTTCATGAACATTCTGCCGAAACGGAAAATATCGGATTTCTCCTCCTTAAGCTGTCTTGAAATTACCTCCTTCATGCCCTCCTCAATATAGCTTTCCGCCGCCTTTTGTATTTTTAAAATATCGCTTTTTTCTATATTGCCGAAGCGTGTGCCGTCGTATTCCACAAGATCCACGGTGCATTTAACCTCTGTTTCGTAAAAGGGCAGATTGTCTTTTACGGAAACCTTCGTTTTCGTTTTGGATTTTATAATGTCAAGCGCTCCGGCGCCGTCCTGAGTTTCAACGCTGAAGGTGCCTGACTGAACCTTGTCCGAAACAAACAGAAAAAACATGGTCTCCATATCCGACATTCTGTTTTCATCTTCCCCGGAGGAAAAAACGCGGGTTCCCGTTACCTTTACCGTTTTTGCCGTAAGGTTTCTGTCGGTTGTAACCTCAAGAAGAGGCATAGTAAAGGTGGTTGTGTCCTCGTTATAAAGATTTACTATATTATAAAGCTCCGTATTTTCGCATTTTGAATTAACCGAGCTTTCCTGAATGGCTCCCTCAATTATTTTCGCGCTGATTTCGCTGCTGCCGTCGGAATTGCTTATAATATCCTTTGCGTCTCCTGCGGCTGCCGCCATAAGAACATCGGCTCTGGCTGTGTATTCCCTTATAAAATAGTCAAGAGCCTCTACAATTTTTTCACGGGTAAGACTGCTTCCCGCAACTATAATTCTGTTTTGTGAGTAAAGAGGATTTTTTCCCGTTGTATCAGAAAGACTCCCCACAGCCTCGGCAATTGTCTTTCCCTTTACCGAATAGTTTACGGCAGGGTTTTCGGGCGCTTCATCACTGCCTCCGCCTGAGGTCACAAGCACCTGAACCGTAAGGTCATACATATCCTCCTTTTCGTCATAGTCTATGCCTATTCCCTCGATTATAAGACGGTTTTTAAGCTCCGTTTCGCCGTATGAACAGGAGGAAAAGGTTAAAATCATAACCATTCCGAAAAAAAGGGCTGAAAGCTTTTTCATTGAGGATCACCTGCCGAATCAGATATTAAGGTTTTATTTTCAATATTTTTATTGTTTTTATTTTGTTTGATTTTTTCTCCTAAAAGCACAGCGAGAGGAACAACGCAGGCGGTAAAAACATATCCGTAAATAGTAAATGCCGAGGTAACCACGGAAGCGAAGTTCAGAACGCTTGAGGATACAGCCAGCATACCGGCGAAAAGCGCCGCCGCGGTAAGGGAAATATACAGAAGCCTCAGCTTTTTTCCGAAAAGGCATAATAAAAGATAACTGCACGCAAAAACGGTAAAGGAAAGCTTTACAACGGCGCAGAGCATCCATATACAGGTAATAACGGCGTCCATGCGCTCCACAAAGCCGAATTCAGCCAAAACGGAAACCGAATACATACTGAAAAGCTGAGTATTGCCGAAGGTGCCGAGAACTCCGGAAATAACAGTATCGGCAGCAATAACGGTAACGCCCACGGCGGCGCTCCACAGGAAAATATGATGATTTTTATGATTTTTAACAAAGGGCAGAAGCAGAGCCACTGAAAAAACCTCTCCTGTTCTGGCGCAGGTAAAGGCGCCGATTGCGGCGGAACCGCCGGCTCCCTCGTAAAACAGGGGCGGAAAATTCAAGGGGTCGAAATCCTTTAAAATCGTGAGAAAAACAAAAGCGAAGGAAAGCAGAACAAGAACTAGGAAAAACGCCGCCGCCCGTCCCTGTGCTTCAATTCCCTTGTACGCTCCGTAGCCTGCCACTGCAAGCGGTACAAGCATAAAAAACGCCATATTTGTTTCGGGGAACATAACGGAGCTTATAAGGAGCTCAAATCTTGCCGCCGTTACTGTTCCGTAGTAAAGGAAATCGGCAATATATACGATACAGAGAATTTTTGCGAATACGGGAGAAAGACAGGAAGCCCTTGTAATGATTGAAGACTGAGAATCTTTTCTTAAAAGCAGATATGTGGGAATACAAGTAACAAAAAGATACAGAGCCGTAAAAACAGAGGACGCCGCCTTATCCGAGGGAGAGAGGTCTATTCTGAGATTGGCGATATAGGTTACCACAGCGAAAACCCTGCTTAAAAACAGGATATTGTAAAACTGGAAGGAGGATATTTTAACAGGCGCCGTCAATGTTTGTCACTGCCTTTCATATTTTGGATTTGTATAAACCGTTTGCCCACTTTTTTCCAGCCCGCAAAGAACACGGAGTCACGCATGGCGTACCGGTCGAAGGGAGAAAACGGAGCGGTAAAGGGCACGCCGAAGGAGTTTACGGAGCAGAGGTTAAAGACTACAAGAGAAGCTCCCAGCATAATGCCGAAAAGCCCCATAATTCCGCCCACAGCGATAAAAATAAGACGAAGAGCAGAGGAGGGCTGATGGAGAGGAGAAATGACAGCGGAGCAGATAGCCGTAATCGCCACAACAATAAGCATGGGAGCGCTTATAAGACCTGCCGTTACGGCGGCGTCGCCTATAACAAGGGCGCCTACTATGCTTACGGCGTGACCCATTGATTTAGGCATTCTGAGTCCGGCTTCCCTGACGATTTCATAAATAAAGTGAATTATTATTGATTCCAGCACAAGAGGAAAGGGCGTTTCCTGTAAAGAGGAAGCGATTTCAAAAATTATATCCGCAGGAAAAATCTCCTGATGAAAAGTGCCTACAGCCACATATATTCCCGGAAGAAAAACTGCTACAAAAAAGCAAAACAGCTTTAAGGTTCTTGAAATAAGGGAATAATATGGTCTGTTAAGATAGTCGTCAAGGGAGTGGAAATTTTCAATAAAAAGATAGGGCAAAATAAGAGCGTAGGGAGTTCCGTCAACAATTACACCTACTCGTCCCTCGGCTATTTTGGCGGCGAAAACATCGGGCCGCTCCGTGGAGCCTACGGAAGAAAAAAAGGAAAGCCCCTTTGCTTCAAGAAAAGGCCTCACCGCTCCGGAGCCGGGCACAATGTCAAGCTTCATGTTCAAAAGAGAATCTCTCACTCTGTTTACAATATCCGGGTCGGCTCTTTTTGCGTGATAGCATATACAAAGAGAAGTATTGCTTGTATCTCCGGCGGTAACGGACTCAAATCTTAAATAAGGACTTTTAAGTCTTCTGCGTATAAGGGTAACATTATCCTTATACATATCCACAAAGCCCTCATGGGAGCCGTTTTCCTGAGCTTCCGATTCCGGAGGCTCCACCGAACGCTTAGGATATCCCTGAACGCTGAAAACCCTGCATCTGGGAACCCCGTCAATAAACAGCAGAAGAAATCCCGACAGCAGAAACTGAACCGCTTCACCCATTGTAACGGCTTCCTTTGAGTCGCACTCCGAGGCTCTGAATTTTCCTATATGCTCATAAAGCATATCCGGGTCGCAAACGGAATAATCGGTATTCAGAACAGGCGACACTACAGCCTCGGATACAAGCAGATTGTCGTACATTCCGTCAAGCACGGCAAAGGAAAGCTTTATGCCGTTTACATCAGTGTCCTTGATAATCAGGTCAAAGCTTTTTCCGAACATCTCCCGAAGCGCTGAAATATTTTCACTGACGGTTTTTGAGATGCCGCCGGGAATCAAGTCGGTATCCTCCTTTGACACCGGCTCCGAAAGGTGAATTTTTGAGTTATTCCATCTGCCGAAAAGCTTTTCAAACATTTTTTCACCTCATTTTTTATAACAATATTGTTATATCCTGAAAAATCAGGAATATACCCGAAAAAAATGCAGATGATAAGCATTGTAAAGGGAGAAGTGATAAAATGGTCACAACAATTATAAGAACAGTAATCCTCTACCTGCTTCTTATTATAGTAATGCGGGTTATGGGAAAAAGACAGATTGGACAGCTTCAGCCGGGCGAGCTTGTAATAACGATAATGATTTCGGAAATCGCTACCATTCCCATGCAGGACAACGATATCCCCATGCTTCATTCAATAATTTCCGTGCTGCTGCTGGCTTCTCTCGAGGTGATTTTCTCCGCACTGTCCATGAAAAGCATAAGGCTCCGCTCGGTTTTTCAGGGAAACCCTCTAATAATCATCAGAAACGGCGTTCTTGACCAGAAACAGCTTAAAAGACTGAGATTCACCGTTGACGACCTTCAGGAAGCCTTAAGACAGAAGGATGTTTTCAATATCGAGGATGTTCAGTTCGCCGTGGTTGAAACGGACGGCTCCCTGAGCGTTCTGCTGAAGCCCGACAAGCGCGCCGCCACCGTAAAGGACGCAAAAGCAAAGCCCGAAAACACAGGACTTCCCTGCACCGTTATTTCCGACGGAAAAATAATCCGCTCATCCTTTGACGACTGCATGATGAACGACAAAAAATTACAGGGTATTCTTAAAAAAAATAACGCTCAGGCAAAAAATATTCTTCTTATGACTTACGACGGTCAGGGGAACACTCATATTGTTAAAAAGGAAAAAAGCTCATGAAAAGACTTGTAATTTCGGTAATAATACTTGTTTCCACCGTGCTGTTTGCCCTTTGGGGAAATTTATATATAAAAAATTCCCTTAATGAGCTTATTGAAGTTTCAAAAAGGGATGACTATGAAATTTATGAGCTGTGGCAGGAAAAAAAGGAACGGCTGTCAATAATGCTTAAGCACGAGGATGTGGACGAAGTTACCGAGGAAGCGGAAAATATGAAATTTTATCTGGAAGACGGAAACACCGAAGAAGCGGAAAACTCAAAAATAAAAATCACAAGCCTTCTTGACAGCATACTGCAAGGAGAAAAACCCAATATGGGTAATATATTTTAAAATATTGACAATATCAAAGCCCTGCCTTATAATAATTTCAACTTAATATTATAAAGGGATGCCGTCTTATGAAAAGAGATCTGGTTGAGACGATAAAACAAAGCACAAAGCTGTTATTTTTGAATTTTGAAACAACTCTTAAAACCTGCGACATGGACTATATTCTCTGCGGTATGCCCGTATGGAAGCACTGTTATCACACGCTCCACAGCCCGGATCAGTGGTATATCAACCCCTATGACTACACCGAGCCCCCCTTTCACGAGGATAAGCTTGACAGCCTTGACTTTTTAGGGGAAAAGATATTAACAAGGGAAGAATTAACGGAACACTTTAAAACAATTCAAAATAAAATTATCGGTTATCTTGACAGCCTTAATGACGAGGATTTATATAAAATCCCCAAGGACTGCAAATACAACCGGCTCGAGCATGTTCTGGGGCAGTTCAGGCATTTTTACTGTCACATGGGAAATATCAACGCCACAACCATTGCTGCAACAAATCAATGGCCCCGTGTTGTAGGCTCCTATGCCCTTGAAAAAGACTTTGTATTTCCCGGCTTATACGAATAAAACTAACGGTATATAAAAACAGGGCGGATTCAAATTCCGCCCTGTCCTTTTTATTAAAACGACATTTTAATGGGATAGCCTTCGCCGTCAACATTTATTTTGCCCTGAAGAAGCTGAACAGCTTCCACTATCGACCAAACTTCTATTGCAATTGCTCCGATGCCGAAGGTTACAACGCTTACAACAAGCTGAATAATTCCTCTCGTATTATTGTTCAAATAAAAATTATGAACGCCGAACACTCCTAAAAATATGGCCAGAAACGCCGCTATATACGCTGAGCGCTGAGGTCTGGGAGAAGGATTGTATTTAGGCGCTCCGTAGGGCTGACCTCCGTAGTTATAATTCTGATACTGCTGTCCCGGGTTTTGATTCTGATACTGTCCTCCGGCAAAGCCGTTCTGTTGGTTATTTTGCTGAGAACTCTCTTTTTGAGTCTCTCCGGCGTCTGCCGGCGCTCCGCAGTAAGGACATACATTATAAGTGTCGTCCATTGCTTTTCCGCAAACCTTACAAGTTTTCATTGTTATTCCACCTTTTATTTATTTTTATCTGAAAATAATTTTCTTATTTTTTCGTTGGGAGCTATGGAGCCGAAATGACTTATAATTTCCTTGGGTCTTTCTGCTTTCGGCGGGTCCCAGTCCTTATAAGGCGCCATTCCTTTTATTGAAAAATATTCGGAAAGCTCATAAAGCTGCTCCTTAAATTCCTTATAGGGAATTTTGTTTTTGCTCCAGGCTCTCTGGGCTGTGGCTATGAATCTGGGAAAGCACATATATTCCATATAGTTTATATTGCTTATATACTCAGTCCATACAGGAGTTTCAAGTCCCATGACCTTTCCGTTTAACTCCGGTTCGTACTCATAAGCCTTTTTAAGCGGCGTCATAGCGTAGGGATAATCCGTATAGCAGTGATAAAAATCGCTGGCAATGATTTCGTTTGAACATTTATTGCACAAGCCCTTTTTATCCATCCACAGCTGTACCGTTACGCTGTCCTTTAAATTTCCGCTTTTAAGGCTGTCGTTCCAGGTTACGGTCTTTTTGCCCCTGCTTTCAAGATATTCTGCTATTCTGTTTATAAAATACCCCTGAAGCGCCTCTTCGTCCTTTAAATGCTCCCTGAGAATTTTAAACTGACAGTCGGGGCAGCTTTTCCACTGATTTTTCGGGGCTTCGTCGCCGCCTATATGTATGTATTCATCGGGAAAAATATTTATGACTTCATCCAAAATATCAAACAGAATTTTATAGGAGCTTTCCTTTCCCGGACAAACTATATCTTTGAAAATTCCCGCGGAGGTTTTCACCTTGACTTCTTTGCCGCCGCAGCACAAAGACGGCACTGCCGCTAAAAGCGCCGAGGTATGTCCCGGCATATCAATTTCAGGCACAACCCTCATAAAATTTTCATGGGCGTAAGAAACAACCTCTTTTATCTGCTCCTGAGTATAGTAGCCGCCGTAAATTTTTTCGTTCTGCTCGTTCCTGAAATAATTTCCGTATCTTACGGAACCGATTTTTATAATCTCCGGATACTTTTTTATTTCAATGCGCCAGCCCTGGTCGTCGGTCAGATGCCAGTGAAATACATTAAACCTGAACTTGGCGCAGTTGTCTATCATTCTCTTTATCTCTTTTACAGTGAAAAAATGTCTCGCCGAGTCTATCATAAAGCCCCTGTATTTATATTTAGGGGAATCCTCTATATGACAGTTCTGAAGATTCTGACCGCACTGGCTCTTTATCTGGCTGAGGGTCTGATTTCCGTAGAAAAAGCCTGCTTTCGTTGACGCTTTCAGCGTTATCGAGTTTTCTATATGAAGTGAATAGCCCTCCGGCGGTATTCTGCTTTCGTATACTTCATTAACTTTTTCCTGTGCCTTTGTATAGCCCTGAAGATATCCCGCAACTGTGGGTGCAGGTATTATTGACAGCTTCATAATATCCCCCTATAAAACTATATTTACAAAGTCTTGAATTTTCATTGAATCCGGCTTGACTTCGCAGTCCGCCCCTATAATTTTTACTCCATTTTCAGAAGCTTCCCTTAGCGCTTTCCCGAATTCATGGTGAGTTTCGTCATTGGGTGTGAAATATTTTACATTCTTCATTTGAACCACAAACAATATATACGCTTCGTATCCGTCCTTCAGCGCTTTTTCAAGCTCTTTTATATGCTTTACTCCTCGTTGGGTGGGAGCGTCCGGAAATTTAACAATTCCGTCTTCCTCAAGAGTTACCCCCTTTACCTCCAAAAATATTTTTTTTCTCTCTTCCTCAATATAAAAATCAAATCTCGACTCTCCGTATTTTCTTTCGGGATAAATTTTACCCTCCGGAAAAAGCTTCGGCAAAAACTCCAAGGCGGCAATATTCGGCGCCTGACTGTCAATATTTATAAGCCTTTCGCCCTTTTCCACTGCAATCAGGTCGTATTTTGTCTTTCTGCTGCTGTTTTCGCTTTCGGTCAGATATACGGCAGCCCCTTTTTTCAGCAGCTCTTTACATCTGCCGGTGTTTTTTATATGACAGATTTCTTCCTTGCCGTCAATTAAAACCTTTCCCACGAAACGGTTTTCCCGGACAATAAATTCTCCCTTTTTCACATTTTTATATGTCATATTCAATTATAATCCTTTTTTTAAATTTAAAAAAAATTTTTTATTAAATTTTTATAAAGTATACCATAATGAACGCCCTTTTTCAACAATTACAAAAAAAATCCGCCGGGATAAATCCCGGCGGAAAATTCTTATTAAGCTGTGTATTTATCAGCCAAGTACGAGAGTAAGACCTGTGATGGCTTCGATAAGCTTCTGAATCCATCTCATAAGTCTCTGCCAGAAGGAGAGATACTCTTCATCAATTTCTCCTTCAGTTTCGCCTACGATACCTTCAATACCTGTTTCAAAGAATACGGTATTGGCAGTGTCAGCGAATACATAAGGATCGTTGGCATCAAAGTAAGTTACAACTACAAGCTTGTAGCCTACATCGTCCTCTGTCGCCTTGTAGGCAGCTGAGGTTGCACCGTCAATCTTTTCTGACTTGTCGCCGGATACTCTGTACCACTGATAGTTAATATAATCGTTTGCCTTGTCGGGCATACCGGTTATTACTACTGAAAGTGTTTCTCCTGACTGAGGTGTTCCAAGAACGCCTACAACATAGTTAAGCTCACATTTAACAACAGTAAGCGTTACTACCTGTGAAATGGTGTTGTAGTTTTTTGAATCGGTAGGTGTAAATACTACCTTGTAGTTTGTATATACGCCTAAGTTCTGAGGAACTGTTCCGCTTGCGTTTTCATAGGCAAATGTACCGTCGCCCTGACCGGGTGTGCCGAATGTTACGAATGTAAGGTCATAGCCGAACTGAAGGGTACCCTCTGTGGGGAATGTTACGGGGCCTGTATAATCAGCCTTGGTGATTTCAGTTGTGGCAGAAGCTTCGTTTACTATTACAAGAACATAGTTGCCTGCCGCTGAGCCTTCAAGCTTATATGTAATTCCGGAAATCTGCTGTATTCCGGCGTCGGGGCTGAGAGCTGTTGCCGTGCCTGCCGTAATGTATACGGTAACAAAGCTGTCTACGGGAGCATAGCCTGTAATATTCGTAAATTCAATGTCAACAGTTGTTGAACCGTTGTAGGGTCTTGTTACGCCTGATACATAAGCGCTGAGAGTTCTTACGGTAATATCGGCAGAAGCGTCATTTGCCTTGATTTCATAGTTGTTTGCATCTGCGCCTGCAAGTGCAAGACCTGCTGCTGTTACAGCCTTGTCTGTGCCTACATTTACATCGGCAAAGGAGAAGGAATAGCCTTCCGCAAGCTTAACATCGTCGTCACCGATTACGCCTGAGGTCGAAACCTGAGCTGTGGCAACGGTTGTGCCGTCGTATACCTTATCCTGTGCGCTGATAACAACATTGAAGGGAGCCTTGTTTATTGTAAATGTGCCTACGCTGAGACCGGATACGGGGCCGAAGTAATCTTCTGTGTATCCGCCGTCGGGCTCTGCGGGAATTGCAATATCAACTGTTACATTATATGTTCCTGCATTTACGGGCACTGATGTTGAACCGTTGTATTTAACGGTGATTGCGCCTATGTAGTTTGCATATTCGCCCTTTGCGGTAACTGTAGCCGCATGAGCTTTTCCGTCGTATGTCAAGTCTGAAGGTACGGTAATATTAAGCTCACTTACAGTAACCTGCTTCATTTCCTCAATTACTTCCGAGGTAGGAGCTGACTGAGCTGTTCCCTTATAACCCATATCTTCCTTAGCGGTAAGAACTACATAGATGGTGTTATCTACGTCATCCTTAACAACCTTATATGTTGTTCCTGTTGCTCCGCTTATAGGAGTATTGCCGCGGTACCACTGGTATGTGTACGCATCCTCTGATGAGGGAGCCATACCGCTGAGGTTCAGTGTAAGAGTCTGGTCAACCATGGGTGAACCCTGGATTACGGGAATACCTGTAATTGCCTTCTGAATTACGGTAATTTCGATTTGGGCTTCTACCGTATTGTAGTTTACGGTGTCAGCAGGAGTAAATACTGCGGTTACCGTTTCGTCATTGCCGTAAACAGCGATTGTGTCGCCGTTCTTAATAGCCATTGTTCCGGGTACGGAAGCGTTGTTATTGGAGTTAGTTACTGTGTATGCGCCGAATACTGCGGTACTGTAAGCGTCGCCGGTTTCAACAGTCGCGTTAAGATCTCCTGCAACAACAGGTGTTGCTTTGTTAACTGTAAGTATACCTGATGCGCCGCTGAAGTTATAGTTTGTGGCTGACATTCCCTGAACGTCTACAAGAATGTCGTATGTTCCTACTGTTTTATCTGCTGTGTATTCAGTGCTGAATACGGGAGCGCCTGAAATTGTTACATTGTCTGTGCTTTCACCGTCTGCAAAACCGCTGATAGTATAAGTAAATGAGGGTGCCGCTGCGCCGTATGTGATCTCCTTGTCGTCAGCCGCTACTGTAAGGTTCAGCTTTGCGATATTGACGGTAAGTGATGAAGCGTTGTCGATAACAAGCTGATAATCATCAGGATTCTGAAGAACTATTGCGCTTGTGTCTACTGTTACTTTCTTTCCGCTGCCTGCATTGGCGTCGGTCATTGTTCCCGTTGCCGCTATTGTTGCTTCATAAGAATCGCCGGCATTCGCTCCGGAAACATAAGTAAGCGTTACGCCTACGGTGCTGTCGCCGGGAATGTAATCTCTGTCAGCCGCCGACGCGGTATAGTGAAGGGCTTTCTTTGTAACAGTCAGTGTGCCTGTGCCTGTGCTGTTAAGAAGGAAGTTGTTGTTATCATCAGCCAAAGCACCAAGGCTTGCTACCTGTATGGGATATTCGCCTACAGGAATTGATGAGTTATAAGCTGTCCACTCTCCGTTATACTGAATTAAGAATGTAAGATTCTGGGTCCAGCCGTCAGCCTTTGAGCTGTCGATGGGCGCTATATTCTGATATGTAACTGTAAAGTTTACTTTATCCTCGCCGTATGTTACCGTTGCGTTTCCTGCCTCAACGGTTACATCTCTCTTATTTACCGTTAATGTTACGGAATACTCGGTTGTTCTGTAGTTGCCCTCGGAGCTTCCTGTGGGAGTCCAAACAAGAGTTACGGTCTGAGTTCCGGCATTGGGATATGTTGCGGAATCAATTCCCTTGTAGCTCCATGTACCTGTTACGGTCCTGCCGTCAGCGCCTACCGCCGAATAATCGGAGAAAGGAACAAGCTGAGCGTAAGTGCTTCCGTATACGCCTGTTTTTGCGGAATCACCTGTTACAATAACATCCGAAGGAACGATAGTACATGTAACAACATCTTCGGTTCCTAAACGGTTGTATGTACCGGAGGAAGCGAATGAAGTATCGGCGTTAACCTTTACTTTAATATAATATGTGCCTGCGTCCCTGGGAAGTCCGTCTGTCCATTGTGCCTGATCCGTTGAATACTGATATGTAACGGCTGTGGCATTATTTCCGGAGCCTGAGCCGTTTCCTGTAATATTATAAACATCTGTTACAACAGTATCGTCATAAGTAGCGTCTGCGCCTGTTTCAATACCCTTGTCAATAATTCCGATGTTAAAATCTACTCCGGGAACAAGGGGAGATCCTGTATAATCCGCAGTAAAGGATGTTGAAGTGGTAGCAGCGCTTATGGGGTTGCCCTTATCGGTAACGGCAACTCTTACGGAAGAAGGATCTTTTAATGTATAGTTAAGATATATAACAAGCGTCTGAGTTGAAGTTATTGTAGTTCCTGCATCGGTAAGAGGAGCGCCTGTGGCTCTCCACTGGTCGATATTGTTAATATCCCTGTTAGCGTATGTTCCATTGTTAACCTTTTCGGTAGTCTGGCTTACAAGCTCATAGTAATAGCTGTTTCTTGAGTTTCCGCCGCCGCCGAAGTATACCTTATCGTTAACATTGCCTACTAAACCGTTGTAAGAAACTGTGCTGCCAACTCTTGCATAAGCTTTTGTTGTCTGAATATTGGGGTCATATACATGAGATACACTCTGAAGGTTAGCATCGTTTACAGTGTTTTTATAGTAACGGTAAACAATAGCATACTGTGTTCCGCTTGTGCCGGGAGCACCGTTTGTAATATACGCCGATTTAATTTCACCTGTGTTGGCGCCGGACTGGTATGTAGCAAGGCTTGAAGCGTCAACAAGATACTGATCGTTATTCTTTACATTTTCGGCATAGCCTTCGGGTGTGTAATACTTCATTGAAGTATAACCGAAAACCTTCTCAACTTCATTTGAAGTATTTGATGTATTGGAACCAAAATAACCGCCGTCTGCGTTCCATGTTTTCTCACTTTTCTGAGAACCGATTGTATTAACATTCTGAGCAACGCCTACTACGGGGTAAGCTCTTCTTGCGTAGTTTGACGGATTGTCATCAGATCTTACGGTGTAAACAAGATCTTCCGCACCGGGGATTCCAACCTGTTTTTCACCCTGAACATGCTCAAAGGTAGATGTAATATCCGTTCCGGAGCTTATAACAGGATAATTTGTTCCCGTATACATAACACCAGCGGAATAGTTTACGCTTATACCGCCGCCGCCCCAGTTATTATTTCCCTGAGACTCCCAGCCAACCGTTGAGGTGCTGATTGAAGTGTCGCCTAAAAGGTGTGCGTCGTTTGAATATACGCCGATACCGATTGTTACAACCTGGTTTGATTCGTTACATGTACCGGAAGCGTCAAGAGCACCTGAACGGGCCTGTACCGAAATCGTACCGCCTTGCGTATTAACTGTGCCGCCGTAAATACCGTATGACATAGCGTAATGGTAAGAAGCTGATCCCTGAACGGCTGTGTTAGCCGAATATGAACCTACGTTGATTTTACCTGAGGAAGTAACAGTACCTTCGTTATATACACCGCAGCTGTAAATAAACTGATCGGCATAGCATCCGCCTGTACCTGACGTAGGATGAGCCATTGCCGCATAGCTTTCAACCGTTACTGCGCTGCCTATTGTAAGATTTGCACCGGAGCCTAAGTTGGCAATAGCGCTTACCTTTGCGCCGTAGTTATCACGGCCGCTGCCCAACTGATTGTTATAGTTGATTTTCATTATTCTGATGGTACCTGTTCCGGTAATGTTAAGAGTACCTCTGTTTGTAAGAAGTCCCCAGAACTGATCGGAAAGAGGATAGCTTGTGCTCATGATGCTTGCACTTGTATCCTTGGTATCCCAGTAAATGCTCTTATTGTTCATTTCGAGATTAACGGTAACGCCTGAAGGAACCTGATTCAGTTTTGAAGAAACTGAAAGATTATTTGTTAAGGTGATATTTATAATATCTCCTGTTCCTGCTGAAGACATGGCGTTATTCCAATCGTTTTGACTGGCAACGCGAAAACTTTTGGTTGCCGCAGACGCTTCCTGAATAAAATCACCGAGAAGATAGCTTCCGCCGGTAAGCGTCAGGCAAACAACTAAGCAGGCAATTACTATCTGCATTAGTTTTTTCTTTGCTTTGACATTACTAAACATAAAATTTCCTCCTTTTGGAAAAGCCCTAAAAGGGCAAATAAGGATTTGTAACGGCGGTGAATTATACGGATTAATCTGTAAAATTAAAAAAACCTGACCTGTTTTTGCAAATAAATTTTACAAATTAACGCCCAATTTTATAAAACACCGACCATAGTGCCTTATGTGCGCTAATAAATATACAGCAAAGCGCACCGACACCTACACCGATACATTTTTATTATATTTACTTATTATTCCATTGTCAAGTGAATTTTAACATATTGTTAATTTTAAATATATTCAAACGCATTTTTTTGTGGTATTTGACTTGCAAGATAAACGCCTGAAGGAAAATAAAAGCAAAACTATTGACTTTATTTTTTAATATTTTATAATTGTATGTAAATACTTAACTGTATATAATTATAAAGAATATAAAGGAGGACGCCGTATGAATACCAAAAAGCAATACTTCGGTTTCGGAAATATTATAAAATATTTTTTTATGTTTTGCGGCGTTACCTTTATTTACGGTTTAATAAAAGGCCTCAGGCTCTTTGACAGAGGACTTTTTGTTCTTTATCTCGGTGATTTTTCAATAGGAAAATGTTCAAGATTTTTAATCGGCTCCGTTATAAGCATTTTCAGGGATACATATACAAAAGAGTGGATATATTCTTTTAATCTCGTATTTTTAATTTTGATATTTATTCTGTGCGGCTATTATATTTCCTCAGCCGCTGCGTCCTCTAAGAAAAGCAATACGCTGCCGGTTATGATTGTTTCGGCAATTTTTATTATGTGTCCGTTTTCTTTTGCGTCAATTTACGGCAGCAGATATTTCGGTCTTCTTGACATTTATGAATTTCTTGTTTTTCTTCTGTGTATAATGCTGGGAAAAAACAAATATCTTTTTTATCTGATCCCTTTCTTATGCGCAGCAGGAGTTTTTATTCACGACTCGTATATTCTTGTATATCTTTGCCCGTGCCTTGCCGTATGCGCCTACTACGCAGTAAAACGGCACAAAAAAAGCATACCGGCGTTAACCGGCTTCGGAGTGTCCTCTGCGGCAGGCTTTGCAGCCTCTGTTTTTGTAGTTTTTTTCAGCCAGTCAACCATCAAAATGTCCGAAGCTCAGGTTATGGAATACCTGGCCGCAAAAGGTCAATGCTCCGTAAACGAAGTAAGCGGCTATATTGAACAGTATCTGTTTAATAAAAACGTTTCATCCTCGCTTGATATCGACTATGGCTCCGATATTTGGGAAATGCTGAAATATATGGCGGCGTACAATTTAAACGGAATGTCTCCTGTTAATATTGTACAATTCCTCAGCGTTCTGCCGTTTATAATTTTTATGTACCGGATCTGGATTAAATGCGCAAAAAGAAGCAGCGGCTTTTTCGGGAAAATTCCCTATATCCTGTTTATGCTTACGCCTGTTCCCGTTGCAGTTTCCCTTATTCTTTCAACGGATTTCGACAGGTTTCTGGCGACAATAATCATTACTCAATGTTTTTATCTTTTTATGTGCGTCAAGGAAAAAGACAAAAATGTTTCTGCTGTTTTGTCTTACATACGAAGGAATCTTTATTTGCTGGCGATGCCCTGTTTCTTTATTTTTCTCGGAAATATGGCTTAAAGGAGGCGCTTATGACGGTTTCGGATAAATCCATGAAAAAACGGTATATAAGTTTTTGCCTGTTTTTTTATATCACTCTTATTATTCTGCCTGTATTTGCTTTCAGCGGCGCAGATTTAAAAGGAGCTTACGCTGCTTTTTTTAAAATTCCGGCTTTAAATTATCTTCTTTACGCTGCTCCCGGGGTTCTTTGCGTATTTTTTGTCAAATCGAAAGCTCTTTTGAATAAACAAATCTTTTATAACTATGCTTTCATTTTGATTCTTGAGGCGCTTATTATTCTGTACGGCTTAAAAAACGCCGCCGGTTCATACACCTTTGCTTTTGCGGGGATTCTTCTGATTTCAGCCGCTCTTATTAATTTTAACGAGCTTGCCGCGTGTCTTATTCTGATACCGGGAATATTCATAAAAAACCTCTCCTTCGGATATATTATCGGAGCATATTTTCCCGTTTTAATCCTGCTTGCGGTTTCGTTTTTTCAAGGCAGAAAAAATCCCGAAAAAAAATCATCAGCCTTCCTGTTTCCTGCATATTGTTATATAGCGGTTCTTGCGGCGGTTCTTACGGCGGCAAAAATTTTGATTATAAGATTCAACAGCGCCCTTAACCTTAACACCGCAAGGGATTATATGAATTTTGTTTTCGGAATTGTTTTGGTTGCTGCCGCCTTTGTAATTTTCTGTTTAAGCTCCTTTCCTTTGCTTAAAAGCATTCAAACCGGTATTATTCTAAAAGTTCTGACTGTTTTTGCAGGGATTTATCCCTTGACGGCTCTGGAAACCGGACTTTTAACTTCTTTTATTTCACCTGATTTTAAAACTGTCATCCTGTTTGTTCTTCTGTTATATGCAGTTCAGAACATTCATTTTAATTTTACTTTTGAAAATCAATTTGCTCCTCCTGCAAAATTAACCGAAAAGCCGGCGGCGGCTTTTGCAGCAGCAATTCTTTTCTGCGGTTTTACATTAGGAAATACACTTTGATGCTTGTATTAAAAATCAATTTATGATATTATTAGCGTTAAGCTTATCTTTAGGAGAGAATAAGTTATGAATACGGTTCTTGTGCTTTTCGGCGGAAAATCAAGCGAATACGAGGTTTCGCTTAATTCCGCATATTCGGTTATCAAAAACATTCCGAAGGACAAATACAATATTTTAATGACGGGTATTACAAAGGACGGCAGATGGCTGTTTTACGAAGACGACATTGAGCTAATCCCCTGTGACAAATGGCAGTCGGGCAAATGCTCAAGGGCTGTGCTTTCAACGGACTTCGGCGACAAGTCGGTTATTGTTTTTGAAAACGGCTCCTGTAAAAAAATCCCCGTTGATATATGCTTCCCCGTGCTTCACGGCAAAAACGGCGAAGACGGCACCATCCAGGGGCTTTTTGAGCTTGCCGGCATACCCTTTGTAGGCTGCGGCGTGCTTTCAAGCGCCATGTGCATGGATAAAGCCGTTACAAATACAATCGCCGACTGTAACCGTATCGCTCAGGCAAAATGGCTTTCCCTGAATTTTTCCGAATACGGCGAAAACAAAGAAGCCTTTGCGGATAAATGCGTTAAGGAGCTGGGGCTTCCCGTTTTTATAAAGCCGGCAAACGCAGGGTCGTCGGTAGGAATTTCAAAGGCGAAAACAAAGGAAGATATTTTAAAGGCCATGGAAACAGCCTTCAGGGAGGATTCCAAAATCGTAGCCGAGGAAGCCGTTGACGGCAGAGAGGTTGAATGCGCCGTTATAGGAAACGATTATCCAATCGCGTCGGTTATCGGCGAGATACTCCCTTCCAATGAATTTTACGACTACGAGGCAAAATACATAAGCAATGAGTCAACTCTCTGTATTCCCGCAGACATTCCACGGGAAAAAAGCGATGAAATCAGAAATATTGCTCTTAAAGCATATAAAACCATGGGCTGCAAAGGGCTTTCGAGAGTGGATTTCTTTATAAGAAATTCCGACGGCGCGGTGCTTTTCAACGAAATCAACACAATGCCCGGATTTACCTCCATAAGTATGCACTCAAAGCTTTTTGAAGCTTCGGGAATACCCTACGGGGAGCTTGTTGACCGTCTTATAACTCTGGGACTTGAAAAATAATATAACGGGAAAGAAAAAATATGGAAGACATCAAAAAGGACATTATGATAACGATAAAGGATTCCCATGTTATCGACGACAAAAAGGAATCCTATGAAATCACCACTCACGGAAAATTTTACGGAGAAAAGGACAACTATACAATCGAGTACGACGAGCAGTACGACGAATTAAAGGGCTGTCACACGGTTCTTAAAATTACCGGAGGAAGCTGTGTTTCCCTTGTAAGAACGGGAGCTTATAACTCGGAGCTTGTAATAGAAAAAAACAAGCGCCACAACTGCCAGTACAACACTCCCTACGGAGCCTTTTTAATGGGTATTTTCGCTTCAAAGGTAAAGTCGGATATAATCGAGGGCAAAGGCGTGCTTGACCTTAAATACACAATAGATTTTTACGGCGGAATAGCCAGCGAAAACGAAATGAAGATAACAATATCCTAAAAATACAGCGCAGAAAGCGAAAGGAAGAAGAAAATGAGCTTTATAGTAAAAAAAGCCGAGGGACAGATATACGATATAATCGGAAACGCCCTTAAAAAGGCGCAGGAAAACGGGGAGCTGCCGGAAGGCGAAATGCCGGAGTTCAAAACGGAGATACCCGCCGACAGATCCCACGGGGACTACTCGGCAAACGCCGCCATGGTCTCGGCGAGAGTTTTCAGAACGGCTCCCATAAAAATAGCTGAAATTTTATGTAAAAACGCCGATTTAAGCGGAACATATTTCAGCCATGTTGAAGCGGCAGGAGCAGGCTTTATAAATTTCACTCTTAACGGAAAATACTACGGAGACATTCTTACGGATGTTGCGGAGAAAGGCGAAAAATACGGTCATTCCGATTACGGAAAGGGCAAATCGGCTCTTGTGGAGTTTGTGTCGGCAAATCCCACGGGCCCCATGCACATAGGCAACGCAAGAGGCGGAGCCATGGGTGACTGTCTTGCGGAAATCCTCACATGGGCAGGCTACAGAACGGAAAGAGAGTTTTACATAAACGACGGCGGAAACCAGATTGAGAAATTCGGTTTATCCCTTGACATAAGATACAGACAGCATTTCGGTGAAGATATAGAAATGCCCGAGGATTCCTACCACGGACAGGACATAATAGACCATGCGAATAATTTTGCCGAAATTTACGGGGACAAATACATAAACGCTTCCGAAGAGGAAAGAAGAAAGGCTCTTGTAGAATACGCGCTGCCCCTTAACATTCAGGGACTTGAAAGGGATCTTTTAAAATATAAAATCAAATATGACACCTGGTTCCACGAAAGCGACCTTCACAAAAGCGGAGCCGCAAAGGAAGTTGTTGACCTTCTGACGAAAAACGGCTACACCTATGAAAAGGACGGTGCGCTGTGGTTCAAAGCGGAGCAGTTCGGCTGCGACAAGGATTTCGTGCTCCGCCGTTCCAACGGATTTTTCACATACATCGTTCCCGATATTGCCTACCATTACAACAAGCTTGTAACAAGAGGCTTCGACAGAGCCATTGACATTCTGGGCGCGGATCACCACGGCTATGTTCCCAGACTTAAGGGAGCCATTCAGGCTTTGGGTGTGGACTCCTCAAGAATCGAAGTAATCCTTATGCAGATGGTAAGGCTCGTTAAGGACGGAGAGATAATAAAAGCCTCAAAGCGTTCGGGAAAGGCAATTACCCTTGTTACTCTTCTTGACGAGGTGCCCATTGACGCCGCAAGGTTCTTCTTTAACATGAGAGAGGCAAATTCTCACTGCGACTTTGATTTGGATCTGGCAATCGAGGAATCCTCCTCAAACCCCGTATACTACTGCCAGTACGCTCATGCCAGAATTTGCAGCATTTTCAGAAAGATGAAAGAAAAAGGAACGGAAGTTACCGGCTGCACGGAGGAACAGCTTTTGCTGCTTGAAGCTCCCGAGGAAAGAGAGCTTATAAGGCATATCGCTTCCCTTACGGGAGAAATCGAAACGGCTGCAAGGACTCTTGACCCATCTAAAATTACAAAATACGCCATGGATCTTGCGACGCTGTTCCATAAATTCTATAACGCCTGCCGCTGTGACGTAGAGGACAAAAATCTTTGCAATGCAAGATTATTCCTCTGCAAATGCGTCAAGGATGTAATGTATAACGTGCTTACAATGATGAAGATTTCGGCGCCGGAGTCAATGTAATATTAATGTAATAAATATATAAATAATTATAAAAGGAAGTGATTTTACGGCGGATAAAAAAGAAAGCCTGAAGGCGGCGGCTCAGAATAAAAAAGCGTATCACGATTATTTCGTTCTTGAAACCTACGAAGCCGGCATCGAGCTTTTCGGAACGGAGGTAAAGTCCGTAAGACAGGGCAAAATAAATCTCAAGGACTCCTGGTGCAGTATCGAAAAGGGAGAAATTTTTGCCAACGGCGTTCATATATCCCCTTACGATCACGGAAATATTTTTAACCGGGAGCCCCTCAGAGCGAAAAGGCTCCTGATGCACAAAAAAGAAATACTGAAACTTTTCGGGTTGACAAAACAGCAGGGATATGCGATAATCCCTTTGCAGGTATATTTCAAAAACGGAAGGGCAAAAATGTTAATAGGGCTGTGCAAGGGCAAAAAGCTCTATGACAAGAGAGAGGCGGAGGCTAAAAAAAGCGCCCGGAGAGATATTGAAAGAGGCTTCCGTGAAAAGGACTGAAAATACCTGATTTTCCGAAAAAAAGCCAAAGTTTTTTGTTAATACGGGGATGAAAGGATTTCGACGGGGATCTTGAATCCGGGTAAGCGGGCAGATGTGCGGAGCATCTTTAAAAGCCGCAGTTTATTAAAAATAAACGACAACAATAAAACAGTTTTAGCAGCTGCTTAATTAAGCGCTGCCGTTCTGCCCGAGAGTACTGCGGCTCGGAACAGAGCGTCATTCAGCAGTGAACGTGAACAGGCAAGGGCGGCCGGTGTCTGTCACGGTTAAGGCCGCTTTTTTCTCATAACCCTGCCGACAGGGGTATGACGGAAGAAACAAAAAATATCGGCTACGCTCGTAGAAAGCCTTGAGGATGGGTTTTCGGACGCGGTTTCGATTACCGCCATCTCCACCA
>CALYBJ010000016.1 GCA_944412445.1 uncultured Clostridia bacterium
AAGGCGTTCAAAAACATTGTACCGTATCTTGACTTTATTTTTATCAAAAATGGGTCACATCTATTTACAACGCAGAACAATATTAAATAAAATATTTAAAAAGCCTTGACAAATAAGAATGTTTAAAATATAATTCATTTGTTATATATTTCGGGGTGTAGCGCAGCTGGGAGCGCGCCTGCTTTGGGAGCAGGATGTCGGGGGTTCAAATCCCTCCACTCCGACCAGTTAATCCGAACGCAGCTGCGTTCGGATTTTTTTATAATATAAAATGCCTGTCAAAACAGCATCTTTCTGAACTTCATAGGAGAAATTCCTTCTTTTTGCCTGAAAAAATATATAAAGCTTGACGGGTCGGAAAATCCTGTCAGATAAGCTATTTCACTCACCTGTAAATCAGTATTTTTCAAAAGCTCTTTTGCCTTTGCCGTCCGTTTATTCAGAACAAATTCGTAAGGCGATGTTCCTGTTGCCTTTTTAAATATTCTTGAAAAGTGGGCCTCGCTCATATTTACACTGTCAGCTATGTTTTTTACCGTTATATTTTCGCTGTAATTATCAGAAATATAATTCACTGCTTTTCTTATCAAAAAGCTTTCCCTGTCGGCGTATCTTCCTGAAAACAGCGATACCGTAAGCTCGTATATCTTCAAGGACATTTCCAAATCGCTTACTGTTTCCGAATTTTTTATAATTTCATACAAGTTCAGAATTTTATCTTCAGCTTCGGAAGAAGCTCCGAATATATTACCGTGTCTTTGTATTAATTCGCAATACAGGGAATGTGTATTTGCTCCTGAAATATGAATCCAGTACGCTTCAAGCTCATCGGAAGCTGAGCCGTAGAAATGTTTTCCGAAGCAGTCAATTACCGCTGTTTCTCCTGCACTTACCGTCTGAGGCGTGCCGCTGTCGCTAAAATTCAGTCTGCCGTTTTTTATAAACATTATAAGTATGCTGTTAAAACCTTCACGCTCTATCCTGTAGTTTTTATCACAGTAAAAATGCCCGGCGCTTAAAGGATAATAAAATAAATCACAGTTCCGGCAGAAGGAATAAAAAAACATATCTGAATTTTCCCTGACTCCGTTCTGTGTCCGCCCCATATTACTCCCTCTTTTACAGTAGTATTTCTATATTTTCAGGCAGATATTTTATATAAACCGCCTTTAAAATAATATATAATAAATTTTGCTGAATATCAATATTTCAATATTTAAAATCTGAAAAAGAACAGGAGACTGTCCTATGAAACAAATAACAGCTTTAAAAAACTGGGGTTTTATGGTAGGTTATGTTTGGTTTTCGCTTAACGATTACCGAACACACTGCGGTGAATACGGAGAAGGAAAATTAAAACAGCGTATTCACGGCTCAACTGATTTATACGGCAATGAAAAACCCTCATATAAAATTTTTTCTGAAATCAAATAATTTTAATCATCACACAATATTCATAGCTAAAAAGTGTCCGGACAATCTTTTTTTGATTGCCCGGTTTTTTCGTTATTTAAAAAAATTCAATCTATTTGTCAGTCTTTCCAAAAAGCTCCTGCGCCTTCCGAACTCGTGTAATACACGTTCCCCTTTTCAAGCTTCGCGGAAATTCTCAAAGCGGTTCTGGCGTCAGCGGCTGTAATTTTTCCGTCTAAATCCGTATCGCTCATAAACAAAAATTCCTTTGCTTCCCCTCTGTCGGCAGGGACTTTATCAAGTCCCGCGGAGTATCTTAAAATTTTTCTTGCGTCTGCGGCGTCGGGAGTAAATTCCTCGCGGAACACCAACTCATTAACAAAAAGCAAATCACAGTCGGGGGCAAATAACGTAATATATTCAAGATTTTCCGTTTTCAGAAGCTCGTCCAACTCACCTATATTTGAAACTTTTTCCTTATAAGCACAGTAATCATCTTCAAACTCACAATATCCGTTTTTTTCTCTTAAGTCTGATCCGTTATCCGCAGACTTTAAGATTACAACCAAATATGTTACATCATTACTTTCTTTTACTGTGTTGTAAAGATTTTCACTTATAAGATTGCTGTAATTCTGATTTTCTTTATCTTTTATGTAGCAATTAAAACATTTTTCAACATAATGGTCTGCGAAAATATCATAAAATTCATTATGTAAAAAATTAACTGTTTCACCTTTTGAGTCAACATATAATTTGTATGAGCAAAACCTTTCACCGTTATCTTCATTTTTTGCAGCAGCGACCGAAGCCAAACTAAGCAGCAAAATTATAACAAAAATAAATGATATTACTTTTTTTATTCCTTTATTGACCATCATTTTTCTCCTTCGTACAAATTTATAAAAAACACCTTTTTTATAAATTTAACAAACCATGGGATTTCATTCCTTTCTTTTTTTTAAATTTCAATATATTTGACAATTAAATTATACTGTAAAAAATAAGGAAATGTCAATAGCTATATTTTCAAATTTTACAAATTTTACAATTAAAATTTTTAAATAATGTTACTTATAAACAAAAAAAGTCCGGCTTTTAACCGAACTTTTTGCAAATATAAAAAAACACATAGCAATATATTTATTTTCCCGAAACAGTTACGCCGTCAAAGGTTACCCAGGGGAATACACAGGAGCCGTCCTCCGTTACTTCCTTTGATATTTCAACAACATTTTTAAGCATATTGTCAAGGTTGCCGCTTATCATTGTTTCAAGAACCGGCTTTGTTATTTTTCCGTTTTCAATAAGGAAGCTGTTTTTCGCAACTGCCGAAAAATCTCCGTTGCTCGCCGGTGAGCCTCCGGAAAGTCTGCAAACAAGAAGCCCCTTGTCAATGCTTTTTATCATATCTTCGTATGATACGCTTCCCGCCTTTACTTCCATACAGCCGCTGGAAGTAGGACATCTTTTCTGTCCTGTTTTTCTTGCGGCATACTCGGACAAGGTAAAGTTTTTAAGAACTCCGTCTTTTATGATATCGCAGTTTTCCGACCTGTAACCTTCTCCCGTATATCTTTCGCTGCCTATCACCCTGTCGTCAATAGGGATAAGCGATACTGTAAGCTTTTCCGAGGCTACCTTTTCACCGAGATTTTTTATCCAGGGGCTTGTGGCGCTGATTATTGATTCGTCACCTGTGAAGCTGTCTATTGCCGTTCCTACAATATCGCTGAGGCACGACGGCGCAAAAATTACTTTGCCGGTAAATTTACCCTCAAAAGGCACAGCCTCAAGCTCTCTTTCACAAAGTCTGTACATTAACCTCTGAGAGCCTTTATCCATTATGCGCTCATTTACATCGGTAAAATCAATTCCCGTTGAATTAAAGGAGGTTGTTTTATCTCCGTCATGAGCGGAATACATTGTGCCCATTGAATAATATCCCGTTTTATAGGAAAACTCAACTCCGTTTGTATTCGCGAAAACAGATGTTGAATGAGAGTAATCGGCTATTAGCTGTTCAACAAAAACCTTGGGAAACTCGTTTTTCAAATCATCCAAATATTCCCTGATTCTTTCAAAAAGCTTGTCCCTGTCGCTTTCCGCAACGCCGCTTTCAAAATCCTCGTTTTCCTGATTATCGGAAACAGACAAACAATCGTCCTCTACAGAAACATCAGCGTTTGCAACACATTCCTTAGCCGCAGTGTCTATTGACACAGCATCTGTCTTATTTATAGCAATAACGCCTTTTTTATTGTTCTTTATAACCTTCATTGTGACGGAGCTGTCAAAGGTGGACCTCATAAGGCTGAATTCTCCGGCGTCAACATTAATTTCATCAACCGTACTGCACTTTACCTTGCATTGAGCGTCGTCCGCTCCGTATTTTTTAAGGCAGTCAAGCGCATACTGCGCCGTTTGCTTAATCTGCTGTAAATCCATATCCGTCCCTCCTTATCTGCCGCCGATATTTATTTTACACTTTACCGCGGGACCGCCGTCGGAAACAGGCATAGGCTGTTTCTTGCCGCAGTAGCCGGAGGATGTCCATTCTATCTCATCGGACAGCATATCCACGGTTTTAAGAGTATCAAAGGCAACTCCCGATATTGTGGTATCCCTTATGGCTCTGCCCAGCTTTCCGTTTTTGATTTCGTAGCCCATTGTTATACCGAACATAAACTCTCCTATTGTGTCAGCCTGTCCGTTCATCGTCTTTGTAAGATAATATCCGTTGTCAATTGAGGCTATCATGTCCGCAAGCTTGTCTTTGCCCGGAAGTATGGCGGTATTTCTCATTCTTATAAGAGGCTCGTCGGAAAAACAGTATGCTCTCGCATTTCCGCAGGGCTTCATATCAAATGTTACTGCGCTTTCCTTGTTGTTCATATAGCCTACAAGGATTCCGTCCTTAATGAGAACTGCGTCTTCGCAGGGCGTTCCCTCGTCGTCAACATATACAGGCAATGGAGCCGGCTTTCCCAATGCGGTATGAGCAAAGTCAACGATTGTTATTTTATCGGAAGCGACTTTTTTGCCTAACGCAGAAGCCGCAACGGAGCCTGAAAGCACAAGATCCGCTTCTACTGTATGTCCTACGGCTTCATGGGCTATCATTCCGGCAATTGATGAATCTATTATACAGTCGCATACTCCCGCCTGTGAAAAGACGCCTTCTTTTTTCTCCATAAGCTTACAGTAAAGATCGTCAACCTTTTCATAAAGCTCCGAAGGGTCATGAAAAAGCTCCGTAAAATAGCCCTTTCCGCAGTTCATAACCTCAAAAAGCTCCACATTCGTACCATCGGACGCTTCGGCAGTCATGGTTACATATATACATGATCTGGGAGCAATGGAATGAGAAAAGCTTCCGTCGCTTACATGAAGAAGCCTTTCTATGCTGTCGCATCTGAGAAGCACTCCCTTTGCCGCAAGACCGGGATATTTTTTCGCAATATAATCGTCAAGCTCCCTTGAGTAGTCAAGCAGGACTTTTTGCGGAACATCAATAAAGTCATGCTTCTCCTGATAACTGCCTGCCGCAGTTTTTGCCAGAGGCGGTTTGCCTTTTTTTACTTTGCTGTCAAGAAAAACTGCGTTTTTTTCTGCCGCGTTTATAACCGCTTTTACGCTTTCGTCGGAATATTCGCCCATTGATGAGAATCCGTATACGCCGTTTTTATAAACTCTCGCAGACACTCCGCTGGACTCTACTCTTGAGTTTGCCACAAGATTGCCGGATACTATGCTTATTCCGTAATTCGTATTAACCTGTGCCCTTATTTCGGTGTAATCGGATACACCTGAAATATGCTTATTTAAAATATCTGTAAGCAAATTTACTTCCTCCCTAAACCGAAAACAGCGTTATCAGTTAAAAAAGTTCTGAATTGTGCTTCCGAGACCGCTTACACTGTCGCTGAGGCTGCCTATAATGCTGTCAAGTATAGACGATGAAGATGTAACCTCGCTTCCTGTGCCGGAACCTGTTATATCTCCCGATGCCGGAGGATCTCCCCAGATTTCAATGGTGATTTCCGTTCCCTCATATACTATTGAGCCTGCCGCCGGAGTCATCGTTGCAACCTGTCCCGCTGTTTTTGTTCCGTCATTGTCCTTTTCAACTATGTTATAGGAAAGATTAAGCCTTCCCAAATAATATACCGTTTCCGTAAACGGCATTCCCACAAAGTTCGGAAGCTCCACTGTTGAAGTTCCTTTGCTGAAGGTAAGAACCAAATTTGAGCCTCTCTCGATTTTTGTTCCCGGAGCAATATCCTGGTCAAATATAACGCCCGATGCTACCGTGGAAGAAGAAGCCGGATTAAGCTTTATCTGAAGTCCGTACTTTTCCGCAACCTGTGAAATATATGCGTCGTCTTTGTTGTAGTTTGTAAAGTCAGGAACCTCAACAAGCTTTGAGCTTCCAGAACCCCCTACATTAAACGATACTATTCCCGTCATTGTAAGACAGGCGAAGAAAATTACCATAACGGCTACTATACTGAGACTCAGTACAACCATGGACGCAACCGAGGATTTGCTCTGTTCTCCCGAAGTCTTTGTTAAAACGGGAACGCCGGGATTTTTATTTATTACAACCTTCTTTGACTCGGTTTTTTCGGAAACCATGTCGGAAGCCTGAATATCAGAAAGAGGATCAACCAGATCGGACGAAGCAGACCTGCTGTTTTGTTTTTCAAAAGCCTGTTTTGTAAAGGAGTACTTCAGCGCCGCCATATCCGAGGTTCTTTCTCCGGGCAATACCTGAAGAGCTCCTATAAAAGCCGCAAGCACATAATCAGGAAGCTCTCTTGCAAATGCTGCGGGAATTGTAAGAGTATCCTCCTTTGAGCGTATCTCGGCGTCAATGGGAACCGCTCCCGTTACGCACTTATATAAAACGCAGACAAAACCATAGACATCGGTAGCCTCAGACAGCGTCATATCGTTGTTTCCGTACTGCTCAATTGCAGCATAGCCTGGTCTGATGTCAGGGCTTATATCTCCCTCTGTCTTTCTTGTTTCAGGTATGCTGAAGCCCCAGGGCTTAAATTTACCGTTTCCGCATAAAAACAGCGTTTCGGGAGAAACCGCTCCGTGTATTACTCCGGCTCCGTGAAGCGCTTCAAGCGCGTCCGCCGCAGGAAAAACAAGCTTTTTGATTTCGTCCCATGTCATGGGCTCAGTTCTCTCCGTTAAATACTCCGCAAGAGTTTTGCTTCCGTCAGCTTCCGCAATAGCGTACGCCGTATCGTTAGCTTCAAAAACATCAAGAACAGTTATCATTGATTCAAGATTCTTCAGCTTCATTATTTTATGCCACATATCAAGAAATTCACTGCGGTATTTTTTGTATGTATCGGCAGTCTCCGAAGCAATTTCCACCTTCTGGCTGTCCGTTGCCCTTGTGCAGAATCCCGTAGGCAGAAATTCCCTTACTCTTACGCAGTTATTGGTAATGGTATCAAGTCCCAAATAGGTAACACCTTCGCCGTTCTGCTCCAGAATGTCGCCTATAACATATTTGCCCGCTATTACCGTTCCGTATGCAAGAAAAGGCGCCGCCTGACTTGACGTAAGGTCGAATCCGCAGTAAGGACAGGTTTCCGCATTGTCCACTTCATTCATACAGCCCGGACATAAATTGTTATAAAAACCCATAAAGCTACCTCCGATTTATTTTAAGAAGCTTATTTTTATAAAATTTTCAATTAATTATTATATCACCTTTAAAGCAAATACTCAATATAAAATATATAAATTAACAATTTTTATAATAAATATACATTATGTTTCATCATTGAGCACAGCTTCGGCACACTTTATTCCGTCTACCGCCGCCGAAACAATTCCTCCAGCATAACCGGCTCCCTCTCCGCAGGGATACAAACCCCTTACGTTTGTCTGGAAAAACTCGTCTCTGAGTATTCTTACAGGCGATGAGCTTCTGCTTTCGGGAAATGTCAAAACCGCGTCGTACAGCGCAAAGCCTTTAAGCTTTTTGTCAAAAGCTATAACCGCATCTTTTATTGTATCGGTTACATATTTCGGAAGCACATTTCTGATATCCGTAAAATTTACTCCGGTAGGACAGGTAGGTCTTACCGCTCCCGGCTTCTTTGAAGGCATATCCCTTAAAAAATCACCTACAAGCTGTGCCGGTGCAGTATAGTCGCTTCCTCCGAATAAAAATCCGGCTTTTTCTATTTTTCTCTGAAATTCTATTCCGGAAAGAGGATGCTCGTCTTCAAAATATTCCGGCTCTATTCCTACAAGTATCGCTGAATTCGCGTTTTCTCCGTCTCTTGCATATTCGCTCATTCCGTTTACTACCATTCCTCCCTCTTCTGAGGACGCTGCCACAACCGTGCCTCCGGGACACATACAAAATGTATAACCGCCTCTGCCGTGAAGAGGATGATTGGACAGCTTATAGTCTGCCGCTCCCAGTCTTTTGTCATTCCACATTGAACCGTACTGAGCCTTATTGATAAGCTCCTGGGGATGCTCTATTCTCGTTCCCACGGAAAACGCTTTCTGCTGCATTTTTATGCCTTTTTCATAAAGCATTTTTACTGTATCTCTTGCAGAATGTCCTATGCAGAGGATTATGCAGTCTGTTTCCTCGTCTGCAATTCTGCCTTCTGCGTCTTCATAGGTATATCCGTGTATAAAATTATTTGCCACGATTATGTCTGTAAGCCTGCAGCCGAAACGAACCTCGCCGCCCATTGATATTATATCTTCCCGAATGTTTTTTACTACTCCGCATAACTTATCAGTGCCTATATGAGGTCTTGCGGAATACAGTATATCTTCAGGCGCTCCGTGAATATACAGCTGGTTCAAAACCTCTCTGCATCTGCTGTCCTTTATTCCCGTTGTAAGCTTTCCGTCGGAAAATGTTCCGGCACCGCCCTCTCCGAACTGAACATTTGAATTTTCGTTAAGATGTCTTTTTGTCCAAAAGGTATTTACATCCTTTGTTCTTTTATCAACATCGTTTCCTCTTTCAAGGATTATAGGTCTGAGTCCTGCCTTGGCAAGTATAAGTCCGCAAAGCATACCGGCAGGTCCGAAGCCTACAATTACGGGTCTTGATGAAGATGTTCTTTTTACAGGGGGCATTATGTATTTGTATTTTTCACGAAGAGAAACCTTATTTGAAGAAAATCTTGCCGCGATTTCCTCTTCTCCGTCCGAAAGCTCTGCATCAACGGAATAAACCATTTTTATGCTGTTCTTTTTTCTTGAATCTATTGACTCTCTCGCAACCTCAAAGGAGATAAAATCTTTTGGGTCTACGCCGATAATTTCTCCCGCTGCCTTCATTAATTCTTCTTTTGTCTGTCCTAAATCAAGCTGTATTTCATTTATCCTTAACATATTTTATTTCTCCGATAAAAATTTTGCGGCGCAGCTTCCCGCAAGCCTTCCTGAACTCCATGCCCATCCTAAATTATATCCGCCGCATCTTCCGTCAACATCCAGAACCTCTCCGCAGG
Source organism: uncultured Clostridia bacterium (assembly GCA_944412445.1). Classification (GTDB taxonomy): domain Bacteria; phylum Bacillota; class Clostridia; order Oscillospirales; family Acutalibacteraceae; genus UBA1081. The sequence continues at coordinate 8,928 of CALYBJ010000016.1, forward strand.
CAAACAGTCCCTTTATATTTTTTGCCTCCAGCGTGTCAATATCAAACAGTGAAAGATCGGCGCCGCCTGCCGTAACCTGTGAATTTTCAAAGCCCAAAACTCCGCTTATTTCAAATATATCCGAATTTATAATTTCGGTTATAACTGCAATCTGGTTTTTTGTAAGGCTTCCGGTTTTTTCAGAAGGATTTATCTGCGCACTTTGAATTTTTGATATCCCCAGTTTTTTAGGCATTACTCCGGAAAGCAGATCTTCGCACAGAAGCCCCGGATTTTCTTTTTTTCGTGCCAGTATATAATCAAAAATTTCCTCCGGGCTGAAATCGGGCAGAGAGTTCACCGTCATTATGATTTTACCCTTTTTATTAAGGGCGAAATGCTCCGAAACCGCTCTTGAAACCTCCATGGCAGGTATTCCCGAAATACCGTAATCCGTATACTGAAGCTCTCCTCTTGAAGATGAAACCACCTTGCCGTTTTCAACTATAAGAATTTCACCTTTTGCTCTTACGCCCTTTAAAAATTTGTTTTTCTTTTTCAGCGTTATCCCCGTAAGCGACGGAAATACAGGCTTTATCCTTATTCCCAGTGAATTTAAAATTTCAAAGCAGGAACCGTCGGAACCGTGCACCGGCGATGATTTTCCCCCTCCTGCAACTATCAACGCATCAGTATATATGCCTCCGTTTAAAAGAAAGCCGGAACCTTTCCTTTCCGCCGACTTTATTTTCGTATCGCATACCGTTTCAACCTTAAGATTCTCAAGCTCAAAACGCAGAGCGTCAAGCACCGATGACGCCTGTAAGCTCATGGGATACAGTCTTCCGTCCTCCTCCTCGGTCAGATATACTCCCATTTTCTTAAAAAAAAGCATATTGCTTTCCGGGTCGTATTTTTCAAAAACCCTTCGGACTGCCTTTCTGTTTCCGCCGTACATATTTACATCGGCGTCAGCGTTCATAATGTTGCATCTGCCGTTTCCGGTGGCAAGTATTTTCTTGCCTATTTTCGGAAGCTTCTCATATATAACAATTTTTATGCTTTCTCCCATTCGCAAAGCTGTTCTCGCAGCCTCTGCCGCCGCCGCCATTCCGGATGCCCCTCCGCCTATTACGGATAATTTTTTCTGCTCCATTATTATTTCCTTTCGGCAAAATAAATAAGTACAATATACTTTTTATACTGTTTCAGCTTTAAAATCTTTAAATATTTACTATATATTTTAACCATATTATAAAATACTGTCAAGCATTATTAATTCACTGTGCTGAAGAAAATAAACAAGTTTTTCTAAATCTATTGAAAATAAAAAAAATATATGATATTATTATTTTGAAATAGAAAATTATATGAAAGCGAGGTGCTGTAAATGGATATATCAAATGTCGTTATTATTATTGACTGGCTTGTCAGAGTGTTCAATAAAATTTTTGACTACATCTTGAATATGTTTGGCAAGGATTGGATTGAAACTACTACAGTTGCCGAAACAACTACATCTGCTGAAGAAACAACAACTACACCTGCTGTATAATTTTAAAAGTGTTTTTGTGAAGGAAATTTTATAAAAAGAAGGAACCGCTTTCTGCGGTTCTTTTTATATTTTGTAATAGCTTAAATTTTTTAAAACGCCGAGAATCTCCCTGTCAAGATAAGACAGTGCCTTTTCTTTTATCCGCTCCGGTATACCGAAATATGCTTCGGCTATACCACCGGCAATACACGCCATGGTGTCGCTGTCTCCCCCTAAGGAAACAGCGTTCCGAACTGTGTCTTCATAGTCTTTTCCCTCAAGAAAGCACTGTATGCTCTGAGGCACGCTTCCCTGACAGCTTACATCAAAGCCGTAATCATGTCTTATTCCGTCAACCGTAAAATCAAGGGAATAAAAGTTGTCCTCCACAAACTTTTTTATTTCTTCCTTGCTGCTTCCGTGAAGCGCCATAAATATACATACCGCGGCAGCCTCAGCACCTTTTATTCCTTCCGGGTGATTATGGGTTACTTCTGCGGAGGCCTTGGCAAGAGCAATTGCTTCCTCAATAGTTTCACTTACATAAGCTGCCGCCGAAACCCTCATTGCGGAACCGTTGCCCCAGCTGTTATAAGGCTGTGAATCGACCGAAGTTAACCATCTCAAAAAGCTTCCCCCGTAGCCTGCGTTAACATGACTGCTGCCAAGCTTTTTCATTTGCAGTATAACATCGCTTTTAAAAGCTTCCGTATCCTTATGAAGCAAATACTTTTCACAAGCTTCCGCAACGGCGGCAGTCATAACAGTGTCGTCTGTAAAACGGCTTCTTTCTCCGAAAAGCTCAAAGTTTTTTGTTTTTATGCTGTTAAATTCATAAACGGAGCCTATAATATCTCCGGCTATTGCTCCTAACAAACAAATTCCCCTCTTTATTTAAGCTTTTTTAAAATATATGCGGCTGCAACCGGAACTGCGCACACAGCAGCTGCCTTTGCTATTTTTTTGCACTGAGCCTCAACTGCTGAAACAGAGCTTGGAGAATGAGTATACATAAAGGTTTTAACCGGTCTTTTTGTTCTTGCTCCCAATATATCCTTATACGTTACCGTAAATGTTTTGTATTTATCCGGCTCACTTTCGTATATATCAAAAACTCTTCCGCCTCTTAAATGTCCCGGTCCGTATACATTAAAGCCGCAGCCCTGAGTATAGCCTAAATCTATATTGTTCCATTTTACAATAAAGCTGTTGTTATGGTCGTGTCCGAAATAAAGCCCCATTACATCGTTTTTCTCTTCAAAAGCTTCAAGCTGTCCGCTTTTTTCATCAGGTGACGCAGGGTTTTCTCCCATAAAGCTGCCTTTTTTCACCGCATAATCAGGCAGTGTGTAATATTGGTTTTTATGAATGCCGGCTCCCTGCACGCTGTTTTTTGTTCCTTTTTTGACTTCCTTCAGACAATCATACATTTCCGCAGGCGGCACATGCTGAAACGCCAGAGCTTTAACGGTATGTCCGTACTTTTCCGAAAGAATATCTCTGTAATTTCTGTACTTGTTTATCTGCTTTTCTGTAATTTTTCCGTATTTTGAAATTCCGTTTGCTTTGTTCTCCCCTGCGTCATAATCAAAGGTGTAAACACAAAACGGAACATTCTCTTCATTTTCCGAATATACGGGAAACACCGCTGTTTCATAATCATTTCCTATAAAATTATCAAAGCATTTATAGCACTTCCACTGAAAATCCTTTTGCGCTTCCCCGAAAGCGTCATGATTTCCGAAAACTGCGGTAAAAGGTATTCCGCTTTCCCCTATGGGAGCCATTAAGGCATTTATGGCTTTTGCGGCATTTGTCTTATTATCGCCCTTTAAAAATGACAATCCGTATCCTTTTATCTGATCTCCCGTCAGGACTATAAAATCCGGTTTTGTAATTTTTATTGCTTCCTCAGTAAATCTTACGGTATCCGGTGATGTGTTGTAAGTGTCCTGCATGTCGGAAAGCTGAAGTATACGAAATTTACCGTCCTTGAATTTTAATGTCTTTTCCATAATTCCACCTGTTTCTCTTCCTGTTATTTTATAAAAAACGGCAGATATCAATTCTGCCGTTTTATATGTATCAGCCTTCGTAATCCTCTTCGTTTTCCCAGTTATGCCATACGGACTGAACATCATCATTGTCCTCAAACATTTCAAGCATTTTGCCCATATTCTTTATATCGTCCGGATTGTCAAGTCTTGTGTATGTGGAAGGAATATATTCTGCCTCTGCGGAAATTGCCGAGTAGCCTGCCGCTGTTAAAGCTTCGTTAACAGCGCCCACATCGTTTGGCTCCGTTCTTACCTGGAAAACATCCTCGTCATCGGCAATAAGGTCCGTTGCACCTGCCTCAAGAGCTGTTTCCATCAGGCTGTCCTCGTCAACGCCGTCCTTCTCTATTACTATATTTCCCTGACGGTTAAACATAAACATAACGCTTCCTGCCTGTCCCATGTTTCCGCCGTATTTATCAAAGTAATGACGAACATCGCCTGCCGTCCTGTTTCTGTTATCCGTAAGAGTTTCTACTATAACCGCAATTCCGCAGGGACCGTAGCCCTCGTATATGCACTCCTCATAATTATCGCTGTTTCCGTCGCCGGCAGCTTTTTTTATAATTCTCTCAATGTTATCGTTAGGCACGTTTGCAGCCTTTGCTTTTGCTATAACATCTTTAAGCTTTGAATTGCCCGCAGGATCAGGACCGCCTTCGCGTACTGCTACGGCAATTTCTCTTCCTATTTTAGTAAAAACCTTCGCTCTTTGATTATCGGTTTTTTCTTTTTTCCTCTTAATCGTACTCCATTTTGAGTGTCCTGACATAAAATATCACCTTTATAAAAAAATTCATAAATATTTTATCACTATTTGCTTCTTTCGTCAACATTTCTTTGCTGAATTTTTAACACATAATTACGCCGTTAAAATATTTAATATTATTTATTTTTTACAGCTTTTTTTTAAACTTTCATATTCGGCTGATTTTCGGGCAAAATATTGAAAATTATGCTCTAAGGCGGTCTTTCAGATGAAACATTTAAAAAAATCTTTAAGAAAAAATATGCTTATTCTGCGAAAGGCTTATAAACGGTTTTTAAAATCGGAAAACAAATCGGAGGATGCCCTCCGGCTTACCGACAATTTTCATGTTATCGAGAAAAATTATTCTGTGTTTTTTTCTATGACAAAAAGCCTTGATTTCAACTCAAAAATTTCACGGATAATCAACAAATGCCGAAATATTTGCGAAAAAGGTATTCTTCCCGATGAAAACCGCATAACCGCATTTTTTCTTAAAAACCCGGCATCAACAGCAGAGCTCAGGTATTTGCCTGCCTTCATGATTTACACTTTAATTTTATATGCCGCCGAAGCTGTAAATAATAATCCGGAAGTGCTGACAAACAGTATAAAATCTCTCATAATGCTTGAGGACTGCGACTTCGGAAAAATTCTGTACGAGGTAAGCGATACGGAAAAAATACTGTGCCAGGATCCTGCAGGGACATATATAAACATGGATGAAGCAACAAAAGACATATATCGAAAAGCCGTATGCAATATTGCCGAAAAAGAAAATATAAGCGAAACAGACGCCGCTGTAACGGCTCTCGAAAAAGCAAAAAAGGAAAACAGGCATATAGGGTTTTATCTTGACATTAACAATGATCCCAGTAAAAAGAAGCGCGGAGCTTTTCTGCTTTTTTCCGAAGCCATTATTCCATTTGTTTCCGCAGTTATTCTGTCGTCAGTGTTTAAAGCATGGTATCTTGTCCCTCTGTTATATTTGCCTCTCTGGGAGGCGCTTAAATTTATCACCGATACAGCAGCGCCGTTTTTTATAAAAACAGCTCCGATGCCGAAAATGAATTTTTCTGCCGGGATTCCTGACGACTGCCGAACAGTCATTGCCGTTTCATCTCTTCTGCCTTCCGCCGGAGAAGCTAAAAATTTAATTCCTCATCTTAAGGATTTATATCTTTCAAACTGTAAGGATAATACTTGTATCTGTGTTCTTGCAGATTTAAAAAATGCAAAAACGCCCGCCACCGCAACAGATGAAGCCGATATAAAAGCAATGAAAAGAGTTATTGATGAATTAAACGGCAAATACGGCGGAAAATTTTTACTGGCTGCCCGTCCGAGAATTTATTCCTGCACGGAAAACGAATATACCGGTTACGAGAGAAAACGAGGCGCGATAACGGCGCTCGTAAAATATATAGCGGATGTAGGCAACGAATTCTTGTTTATTCACGGCAATGAAAAATTTTTAAAAGACTGCAAATACATTATGGCGCTTGACAGCGATACATCGATGCCCTTCGCAAGCTTAAAAGAGCTTGTGTCTGCCGCCGCTCATCCTCTCAACAAACCCGTAATCTCATATTCCCATCAGAGAGTTGTTTCGGGCTACGGCATTATAGCTCCTAAAACCGAAACTTCGGTTGCATCCGCTCAAAAAACTTATTTTTCCTCTCTCTGGGCAGGCTCCGGCGGCATTTCAGCCTATAACGGCGAATCTTATGAAAAATATCAGGATTTCTTCGGATGCAGTATTTTTTCCGGAAAAGGTCTTATTGATGTTTACGCCTTTGCTTCTCTTCTGATTGACCGGTTCCCGGACCAGAAAATTCTCAGCCACGATATTCTTGAGGGAATAATTTTAAGAACTGCCTTTCTCGGAAGCGTTTCTCTTACCGACTCTTTCCCATCGAATCAGATATCGTTTTTTAAAAGACTTCACAGATGGATAAGAGGAGATATTCAAAACTCAGCCTTTATCCTGAAAAGAAAAAACGCTCTTCCGTCGGGGACTTTTCCGCTGTTAGGAAAATGGTGGCTTACAGACAATATACGGCGCGCCGTTACTCCGGCAATGTCGCTGTTCATAATTTTTCTGTCTGTCTTTATGCCCTTTCCGGTTTCAGCCGTGCTTCTGTCTGCCGCCATGATGTCTGCTGTTGCCCCTTATTTTTTCTCAGCTCTTGCTTCTCTTGCTCACGGCGGCTTTTCTTTGCTTTCAAGGCTGTATTTTTCGGACTGTATTCCCTACGCCTTAATATGCCTCCTTAGAGGAATTATGTCTGCCGTTATGCTTGTTCAGAACGGCATTTGCTCCTTTGACGCAGTTTTTCGGGCTGTTTTCCGGATGTATATAACAAAAAAACATCTTTTACAGTGGACTACCGCCGCCGACAGCGAAAAAGCAAGTCCCGTTTTAATAAAAATACGAAAAGCTCTTCCGTCGGTTATTTTCGGTGTTTTTCTTATTGCTTCCGGAAAAACCCTTTTCAGATTTACCGGTCTGCTGTTCATACTGAACCTGCCGGCACTGCTTTTTTTGTCAAAACAAAAAAAAGTCTATATGCCGAAATTATCGCAAAAGGAAAAAGACGCCCTTTTATCCTACACTTCTTCAATGTGGCGTTTTTACGAGAATTTTTCAGGAGAAAAAGACAACTATCTCATACCCGACAACATCCAGGAATCACCTGTTTACAGAATTGCCCACAGAACCTCTCCTACCAATATAGGGCTTATGCTGTGCTCTTTTTTAGCTGCAAGAGATCTTGATTATATAAGCTCCTCGGAGCTATATGATAAACTTTCAAAATCATTGAACACTGTTTTTAAACTTGAAAAATTTAAAGGTAATCTGTATAACTGGTATGACACTCAAACACTTAAAATCCTGGAGCCTCCTGTCGTTTCGACTGTTGACAGCGGCAACTTTCTTTGCTGTCTGACAGCTTTAAAAGAGGGACTAAAGGAATATATAAACGAAGTTCCTGCTCTCTCGGAGACTGTAAAATCCATAAGCAAACTAATCAAAGAATGTGATTTGAGCTTTCTGTACGACGGCAGACGCAATCTATTTCATATAAGCTATAACACTCTCTCAAAAGAATTGTCCTCTTCATATTTTGATTTGCTTATGAGCGAAGCCAGAATGACAAGCTATTTTGCCGTGGCTTCCGGGCTGGCAGACGACAAACACTGGCAAAGTCTCGGAAGACCTCTTTCAAAAGACGGAAGATATTCAGGTCCCGTATCCTGGACAGGCACAATGTTTGAATATTTTATGCCCGCGATTTTTCTGCCCTCCTACAGAAATACTCTGGGCGGAGAAGCTTTAAAATTTTGCATTTACGGACAGAAGAAAAGGACAAAAAACATGAGCATTCCCTACGGCATATCGGAAAGCGGATATTTTGCTTTTGACCGGGAGCTTAACTATCAGTACAAGGCTCACGGAGTCAGAAAGCTCAGTCTTAAAAATTCTCCCGAAAGGGAAACTGTCATTTCACCCTATTCCACATTTCTCACTGTTCCGGAAGATCCTCACGGAGCATTATCCAACTTAAAACGGATGGAAAAGCTTGGTCTTACTGGACAGTACGGCTTTTTTGAAGCTGCCGACTTTACGGAAAAGAGATGCGGCGGCAGAAAATTTTCAGCAGTCAGAAGCTATATGGCTCACCATATAGGCATGAGTTTTCTTTCTGCGGCAAACGCACTTTTTAATAATATAATGCAGAAAAGATTTATGCAGGACGACAATATGATGGGAGCGGCAAGCCTCCTTTACGAAAAAATCCCCACGGATGCGAAAATATATAAAAATATAAGCCGGCACGCAAAATACACAAGACCTCAGAGAATCCCGAAAAGTACTTTGGAAAGCAGCTTTATTTCTCCTGCCGACCCAAAATCCAAAATTTTTTCAAACGGACAGATGACTGCTGTTTTTTCCGATTCGGGAATGAATATTTCCATTTACGGCGGCGTATCTCTTTTTTCCCGAAGCGCAGATTTATTTTCCTGTGAAGAAGGCGTTTTCGCGGCAATAAAGCAAAAAGACAATAAAATAATTCCTTTTACAGCCGCTCCCCTGTTTTCGGAATGTAAAAGCTTTTCAGTAAAATTTTCCGACAGATCGGCTGTCTTTAAAAACAGAACCGAAAAGCTTTTGTGCAGTCAGACTGTCTGTGTTCATCCTTTGCTTCCTGCCGAAATTTTTTCATATACCATCAAAAACACGGACAAATCAAAACAAGAACTTCGTCTGATGATTTACTGTCAGCCGTGTTTATCAGACATGAAAGAAAAAATTTCTCATCCTGCCTTTTCAAAAATGTTTATATTTGAAAAGTACCATGAAAATGAAAAAATCCTGACATTTACAAGAAGAAAAATTAACGGAGATAATCAGCTTTATATTGCTGTGGGCTTCTTAAACAGGGAAGAAATGAATTTTTTCACAGACAGAGAAAGCGTTTTGTCAATTCAAAACGGAATTAAAAGCTTGTTCGGAAACGACCCAAAAAAGACAGTATCTACAGACAAGTGCTGTTTTTTGTCAATTGATTTAATAATAAACGAGAAATCATCCGCAGAAAAAAAATTAATTTTCACTGCCGCTTCAAGCGAATATGAAGCTGTCGGTCATATACTGAAAATCAGAAGCGAAGACACTCTGTCATCACTAAAATATGCCGCAAGTCCTTTCGACAGCGAAAGCATTGCCGGTATTTACGCAAAAAAAATCATGGAACGAGAATTTTTTAAAAGGCTTCCCTCAAAGGAAATTTTAAAAGCAATGAGCTTAACAGACTTTTCCGTAAACGACCTTTGGGCAACCGGTATCTCCGGGGATTTTCCTGTGATTACCGTTAAAGCTGACAGCAGTGACTTTGCATTTATAACTCCGTTTATTGAGCTTTATAAAAAGCTCAGGCTGGCAGGTATTATTTCAGAGCTTGCGTTTATATCCGATAACAATGACTGCATCAGCGAAACAGAAGCGTATATTGCATCGGAGCTTGAGCCATCCCCCGGAGAAATAATAAATAAACGAGGCGGCATTTTCATATTAAGCACAGACTCCGTTTCAAAAGATTCTCTGGCGGCGCTGTACGCCGTCTCTGCGGCAGTTTACCCTGAGCATGACCCGGAAAACATCTGCGAAGAATTTGTGCTTCCCGAAATAAATAATTCCGAAAAGAATCTTCCCGCAGAAAACAAATTCACAAAACATGGCTATTTAATCGGCAAAGAACCTTATTTGCCATGGAGCCATATTATCGCCGGAAAAAATTTCGGAACACTTCTTACCCACAATTCATTAGGCTACACATGGGCGCTTAATTCAAGAGAAAACAAGCTTACACCCTGGCTTAACGACGCCAGATGCAATGATTTCGGCGAAAGACTTATTTTGTCATTGGATAACGGCAAATACGATATAATAAAAGGTTCTTCAGCCTTTTTTAAAGAAGGGTCCGGTGAATATTTTTCACGGGCGGACGGACTTCTTTTTCACACCCGCGTTACGGTGCATAGCAATATTTTCAGAAAAAATCTGTCAGTCAGCATTATAAACAGTACGGAAACCGAAAAAGATTTTTCGTTGTCTTATTATATTTCGCCTGTTTTAAGCGACTTAAAGGAAAACGCAAGATTTGTAAAAATTATTCCTGACAGCTGCGGCATATATGCGTACAATCCTTATAATTCATGCTTTAACGGATATCTTTTCGCTTGTACTCAGGGCAATTTCTCATATCAGCTAAACAAAATGAGATTTCTTACAGGCAGTGATAAATTTTCCGATATTCACGATTCAATTATAATAACAAAAAAAATTAAGCTGCCGCCAAAAACCGATATTAATATCAAATTTTATCTTTCCTTCGGAAAAACAAAAGCTTCCGCATATAAAGCAGTATATATTACGCCGAAACGAAAGCCTGTCAATAAAATTGAAATCCAAACTCCCGACAAGGAGCTTAACTGCATTTTCAACGATTTTCTGCCGTGCCAGATTATATCGGGAAGAATCAACGGCAGAACAGGTTTTTATCAGTGCGGAGGAGCCTTCGGCTTCAGAGACCAGCTTCAGGACGCTGCCGCCGTTATTCTCACCAACCCTGAAATTTTAAAAATTCAGCTTATCCGATGCGCCGCAGCTCAGTTTCCGGAAGGCGATGTCCTCCACTGGTTCCACTCGGTTAATACAGGCAGAAAATTTTTTCTCCGGGGCGTAAGAACAACTTACAGCGATGATCTTCTTTGGCTTCCTTTCTTTACGGCTGAATACTGTTTAAAAACAGGGGATTTTAAAATTCTCTCAGCAAAAATACCTTATTTAAACGGTGAGCTTCTTGAAAACGGAGAAAAAGACAGATTCGGAGATTATTTTCTCTCTGAGAAAAAGGACACCTTATACAAACACTGTCTTAAAGCAATAATACACTCCTGCAAATTCGGCTCCCACAATCTTCCCTTAATAAAAGGCGGCGACTGGAACGACTCCTTTAACAGTGTGGGGCAAAAAGGAAAGGGTGAAAGCGTGTGGCTTGGAATGTTTTTAAGCCTTGTTATGAAAAACTTTTCCGTAATCGCAAAGCTTGCCGGCGATATTGAAACATCAGCCAAGCTTTTACGGTTTTCCGCCGAAACCGCCATGGCAGTTGAAAGAGAAGCATGGGACAGGGACAGATATCTAAGGTGTTTTTACGATGATTCAACTCCCATGGGAAAAAGCGGCGACAAACAGTGTGAAATCGATATTCTCCCTCAGGCATGGAGCGTTATTTCGGAAATGAAAAACAGACAGCGACAGCAAACAGCGCTTAACACAGCTTACAATCTTCTTGTTGACAAGAAAAACTCAATCGTAAAGCTTTTTACACCTCCTTTTACTCCAAACGGCAAAAATGCCGGCTATGTAAATATGTATCCTGAGGGAATAAGAGAAAACGGAGGTCAGTATACTCACGGGGCTGTCTGGCTGGCAAAGGCGTTTTTCATGCTTAATAATCCGAATAAAGGATACGAGCTTTTAAATATGCTGAACCCTGCTTCAAAAAACTCTGAAATTTATAAAACTGAGCCTTACTATTTTGCCGGAGATGTCTATTCGGCAAAAGGTATGGAAGGCAGAGGAGGCTGGAGCCTTTATACCGGTTCGGCCGGCTGGTTCTACAGAACAGTCTGCGAAGATATGCTGGGAATAAAAATGATCGGCGGCAGAATAAAAATAAAGCCCTGCCTTCCCGATAACTTCGGAAAATGCAGGGTAAGAATTACAATTGATTCAAACACAAAAGAATTAATTTTATAATATGGTATTTTTTCGTTTGGCAATAAAGTCCTCTAAAATCATTACAGCCGACACTGCGTCTACAACAGCCTTTCTTTTCCTGCCTCTTGTGTCTGTTGCGTTAAGCGCCAGATGAGCTGAAACAGTTGTAAGCCTTTCATCGTAAAGAGCCGTCTTAACCTGAGAAATATTTTCAAGCTCAAGGGCAAACTCTCTGCAAGCCTGTGCTCTGAAGCCTTCCGTGCCGTCCATGTTTTTGGGAAGTCCTACTACAATAAGCTCTGCCTTTCTTTCTTTTGCAATTAAAGCAATTTTACTGATAAGAACATCTCTGTCCTTTTCGTTTATCACCGTTACCGGGGACGCAAGAATTTCATTTTTATCGCATATTCCGATTCCTGTTCTTGCGTCTCCGTAATCAACAGATAATATAATCATTGTTTAATCTCCGCCGTTGTTCTCCGGCGTGTTTTCGTTGTTATTTCCGCCGCCGTTATTGTTGCCTTCCTGAACAGGAGCTGTTGTTGTGGTTTCCGCCGGGGTGTCATTGTTCTGGTTTTCATCAGCAGCCTGTGTGGTTGTAGTCGCCGATGAACCGCCGCAGGATGTGCACGTTGAGGGCAGTGCGTCGGACCTGTACCAGCCGGTTGATACCGAACCGCAGGACGAGCTTGCAAGAAGTCCCGTTCTTGTGCAGTAGCTTCTCTTCTCTATATTATCGCCGAAATCAAATGACTTTGCCGGCAAATTCTGATGTATTTTATTCATTACCGTCTGATAAAGCTGTCCGCAGTAGTTAGTTGAGAAATTAAGCTCCTCCGCGTGCTCTGCGTAACCCATCCAGACAGTACATACATAATAAGGCGTTCCTCCGATAAACCAGCGGTCTTTTTCATCGGATGTAGTACCTGTTTTTGCGAACATATCAAAACCTGTTACCCTGTAATTGCGTCCGGTTCCGTTATACGATGTTGTAACAGTCTGAAGAAGCTTATTCATTACATCCGCAGTTCCGTCTTTCATTATCTTTTCGCCGGAATCGTTATGCGTCAGATATACATTTGAACCGGTGCTGTTTGTTACCGTATAATAGCAGTACGGCTCATAATATACGCCGCCGTTTCCGAATGTTACATATGCGGCGCACATTTCCTCCGCATAAACTCCGTGAGACATGGCTCCGACAGCAAGAGGAGCGTAGTTTTCGTCATCCTCTGTAAGCGAGGTCATGTGGAAAGTATCTTTCAGCCAGTTATAGCATTTATCTACCCCTAAAGCCTTTACTATCTGCGCAGGCACAGTGTTATGAGACGGAGCAAGAGCCTGCTGTATTGTCTCATAGCTGTAGGGAGAACCCATATCTCCGCCGAAGTTCTGGGGCCATCTTTCGCCGTTTACTATTATTCCGTAGTTCTGGACAAGAGGATATGACCAAGTATATGTTCCCGTGTCTATGGCTAATGAATATACGCTGAGAGGCTTTATTGAAGAACCGGGCTGACGCATGGAATCGGTAGCAATATTTAATGTTCTTGCGCCTTCCTTTTCACCCGCCTGACCTACTATTCCTAAAACTCTGCCTGTGTAATCCATTATAACCATACAGGACTGAACCTGTTCTCCGTATGAATTTGTAGCATCAGGGAAGCCTTTTCTGTTATAGTAAATGTCCTCAAGCGTACTCTGTATATCAAGATCTACGGCAACCTGAATCTTAAGTCCTCCGTAATATACAAGTCTCCATGCCTCATTGTATGAATAATCATAAGCCGCTCTTAAATCCTCTATCACCTTATTGATGACGTAATCCACATAATAGCTTTGAACCTCTTCTTCATCGTCCGCGCCTACCGTGCTTTCGTCAACATCTATCATTTCATCGGTTGTTTCCTTGTTGTCATCTTCCTTGGGAACATAGTCTTCATCGGTTGTGAAAACAAGGTCGTAATCCACCGCTTCATTATATTCTTCCTGAGTTATTAAGCCCTGTTCCAGCATTTTATCAAGGCAATCAATCTGTCTGTCCCTGTTATTATCGGGATTGATTATGGGATTATATGTTCTGGGCTCCTTTGTTATGGCCGCGATGCAGGCGCACTCAGCCAAATTCAGATCGCTTACGTTTTTACCGAAATAATATTCTGCCGCTGTCTGTACTCCGTAACAGCCTGCGTCAAGATACAGCGTATTCAAATAAGCTTCAAGTATCGTTTCCTTTGAATAGTGCTTTTCAAGGTTCAGCGCATTTATAATTTCGTTGAATTTTCTTATCCAGGTGACCTGGTTTTCCCCTGTAAGGTTTTTTATAAGCTGCTGTGTTATGGTCGAACCTCCCTGGGAAAAATGATGTATCGTCATTACCGAGATGGTTCGTCTCCAGTCGACGCCGGAATGTGACCTGAATCTCTGGTCTTCAAGGGCAATATACGCATTCTGAAGATTTTCCGGTATTTTATCAAGATCTACCCAGATTCTGTTTTCCTCTCCGTGAAGCCTTATAAGCTCCACTTCGTTGCCGTCATCGTCAAGCGTGTATAAAATAGTTGTCTGACTCTGATTTGCCTTGTACTCGTCAAGGTCTATGGCAACCTCTCCATTAACAAAATCAGACATATATTTAAGCATATAAAGTCCTATAGTTGATACGGAAATAAGTCCTACAAGAAAAATCGAACATACTACTATTCCAAACTTTCTCAGCTTAGTATGGTCTTTTTTCTGCTTCTTTTTGCCGGGAGTGACGCTCCCTTTTCCTTTTTCGGAGGAGGATACCTGCTTGTTTTCAGAAGCGCTTCTCTGTCTCTGAGCGGAACCGCTCTGCTCTTTACTGCTCTTAACATAGGCAGAACCCGACGCTTTCGCATCAGGTCTATTTAAACCGCCGCCTCCGTTATCAGGCGAAGCAGTTCTGCCGCTGTATTCATCAAATAATTTTACATCATCTTCATGATTGGCAGGATTTTGGGAAATATTTTCAGGCTGTTGTCTGCGCTTGTCGCTGCTGCCTACAAGCCTGCTGTTGTTCCTGCCCATGGGCGGTCTTCCGTTACCGCTGTTAATTTCATCCATTAACATCTCTCCCGTGATGATAAAAGCTTTTTACTGTTTAACAAGGTATTCCATAGATACCCAGCCGCGCTGTCCGTTGTATTCAACATATGCCCAGCCGTAATCACTGCTTGACTCAACCTGACTGTCATCCACAAAAAGAACCGTTACTACAGTGTCCTTAGGTATCTGCGTTATGGGCGCATAATCAGTATTTGCGGAGGGCCTTAAATTAAGTCCGTCAGTGTCAACCTTATATTTGCCGGTTTCAGTCAATGCGGCAATATCATTGTCATCTGTTGTGTATTCCGGCTCCTGAACTATTGCCGGAGGCTCCGTGGAAGGCTCGTTTTTTTCCTTATTGGAAGAAATGCCGTTTATTAAAAGCGCCAGTATTACAATTAAAAGCACTGCCGCCGCAGCTATCATTATTATAAGTTTTCTGTCGGTCTTTTTAATTTTCTCAACCAAATCCTCGAAAAACTTTACCGCTTTACCTAAGAATTTTTTAAAGTTATCAGAACCTGCCATTATGGATAAACCTCCCTAATATTATTTTCTTTTTATTAACAAATTATATCAAAAGGCTCTGTGAATTTCAACCTTTATAACAAGATTGTAACAGAATATTTTCATAAAAAAGTTAAGGAAAAGAAAATATTCGTCAAAATTTTTCATCTCTTTTTCTTATACGGCAAAAACATTTAATTTACTTTAAATTTTTCCCGTTCAATAAAATAAATTTTTCGATTTCGTGTGTTATCTCCTCTCCACGAACAAAAAGCTCTGCATTCTCATTCTTTTTCAGCTTCACTATTGCCAGCGCTTTTCCGTGGAAGGCGTTTATACTTGTTTTTTCACTGTATTTCTTTTTATCGGCATCGCAGGAATTTCCGTTATCGACGCCTATAATCTCTCCTTGTCCTTTGATTTCAAAGGTTATTTTTCCTCCGTAGCTGCTGTCAGTCTGACCCTGCTTATCCTCAGCGGTTACGGTTATATAATGAAGTGTGTAATCATCTGAGTTTTCCAGGGGAAATCTATAGCTGTATTCCTTAAGACTTAATTTAACAGCGCCCCCGCTTCTTTTCAGAATTTTTCTCCCCGTCGACTTCAAAAATCTCAAATCAGTTTTGTTTTCCTCTGTTAATGCGTCGGCGTATATTATGTAATCTTTGTATTTTTCATAAGGGACTCGCCATTCAAGCCCCATTTTATAAACTGCGCTTTCATCTGAATTTATTTTATAAGTTCTTAAACCTGCGCTTGACTTTTTCGTTTTAAAGCTTTTTACGCCAAAGGAAATATATTCACTGCCGCTTTCATGCTTTTTTGCTTTAAGCTCCGCCGCGTCCGCGTTTGTGTATGCCACCACAAGCACATCTCCCTCTTCTGTAAGCTGCTCCTTCCTTAAATGCAGACAGGGAAGCAAATGAAGAACCGGCTCTGTCTGAGGATTTTTCCACTGGCTTTTGTAAAAATAATAGATATCTTTTTTGAAGCCTGCTGTATCAGCAATACCGAAATAAGAGGCATACGGATAAAAATCTTCTGCGTTGTCAGTAAACGGCGTAGGCTCTCCCAGATAATCAAAGCCTGTCCATACAAACTCTCCCAAAACATAGTCAAGGGAAATATCATACTGCCAGTCAAACATTGCTGTGTTTGCCCATGATGCCGTTTCATTGTCATAAGAGGACATCTGACTGTTTTCGGCTGCTTTTGTATCTGTATTATAATCGTCTTTTACTGTTTCGGCATGAAAATACTCTCCTCTGCTTCTGAGAGCCGAAGAGGATTCCGTTGAAAGCATATATATATCGGGGTAGTCCCTTTTTATCTGCTCAAATGCTCCGCTGTCAATATAATTTACGCCTGCAACTGAAAAACTCCCGCCTTCTTTGTCAAAGCTGCTGAAACCTCTTATGGTATCAGCCCACTTATCATTTATGCCTGCTCTTATATCATCCTCAGCATATATCTTCTTTCTTCCGCCTTTCACATACGGATCGGCTTCCTCGGCGTAATTTGCAAGCCTTGACGATGTTTTTCTGCTGTTATCTCCCTGTATCTCATTTCCCAATGACCACATAAATACCGCCGGAGAGTTTCTGTCCCGCCTTATCATGGATTTTATAACAAATTCCGCCCATGTCATTTTTCCTGCACCTGATAAATTTAAGCTTGTACCGGACAGCTTTTTATTGAACAGGTATGCGAAATCATATTTCTTCTTGCTCTTATCCCAAGTGTCAAACGCTTCCTCAATTACCAGAAGCCCCATTCTGCCGCAAAGGTCAATTAATTCCTCCGACGCCGGATTATGTGCTGTTCTTACTGCGTTCGCTCCCATATCCTTCATTATTTCAAGCTGCCGTCTTATTGCGTCGGTATAAGCCTTGGCTCCAAGAGAACCGTGATCATGGTGAAGACATACACCTTTTATTTTAAGCGGCTCACCATTCAGCGAAAAGCCTTTCTCACTGCTGTATGAAAACCATCTGAAGCCATACTGGGTATCACATTCGTCACAAATCCTGTTTGATGATATAATTTTTGTTTTTACCGTGTATAATACGGGATTTTCAATTGACCACAGCTCCGGCTTTAAAATCATTATATTTGTTGTTATCTGCTGTTTTTCTCCGCCGGCAATCTCATACTTTTCGCTCAACGCTTCCCCTTGCAGCTCTCCCCTGCCGTTATATATTTCATGTTTGACATTACATAAAATTGCTTCTTTTCCCCTGTTCACTGCTTCAGCCGTAATTTCTGCCGTTGCTTCTCCCGTATATGTTTCCGAAAGATTCGGCGCCGTAATATAAATTCCGTCACTGTCAATATATATGTTGTCCGTTATTGTTAAAAAAACCTTTCTGTATATGCCGCTTCCGGAATACCATCTGCTGTTGGGCAGCTGATTTATAACAAGAACGGTTATTTCAACATCCTGCGGCACCGAAAACCATTGGGATATATCTACGCTGAATGAATTGTATCCGTATAAATTGGATGCCGCTTCAACTCCGTTTACAAAGATAAATGCCCTTTGGTATACTCCTCCGAATGACAGCTCTGTATGCTTTTCTTTATACTTTTCCGCTTCCTCTTTTGCTATGGTCTTTGTGTACCAGCCTATTCCTCCTGGTAAGGAGCCGCTTTCATTCTCCGCTCCGTATTCTTTCGTAAATTCCTGTTCAATGCTCCAGTCATGAGGAAGGCTGACTGTTTTTCGGTTCTTTATTTCCCTGAAATTCCTTATGCTGAAATTGCTTTTTCTCTGACTTTTCAGGGTTTCAAGATAAAAGTCCCAGTTTGAATTAAAATCTATTTTTATCCTTTTAAAGCTCATGTACCATATACGCCTCCGTTCCGTCCTATTTTACATTGAATAAGACGAAAAGTAAACAATAATTACAGCAATGTTTTTCAATAAATTCCATATAAAACAAACATCTTTCTCGCAATTTTTGTTTATATCTGTGCAGTTTCGTCTTAAATCTGTGCAGTTTCGTCATACATATTGAAATGTTTTTATATTTAATAACAATAATCATAGTTAGTTTGCAAATAAAAACACACAATCGGACTATTGCAAAAAACTTCTTCAAAAAAATACACAGCTCAAGCAAACACAAATACATATTAATCAGTTTTTTACATCTAAAACTTTCGATTTAAGTATTTGAGAAGTGCTTTGTAGCTGAACTTAAAGGGAGGCTTATTAAATGAAAAAAAGTAAAATAATTGCGGTAATTTTGGTCCTGATGATGTTTTTTCCGGTTGCGCGAATAACAGGGAAAACGACTCGGGAGAGGAATCGTCAATGCTTAACTTTGATACAGAAGAGCAATCTGTTAAATATTAATGATTTGATGGATAAGCAGGATTCAAAGAAAAAATATATTACTATATTCCCGATGAAACAAGATTAGGGTGTATTTCCGACGGAAAAACATCCGAGATTGTTTTGAAAACGGCTTGAAATGCGGGTTTAAAGTATGGTGGTTTTACTTTCCTGACCGTATACAGGAGCAATGCCTCCGGAACCGGGAGTCACGGATAAAGATTAACTGATTCGCAGCCGTTTAATTCCTGCTTTATAAGGTTAAAATGTTAAAAAGGACAGAATTTTTCAAATTAAAAAACTGAAAAATTCTGTCCTTACTATGTAAATACTCAAATCATGACCTGTCGAAAAAAAGCGATTTAATTTGCATTTTTAACTAAGGTATTTTTGTTTACAAAAAAACTTGAAAGCCTTGAAAAATCAAGGCTTTCGGGTGCATTCGTCATTTAGAAACGAAACATGGTGACTCAGCGGGGATTCGAACCCCGGACACCCTGCTTAAAAGGCAGGTGCTCTGCCTACTGAGCTACTGAATCACGGTTTTATAAAAATTAACTTATCCAAGGAAGCCTATAAGCAAGGTTGTTCCCAAAGTTAAAATTATAAACAATGCGCAAAGAATTTTTGTGATTTTTTCAAGCTTAGCCTCAATGGTACGGCCTTTATGCTTACCGAAAAATGTTTCAGCACCGCCGGCTATAGCTCCGGAAAGTCCCTGCGACTTGCTTTGCTGCATCAAAACTATGACTACAAGAATTATTGAAATAACAATTAAAACAGCACCGAGTATATATGCCCAAGGCGTCATCAGGCAACCGTCCTTTCCATTTTTACCGCTTTTTTAAGCGACCTCGTTTCATTGCCTGTATAGATTATCACATTATGTTATAAAAATCAAGTGTTTTTTTTAATTTTTTTACTTTTTTTTATTTTCGCTTAATTTTGGGCTTTTATTCATATAAAAAATATTAAAATCGGAAAAACAGGAAATTTTCCACTTGACGAATATTCAATATATTGTATAATAATATATTGTTGTATAAATATATTGATATTTTCATTAATATCGGAGGCAAAAATGGCTAAAAAAAATAACTACGGAAATGAAGACATCGTAATGCTCAAAGGCCCTGACAAAGTCAGAAAAAGGCCAGCCGTTATTTTCGGTTCGGACGGCATTGACGGCTGTCAGCATTCCGTTTTTGAAATAATTTCCAACTCCATTGACGAAGCCAGAGAAGGCTACGGCAGCAAAATTATTATAACCAGATATCTTGACAAGTCAATAGAGGTTCAGGATTTCGGAAGAGGTATGCCCGTAGGCTGGAACAGCAATGAAAACCGTTTCAACTGGGAGCTGCTTTTCTGTGAAATGTACGCCGGAAGCAAATACAACACAAACGACGGCGGCAGCTATGAATATTCTCTCGGTCTTAACGGACTGGGTCTCTGCGCTACACAGTGCGCTTCCGAATATATGGACGCTGAAATTCACAGAGACGGCATGAAATACACGCTGCATTTTGAAAAAGGCAATCCCGTAGGTGAAATGCAGGAAGAAAAATATGACAAAAAGGACACGGGCACAAGAATAAGATGGAAGCCTGACCTTGATGTTTTTACTGATATTGACATTCCCCTTGAATATTTTACGGAGACGCTGAGGCGTCAGGCAATAGTTAACGATTCGCTGAAATTTGTCTTTAAAAATCAGATTACCGAAAGCAAATTTGAAACTTCAGAATTTTGCTATGAAAACGGAATAAAGGATTATGTTGAGGAATTCAGCGGTGATGAAGCGTTTACCTCCGTTCAGTTCTGGCAGACTGAGAAGAAAGGCAGAGACAGAGAGGACAAGCCCGAATATAAAGTAAAAATCAATGTGGCTCTGACATTTTCCAAAACCAAACAGCTTAAAGACTTCTATCACAACTCAAGCTGGCTTGAACACGGAGGCGCTCCGGACAAGGCTCTCAGAAACGCTTTTGTGGCTCAGATAGACGCTTATTTAAAACAGTCCGGCAAATATACTAAATCTGACGCAAAAATATCATTTCAGGATATAGAGGACTGCCTGATAATTATTATTTCCTCTTTTTCAACCCAGACCTCCTACGAAAACCAAACAAAAAAAGCCATTACCAACAAATTTATTCAGCAGGCTATAACCGAATTTCTTCGTCACCAGCTTGAAATTTATTTTATAGAAAACAAGCTTGACGCTGACAGAATTGCGGATCAGGTTCTCATTAACATGAGAAGCCGTATAAAGGCGGAAGCCGCAAGGCTCAATCTTAAAAAGACATTGTCCTCGGCAAACGACATGACAAACAGGGTCGAAAAGTTTGTTGACTGCCGCAGCAAGGATGTCAGCGAACGGGAAATATTTATTGTTGAGGGCGACTCTGCTCTCGGAGCCTGCAAGCAGGCGAGAGATTCTTCATTTCAGGCTGTTATGCCCGTAAGAGGAAAAATCTTAAACTGTCTTAAAGCAGATTATTCAAAAATATTTAAAAACGAGATTATTACCGATTTAATAAAAGTGCTTGGCTGCGGCGTGGAGGTCGGAGGAAAAGCAAACAAAAATCTGTCCAATTTCAATATTGACAATCTCCGCTGGAACAAGGTCATAATCTGCACCGACGCGGATTACGACGGATTTCAGATAAGAACCCTTATACTGACAATGATATATTCCCTTATGCCCTCCCTTATAAACGCCGGCAAGGTTTTTATCGCCGAATCTCCCCTTTATGAAATAAACACTAAGGACCAGACATGGTTCGCCTATAACGAACAGGAGAAAAACGACGCTCTGAGAGAAATAGGCAATGCGAAATATACAATACAAAGGTCAAAAGGTCTCGGTGAAAACGAGCCGGATATGATGTGGCTCACAACGATGAATCCTGCCACAAGACGTCTTGTAAAAATCGAGCCGTCTTCGGATCCGGCATTTACCGCCGAAGTGTTCGACCTTCTGCTGGGCGACAATCTTCAGGGCAGAAAAGAGCATATCGCGCAGGTAGGAAGTCAGTATATTGACCTTGCGGATATCAGCTGAGGAGGCGCAGACAAATGGCAAAAAAGAAAAACCCCGATACAAAAAAGAAAACCGGCGAGGATAATTCAAACGCCCATATTCTCGGCGCAGGTGAAATCCAGCCTCAGATAATTACAGATACTCTTGAAGTGAACTATATGCCCTACGCCATGAGCGTTATACTGTCAAGAGCCATTCCCGAAATAGACGGCTTCAAGCCTTCCCACAGAAAGCTTCTTTACACGATGTATCTAATGGGACTTTTAAACGGCCCAAGAACAAAATCCGCCAACATTGTAGGAAGAACCATGCAGCTTAACCCTCACGGCGACGCCGCTATTTACGAAACAATGGTAAGGCTTACACGAGGCAACGAGGCTCTTCTGCATCCTTATGTTGATTCAAAGGGCAACTTCGGAAAAGCTTATTCAAAAAATATGGCTTACGCCGCCTCCCGTTACACTGAAGCAAAGCTTGACAAAATCTGCACGGAATTATTTAAGGACATAGACAAGGATACCGTCGACTTCGTTCCCAACTACGATAACACTATGACGGAGCCTACCTTGTTCCCTGTCACATTTCCCTCTGTTCTTGTTAACAGCAACACGGGCATCGCCGTTGGCATGGCAAGCAATATATGCTCCTTTAACCTTAACGAAATATGCGAAACAACAATAGCTATTCTAAAAAATCCGGAGCACGATATTTCCGAAACACTGAAGGCTCCCGATTTCAGCGGCGGCGGAATTTTGCTTTACGACAGGGAAAAGCTCCTTGAAATCTACAAAACAGGCAAAGGCTCCGTAAAGGTCAGGGCAAAATATGTTTACGACAAAAGCAGCAACTGTATCGACATTACGGAAATACCACCGTCAACCACCTGCGAGGCCATTATTGATAAAATTATTGAGCTTGCCAAAAGCGGAAAGCTTAAGGAAATAAGCGATATAAGAGATGAAACGGATAAAACGGGTCTTAAAATCACAATAGATTTAAAAAGAGGTACCGACCCTCATAAGCTTATGAGCAAGCTTATGAAAAAAACTCCACTTGAAGACGCTACCGCCTGCAATTTCAATCTCCTTATAGGCGGCACACCTAAGGTATTGGGCGTAGGTGAAATTCTTGAAGAATGGATAGGCTTCAGAAGCGAATGTATAAAAAGAAGAACCGCTTTTAACCTGAAAAAAGCAGAAGACAGGCTTCATTTGCTTTTGGGGCTTCAGCAAATTCTTTTAGACATTGACAAAGCCGTTAAAATAATCCGACAGACTCAGGAAGAGGCGGAAGTTGTTCCGAATCTTATGATAGGCTTCGGAATAGATGAAACTCAGGCTGAATATGTTGCGGAAATCAAGCTCCGTCACCTTAACAGGGAATATATCTTAAAACGCCTTGAGGATATAGAAAATTTAAAGAAAACCATAGAAGATATGAAAGATATTCTTGCCAACAGGGGAAGAATAAAAAATATTATCATTTCTGAGCTTCGTGACGTAATGAAAAAATACGGTCAGGAAAGAAAAACCCAAATTCTTTACGATTATGAAAGCGAAGACGAAGATGATGAAAATACCGTTCCCGACTATCCGGTAAGACTGTTTTTCACCCATGACGGCTACTTTAAGAAAATTACGCCCCAGTCACTGCGTATGAGCGGCGAACAGAAAATCAAGGAAAATGATTTTATTACCTCAGAAACGGACGCTTCAAACTCTTCGGAGCTGCTTTTCTTTACGGACAAATGTCATACTTATAAATCAAAAGCCTCTGATTTTGAGGATTCCAAGGCAAGTCTTTTAGGCGATTTTATCCCCTCAAAGCTTGATTTTGAAACGGAAGAAAATCCGGTTTATATGGCTGTCACCTCTGATTATCAGGGCTACATGATGTTTTTCTTTGAAAACGGAAAAGCCGCGAAAGTGGATATGGCGTCGTATGTTACCAAAACAAACAGAAAAAAGCTTATAAACGCTTATTCGGACAAATCTCCTCTTGCCGCCGCATTCTATATAACTGAAGACACTGATTTTGTTATTAAATCAACATCGGGACGGCTCCTGATTTTTAATTCAGGCTCAATATCTGCAAAAACCACGAAAAACACTCAGGGCGTTGCGGTTATGACGCTGAAAAAAGGACACAGAGTTGACAGCGTTGTTTACTATTCGGACAATATGTTCGTAAAGCCCCAGAGGTATAAAACAAAAACCATTCCCTCTGCCGGCGCTCTTTTATCTGCTGAGGATCAGGGCGAGCAGATGTCTTTTTGATTAAAAATCTTTTTCCTGAATTTTTCAGCATTTTTTGTTTTAATTTTTAATATTTAAGCTTCAGCGGTGCATAATACCTTTGACGGATACATGATTATTAAGCGTTTGCATAAGTATCCGTAAGTCCGTACCGAGATTTACTCCGGTGCGGGCTTGAATTTTATATATCTTTTTCAATTTTTTTTCAATAATACTCTATTACATTATAACTGTAATAAACAAAGGAGTGTAAACTTATGCGTATTCTTATTGTTGAAGATGAAGTTTCCCTTGCAGACGCCGTTACGGCTATTTTAAAAAAGGAGCAGTATTTTGTAGACGCAGTTTACGACGGCAGAGACGGTCTTGACTACGGCTTGAGCGGTATATATGACCTTATCCTTCTTGACATAATGCTTCCAAAAATGAACGGCCTTGATGTTTTAAAGGAGCTAAGGAACAACAGCATTTCAACTCCCGTTATGCTTCTTACGGCAAGAACAGAGGTTAACGATAAAATCAAAGGCCTTGACTGCGGTGCCGACGATTATTTAACAAAGCCTTTTAACAAAGGAGAGCTTCTTGCCAGAGTCAGAGCGCTAACAAGAAGAAAAGGAGAAATACCCTCAAATGAGCTTTCCTTCGGAGATTTAACCCTTAATCAGAGTACATACGAGCTGTGCTGCGGAAGCCAGTCTGTAAAGCTGGGCGCAAAAGAATTTAAAATCATGCAGATGCTTATGTTCGCTCCTAAAAATATTATCTCCAAAGATGAATTCATTGAAAAAATCTGGGGCTACGACAGCGAAGCCGAATACAACAGCATTGAGGTTTATATTTCTTTTTTAAGAAAAAAATTAAGCGCAATCAAATCAAAAATTCAGATTAAAGCTTCAAGAGGCATAGGATATTACCTTGAGGATCAGCAGTCATGAATATGATTAAAAAAACCCAGTATAAATTCATAGCCATTACTCTTTCCGCTATTTTGCTTGTTCTTATGATTATACTGGGAATTCTTAATTTAGGTGTTTACGCCGGAATAATTTACGGCGCCAAGCAGGATATTGAGCAAATCAGAGACAGAAAAGGCTTTATTTTTAACGACGATACCATAAACAGCATACTAAACGGCGACAGCGCTTTTAATATGCCAAATATTATGAACGCCTCAGGAAAAATAGCTTATATGTATGTCAAAATAAACAACAACGGAATTTCGCCGCTGATTATGACAAATATGAGCGACACATATTCTTCTGACGAGATTTATTATCTTGCAGAAATGCTTGCCTCTGGCACGGTTGACGAAGGCATCTATAATAATATGCTTTATGAAGTGTCAAAAAACGATCTTTCAACCACAATCGTTATAATTGACCTGTCAAACGATTTAAGCCTTTTAAGCACTCTTGTTGATTTATCCGCAGCCATAATAATTTTCAGTCTTATCTTTGTATTTGTATTTTCCTACTTTTTGTCCAAATGGGCAATTAAACCGGTCAAGAACGCATTTGAAAATCAAAAAAGATTTATTTCGGACGCAAGTCATGAGCTGAAAACTCCGCTGACTGTTATTTCCGCCAATGCCGATGTTCTCGAATCGGAAATCGGAGATAACAAATGGCTGAGCAATATAAAGTCCCAGTCGTCGCTTATGTCCGGTCTTGTATACGACCTTCTTGACCTGGCAAAGCTTGACGAAACAAAAGACGAAATGATTATGCAGGAATTCGATTTAAGCAGCGTTGTTCTCAGCAAGGCTTTGGAATTTGAGTGCACGGCTTTTGAAAACCACAAAACCTTTGAGCAGAATATCAAGGAAAATATCAAATTTAAAGGCAATGAGGACTCTATCAAGCATCTTGTTACAATTCTTATTGACAACGCGATAAAACATTCCGATGTTAACGGACTTATAAGAGTTACTCTAACTACTGACGGAAACAAAAAAATATTCCAGGTTTATAACACCGGAAACGGCATTAAAAATGATGAAAAAGATAAAATTTTCAACCGCTTTTACAGGAGCGACCAGTCCCGTTCAAAAGAAACAGGCGGCTACGGCTTGGGACTTGCCATAGCGAAATCCATTGCCGAAGCAAACCACGGCACAATCAGCGTTGACGGCGAAGAAAATCAATGGGTCAGCTTTACTGTTATTCTTTAAATAACATAAAAAAATTAAAAAGGTACCGGCAGAAATATCAATGGATTTTTCTGTCGGATTTCATTTTGTTTAAAACTTATTAATAAAAATTACAAAATTATTACAACTTTCTGTTTAATATTGATTTGTTTTAACATTTCATACATAATGTTATATATAATTTGGAGGTGTATATTAAGGTGGTTTTTTCAAGTCTTTTTTTCATTTGCATTTTTCTGCCCCTTAACCTTGCCGCTTACTATATTCCGAAAACAAACGCGACAAGAAATGTAATTATGCTTATTTTTTCTCTGGTATTTTACGCTTGGGGTGAACCGAAATATGTTTTGCTTTTACTTTTCATGACTTTTTCATGCTGGTATTTTGCGCTTCTTATAGACCGGCAAAAAGAGAGTTCTCAAAACAAAGCAAAGCTGTTTCTTTTTCTTGCGTGCTTTGTGGCGCTGCTTCTTTTGGGAATTTTCAAATACGGAACTTTCTTCCTGTCAAATTTAAACGCTCTTACCGGATTTCCCGAAAATATTCCTCAGGTAGCTCTGCCTATAGGTATTTCTTTCTATACTTTCCAGCTGTTGACCTACGTGGTTGACGTTTACAGAGGCGACGCTCAGGTTCAGCCAAAATATACAGGGCTTCTTCTTTACGCAAGTCTTTTCCATCAATGCGTCGCAGGTCCCATTGTAAGATATTCCGATATCGCAGAAGAAATTTACAACAGAAAGCCCAATATAAACGATTTCAATAAGGGCGTTATGCGCTTTGCTTCGGGTCTTGCAAAAAAAGTTCTGCTTGCCAACACCTGCGGCTCCTTTGCGGATACTCTTTTAATTTCAGATTCCGCAGCCGCAAATACGCAGATGCTTTCTGAAAATATTACAAAGCTTTCTTCCGGCTCAGCTCTTACTCTCTGGTTCGGCATGCTTTTCTTTATGCTTCAGATTTACCTGGATTTCTCCGCATATTCCGATATGGCTATAGGAATGGGTCTTATGACCGGTTTCCACTACCGTGAAAACTTCGACTATCCCTACGCCTCCCTTTCAGTCAGCGAATTCTGGAGAAGATGGCATATTTCCTTAGGCTCCTTCTTCAGAGATTACGTTTACATTCCTTTGGGAGGCAACAGAAAAGGCACGGCAAGAACTATTATTAATCTTTTTGTTGTGTGGGCGCTTACCGGTCTCTGGCACGGCGCTTCATGGAATTATGTGCTCTGGGGTCTTTACTTCTTCGTATTTATTGCCGCAGAAAAGCTTTTCCTTGGCAAGCTTCTGAAAAAAGCTCCCTCGGCTGTGGGACACATATACCTTCCGGCTGTGGTTTTCTTCGGTTGGATACTGTTTAAATTTGAAAATATGACCTATGCCCTTACTGTTCTCAAAGGAATGTTCTGCCTTAACGGAAATCCCTTTGCAACAAACGAAATACTTATGTATATCAAGGACAATTTCCTGTTTATAATTATCGCCTGCCTTGCGGTATCCCCTGTTGTCAAATACCTTAAAAATATCATTAATCACTATTCAAAAACAAAACCGGCTGTCAATATCGCCTACTCCGCTTTCAGAACCGTAATTCCCGCCGTACTTTTCATAGTATCGGCAATATGTCTTGTAGGCGATTCATACAATCCGTTTTTATATTTCCAGTTTTAAAAAGGAGGAGCAAAGATGTCTGAATTCAACAATAATCACAGCGAATTAAAAAATGAAGACAATTTGAATCCTCCCGGTAAGGATTCAAACAAGATAAGCAAAGCCATCAGAATACGCAGAGCCGCTTACTTTTTAAGCTCCCTGCTGTTCGTTATGGTTATGACTGCGGCGTTCGGTATTTCCTTTGACTTTTTTGACCGCCCCTCATTTTCAGAAAGCGAAAAAAGACAGCTTGCAGAATTTCCCAAGCTTACGGCAAGCTCACTTTTCAGCGGTACATATTTTGACGACATAGATTTATGGTTTTCTGATACCTTTCCTTTCAGAGACACTCTTGTGGCGGCTTCAACAAAAATAAAGTCTGCCATCGGCATAGGTCAGTCTGTATACAACTTTTCCGAAGGCAGCGCCGACGAGATTCCCGATGCCGAGGAAGAATCTCAGGAATATGTTGACATTGACCCTGTTGTTCCAAACACAGAGCCTGGCTCCGATCTTTATAAGCCTGCCCTTCCCTCAGGCGGTAGCAGTGAAACCACCACTTCTTCTCAGAATGAGGGCAAAGACGTGCTGGAACAGAAATTTGACGCAATTTACATTTACGGAGATACGGCTTACGAATACTATAACTTCGTTCAGTCAACTGCGGACAAGTATATTTCCGCCGTAAACAGCGCCGCCGCGTCTGCCTCAGCTCAGGGAATCAATGTTTACAATATGATAATCCCCACAAGCATTGACATTACCCTTAACGAAAAAACAAGGAGCAAGCTGAACTCCTCGGATCAGCAGGACGCAATAAATTATATGTACTCAAAAATGAACGACAATGTAAAAACAGTAGCGCTTTTTGACCTTCTGAAGGCTCACAAGGACGAATACATTTACTTCAGAACTGACCATCACTGGACTTCACTGGGAGCTTATTATGCCTACGCTCAGTTTATGACAGTCAAGGGCGGCAAATACGAGCCGTTAAGCAATTTCACTCAGTATTCATTCGATAATTTCCTTGGCTCCTTCTATAATGACACCGGCAAAAACGAAGCCCTCTCAAAGGCTCCCGACACTGTTTACGCTTATATGCCGAAATATAATGTATCATTTAAAATGAAAGAAAATAATTCATCCGATTATATTAACTGGCCTCTTATATGCGACGCTTCAAGCTATCAGTCCTCATATAAATATCTTTGCTTTATCGGCGGCGACAATCCCATTTCCGTTATAGAAAACAAGGATATGACCGAAGGCGAAACCTGCGTTCTCGTTAAGGAATCCTTCGGCAACGCCTTTGCACCTTATCTCGCCTGTAATTATAAGTATGTTTATGTAGTGGATTACAGATACTTCAACAGAGATATTACAGACTTCGCAAAGGAAGTTAACGCAAAGGATATTATTATTCAGAACAACACTTCAATGACAAGAAACGCTTCTCTTGTTAAAAAGCTCGGCGAAATTCTTTAAAAGCCAAAAAAATGCCCGGCAAGCGGTTTACTCACTGCCTGCCGGTTTTTTCTGTTTATTTCTTATCGTCTTTTCCTGAACGGTAAATTATATGCTTCATATCCATTCCGTAATAATGCTTAATTATTGTTCCCACAGGCTTCATTCCGTTTCTTTCCGCTACCCTCTGAGACGGAATATTATTATCTCTTATTATTGAATAAACCTCCTCGGCTTTCAGTTCCTCAAAAGCATATTCTTTACAGCGCACAGCGCTTTCTGTCGCGTAACCTTTATGCCAGAAATCTTTTCTGAAAAGATATCCTATTTCAAGAATCTGCCTGGCTCCTATATCCTGCACGGTGATACCGCACTGACCTATAAACTCATTAGTGTCCTTCAATATTACCGCCCAAAGCCCGAAGCCGTATTTACTGTATCTGTCAAGCTGTTTTTCCAGCCATTCCCTCACTTCTTTATCGCTGAAAGGATGCTCGTAAGCATACATTACCTGAGCATCCTGCAAAATCGTGCAGAGATTATAAAAATCATCATTTGTAAGCTCTCTTAAAATAAGATTTTCCGTTTCCAAAAACATAATGGCTTTCCTTCGGTTTTCAATAAAAAAACTTATTAATATTCTCCCATATCCCGCAGCTTTGTTAAAATCCCTGTCCAATCATGAGATTTTCCGTTAAATTTTTCCGGATTTACAGGATAGTGTATATTATACAAATAACCGCTTTTCCCGTACCGTCCGTTTTCGCTTTCATCCAGATGATTTTCATCAATACATATATTAACTACTTCTAAACACATTAAAACATTTGAACTGCCCTCTTTTATTTCTTTTTCCCAAAGATAACGGCATTCCAAATTAAGAAAACATTCCTTAATCAAAGGAGCGTCAACTTTTGATGCACATTCGGCAGTGAGTCCCGATAAAGTTATTTCATCATTTTCAAAACCGTTGTTGGCAATAGTAGCCAGGCATTTATCATAACAGTCATCGTTAGGAAAATTAATAACCGCTTCTTTTTTTTCCTTAATGCTCTGATAAAAATGACCTGATTTATTAACGCTTGATAAAATTGCATAGAATCCATTGGCATCACCGTTAAAGCAAGCCCATGATTGTAAACAGGCATTAGGATTCCCATTGGATTTGTATGTTGTCATTACAAATAACGGCGACGGAATCGCTGTAACAAAATCCATCCATGAAAAACCGTAGGTCTCCGTTTCCTGCATTGATGAAGGGATTATTGAATATTCCTTTTTCATGCGTATCCTCCATAAGCAAAATTTATTACTTACAAAAAAAGCACAACAATGGAGCAACGCCGCTGTGTTGTGCTTAACATGGTGCGGATAACAGGGGTCGAACCTGCACGCATCTCTGCATAAGATCCTAAATCTTACGTGTCTGCCAATTCCACCATATCCGCATTTTGCATAATTATAACATACATCTTCTCTTTTGTAAAGTAGCCGCGTATCATTTTTAACTGACTTGACTTTCGGACTTGCAGATTTTTATTTTTCTCCTCATATATTTTACGGAGGTGAAATTTATGCAGTTTTCGTCTTTTATTGAAGCTTTTCAAAATCTTATTTTTATCGCTCTTCACATAGGCTCGGAAGGTTTTTTCCCGAAGCCCCTTTCAAAAAAAGAGGAAAACGCCGCTATCGAAAAAATGAACGGCGGCGACAAAAAAGCAAGGGATTTGTTAATTGAACATAATCTGCGGCTGGTAGTCCACATAATAAAGAAATATTACGCCGGATGCAGCGATCAGGACGATCTTATTTCAATCGGCACAATAGGCCTTATTAAAGGAATAAACAGCTTTAACCCGGAAAAAGGCGTAAAGCTTGCCACCTACGCTTCAAGATGTATTGAAAATGAAATACTCATGTATTTCAGAAGCCTTAAAAAATCAGCTCAGGATATTTCCATGAGCGATCCCATTGAAACCGACAGCGAGGGCAATCCACTTACACTTATGGATATTATCTACTCCGACGACACTATCGTGGACGATATTGACGATAAATCAAAACTCAGAAAGCTTAAAGAGCTTATTGACAACATTCCCGGAGAAAGAGACAAAACAATATTGACGCTCCGTTACGGTCTGTCCGGCAGAGAGCCTATGACGCAGAACGAGGTGGCAAAGCTTTTGGGCATTTCAAGGTCTTATGTTTCAAGAATTGAAACAAGGCTTTTGGAAAAGCTTCGTGAACAGCTGGAAAACAACACCTGTTTATAATTTTTTAACATATTGAAACAATCAGTCCTTTTTTATATAATAAAATAGAAAAAGGAAGTTTTATTATGCTCCGAAAAGACAGAGAAGTTACCGATTTCAATGAAATTTATAATATAATAAGCAGATGCGGCGTCTGCCGTATTGCTTTGAATGACGGCGATTTTCCCTATATTATCCCGTTAAATTTCTGTATATGCAAAAATGATGAAAACAAAATCACTCTATATTTTCACGGCGCTTTATCAGGAAAAAAATACGAGCTTATAAGCAAAAACCCAAAGGGCGCTTTTGAGGCGGACAGATGCGAGGAATATGAACCCGGCAGTCTGACTTCAAGGTATGAAAGTGCAGCCGGAACAGGAATCCTTTCAGTTGTAACAGATAAAGAAGAAAAAGCCTTTGCACTTAAAATTCTTGCGGAAAGATATGAAAAAAAACCATATAGTGTTACGGAAAAAATGATTGCTGCAACCAATGTCTTTAAAATGGAAGTTATCACCGTAACAGGAAAAAGAAATTTAAGCGACAAAAAGCAGTAAATATTCTCTTATTTTTCTGTTTTTCTTTTAACAAATTACATAAAATCAAAATTGCTTATTTCCTCTATTTAATAAAAATCGGGAAACTTTTTTAATTTTTTGAAAAAAGACTTTATTTTTATTGAACAAATTTCAAAAATGTGATAATATATGTTGTGCTGAATTTAATTTTTATTATAACATCGGAGGCCGCAGCTTATGTCGCTGGAAAAAGTCAAAGCATTTTTTAGAGAAAAAGGCATGGAAGACAGAATTCTCATTTTTGACGTTTCAAGCGCTACGGTGGCTCTGGCTGCAAAGGCTTTAAACTGCGATGAGGCAAAAATAGCAAAAACTATTTCCTTTCATGTGGGAGAAAAAGTGGTTCTTGTTGTTGCGGCAGGCGACACTAAAATCGACAACGCCAAATTTAAGGCTCAGTTCCGCACTAAGGCAAAAATGCTTTCCTTTGATGAAGCCGAGCCTCTTATAGGTCATAAAGTAGGCGGCGTGTGTCCTTTTGCCGTAAATGACGGTGTAGAGGTTTATCTTGACGAATCACTTAAACGCTTCAATACCGTTTTCCCTGCCTGCGGAAGCTCCGACAGCGCAATAGAACTGACTATCCCCGAGCTTGAAGCTTTTTCCGGTTTTATAAGCTGGGTCGATGTATGCAAAACTGCGTAAACCGCAGTTTTTATATTTTTTCGGATATTTTTCTTTTATAAATTTTTTTAACAGAGGTATAAATTATGGGTGGATTTTTCGGTGTAGTTTCTAAAGATGACTGCGTATTTGATTTGTTTTTCGGTGTGGACTATCATTCACACCTGGGTACAAGACGCGCCGGCATGGCGGTTTACAGTGATGAAAAAGGCTTTGATAAAGCTATTCACAGTATTGAAAACGCCCCTTTCAGAACTAAATTTTCTACGGAATCAAACGAAATGCACGGCAACATGGGCATTGGCTGTATTTCCGACTTTGAGGCTCAGCCTATTCTCGTCCGTTCTCATCACGGCACATTTGCCATTACTACCGTTGGCAAGATCAACAACATTGACGAAATTGTAAACTCTATAATCGGCAGCAAAACTCATTTCTTTGAAATGCAGAACGGCGACATTAATCCTACTGAGCTTGTGGCGGCTATTATTAACCGCAAGGATAATTTTATCGAGGGTATTAAATACGCTCAGGAGATTATTGACGGCTCTATGAGCATGCTTATTCTCACTCCCAAGGGAGTTTACACCGCAAGGGACAAGCTCGGAAGAACTCCCATAGTAATCGGTCAGAAAGATGACGGCTTCTGCGCCGCTTTTGAAAGCTTTTCATACCTTAATTTAGGATATAAAGACTATAAAGAGCTGGGACCCGGAGAAATTGTTGTTATGAATCCCGACGGAGTTAAAACCCTTGCCGCCCCCGGCGACAAAATGAAAATCTGCACTTTCCTGTGGATTTACTACGGTTATCCCGCTTCTTCCTACGAGGGAATCAGCGTTGAACAGATGAGATACAACTGCGGTAAGCTTATGGCACGCCGTGACAATGTTAAAACCGACATTGCCGCCGGCGTTCCCGATTCAGGTGTTGCACACGCTATCGGATATGCAAACGAGTCAGGTATTCCCTATTCCCGTCCCTTTGTTAAATACACCCCAACCTGGCCCCGTTCCTTTATGCCCACAATTCAGAGCAAAAGAGATTTAATTGCGAAAATGAAGCTTATTCCCGTACATGACCTTATTAACGGCAAAAAGCTTTTGCTTATTGACGATTCAATAGTAAGAGGCACGCAGCTTCGAGAAACAACGGAATTTTTATATCAAAGCGGTGCTAAAGAGGTTCACGTTCGCCCTGCCTGTCCTCCCCTGCTGTTCGGATGTAAATATCTTAATTTCTCCCGCTCAACCTCCGAAATGGAGCTGATTACAAGGCGTGTAATAAAAGAGCTTGAAGGCAAGGACCCCGACAGAGCAACCATTGACGAATATACAAATCCCGACAGCGAAAAATATAATACCATGGTTGAAAAAATCTGCGAAAAGCTTCATTTTACATCCCTCAGATACAACAGGCTTGACGATATGATAGAAGCTGTGGGAATAGCCCCCGAAAAGCTCTGCACTTACTGCTGGGACGGTAAAGAATAATAACTTTTTTTTAAAAATCAAATAAAACATATAATCTGCCCCGAAGTTTTTTCGGGGCTTTTGAATTGTTCGTTTTGATTTAAATAAACAAAAATTTTTATGTGTAATTTTATAAATTTTTTAATTATATAAAAAATTCATAAATTTCTTTGCTTATTTCTTGACATTTTCATATAATTATGGTAATATACTAATGCAAAAAAAATGGTTGTTATGTAAATAAAATATTATATTGGGGTGTGATTCCAATGCACTGTTTTATAAAAAATAATAAGCTATACATTTATATTAGGGAGAATAAACATGAAAAAAAAGATTAGAATAATACATCTTTTATGTTTTGCGCTGATTTTTTCTATCACATTTTCGGCGTCGGTGTCGGCGTCAACTTTGTACAATGAATTAAGCAAGGATTTTTTGGTTACAAAAAACAACTGCACAACCGCTTTTTTACTCAGTCCCGTTAAGGTATCAGAGCTTTCAGCAGAAAATATTATTTTCTTTGACTCAGATAATAAACAGCTTTCGGAAAACAGCAATATAGCCACGGGAACATCTTTTTCATATTTCGGCGAGTTCGGAGAGGTAACACAGTGTATTTTACTTGGAGACACTGACTGCGACGGACTTATTACGGCAGGAGATGCAAGAAAAGCGCTGCAAATGGCGGCGTTTATCGAGGATTCTGAGGATATTGAATGGCTCGCCGGAGATATAAATTCAGACGGAAGTGTAACAGCCTCCGATGCCCGCAGAATTTTAAGATTTTCTGCTCAGCTTGAGGATTTTTCCGATTTTAAGGCAGCTTTTAACGATAAAGAAAACAAAACGGAATATGACGAGTCATCAGTTACCGTATTTTTAAAGAAAGACTTTGATAACAGCGAGGAAAGTCTGAAGCCTGAATTTTACGGAAGCGAGCTTGTATCAGAGGTAACAATAAACAACAATAAGTATAAGACTTGTTATATTTTAACCCTTAAAAAGCCGGGGGAAGAAAACATAGAAAAGCTTATTGAAAGTCTTAATGAAAATGATAATATCATTCTCATTGAAAGAAACGGTGTCGGATATATTAATATGTAAAGCCTTAAATAATATCAGAGTCCCCGAATACATGAGTATTCGGGGACCGATTTTTCATCCTTTTTTCCTTTGCAAAATTTATTCAAGATACAGGGTTACATTATAGTCGTCAAGTCCGTAATTGCCGGCTGAGTTTTTTATAAGCTCTTTTATATCGGCTTCTTCTCCGTCGATTGTTTTTATATGTATCCTTTTTAATATAAAATCAAGTCGGTCAAGAGCCTTTAAAAGCACATCGCCCTTAGGAGTACCCTCGCAAAAGCTTTGATTTCCCTCAAATACTCCTCTTACAAGCTCCGATATATAGTTTTTCAAAAGAACTTTCTTTAAAGACTTATCGCATTTAGCATGAAGAAGCACCGCTGTATTTCCCACGGTGATTTTATTAAGCAGCTTCCCCGCTCCTTTTATAAACGGATAAAGCTTCTCATTTGCTCCGCCGTTAATCTTTCTTAGCACGGCTTCAGGTCTTTCCTTCATATCCTCAAGGAGATTTAAAATCATGCTGTCAAACAAATCGGAAAGATACTGCTTACAGCTTTTGCCTTTTGTATCCCACTGAAAATCGGGACATGGTATGGTTTTAATATCAACCTTGCTTTTATCTTCCACCGTCACAAGGCGCATTACCGAGGGGCAGGCTATTACCGAGCCGGTGCATACATCGTAAATCTTGTTGCCTCTGGGAGTTACCTTTAAATTTACGCTTTGATTGTGCATATGTCCCGTAAAAACAAGATGAACGCCCTCGTCAGCCAGCATTGTGGTTATCTCACCGCCGTTCTTCTGTACGCAGGTAGGAACTATTGAAAAAATCGGCTGACCCGGCAGAAGCGGATAATGATTCATGGCTATAAGCATCTGACCGTCTTTTTTAGCCTTCGCCGTCTGCTCCTTGATCCAGCTTATCTGCTCCTCATCATAGGTCTGGAAATCACCGCAGTCACCGTCATTATTAAGGGCAAGCAATCTTACGCCTTCTCCCAACTGAGCAACATAAGATAAATGCTTTCTGTCACAGGCTATTGCCTGCTTAAAGCCGAATTCATAATACAAGCCGTAAAGCTCTTCTCTTTTTGTTCCCTCCGGGCTTATTCTTCCTGTTTCGTCAAAAGCAAAGCAATTATCTTCAAAATCATGGCCGGCGGTTATAACATATATTTTTTTGCCCTTTTCCCGAAGCTTTTTAAGCTCCTCGATAAAAGCCAGATGGCTTTCCTTTTCTCCGTTAAAAGACAAATCGCCGGCTATAAGTATTATATCGGCTTCCTTTGAATTTCCCAGATATTCAAAAAGCGCTTTATTTATACTCTCCGTTTCCGCAAAGCATTTTTGCTCGTACCTCATGAATTTCTCGTACTCTTCTCCGAAAGCCCCCAGAGAATTTTTAAAATAATGAGTATCGGTTATTACAAAAAATTTAAGCTTTTCCATACTTACTTGCCTTTATTCATTATCATGTCCTTAAGAACAGGCATCCAAAGTCCGCCCTGTACGCTTCTGTGGCAAAAGCCCTTTCTTTCCGGCTTCTTCGTTTCGTACCAGTCTGTAAAGGGATATTTATCCTTTGCGTCTGCAAGGTATGCAAGCATACACTTTGAAAAAAGCTCCGTATTGTATCCCGTGGTGTCAAGACATGAAGCCCACATCATCCAGTCTGTTTTCGTGAAATCCCCACGGCAGTCAAGGGGCACTCCGTATATATTAAGATTTTCAATGTATTTATTGCTTTCATTAGCGTAAATACTGCTTTTGAACAGGTTAAAGCCGAAAATCATATCCCATACAAGATTATATTTTAAGCTCCATGTGTAAATAAGTCCTACCGAAAACTCAAGATAACCTTTCCACTGCGCAAGCCTTGTAAGGGATTCCGCATAAAGCTTCGCCTTATAAAAATAGTCGTTTTCAATTCCCAGCGCGTCGCATATCTTTCCGAATGCCGCGATTCCCATAACTTCCTTTATGGCAAGGTTGACATTCTTTTTGCTTTGTCCCGCAAAATCGTCCGTGCATAGCTGCCAGTCAAGCACAACTCCGGTATCTACAAGGAAATCCGCCCATTCCTTAAGCTTATCAAAATTATCCTTTATCTGAGAAGGATCTCCCGTAACATAATAGTAGGCATAGGACATTATTATCATGTTTCCGCATTCCTCAACAGGCATCTGCTCATCTTCATAATAATATTTGTCGAAGTCCTCAAGCTTATATACTTCGTTTTTATTAACCGGCTGTCCATGGGCATCTTTCGTTCCCAATGCGTATATCTGTCCGTTTGCAATAGGATATGTGCCTATATCGTGAGGAGCATAGTCAGGTTCCCATATTTTCATTCTTGAAAACTCAAATATTCCTGTCATCATGGCTTTTACAAGCTCAGGCCTGTATAAAAGATACATAGGTATCGACGGATAAGATACATCGACGGTGTTTATACATCCGTTTGAATGACATTCCTTTGATAAATACAAAAGCTCGCCTTTTCCGTTCCTTACAAGCTTATGAGCCGCCGGAACCTGCCTTGCGGCGCTTGTCAATATCTGCACATAGCCTTCGCCGAATTTTTCGCCGTCTTTTATTATTCTTTCACCCTGCTTTATAATCTCATCAAGCAAAACATCGTGATTATATTTTAAAAACGCCAGAGCCTCTCCCATGGTTTTAAATTTTTCAGTCCAAAGGCCTTTCAGCTTTTCACCGAAATACTCAATTGAGTAAATATCGTCAAAGGCTATAATATTGCTTTCTCTTTCAGCGCCGTCAAGCTGAGAAAAGCTTATAACTGACTTTAAATGCTGACAGCCCCCTCTTCCCAGAGAAATTTCTCCTCCGGTTAAATACAAGTATCCCCAGTCGGCTGATACTCCGTCGCCCGACTTGCTTAAAGGCTTCTGCTCAATCTGCCCCAGCTGTCCGTAATCTCCGAAGCTGTCATTGAAAATTTTTCCTTCAAGCTTCTTTTTCTTGTCGTCATAGCAAAATCCGCCGTCAGCCGTAAGCTCTATTTTTACATCGTGCTTTTGACCGTCTGTGCTTCTTACCTCGTAATCTATACAGGAGCACGGCAGCGACATAACATGAAGGTCGCTGAACAGCAGCGGCGTCCAGAAGGTCACTGTCAGTCTTATTTTCTTATTTTCAAAAACATATTCCGTAGTATAAGGCTCAATATTCAGCGCCGTTTGTTTTATGGGCTTTCCGGGACATTTTCCCAAAAATCTGAATTTTTCTCCGTCAACTGTTACCGTTCCCGTAAGCTTCTTCTCGATTCCGCACCACAGAACGGTATTGCTGTCATATAGCTTCTCTGTCCGTGACCATATACTGAAAAAAGGGTCACAGGTTATTAACGGATATGCAGGAAGTTTCATTATATTATCCCCCTAATATTGTTTTCTTTTATTTTACTTCATAAGCTTATCAAAAGCAAGCAAAACTTACTGTTTTTAAGCATTTTACACACTTTATTTATATATTTTTAATAACTTACCTCAAAAAAAGGAGCCGCTTTAAACGGCTCCCGGTTTTACGCTATATTAAATATGCTTTTTATCTGATTTATCAGATTAGAAAAGAAATCTATTATCGTCTGTATTGCCGGTGTGAAATATGTATTTGTTTCCGGCATTTCAGGCAAATGATATATGTTTTCCGTTGTTCCCTCTCCGTAGGATATTCTTATAACATTCACTGAATATCCGGCTGCCGTAAACAGCAGTCCGTCATTTTTAGGCGAAAGCTCTTTTTCATAAGGAACCGTCGTCATATTCCCCACGGTATTGCAGGCCCTCTTTGTATACGAAGATAAAATCTGCGCGTCGGCGTCATTTATTTTGCCGAAACCTTCTGTATCAATATCAATTACCTTTGCGATTCCCGAGGCGTTGACTATTTTTACATATATGATTTCCTTTTCCTCGTCAACCGTTGCCACCTGATAAATTCCGTCTCTGTCATATTCGGTGTTTATAAGCTTTGTGCCAAGATTATTTGAATTAAGCATCTGAACATAATAGCTGGGTGACGAAGCCACACTCTGAGAATCAAACCATGTTCCGTTTATTGTCCAGCACTGGGCGTTGAGCTTCGCAAAAGCAGGCGCATACGACGCCATTACCACTATGTCGCTGTTCCTCTCAAGCCCTGTCATAAAGCTCGCTTCCTCTATCGCCGCCCACAAATTGCATTTTGTGTTCATTGTTCCGACCCCGTCTGCCGTTGCCGCATATTCACCTAAAAATACCTTTCCGCCGTTTCTGTCATAGCTGTCATATCGATCGTTATTATCGAAAAGATATCCTCCCGACGTATAGTAATGCTCATCCACTATCGTATCAGGATATAATGTATTTACCTTTTCCCAGGCGTAGTCAAATTCATCTCCCTCAAGCCAGGCGCCCGATGTGGTTATTATCTGAAGCTCCGGATAGGCTTCGTTTACAGCCTCTTTGATTACGGCAAAATTATCCCAGTATATGTCTCCCCAGTTCTCATTGCCTATTGCAATATATTTCAAATCAAAGGCTTCCGGATGTCCGTTTTCCGCTCTCTTCTGTCCCCAGTATGTATCTGTTCCGCCGTTGCAGTACTCCACAAAATCAAGTATATCCTGCACAAGAACATTCCATTCCTCCGTACCGGGCTTTATTGACTGATAAGGATTTACCCTGCCCTGACAAAGTACCCCTGCACTGAATACAGGTACAGGCTCCGCTCCCAAATCATCGCAG
Organism: uncultured Clostridia bacterium; assembly: GCA_944412445.1. Lineage (GTDB taxonomy): Bacteria > Bacillota > Clostridia > Oscillospirales > Acutalibacteraceae > UBA1081. Next base: position 48,794 of record CALYBJ010000016.1, read on the forward strand.
AGCTGTAAATATTCATGATAACCTATTTCGTATGAGTTATTATATTCCCTGCCGCTGTAAAGATCCTGCCACAGGTTATAATTCTGTTTTCTTTCTTCAATGGGACCTATGCTGTTTTTCCAGTTGTAAATATTATCAAAGCTGTCGCCCTCTACAAAACAGCCTCCCGGAAATCTTATAAATCTCGGATGCAGATCCTCTATAACCTTATACAAATCACTTCTCAGAGAGGTGTATTTCCATTCGCTGCTTCCGTATCCGTGACTGCTCTGAGGTATAAGCGAAACAAAATCCATAAGAATTGTTCCCTGTCCGTCAAACTCAACCGTAAAAGCGCCGTCCTCAGCAGCCTTTGAAATCAGCTCTACAGTAACCTTGCTCCATTCTCCGCAGTCAGATATATCAGCCTTTACCTTTTCGCCGTTGCTTTCGGAATCAAGATACATATATACATCGCCGTCAAAATCTATGTTTTTAAAATATACCGACGCCGTGTATTTTTCTCCTGCCTTGAATCCCATGTCAGGCGTATTTCGCTTTTCCTCATTCATGGTATATGACATATAATCATAATATTCCACATAGCCTATATTCGTTACTGAGCCGCTGCCGGTTACTTTAAGGTATTTGGTGTTATTTTCATTCATTGGCGTTTCCTCAGCAATTTCAGCCGCAACGCCCTTTGTCCTCCATGCGCACATTGAATTGCTCGGATATTCAAAGGAATCGTTTGCCGCAAGATTCGCACAAAGGCCTCCTTCAACCGCATAGCTTATATCCTCTAAAAACAAACCGTAAAGCGTGTCGCTTACATCATGGCCGATATTGTCAGCTGAAATTTCAAGCTTAATATCAACCGCCGAACTATACACGCTCATTGAAAAAATCATTGCCGCACAAAGCAAAACAGATACAATTTTTTTCATATTACCACTTCCTTTTTATATATTATAAATAAAATTTTGAATATTTGTCAATATATAATTCAATTGATTTTTATAATCGTTTATGATATCATACATTTGGTGATAGTATGAAGCTTAAATCATATATTATGGATAAATATGCAGTTTCAAGAGCCCTTAAAAGGATTTCCTTTGAAATTGAAGAACGCAACAAGGGCTTTGACGGCGTCTGCCTTATCGGAATAAGAAGAAGAGGTCTTCCTCTTGCAAAAATTATTGCCGATTTCGCAATGCAGAATGAAAACGCCGTCCTTCCCATAGGTTCTGTGGATATTACCCCTTTCAGAGACGATGTAAACAGCTCCGGCAGCATTAACAAGCCTGAGAGCTTTAATATAGATTTTGATATCAACAACAAGAAAGTCGTTCTCGTTGACGATGTTATACACACAGGACGCTCGGTAAGAGCCGCTATCGACGCGATTTTTTCCATAGGCAGACCCGCATCCATACAGCTTGCCGTTCTCATCGACAGAGGCCACAGAGAGCTTCCGATACGCCCTGACTATGTAGGCAAAAATATTCCTACCTCATCATCGGAAATTATTAAGGTATGCGTTCCCGATATTGACGGCGAAACTTCCGTTGCTATTTACACATCAGACTGAAAATACACAAAAAATTGCCGTTATATTTTGATTTATTCTGTTTACTATTGCATTATTTCAGATTATTATATATAATGTATAAAAATAAAAAAAAGAGGTTATGATATGAAGCTTAGTTTTTCTACTCTCGGCTGTCCCGATTTTAACTGGTCCGAAATATACAGCATGGCAAGAGATTTCAGGTTTGACGGAATTGAAGTAAGAGGCATCGGCGATGACATCTGCGAAGATAAAAGCCGTCCGTTTTCCGATGAACACCTTCCGGCAACCATAGAAAAACTGCGCAAGCTTAATCTTGAAATTCCGTGTCTGTCCTCAGGCTGCGCCCTTAAGTTCCGTGACAGGGAAAAGGAAAATATCGACGAGCTTAAAAAATACATAAGCCTTGCGGAAAAGCTGGGCACTCCTTATATAAGAGTTTTAGGCGACCTGACTCCTATGCCTGACGGAGAGGTTGACGACGATTATATAATTTCTGTTATAAAAAAGCTTATCCCCTTTGCTGAAAAGGCGAACGTTACTCTTCTTATTGAAACAAACGGCGTTTATGCCAATACTGCAAGACTTGCGTCTATGCTGGCGAAAATCAGCAGCTCAAGCGTTGCGGCTCTCTGGGATATTCATCATCCTTTCAGATACATGAACGAAACCGCCGCAGATACCGTCAGAAACCTCGGAGCTTTTATAAAACACGTTCATGTCAAGGACAGTATTATTGACGAAAACGGAAACCTTATTTATAAAATGATGGGCGAAGGCGATATTCCCTTTGACGATATGTACAACGCTCTCAGAAGTATCGACTATGTGGGCTATATTTCTCTTGAATGGGTAAAAAGATGGGCAAAAAATCTGTCCGACGCCGGAATTGTTTTTCCGAACTTTTCATTCTACATGGAAAAATACATAAACAGAAAATATGTATCGGCTCTTCAGGACAACAACGCTCATACAGGAAAATATGTTTGGCCCAAGGAAACCCTTATCGACCTGACATTCCCGGATGTTCTTGATGTTATGTGCGAAAACTTCCCGGATCAGTACTGCTTCAGGTATACGGAGCTTGATTACAGCAGAACATACACGGAGTTCAGAGAAGATGTGGACACCTTCGCAAGAGCCCTTATAGCCATGGGAGTCCGCAAAGGAGATCATGTAGCCATCTGGGCAACTAACGTTCCTCAGTGGTATATTACTTTCTGGGCTACAACCAAAATCGGCGCTGTGCTTGTTACCGTAAACACCGCTTATAAAATCCACGAAGCCGAATATCTTTTAAAGCAGTCCGACACGCATACTCTCGTTATGATTGACGGCTTTAAGGATTCGGACTATGTCGCCATAATGAAGGAGCTTTGCCCTGAGCTTGAAAGCTGCGCTCCGGGTCATCTCCATTCCGAAAAATTCCCCTTCCTGAGAAATATTATTACCACCCAGTCAAAACAAAATGGCTGTTATACCTGGGACGAGGCTATGGCTTTGTCTGAAAAGGTTCCGTACAGCGCAGTTGAAATAAGAAGAAACAGCATTGATAAAAACGATGTCTGCAATATGCAGTATACATCAGGCACAACCGGCTTTCCAAAAGGCGTTATGCTTACGCACTACAATGTTGTAAACAACGGCAAGGCTATCGGCGACTGCATGGATTTGTCAACTGCCGACAAGCTTATGATTCAGGTGCCCATGTTCCACTGCTTCGGAATGGTTCTCGCCATGACGGCTTCAATGACCCACGGAACGACAATGTGTCCCATTACGGCGTTTTCACCGAGAAAAGGTCTTGACTGCATCAACAGGGAAAAAATCACCGCCTTTCACGGGGTTCCCACAATGTTTATAGCAATGCTTAACCACGAAAACTTCCCGAAAACCGATTTTTCTCATATGAGAACCGGTATTATGGCAGGTTCACCCTGTCCCATTAAGGCGATGCGCGATGTTATTGATAAAATGAACATGAAAGAAATCTGCATCACCTACGGACAGACCGAAGCCTCTCCTGCTACTACAATGAGCAAAACGACCGATTCAATAGAAACAAGAGTCAACACCGTAGGCGGTCCCATTTTCGGCGTTGAATGTAAAATCGTAGATCCCGAAACTTACGAGGATTTGCCCGATAATGTTGACGGAGAATTTGTTGCAAGAGGCTACAACATTATGAAAGGCTACTACAAAATGCCGGAAGCCACAGCCGCCGCCATTGATGAAAAAGGCTGGCTTCATACCGGCGACCTGGCAAGACGACTTCCCGACGGCAACTATAAAATTACCGGAAGAATCAAGGATATGATTATCCGCGGCGGCGAAAATATTTATCCCAAGGAAATTGAAGATTTCCTTTACACTTATCCGAAAGTCAAGGATGTTCAGGTTATCGGCGTACCCGATAAGGATTACGGCGAAGAAATTATGGCGTGCATAATTTTAAACGACGGCGAAGACTGCACGGAGGAAGAAATCAAAAAATTCGTCCTTGACCATATGGCAAAGCATAAGGTGCCGAGATATGTAGACTTCGTACAGGAATTCCCCATGAACGCCGCAGGAAAAATTCTTAAATACAAAATGAGAGAAAACGCAGTGGAAAAGCTGAACCTTAAAGCTGCGAACAGCATCGAAACGGCATAAAAATCCATAAAAATTAACCGTCTGAAATTATCAGACGGTTCCGTTTTATTTATAAAGCTTTATGCTCTTTATTACAGGATTTCCTCTTGATTGAGTTATTATAATTAAAAGCTCTTTCGCGCTTATTGCTTTATCAAATCTGATTATTTTCCCTGAGCCTATTACGGTGTAACTGTCCATATATTCTCCGTCAGCGTAAATCTCAAATTTCTCGACTCTCTGGCTGAAGCGTATATCCTCCTCAAGAAGCACCGTTTTAAAGCTGTCAGAAGGCATTATTTTTATGCCGGCTTCATCATCCTGCAGCATAAATTCTTTTGAAAATAAGCTTCTCTCAGAGAAATCCTCCGTAATTGCCGCCGCTTCATATTCAACAGGACTTTTAAAGGTGTTTTTTATAATCTCTGAAAACTCGTTAAGTATTTTTATTTCCCTCTCATTAATAAGCCCTCTTTTATCAGGCGGTACATTTAACAGCATGGACGCATTGCCTCCGACTGTGTTAAAATATATTTCCGCAAGCTCTTTTCCCGTTCTGCTGCTTCCTTTTTTATATCCGTTTTTTCTGTAATATTCCTCATCGTGCCAGAACCATCCGTAATTTACGGAAACATCTGCTTCGGCAGGGCTCCATCTTAAATCAGCCTTGTTAAAAAGAACCTCTCTGCTTCCTAAATCCTCATCCACCCTGTCAAAACTAATCATTTTTTGACCGTCAGCTTCATTTTTCTGAGAATTTTCTGCAACCTCTTCAAGTACCCTCTGTGTCCATGGTATTACACTCCATTCGGACTTCCTCACTTTTCCGCCCTCGTTGCCTATCCAGCGTACATCAGGTCCGGATATCGCAATAACCGCATTCGGCTGATATTTCCTTATAGTTTCATAGTACCGATCCCAGTCGTATATCTGTTTTTTTCCGTTCGCTCCCTCTCCGCAGGCCCCGTCAAACCAAAAACAAAAAATATCTCCGTATTTCGTACATAATTCTGTAAGCTGATTTACAAAAAAATCATTGTACTCCGGCGTTCCGTATGTTTTTTCATGTCTGTCCCAGGGAGATAAATATAACCCCAGCTTCAATCCGTATTTTTCACAGCTCTCTTTAAGCAGCGCGGCTATATCCTTTCCCAACGGACTGTTCATAACACTGTGGGAAGTATATTTCGTATCGAACAGGCAAAATCCGTCATGATGCTTGACCGTCAGAATTATCCCCTTTGAGCCGGTGTTCTTTAAAACACGGCACCACTGATCCGTATCAAGCTCAGAAGGATTAAAAACCTTTTCATCCTCTTCACCGGTTCCCCACTCTCTGTCTGTGAAAGTGTTAACTCCGAAATGTATAAAATTATAATATTTCATATCGTTAAAAGCAAGCTGTCTTTCCGACGGTCTTACATCGGTATACCGTTTTACTTCATTGTTGAATGCGGAATATCCGTTATTATCCCCGCACCAGCTATGTGCAATAATCATTGCGTAAACTCCCCCTTACCTATTTAAAGTAAAATTATTATAACATATATTAAAATATTTTCAATAAAATAAAAAATGTTTTACTCCTTGACAAACAGCTGCTACTCTGATAAAATATTATCGCTAAAAATAAATTATAAATATTATTTACAGCAATATACGGAAGCGTATCGAAGTGGTCATAACGGGCCTGACTCGAAATTTTACGGCAGCTTGGTCGTTTCGTCCGCCGGAAATCCTTGATATAAAAGGGTTTTCAAAATCAAAAATCGAATATTTTTCAGTGTTCTCTCCTGCTTTTCTCTCCAAAAATTTTTTGAGTATAAAGCAGACAGAAATATACGGAGATGTACCCAAGTGGTTGAAGGGTCCGCACTCGAAATCCTCCCCGGCTTAGGCTCTTTCGTCCACCAGATTTCCCTTAATTTAAGGGTTTTTCGTGGATTCAAAAAACTGAATATCTTGTTGTTCTAACACGTCGTTCTAACATTTTGGTTTTTCCTCTTTTTTGAGGTTCAGAGTGTTTTTACCGTGTTTGACATATATGGAGACGTATCGAAGTGGTCATAACGGGACTGACTCGAAATCTTGCGGGGAGCTGTCCGTTTCGTCCACCAAAAACCTTGTAACCGTGCGGGTTTTCCACGGTTCGAAAAACTGAATAATTTGCTGTTCTTTCCGTCAGTTCTTTCCAAAGCCTTTTTCTATCGGAAAAAGGCAGGGAAAAACGGCGGCTGAACATATAGGGAGCGGTATCGAAGTGGTCATAACGGGCCTGACTCGAAATCAGGTAGTCCTCACGGGCTCGTGGGTTCG
>CALYBJ010000017.1 GCA_944412445.1 uncultured Clostridia bacterium
GGACGGTTTCCGCTTCCTCCGGTACGATCTCCGGCAGACCGTTGTCGCCCTTCCGATAGCCCAGGAAGTGGCTATACACCAACAGAATGAACATTGTTGCTGGATTCAATTTTCTCCAGCATCTTACATATTCTTTTTCAAGTTTTGTGTAGTCAAGCTGCTCACATATTTCCACTAATTTAAACACTGGATCATTTTCAGGTAACTTTTTTTCTATATCAAATTGCAAAACTACTTGATTTCTGTCTCTATACATAGTATAATTACTTCGCTTTCTTTATTTTTTTTTCGCAATTAAATTATACTACGAAAGCACAAACCGAGCAACCTTTTTCGGCTGCTCGGTTTCGTTTTTTTTGGGCGGCCTTAGTGCGACAGCCCCTTTCGTCTTTTGTGCTTTATAGTCGCACAATCATGGCTGAGGAGGCGGGATTCGAACCCACGAATGCAGCAGTCAAAGTGCTGTGTCTTACCGCTTGACGACTCCTCATTGTTTTCTTTTATTTTTTCCGTATATTAAAAAACGCAAATCCTACGATTTGCGAAAGCTTTGTGAACCTGGGGTGGATAGACGGATTCGAACCGTCGGCCTCCAGGGCCACAACCTGGCGCTCTAACCAACTGAGCTATATCCACCATATTTGGCGCGCTTGCAGGGATTCGAACCCCGGACCTACTGCTTAGAAGGCAGTTGCTCTATCCTACTGAGCTACAAACGCAAATATAAAATGGAGCGGGTGATGGGAATCGAACCCACACAACCAGCTTGGAAGGCTGGGATTCTACCATTGAACTACACCCGCATCTTTACGACGGTAGTTATTTTAGCATACTTTATTACATATTGTCAATAGCTAATCAAAAAAATTTTTAACTTTTTTCATTGTTTTCTCCCTTCGGCAAAATCTCTTTTACCGAAGGGATTTTTTTATGCAGTTTTACTTTTACTGTGCCTTTTCCGCTATTAACTCTGCAAGCTCCGCAAGCTTATCTGCCGCTTCTCCGCCGGCGGCTGATTTTATCGTAACGGTGTCCCCTATAAATTCTATATTCCTGGACTTTTCAAACTTTGCCTTTACAAGCTTTCCGCATACAGGCGCCCACGATCCGTTTTCTATAACCGCTATGTTTTTATTCTGTATATTATGGGATATAAGCTCGTTTATCAAGTCCTCCATTGTTACAAATATTCCGTTATTATACGTTGTAGTTGCAAGGACTATGTTTTTAACACGGAAGGCTTCCGCTATTACATAGGAGGAATGAGTTACAGACACATCGAACATTCTGACCTTTAAGCCTTTTTCAAAAAGCTTGCACGCAAGGAAATACGCCGCGTTTTCGGTATTTCCGTACACTGAGGAATAAGCGATTAAAACTCCCTTTTCTTCAGGCTCGTATGCGCTCCATTTTAAATATTTTTCCGTCATCATTTCTATGCCGTTTTTCAGCACAAGTCCGTGAAGAGGACATATCATATTTATTTCAAGGCTTGCCGCCTTTCCCAGCACAGCCTTTACCTGAGGACCGTATTTTCCTACTATATTGGTATAATATCTTCTGGCTTCGTCCATATCGGTTTCCTTTTCTTCATCGGTTACAGCTCCGTCAAGAGTTCCGAATGAACCGAAAGCGTCTGCCGAAAACAGTATTTTATCACAGCTGTCATAGGTCATCATAACCTCAGGCCAGTGCACCATGGGAGCCATTACAAAATGAAGGGTATGCTTTCCCGTTTCAAGAGTGTCTCCCTCTTTTACCTCAACAGTCTCGGCAGTAATTCTGCCGCCGAAAAACTGATTTAACATGGCTGTTGTTTTCTGGCTGCAAACTATTTTAACCTCAGGGTACATATTTACAACCCATTCTATCGTTGCCGAATGATCCGGCTCCATGTGATGCACTACAAGATAGTCAAGCTTCCTGCCGTCCAAAACATTCTTTACATTAGCCGAAAATACTCCGAATTCCGACTTGTCAACAGTATCAAACAATACTGTCTTTTCATCTTTTAAAATATATGAATTATATGACACGCCTGAAGGTACGGGATAATAGCCCTCAAACATGGAAAGCTTTTTGTCGTTTCCTCCCACCCAGATAAGGTCGTCCGTAATTTTTCTCGTGCAATTCATTTTATCACTTCCGTATACAGTTTTTATCGCATTTATTATAGCTTTTTTTATACTCTTTTTCAATAAAACAAAAGCACAAATCATATATCCATATTACACAAGATTATGTAAACATTTAATGCCGAATATATTATTTAGGCTGAAATCATATATATTAAAAAAAACATTTGCATTATTTTGCAAAAGGTGATATTATGTAAAATATTGTTATATCGTATTAATATAAAGCGTTTTCCTGCATACAATTGACGGCATATGCAGCCGTACCAACTAAGGAGCTGTAAGATAATGAAAAGAGTTCTGATGATAATCAACCCGAGAGCCGGTAAAAACAGCAAAAGACTTGATACCGGAGAAATCGTTAAGGCCTTTCAAAACAGGGATATTGAATGTTTTGAAAAAACAACCACCTGTCAGGGCGACGCCGTTCGCATTGCCGAAAAATATTCAGCGGAATACGACGCAATTGTATGCTGCGGCGGCGACGGCACTTACAACGAGGTTATTAACGGCATGATGAAAGCCGGTACAAATATTCCTATAATTTATCTTCCCTACGGCTCCACAAACGACTTCGCAAACACTCTGGGCATTACAAAAGACCCTGAGAAAGCTGTTGAAATGTTTTTGGACAACATGATTCACCGCTACGATGTTGGTAAATTCAACGATAAATACTTCAGCTATATAGCCTCCTTCGGAATAGGCACGGAAATTTCATACAACACCTCTCAAAAGGTTAAAAATCTTATAGGCCACGCGGCTTACATTATCAACGGCTTCGTTCTTCACGCCGTTCCCATTATCGCAAACCTTAAAGCCTTCCATGCAAAAATCGAATATGACGGAGGCGTTATCGAGGACGACTTTTACTTCGGAGCCGTTTCAAACACAAACGAGGTTTCCGGAATTTTCAGATTTGACAAATGCGGCATCAAAATGAACGACGGTCTTCTTGAGGTTATACTTATTAAGGATGTTAAGGTTTCCAATGTTTTCCCTCTTCTTCACAAGCTCCTTAAACAGGATTACACCGGCGACAACTTCATCATGTTCAAAACAGACAAAATCAAAATCACCACCGATGAGGATGTGCCCTGGACTCTCGACGGAGAATTCGGAGGCGCCTGCAAAGAGGTTGAGATTCAGGACCTTAAAGAAGCCATACAGGTTGTTTCTCCTAAAGGAAAATTCCTCGACTGATTATTACATAACGGGGCAGATGTTTCTGTCCCGGTTTATTTTAGGTGGTTATTATGAAATTTGTAAAGCCTTGTTTCTATGACAGCTTTAAATGCACTGCCGGAAAATGCTCCGACACCTGCTGTATCGGCTGGGAAATTGATATAGACGCGGACACCTATGAGCTTTATAAAAGCCTTCAGGGGGATTTCGGAAAGCGTTTAATGGACAATATAGTTTTTGACGGAGAAACCGCTTCATTTAAGCTTTTAAAGGGAGATATCTGCCCGTTTCTTAACAATGAAGGGCTTTGCGATATTTATATAAATTCAGGTCGGGATTATCTCTGCGATATATGCTCTCTTCATCCCAGATTTTTTAATTTTTCGGAGGACAGAACAGAAGCCGGCTTGGGACTTTGCTGTGAGGAAGCCTGCCGGCTCCTTATTGAAAGCGGCAATAGGCTTACATTCATAACCGAAGACGACGGAAAGGAAGCCTTTATTAACACTCCAGTCGAAGATATGCTTTTAAATGCAAGAGAAAATATTTTCAATATTATTTATAACAGGGAAAAACCTCTTAAAAAAAGAATTTCGGATATTTTTAAATTTTCACTGAAAGCCCAAAAGGACATTTTTCCCGATAATAATATTACACCTAAAGGCTTTTCACAAAAGCCTTTCCCGGATATTATAAAAGACATAATAAAGCTTATGCTCAATACGGAGCCGGTTAACGGAGAATGGACCGAATATATAAATAAAATTGAAAAGAACGCTGACGCTGTTTTATCCTCTCTTAATTCCTTTGTGCCTGACGATATTGTTTACGAACAGCTTTTTACTTACCTTATTTACAGATATTTTTTAAAGTCAGCAGAAAATGAAGATATTATATCGGTTATAAAATTCGCACTGATAAACCTGATTTTTATTTACCTTTCAGACGCATACTCTTTTTTATTAAATAAGAAAATAACTTTAAATAACAGAATATCAAACATTAAAAGATGGTCAAAGCAAATAGAATACAGTCAGGAGAATATAGACTTAATTTTTTACCACTTAAACGATATTTTGTAAAAATAAATAATCATTGCTTTTTGATTTCCTTTATGATATAGTTAAATTATCTTATGATGAAGGAATGATGTTATGAAAGAAAAAGCTGCCGAATTTACAAAAAAACACTCCGAAATCTGGAAATTTATTAAATTTGCTTTTACCGGCGCCAGCACCTCCATTCTCGAAATGGCTGTCTACGCCGTCTGCTATTACTGGATTTTCGCTTCTCTTATTGAAACTCAGGTTACAGACAACGCTCTGCTGAAATTTCTTGAAATCGGCAGCGTAGGTTATATGTATTCCTACTTTATTTCAGCTGTAATAGGATATGCGGCGGCATTTATAATGAACAGGAAGCTTACCTTCCAGGCTGATTCAAACCCGGTGGTTTCTATGATTCTTTACATTATTATGGTTGTCTGCACAATTCTCTTTAACACTTGGTTCGGCTCCTTCCTTACCACTCTTGTGGTTGACGCCGGATATGACAACTTCTTTTTAAACATGGTAATAAAGCTTGTTGTTATGACTGTTCCCACAATCTGGACTTATCCTCTTCAGCGCTTTGTTATCCACAGAAAGAAAAAACAGACCGGCGAATAAAAGCCTTATATAAAATTTTTGCCGTACCCTTTTCCGGGTGCGGCTTTTTATTCTCCGAATTCATTTTTTAATGGAGCCGCTACATATTCCCCCATATTCTTGTTTCCGCTTGCTCCCAGCCAGGCTTTTATATATACAGCAGCAAAACAGGACAAGGGCAGAACGGTAATATTAAGCTCGTTTAAAATCTTTACGCTTTCGTAAATTTTATCCTTTTGAAAATTTACAAGAAATACGGGAATATTTTTGTCCTTTGCTCTTTTGCAGAAGCTTTTAAAGCTTTCGTTTTCCGAATCAACCGTTCCGCAGTGATAGGGCGCCAGTATTATGCCCTTTACGCTTCCGAGGTCGTATAAATAATCGTCTCCCGGATGTATCTGCACGGCAAGTATACGGGATTTTTCTTTAAAATAAATTTCCTCATCGGCAAGCAGACTTTTTTCCCTTTTAAAAATAACGCAGTTTTCGTTTTTATAAATTTTTCCGTCCCTGAAAACAGCTGCCGGCTCGTTATCTATGCTCATTAAGCTGTCATCGGCTTCCCCGTGTCTTACAAGTCTTTCCCCTATATGGATTTTTACGTCTTCTCCCTTGTTTTTATAGCTTACAAAAACGCCTCCGGAAATTTTTGACCTTATAAACGCCACGGCGCCTTTAAAATTATCCGTGCCGTTTGACCTTTCATCGTCTAAAGGATAGTTTCCCGACACAAAAACCACCGGCGTATTTCCGCAGTTTACCGTAAAGCTTAAAGCCGCCGCCGAATACTGAAGAGTATCCGTTCCGTGGGCTATTATTATACCGTCGAAATCTTTTTTTACATTTTCCCTTACGCATTTTATAAGAAGATTAAGCTCTTCTGCGGATAAATTTTCGCTCAGTATCGTATAAGGCGAAATCTCCTCAAAAATAACGCCGCTGTTCCTGTCTTCCTTTAAAAATGTTTCCGTTAGCTGTCTTTTGGCTTTTTCCCCGGGTGAAATATAACCGTTCTCATTAACCGCGCTTCCTATTGTGCCGCCTGTATATATTACAAGGATTTTCATATTTTCACTTCCCTTAAAAAAGCGGCGCTTTTTTGCGCCGCCTTTAAAGTATCTGCATTTTGCTTTATTTTACTACGATGTTTACAAGCTTTCCTTTTACATAAAGCTCTTTTACTATCGTCTTGCCCTCTGTAAGAGCCGCCACAGCCGGCACTTTTTTTGCTTCGGCAATAGCCTCCTCGGAGGAAATCTCCGACGCAACATTTATTCTCGCCTTGATTTTGCCGTTTACCTGAATTGCGATTTCAACCGATGCGTCCCTGCACTTTTCCTCGTCGTATGAGGGCCATGTCTGGTCGCTTATTGTTCCGCCGAAATTCATCTTTTCCCAGATTTCCTCGGTTATATGAGGAGCAAAGGGATTTATAAGAAGCAGAAGGGCTTTTAGCTCAGCGTAATTGATTTCCCCGGCGTCGTATATCTGATTCAGCAGCGTCATCAGCGCAGCTATCGCCGTGTTGAACTTCATCTGCTCAATGTCTTCCGATACCTTTTTTATGGTCTTGTGCATTGAGCTCATTAATTTTTCGGAAAACTCATTTCCCTCTTTCGCTATCTCCTGAAGGTTCCAGATTCTGTCTATAAATCTCTTGCAGCCCTTTACGCTGCTTTCGCTCCAGGGTGCCGCCTGCTCATAGTCGCCCATAAACAAAACATAGGTTCTTAAAACATCGGCGCCGTATTCTTCTACTACCTCGTTAGGATCGATTACGTTTCCTCTTGACTTACTCATTTTAACTCCGTCAGGGCCTAAAATAAGTCCCTGGGCTGTTCTCTTCTGATAAGGCTCGGAATAAGGCACTACTCCTAAATCATAAAGGAATTTATACCAGAATCTTGAATATATAAGATGCCTTGTAACGTGCTCCATGCCGCCGTTGTACCAGTCTACCGGCATCCAGTATTTAAGCTTTTCATAGTTGGCGAACTCGTTGTCATTATGAGGATCAATATATCTCAGGAAATACCATGAGGAGCCTGCCCACTGGGGCATTGTATCAGTCTCTCTTCCGGCGTCGCCGCCGCACTTCGGACACTTGCAGTTTACAAAGCTGTCAATTTTGGCAAGAGGACTTTCTCCGTCGGAGCCGGGCTCAAAGTTTTCCACATCGGGAAGCTTTAAGGGCAGCTCTTCATAGGGTACAGCCACCATTCCGCATTTTTTGCAGTGAACAATGGGTATAGGCTCGCCCCAGTATCTCTGACGGTTAAACGCCCAGTCCTTCATTTTATACTGAACGCCGCCTTCGCCGATTCCCTTTTCCGTAAGGTAATCAATCATTTTGGCGATTGAGTCCTTTTTATTTGTAAGGCCGTTCATAAAGCCGGAGTTTACCATTTCTCCGTCCCCTGTATAAGCCGCTTTTTCAATGTCTCCGCCTTTAATAACCTCGATTATGTCGATTCCGAATTTTTTTGCGAAGTCATAGTCTCTCTCGTCGTGAGCGGGAACAGCCATAATGGCGCCTGTGCCGTAGCCCATCATTACATAGTCCGATATGTAAACGGGAATTTCCTTGCCGTTTACCGGGTTTACGGCTGTTAAGCCCTCTATTTTTACGCCTGTTTTATCCTTTACAAGCTGTGTTCTCTCAAACTCCGTTTTCTTGCTGCACTCATCCCTGTACGCCTTTATAGCGTCCATGTTGCCTATTTTTTCGCTGTATTTGTCAATTATAGGATGCTCGGGAGCTATAACCATAAAGGTTACGCCGAAAAGAGTGTCGGGTCTTGTAGTGTATACCCTGAGCTTCTCGTCAATATCCTTTATTGAAAAATCAACAAAGGCGCCTCTTGACTTGCCTATCCAGTTTACCTGCTGCAATTTGATATTGGGCAGGAAGTCAACCTCGTTAAGACCCTCCAAAAGCTTGTCCGCGTATTCGGTAATTCTTAAATACCATACGTCCTTTGACTTCTGGATAACGTCGCTGTGGCATATATCGCATTTGCCTCCCTGTGAGTCCTCGTTTGACAGGACAACCTTACATGAGGGACAGTAGTTTACAAGAGTTTTATCTCTGAAGGCAAGTCCCTTCTCAAACATTTTAAGGAATATCCACTGTGTCCATTTATAATAATCCTCGTCAGTAGTGTCAACTACCCTGTTCCAGTCAAAGGAAAATCCAACCTTTTTTAACTGGTCGGTAAACTTGGCTATGTTTGTGTCTGTTACCTTTCTGGGATGTATTCCCGTCTTTATGGCGTAGTTTTCCGTAGGCAGTCCGTAAGCGTCAAAGCCTATGGGGAAAAGCACGTTATATCCCTGAAGCCTTCTTTTTCTCGATACTACCTCAAGTCCGCTGTACGCCTTAATATGGCCTACGTGCATTCCTGCTCCGCTGGGATACGGAAATTCTACAAGACAGTAATATTTAGGCTTTGTAAAATCATCGACAGCATGAAATACTCCCGATTCCTCCCATTTTTGCTGCCACTTTTTCTCGACAGCCTTAAAATCATAGCTCATTTATGGTTTCTCCCTTTCAAGGTGTATTTTACTTAAAAATTTCTTTATTCTTCGCCGAGAATCTCCGACAAGTCAACCGTCGCCGCGTCTGACCACAGCCTTTCAAGGCTGTAATACTCTCTGTCCTGAGGCGTGAAAATGTGTATTACAACGTCCTCGTAGTCAAGAAGTATCCAGCCGGTGGATCTTCCCTCTATGCTTCTGGGCTGAACGCCCTTTTCCCTCATTTTTTCCTCAACCTCTTCCGCAAGAGATCTTACATGAGTATTTGAGGTTCCGTTTGCTATTATAAAATAATCTGCCAGAACAGTCAATTCCGATATTTTTATTACCTTGATATCAACCGCCATTTTTTTATCAAGCACCTTTACGGCTTCCTTTACAAATTCAAAGCTCTCCATTATATCAGTCCTTTCTCCCTGTAATTCATTACTATATCGTTATACGCGTCAATAGTTGCCGGGTGAACCGCCTTAGAGTTTTCCACAAGCTCCTTTACGGTAAAGCTAAGCCCCTCAAGCATTGCTTCCTCAAGGCTTCTTTCCGCTTTTTCCCGCATTATCTCAACGCCTTCGTATATTCTGTCGGCTGATATGAAATCAGCTATAAACAGTATCTTTTCACTGAGGCTCATTCCCGCTCTGCCCGTTGTGTGATATTTTACGCTTGTTATTATCTCCTCGTCGTCTATGCCGATTTCATGCCTTATATACTCGGCTCCCACAATAGAATGCCAAAGCTTTTTCGTATTTTTTTCAAGCTCCGTAAGGCTTAGGGAATATTTGTCAGCATAATAAAATATCTCGTCCCTTTCGGCTTCCTTCAAAACGTCATGGAGAAGTCCCGCCGTATACATTTTTTCCGGATCTCCCCCGTATTTTTCACTGAGCCTTTTCGCCGCCTTTGAAACCTCAAAGGAATGATGAAGACGATACTCCGACAAATGCTCTCTTAATATTTCGGTATAATAGTCATAAGTTTTTTTATCCATAGAGCTTATTTTCCTTTATATATTTTATTACATCACTGTTAAGGAATTTTTCCAAGTCCTTGCCCTGATGTATTCTTTCCCTGATTTCCGAGGAGCTTATCTCAAAGGGTTCGATTTCGATTATCTGAACTTTATCTGTTTTAAGCACGCTCTCTGCGTACTCTTTCATTTTGCCTGTATCGTCTTCGCTGTTTCTCGATACGGCGCAAAGTGTGCACATTTCCAGTATCTCACGGTATTTATACCATGTGTGAAAGGACAAAAGCATATCGGAGCCCATAAACAAATAAAATTCTCCCTCCGGGTACTTTTCCCTTAGCTGTCCCAGTGTTTCAACGGTATAGCTTTTTCCCCCTCTTCTGATTTCGCAGTCGGACACACGGTACTTTGTATCAGTAAAAACCATTCTGCACATATTTATACGGTGCGAAGGGTCTATGTTGCCGTTGTTGTCTTTCTGGGGAGAAATATTCGACGGTATTATTATTACCCTTTCAAGCCCTTTTTTTTCGGAAATCTCATCCGCAAGCTTTAAATGCCCCTTATGCGGAGGATTAAAGCTGCCTCCGTATATACCTATTTTCATTTTACTGTTTTCCCAGCTTACGGGCAGCGGCGGCTTTTCTCTGAGCTGCCATTTTCTGCTCCTTCTTTGATTTTACAGGGGGCTGAGACTCTTTTTTCTTTATATTAAAGCGCTTAGCCTTTGCCGCTTTTTTTGCCTTTTTCGCCTTTTCGTCCTCATGAAGCTTTGGATTGTATCTGTATAAAACGATTACTCCGCCTATTACCTGGATTACCTCCGATGACGTTTTGTCGGCGATTTCGTCCGCCGCCTCTCTGGGAGTTATCGGCGAAGTCTCAAGAAGCACCTTGAATTTTATAAGCTCTCTTGTGTTAAGGGCTCCGTCTATCTGTTCTATAAATGCGTCGGATATTCCCCCTTTTCCCAGCTGAAAAAGCGGCTCAAGGGAATTTGCCTTTGAACGCCAGTAGGCTCTTTCTTTTCCTGTCATATATTTTTCCTTTCCCTTTTTAAGTCTTTAAAAATTCAGGAAGCTTTTCCGCAAGAAGCTTTAAAGATTTTCCTCTGTGGCTTATTTTGTCCTTTTCCTCAGGCGTCAGCGAAGCGAAGCTTTTTTCTCCCACATAAAAAACAGGGTCAAAGCCGAAGCCGCCGCTTCCCTCAGGCTCAAAGCCTATTTTTCCTTCGCATACGCCCTCTACCGTAAGCTCTCTGCCGTCCGGCAGAACACAGCATACGCAGCTTACAAACCTTGCGGTTCGCTTTTCATCGGGCACGTCCTTCATTTCCTCAAGAAGTGTTTTTATTTTAACGGAATAGGGCACATCGTGTCCTCCGGCGTATCTTGCGGAGTAAACTCCCGGTCTGCCGTCCAATGCGTCTATGCAGAGACCCGAGTCGTCCGCTATGCAGGGAAGCCCCGTTTCCTTACAGCCCCCTTCAGCTTTAAGCCTTGCGTTTTCCTCAAATGTCGTTCCCGTCTCTTCAACATCGGTTATCTCCCTGCCTATATCGGAGGCTATTACCGCGTCTATTCCCAGAGGCTTTAATATTCTGCTTAATTCGTCTCTTTTTTTCTCGTTGTGGGTTGCTATTAAAAATTTCATTTCTTTACCTTTCAGAGATTAAATTATATCTCCCTTTCCGAAAGCGTTAGAGATAGAATTTATCAATCGAACCGTAGAGTGAATCTTCTCCGGAGCCGCTTCCACTATCTTCCTTGCGGTTATCGTCTTCTTTTTTGTCTGAGTCTTCGGCGGCTGTGTTCTCCTGTCCCTGTTCACGCTGTGAACCGCTTCCTTCACCTGCTCCTTTATCTCCAGAGGCACGTTCTCCCTGGGGATTATCTTCATCGTTGTCAGCCCCGTCTGATACGCCGCCGTGTCCAGCGCCTTCATCGCCTTCCATGATCTCTTCAAAAAATTCCCTGACGATTTCTTCCGCTTCGCTTGTGTCTGTAAGCTCGACTTTTTCAAGGGGTTTTTCATATACAGGTAACACCTCGTTTTCTTTTTCTTTATATCCCTCCGGAAGGTCATTAAACAGACTTTCCGCAAACATTTTCGGGTTAAAGGGCTGAAGATCGTCTATGCCTTCGCCTACGCCTATGAATTTTACCGGGATCTTAAGCTCGTTCTTTATTGCCAATACAACGCCGCCTCTTGCGGTTCCGTCAAGCTTTGTGAGTACTATGCCCGTTATATCCGCTACCTGCATAAATTCCCTTGCCTGGCTTACGGCGTTCTGTCCCGTAGTGGCGTCAAGCACAAGAAGCACCTCTCTGTCGGAATAGGGCAGTTCCCTGTCGATTACCTTGTAAATCTTCCTTAGCTCCTCCATAAGGTTTTTCTTGTTGTGAAGTCTTCCGGCTGTATCGCAGATAAGTATATCAGCCATTCTGGCTTTTCCTGCGCCTATTGTATCAAATATTACTGCCGCCGGATCGGCTCCCTCTTTATGCTTTATTATATCTACTCCGGCTCTCTGCGCCCATATTTCAAGCTGGTCTATCGCCGCCGCTCTGAATGTATCAGCCGCGCCTAAAATTACCTTTTTGCCCTGCTCTTTATACATGGCTGCCATTTTGCCTATCGTCGTGGTTTTGCCCACGCCGTTTACGCCTATTACAAGAATTATCGATGGCTGGGTTATAAGCCCCATGTCCTCTCCGCCGTCAAGCATTTCGGCAACAATATTCTTTATTTCGTCCTTTACCTGCTTTGTGGACTTAAGCTTTTCTTTCTTTACTCTGTCACGCAGCTCCTCGGTTATCTCTACCGCCGTCTGAACGCCTACATCGCTCATTACAAGTATCTCTTCAAGCTCTACGAACAAATCGTCCTCAAAGGTGTCGAAGGAGTCCAGCATCTCGTCGATTGCCCCTGCCATCTTGTTCCTTGTCTTTTTAAGTCCGAAGTTGAATTTCTTAAATATTCCTGCCATTATGCTTCTCCTTTATTATTCAAGTCCCAAATCGTGCGCCATCTGCGCCGTCTTTAACTGCAAAAGCTTGGACACTCCGTGCTCCTGCATGGTAACGCCGTACAGCATATCCGCTTCTTCCATTGTGCCGCGTCTGTGCGTTATTAAAATAAACTGGGTTTTGTCGGTCATGTTTTTTAAATACCTTGCGTATCTCAGCACGTTTACATCGTCAAGGGCCGCTTCCACCTCGTCAAATATGCAAAAGGGCGACGGCGTAACCTTAAGTATGGCAAAAAGCAATGCTATGGCGCAAAGTCCCTTTTCTCCTCCCGACAACAGAGTCATGCTTTTTACATTTTTTCCCGGAGGCTGCGCTTTTATTTCAATTCCGCATTCAAGTATGTCGTTCTCGTCCTCAAGAATAAGCTCCGCTTTGCCTCCTCCGAAAAGCTCTCCGAAGGTTTCACTGAAATTCCTGCTGATTATATCGAATCTTTCCCGGAACTGAACCGCCATTTTATCGGTCAGGCTGTATATCATTTTATTAAGCTCTGCCTTTGACTTTTCCACATCCTCCAGCTGGTCTTTCATAAATTCGTATCTTTCCGATACCTCTCTATACTCTTCTATCGCTCCTATGTTAACGTTTCCCAGTGCCTTTATTTTGCCCTTTATTTCGGCAAGCCTTTTTCTTGCTGTTGATTTTTCGCCTATGTCTGCCTGAAGAGCCTCAGCCTCTCTCCTGGTCAGCTTGTATTCCTCAAAAAGCTTTCCCTCGGTTTCCTCCTGCTCCCTTAAAAGAGCGTTTTTCTTTTCCTCAAGCCTTACAAGCTCTGCCGACAGCCTTTCCTTTTCCTCGGTTTTCTGTCTTTCGCCGGCTCTCAGCTCGCCCGACTGCTTTTCGCATATATCTCTCTTTAACGTAAGCTCACGTATTTTTTCCTTTGCGCTTTCGCTTTCCCTGCGGAGCTCCTCCGACTGCTTTAAAAGCTCCTCAATTCTGATTTCAAGCTTTTCGTTCTTTTTAACGGCTTCCTCCATTTCAAGGTCAAGCTTTCCTATTCTGTCGGTCTGGCCGTACTTTCTCTCCTCTAAATCCTTTATTCTGCTTTTAACGTTTTCTATGTCGTGTTCGGAAGTAAGTATGCTCAGGTTAACCTCGTTTATTTTCTGCTCAAGCTTTTCTCTCTCCTCAGTCAGCTCCCTGCGGCTGCCCGTAAGCTCCTGTGCCGCCGTCTTCCGCTCTTCTATTTCCTTTTCAGCCGCCGCGGCTCTTTTTTCAGCTTCGGAAGCTTCTTTTTCGTAATAGCTTATTCTTTCTCCGGCTGTAAGATTTTCGGCCTGCAACGCATTTACCGCCTTTTGTGCGGCTTCCTTCTTGTCCCTTACAAGAGTCAGGGAATTATCGGCTCTGAGCTTTTCCTCCTGCGCCGAAAACAAATCTCCCCTTACTCCCTCAAGCGCCGCGTTTTCCCTGCTGTACTCCTCTTTCAGGCGCTTCTGCTCCTTTTCAGCTTCAAGAAGCTTTTTTTCATCCTCTGTGATTTCTTTATTAAGCCTCTCTATCTCATTTGCTCTTTTTAAAAATCCCGAATGAAGTATTTTGGAGCCGCCCGTCATGGAGCCTCCGGCGTTTATAACCTGGCCGTCAAGAGTAACTATTTTGAATCTGTGATTATATTTTCTGCCTATTTTAACGGCGCTGTCGATATTATCGGCTATTACCGTCTTTCCCAGCTGGGAATCAACGATTTTTTTGTATTTTTTATCACAGTCTACTATTTCGGAAGCGACGCTTATATATCCCGGACAGTCCGTAAGCCCGTTTTCACGCAGCTCTCTGCCCTCCATGGAGCTTAACGGAAAAAATGTTGCTCTTCCCGAATTGCTGTCCCTTAAAAAGTACATCGCCTTTTTTGCGTCCTCTTCCGTTTCCGTTACAATATGCTGTATTGCCGCTCCCAAAGCGGTTTCCACGGCGAGGGAATATGTATCAGGAACGGATATAAGCTGGGATAGGGGGCCGTTTATTCCTTTAAGTCCGCCTTTTCCCGCCTCTTTCATTACAGCCTTTACGCTACCCTGATAGCCCTCCATATTCTTTTCCATTTCCAGAAGCATTTTAACTCTGTTTTTCTTCTGCTCTGAATCAAGACGCATTTTTTCAAGGGCGAATTTGTGCTGTTCCGCTTTCTGCGCCTTTGACTGTACCTTTATCATATACCCTGAAAGAGAATTTGTAAAGGCTGTTATTTTTTCTCTGAGTCCGTTTACCTGTTCTTCACATTCCCTTTCCTGACTGATTAACAGGGAAATCTCCTTATTTTTTTCACTCAGCTCTTCTTCTACCGTGGTTTTTCTGCTTTCGATTTCCTCAAGAGACGACTTCGCCGCGCTGTACTTTATTTTTTCACCTGACAGCACCATTGTAAGCTCCGTTATCTCTTCGGTAACTTTTATATATTCCCCGGATACATCGGAATCCCTGTTCCTCAGCTCGTTTATTTCTTCCGAAATATGCTCCGTTTTTGTCCTTTTCTCCCCGATAGCCTTTTGTATTTCTTCAATTTCCTTTTCGGCGTCCTCTATCTGGGCATCTATTTGCTTTGAAGACAAATTTTCTCTCGCTTTTTCTCTTTCTATTCTGTTTATGGTTTCCTTATTGTGTTCTATGGAGTTTCTGTTTACGGCGATAAGTGATTCAGCCGACGACGCTTCCTCCTCGGTTTTTTCGCTTTCACGCCTTACTTCGTCAATTTGTATATTTATATTCCTTATGCTTTCGGCGGCTTCCTCGCCGTCCTTTATTATCTGCTCAAGCTCCTTCTCCGTTTGCTCATAGTGCATTTTTGCAACGGTATATTTGTTGCTCTGCTCCCTTATAAGCTCTCCCGAGCTTTGAAGAAGATCAAGCCAAAGTCCTATTTCAAGGTCTTTTTTTTCTCCGGCAAGCACCAAAAACTTCCTTGCCTTTTCGCTTTGCTTCTCCAGAGGCCCTACTCTCTCCTCAAGCCCCGATAAAATGTCCCTGAGCCTTAAAAGATTTTCCTCCGCCTGCTCAAGCCTTTTAACCGCGTCGGCTCTTCTGTAACGGTAATGGGATATGCCTGCCGCCTCTTCAAACATCTCTCTTCTGTCCTCGGATTTGGCTGACACCATATCCTCAATTCTGCCCTGGCTTACCATGGAATAACCATCTCTGCCAAGTCCCGTATCCATAAAAAGCTCGTGTATATCCTTAAGCCTTACGTTCTCTCCGTTTATTTTGTATTCGCTTTCTCCGGAACGGTAAAAACGCCTTGTTACCGCGACCTCGTCACTGTCCCTCTGAAGCTTTCTGTCGCTGTTGTCAAGCCGCAGCGTAACCTCGGCAAAGCCCTGCGCCCGCCTTGTCCTTGTGCCGCTGAATACAACGTCCTCCATTTTTGCGCCTCGGAGCGACTTTGTGGACTGCTCTCCCAGAACCCATCTTACAGCGTCCGCTATATTGCTTTTTCCAGAACCGTTGGGTCCTACTACCGCAGTCATGCCTTTCCCGAATTCCAGCTTCGTCTTTTCGGGAAACGACTTGAAGCCCTGCATTTCAAGTGATTTTAAATACATACTATTCCTCGCATTTTATCTGAGCCTTATACTTTTCCACAGCCTCGCTGCCTTTTACCTTAGCTTCAGCTCCCAGCTCCCTGAGCTTTAATATGTTGCATTTTTTCTGTCCCGTCATTTTCGATATTTCAGACGGGTTTACATATATTGTTATTTTTCCTTTTATGTTTTCTTTTTTTATAATATCCGATACATAATCAAAATAAAGCCGGCTTTCGCACATTTCCCTGAATGCAGGATGATAAGCTCCGGCAATAAAGCCCTCTTCCACGTTTCCTCCTGAATGAAGTCCGAGCCTTATAACCTTTATATTTGCCTCTCTGAACATTAATAAAAGCTTTCCGCAAAGGCTTATTGCCTCCTCGGTAGTCTGGGGTTTATATTTTCCTTCTCTTAAAAGCCGGGCAAGGGTTGTGTTTTCAAGCACGACGGTAGGATATATTCTTACCGTTTCAGGCTTCAGCTCAATTATTTTTTCAGCCGTTGAAACAGCCGTTTCGTCGTCATCTCCGTAAAGCCCTGTCATCATCTGAAGCCCCAGCTCAAAGCCCTTTTCCTTTATAAGCCCCGACGCCTTTGCCACATCCTCTGCCCTATGGCCTCTTTCGTTCATGGCGAGAACTCTGTCGGACATACTCTGCGCTCCAAGCTCTATTGCCGTTACTCCGTATTTTTTCAGTATATTTAAAATTTCTTCATCAATGGCGTCGGGTCTTGTGGAGCATCTTATGCCTTTAAAGTATCCCTTTTCTATATACGGGTAAGCGCTTTGCAAAAGGTACTCCATATAGTCCCTGTCTATTGCCGTAAAGCTGCCCCCGAAAAAGGCAATTTCGCTGTTTGCCCTGTCGTATTCGCCTTTTACGGCAATTTCAGCCGCTTTTTCAATATCTTCCTTTGTAAGCCTTTTTCCCACGCCGGAAATTGTCTTCTGATTGCAGAAGCTGCAGGTGTGAGGACATCCCGCATGAGGCACGAACAAGGCAATATTTATATGCTTTCCGCCATCTTTCATACCTTTAAGCCCATAAGCCGCAAAGCTTCCTTAGCTGCCATCTGCTCCGCCTGCTTTTTGCTTTTGCCTTCTCCCGTTCCTATAACATTGCTGTTGAGCTTTACCTCTACCATAAAGGTTTTATCGTGATCCGGCCCGGATTCTCCCGCCATATAATATTCAAGAATTTCTCCGTGGTTTTTCTGGACAATTTCCTGAAGGGCGGTTTTGTAATCGGTTATTACGGGATCTTCCACTAC
The DNA here is from genome assembly GCA_944412445.1 of uncultured Clostridia bacterium. GTDB lineage: Bacteria > Bacillota > Clostridia > Oscillospirales > Acutalibacteraceae > UBA1081. The sequence goes on from CALYBJ010000017.1 coordinate 17,302, forward strand.
CGCGTTGGATATAAAGCCAAGAACAAATTTTTTCGCTTCCTCAAAGCCTGCGTCAAGATAAATTGCCGCTATAACAGATTCAAAAGCGTCGGCAAGAATGGAAGGTCTTTCTCTTCCGCCCGTATTAAGCTCCCCTTTGCCCAAATACATAAATTCCCCTAATTTAATGGATTTAGCAAACTGATAAAGAGACGCCTCGCATACCGTCGCCGCTCTGAGCTTCGTAAGCTGTCCCTCAGGCATTTCCGGATGAATTTTAAAGAAATATTCCGCCGTTATCATTCCTAAAACGGAATCCCCTAAAAACTCCAGTCTTTCGTTAAACTTAACCCTACCCTGCATCTCATTTGCGTATGAGGAATGTGTCAGAGCCGTTTTCAGCAGTTCCTTATCCTTAAAGCTGTATCCGATTATCTGTTCAAATACATTCACAGCCGTCGCCATGCAATACCTTTTTAGGTATTGTCCTTTCCTTTTATTTTTAATCCTCGGAGTCTTCCTCGTTGTCTTTTATGTTCTCCGCTATTGTTTCGGCAACCTTCATTTCGGCAAAGCTTACTGCCTGTCTTACGGCGTTTTTAAAAGCTCTCGCATCTGACGAGCCGTGAGCCTTTATAACAGGCTTCGCAAGTCCCATTAAAGGCGCTCCTCCGAACTCCTTATAGTCCATTTTCTTTTTTAAGTCCTCAAAGCCCGACTTTACAAACAGCGCTCCGAAAAGACTTACAGGACTTCTTTTTAATATTGATTTTATGCTTCCCGAAAAAAACTTCGCCGTACCCTCGTACATTTTAAGTATAACATTTCCCGTAAAGCCGTCGGAAACGATTACGTCGGCGGCTCCGAAGGGTATGTCTCTTACTTCCGTATTTCCGATAAAGTTCAAATCCGTTTCCTTTAAAAGCGCGTAAGTCTCTTTCTGAAGCTCCGTACCCTTTGTCTCCTCGGTGCCTATATTGGCTATTCCCACTCTCGGGCTGTCAATTCCCAGTATTTTATTCATATAAATACTGCCCATAACAGCAAACTGCTTTAAATATTCAGCCTTGCACACGTTATTCGCTCCCGTGTCAATAAGCATAAAAGGTCCTTTTGCAGAGGGCATTACAGCGGCGATTGCCGCTCTTTTTATTCCCTTTATCCTCTTTACGATAAACGTTCCTCCAACCACAAGGGCTCCCGTGCTTCCCGCCGAAACAAAGGCGTCGCCCCTGCCGTCCTTTAAAGCCTTTAAGCCTTTTGCCATTGAGGAATCCTTTTTCTCCCTGATTACGCACATGGGATCGTCACTCATGGAAATGTCTTCCTGTGCGTCTATTATTTCCATTCCGGAAATATTTATATTGTTTTCGGCGGCGCAGCTTTTTATTTTTTCACTGCTGCCGCAGAGGATTATATCAACATGAAGCTCCTTCGCCGCCGCCTCGGCTCCCCTTAATATCTCAAGAGGAGCGTTATCGCCGCCCATGGCGTCAACGATGATTTTCATATTGTATCACTCATTTCCTTTAATATTTTCAGGCTTCTTTCCGCCAAAAGAGTATATCTCTCTTTTTTGTCTTTTATCCTTTCCGGCAGCGGCGGCAGCAATCCGAAGGACGCTCCCATAGGCTGGAAATTTTTATTGAAGCAGTCGCTTATGTATCTCGCCAGCGCTCCAGTCATGGTTTCAGGCGGAAGCACTGCCGTTTCCCTGCCCTGTATCCGTCTGGCGGCGTTTATTCCCGCCATTATTCCGGAACAGGCAGATTCCATATAGCCTTCAACTCCGGTTATCTGACCTGCGAAAAAGATATTCGGGTGTGTTTTCATTGAATAATCACCGTTTAAGATTTGAGGAGAATTTAAAAATGTATTTCTGTGCATTACGCCGTATCTTACAAATTCGGCGCTGTGAAGAGCCGGTATCATTGAAAATACTCTTTTCTGCTCCGGAAACTTTAAATTCGTCTGGAAGCCTACAAGATTATACATTGTGCCTTCCCTGTTTTCCTTTCTCAGCTGAAGCACAGCCCATGGTCTGCGTCCTGTTTTGGGATCTCTCAGTCCTACCGGCTTTAAAGGCCCGAACCTTATTGTGTCCGCTCCTCTTTTCGCCATTATTTCTATGGGCATACAGCCCTCATATACGCCTTTTTTCCTGTCAAAATCGTGAAGCTGAGCAACCTCCGCGTTAATAAGGTTATAGTAGAAGTTTTCATACTCCTCCTTAACCATGGGACAGTTTATATAATCGTCCTCGCCGCCTCTGTCGTATCTTGACTGGAAAAAAGCCTTTGTCATATCTATACTTTCGGCTTCAACCACAGGCGCCGCAGCGTCAAAAAAGCTTAAAAACTCATTTCCCGTAAGCTTTCCTATGCTCTCGGCAAGCTTATTGGAAACAAGAGGCCCTGCCGCTATTATAACAGCGTCATAGCCCTTCGGAATATCTGTTATTTCCTGCCTTATAACCGTTATGTTTTTATCGCTTTCAATTCTTTCCGTAACAAATGAAGAAAAAATATCCCTGTCAACCGCAAGGGCTCCTCCTGCCGGAACAGACGACTTTTCCGCACATTCCACCGTTACCGAGCCGAGCATTTTCATTTCCGCTTTTAAAAGCCCCGACGCAGACTGTATTCTCATTGCCTTAAAGGAATTTGAGCACACAAGCTCGCAGAGCTTCTCCGACTTATGAGCCGGAGAAAACCTGACAGGCTTCATTTCAAACAAATCTGTTTTTATTCCTCTTGAGGACAGCTGCGACGCACATTCAACACCTGCGAAGCCGCCTCCTATAACTGCCGCTTTACTCATTTTCCTTGTCCGTTTCGTCAGATTTTTTATTTTTAACGGCTTTTCTCTCATAGCCGCAGCCCTCGGCAAGGCACTTTATTACTGAGCCTCTCCCTTTAAACAGCGTGTTTCCGCAGCTGGGACATTTTTCCGCCAGAGGAGTATCCCAGGTCATAAAATTACAGTTGGGATAATTGCTGCATCCGAAAAATGAATGTCCCTTCTTGGATTTTTTTCCTATTACATCGCCGCCGCATACAGGACATTTACCCTCGGTTTTTTCCACATAGGGCAGAGTGTTTTTACATTCCGGATATCCGGGACAGGCAAGGAATTTTCCGAATCTTCCCACCTTAATAACCATGTTCCTGCCGCATTTTTCACAGATTACATCGGTTTTGTCCTCTTCAAGCTGAATTTTTACTCCTGCCATGGAATCCTTTGCCTTTGCAAGAGTTACCTCGAATTCATCGTAAAAATCATGAAGCATTGAAATGTAATCCATTTTGCCCGCTTCAACCTCGTCAAGGTTCGTTTCCATTCCCGCAGTAAACTTTGTGTTTACTATTTTCGGGAACTGCTCCTTTAAAAGCTTCGTTGTGGCAACTCCCAGCTCCGTGGGCTTTAACTGCTTATGCTCTCTTACCACATAATTTCTTGATGTTATGGTGGAAATTATGGTGGCGTAGGTGCTGGGTCTTCCCACGCCCGTCTCTTCAAGCATTTTAATAAGTGACGCTTCCGTATATCTTGCGGGAGGCTGTGTAAAATGCTGTTCAGGTATCAAATCCTTAAACTTTAACGCGTCTCCCGCCTTCATCTCCGGCATATTGCCTTCGCTTTCCTCGCTGTCTTCCTCACTGTCGCTTTGATAAAGCACCGTAAAACCGTCAAACCTTACAGTATATCCGCTTGTGGTGAACACGCAGTATTTTTCCGTTTCTCCCTCTTTTGCGGCTTTTATCTCTATCTTAACTGTGTCCTGAAGGCAGTTTTCCATTAAGCTTGCTATAAATCTTTTCCATATAAGAGTATATAATTTATACTGATCCGCCGATAGGGCTCCCTTTGCTTCCTCCGGCGTCAAAGACGGTACTGTGGGTCTTATTGCCTCGTGGCCGTCCTGGGCTCTGCCCTTCGTTTTAAACACTCTCGGCTTTTCCGGCAGATATTTTTCACCGTATGTCTTTTTAATGTATTCCTGTCCCATCTCTCTTGACTCGTCGGAAATTCTCAGAGAGTCGGTTCTCATATAGGTTATAAGACCGATTGAGCCGTAGCCGGGAACATCTATACCTTCATACAGCTCCTGCGCAATCTTCATTGTCTTCTTTGAAGTAAATCCCAGTCTGTGTGACGCGTCCTGCTGCAGGGTTGATGTTATAAAGGGAGGCATGGGCTGTTTTTTTCTTACGCCTTTTTTTACATTCTCAACGGTGTATAATGCGCCGTCAAGCCTCTTTACATATTCGTCCGCCTGCTCTTTGCTTCCGATTTTTATCTTGCCGGTTTCATCTCCTACAAATGACGCCTTTATTATTTTCCTTGAGTGAGGAGCTGACAGCTTCGCAGTTATGGACCAGTATTCCTCCGGCACAAACGCCGCAATCTCTTCCTCTCTGTCAACTATCAGCCTTACGGCTACGCTCTGCACTCTTCCCGCAGAAAGCCCTCTTCTTATTTTTTGTGAAATAAAGGGGCTTAATCTGTATCCTACCAGTCTGTCAAGTATTCTTCTTGCCTGCTGGGCGTTTACAAGATCCATATCTATTTTGGAAGGGTTTTCCATTCCCTTTTCTACGCTTTTTTTATTGATTTCGTTAAACTTTACTCTTTTCGCCTTGTCTGTGTCAAGCTCCAAAAGCGTTGCCAGATGCCATGAAATCGCTTCTCCCTCTCTGTCAGGGTCCGTTGCCAGATATACGTCGTCGCTTTTGTCCGCCAGCTCCTTTAATTCCTTTACAAGCTTTTCCTTACCTTTTATAACCATGTATTTAGGGGCAAAATCATGGGCTACATCTACGCTTAATTTGTTGGCGTTAAGGTCTCTTACATGACCCATGGACGCTTTAACCTCATAGCCCTTTCCCAGATACTTTTTTATTGTTCCCGCTTTTGTGGGTGACTCCACAATTACCAATTTTGACATATTACCAATCCCATATATTTTTATTTTTTTATAAGCTTTCCGCTTCTCTCTTACCCGTGTTAAACGCTTTTCATATCTTCTTCTTTTAATTTATACCTTTTTCCGCTTTCCCCTTTTACCAAGCCGTAAAGCTCCAGCTCCGTAAGTCCTGCCAGCACATCCTGTATGGGAAGTCCGCTTTTTAAAGCTATTTCATCGGCTACAAGGACTTCGCCCTTCATGCTTTCGTAAAGCTTTTTCGCGTTTTGTGTGGCATATCCGGGCAGTTCCAGGCATTTCAAAGGCTTTTTTGCTTCCTTTTGCACTGTTTTTATTTTATTTTCCGCTTCCGTTTTCTTTTCGGAATTTCCGGTTTTTACATTCTTTCCGTTTTCTCTTTTAAAGCTTTCCCTTTTTATTTCGCTTCCTTTGCTTTTTACGGGGGCTATCGGAGTGTAATTCCTGTCGAATTTTAAATATTTTCCGTATACGCCCATGTATCCGTCAAGAACATCCGCAACGGAAAATACAGCTCTCGCTCCGTCTCTTATTAAGTTATTCGTTCCGAAAAAGCTTGAGCGCATTACATCTCCCGGCACGGCGAAAACATCCCTGCCCTGTTCAAGAGCAAATTTCGCCGTTATTAACGAGCCGCTTCTTTCACCGGCCTCTATTACAACGGTTCCGAGACTTATTCCCGATATCAGCCTGTTTCTTATGGGGAAGGATTTTTTCGTAGGCGCAGAAAAAGGAAGAAATTCGCTGACAACCGCTCCGTTCCGGGAAATCATTCTACGGAGTTCTCTGTTTTGCTCAAGATAAGTGCTTCCCAGACCGCTCCCCAGAAAAGCTATCGTTTTTCCGCCGGCTTCAACGGCTCCCCTGTGTGCCATGCTGTCTATTCCCAAAGCTCCTCCGCTTACAACCACGGCTCCGGCTTCCCCAAGAGAATAAGACAAACTTTCCGCTACGCTTAATCCGTACTCCGAAGCGTTTCTGGTGCCTACCATGCTGATAAGAACCTTTTCCCTGAGAACGGAAGCGTCTCCCCAAACATAAAGCACTACAGGCGGACAATAAATTTCCTTTAGGCTTTCGGGATACCTTTCATCATCAAAGGTTATAATGCTCCAGCCGTTCTCCCTGCAAGTCTTAATTATATCGTAAGACTGGGAAGGACTGTACGAGGTAAGCTTTTTTGCAGCAGCCGTGCCTATTACCCCTGAGCTTATCCACTGACCTTTTCCCGATTCATAAAGCTTCTGAGGATTTCCGAAATACATGAGAATACTGTCTGCATTTACTCCGGCTCCCAAAGTCCTCTGCATCCATATCCAGTACTCGGGAGGACAACTCATCTGACCATCTCCCACATAATAACCGCCGCTGCCGCCGCCGCGTTAAGCGACTCCGCTCTGCCCCTCATGGTAATGGTAACGGGACTTACGCAGGATTTTATAACATCTTCGGAAAGTCCGCTGCCTTCGTTTCCGACTACACAGACAACGCCTTTGCTTCTGTCCATTTCCGTAACGGAGAGAGCGCCTCTGTCCGGCACTGCCGCATAGGTTTTCATTCCCTTTGCAGCGCAGTCCTTTAAGAACGCCGGCAGATCCTCTGCCTCAATTACGGGAAGCCTTAAAAGAGAGCCCATTGCGGCTCTCTGCGCCTTGGGGTTATAAATATCGCAGCCGCCGCTGACTATCAGTCCCTCAAGCCCCAGAGCCTCCGCTGTTCTCGCAACGGCTCCCAGATTTAAGGGCGTCTGAATGTTTTCAACGGCTATATACATACCATTATAGTTTATTTTATCTATATTATGACTTTTGTCAAGAGTTTTGCATATACAAAATACGCCCTGAGGATTTTTTGTATCGGAAAGCTTATTTGATATATCATCTGTGATAATATAAACGCTTTTTCCTCTTTCCGTAAGCATCCAAAGCTCTCCGCCGTTTTTTTCAAGAGCGTCTTCGGTTAAAAAAACCGATAAAATCTCGGTTCCGCTTTTAGCCGCGTCTGTGCACAGCCTCAGCCCTTCAAGAAAAAACATTCCCGTTTTTTTTCTTTCGGAGGAATCGCTTCTCAGCTTTATTGCCTGTTTTATCTTATCATTGCTTTTACTGCTTATATTATTCACTTTTCCGCCGCCCTTTCTCTATTAAAAAAAGGGAATGCCTCTGCATCCCCTTTGCCTTTAATTATTTAAGAGCCGCCTTAGCCTGCTCCGTAAGAGCCGTAAACGCTGCGGGATCTGCTATTGCAATCTCTGAGAGCATTTTGCGGTTAAGAGTAACGCCGGCTTTGCTGAGTCCGTTCATGAATGTTGAATAATTCATTCCGTTAAGCTTGCATGCGGCTGAAATTCTTGTTATCCAAAGTCTGCGGAAGTTTCTCTTCTTCTGCTTTCTTCCGATGTAGGCATAGTTGCCGGATTTCATAACAGCCTGCTTCGCAGTCTTGAAAAGTCTTGACTTTGAGCCGTAATAGCCCTTTGCAAGCTTTAATACTTTATTTCTTCTTTTGCGAGTCATTGTCGCACCCTTTATACGTGCCATTATAAGTTACCTCCTGATATTAGATTATTTGTAGGGAATAAGTTTCTTGATCTGCTTAACATTTGTCTTGTCGGCAACTGTTGTCTTGCGCAGATTTCTTTTTCTCTTTGTGCTTTTCTTGTTGAGAATGTGTGACTTATATGCATGAGCACGCATGGGCTTACCTGTCTTGGAAAGCTTAAAACGCTTTTTAGCACCGCTGTTTGTTTTGATTTTGGGCATTGTTATTTCCTCCTGTTTCCTGTTCTTTATTATTTATTGGGTTTTGCTGCAAGGAACATCAGCATCATGCGGCCGTCAAGCTTTGCCGCCTTTTCAACCGTGCCGTTTTCCGTGCACATCTCGGCAAACTTTGCCATTATTTCAAGACCTCTTTCCGGGTGAGCCATTTCTCTTCCTCTGAATCGGATTGATACTTTGACTTTATTGCCCTGCTTAAGAAATCTGTTTGCATGATTTGCCTTAGTTTCAAGGTCATGCGTATCAATATTAAGGGAAAGCTGAACTTCCTTTATATCTATCTGATGTTGGTTCTTCTTTGCTTCCTTTTCTCTCTTCTGCTGCTCAAACTTATATTTGCCGTAGTTCATTATCTTGCATACCGGCGGCTTTGCCTGAGGAGCGATCTTAACTAAATCAAGATTCCTTTGAGTCGCAATCTTAAGAGCATCCGACGCTGACATTATTCCCAGCTGTTCGCCGGTATCGCTGACTACTCTCAGCTCTTTGTCCCGGATTTCCTCATTGATTTGCATTTCCTTCGTACTGATGTTCAAACACCTCCAAATATTATAAACAAAGCGCGGACATAAACTATCCGCGCCCGAATATAACCGCATTAATGACCAATCAGTGATACGATTTAATATTGACCTTACAGGAACATTATCCGCAAGGTGAGCACGGCTTGCCGTCTTCTTTGTTTTTCGTGAAATATTTTAACAGCTGTTTTCCCTTTTGTCAATAGTTTTTTTGTATTATTTGAAAACTTTCCGACTGATTATCAATATAAAGTGAAAAAGCTGCTTTTCCTTTTGGCAAAGATTTTTAAATTATTTTAGGCTGTGAATTTTTCAGTAAAGAGACATTACCGCATTTTCTATTTCCCGTGAAACCTCTTCCACGCTTCCTCCTGCGTCTATAACCTTTATGTTTTCACTTTCACCTAAATCCTCTATTATGCTTCTGAACCGCTCTCTGATAAGCTCCAGCGCCTTTATGTTTTCATATATTTCGATTTCCTCGGCGCTTCTGCCTGCGTTTATTCTCTCCATGCTCTTTTGGGGAGTCAAATCAAGGAATATACACAAGTCGGGCTTTCTTATGTCCCGGCAGTCAAGATTCAGGCTTTTAAGCCATGACGCGCCCACATCAATTCCCTGATAGGCAAGGGTTGAATAATAGTATCTGTCCGAAATTACGGTTTCTCCGTTTTCAAGATGATAATTTATTCCGTCCTCTTTATTAAGGTTATGGTCTATTCTGTCAAGAGTAAAAAGAAGAGCAAGCTGGCTTTTGGCACACTGCTTTCTGCCCCCCAGCACATCTCGGCACATTTTTCCGTACTCCCCTGAGGTAGGCTCTGCCTGATTTACGGCTTTTATTCCCTTTTCCCTGAGCTTATTGATAAGTATACCGGTCTGTGTTGTTTTTCCCGAACCGTCAAGCCCCTCTATAACTATAAACTTTCCCGTCATTTCATTCACCTGTTTTTATACAATTCTTCCGCCAAGGATGTGAGCTGCTCCATGGTAAGCTTCTCTGCCCTTACGCTTTCGCCAAGGCCGCATGACTGCAAAGCCGAAGCCACCTTTTGCTTTTCTATTCCCATAACGGAGGAAATACTGTTAAGGGCAGTCTTTCTCCTTTGGGAAAATGCCGCCTTTACCATTTTAAAGAAAAATTTTTCGTCGGTTAATGAATACTGAGGCTTTTCCCTGACATCAAGCTTTATTACCATGCTGTCAACCTTCGGAGAAGGCATAAAGCTTTCCCGTGACACCCCGAAAAGCTTTTCCGCCCCGGCGTAATAATCAACGGCAACCGTTACCGCTCCCGCTTCTCTCGTACCCACAGCCGCGCAAAGCCGTTCTCCCGCTTCCTTCTGAACCATGACCGTTATGGACTTAAAGGGCAGCCTGCTTTCAAGGAGAAGCATTATTATGGGAGATGTTATATAGTATGGAAGATTTGCGCATACACATATTTCTCCACAGTCCGAAAAGCTCTGTTCAATAAGCTTTTTAAGGTCGGTTTTCATAACATCGGCGTTTATTACCTCTATGTTGTCAAAGTCGGATAAAGTGTCCTCAAGAATGGGTATAAGCCTGGGGTCAAGCTCCAGGGAAACTGTTTTCTTTGACCTTTTGGCAAGCTCCTGAGTAAGAACTCCTATACCGGCGCCTATTTCAAGAACGCCTGTTTCCTTTCCTATTCCCGACATCTCCGCTATCATAGGACAGACTTCGGGATTTATTATAAAATTCTGTCCCAAAGACTTTGAAAAAGAAAATCCGTTTTTTCCTAATATTCTTTTAATTGTGTTTATATCCGTTAAGCAATACATTTTTTCTGCGCTTTCTTTTACTGTTCATACAGCTTCTGCTGTCTTATATCGTGTCCCTCAAAGGTTAAAATTCTGTATTCACCGAGAATTCTTGAATTTGTCCTTCTCGTATACTTTTTCTCTATTTCGCTTATTTTTAAATTCGTGCTTATAATCGTGGGCTTTGAAGACAAAAGTCTTGTATTTATTATGTTATACAAAGTTGACACGGTAAAGGAGGTTGTAAACTCTGCTCCCAGATCGTCAAGAATCAAAAGGTCACATTCAAGAAGCATTTTTTCCGTATCACCGTCGCCGCGGCTGTCCTTTCCGAAATGCTCCTGCTCAATACTTGAAAAAAGATTCTGAACGGAGCCGTATACAACTCCGTAACCCTTTTTTATAACCTCTCCCGCTATGGCAAGTGAAAGATGTGTTTTTCCCAGTCCCGTTTCTCCCCACATTAATATGCTGTTTGAATTCATATCAAAATTTCGGGCGTAATTTTTACAGAAGGCAAAAACTCGGCTCATTAAGTCATAAACATCAGGGTCATCTTTATAATATTTTAAATCAAAATCATCAAAGGAGGATATCTTCAAGGGGGAATTCCTGCAAAGCTGCTCATAGGCAAGCTGCTTTAAAAGCGCAAGATGACATTTGCACAGCCGTCCCTTATATATTCCCGTATCGGAACAGATTTTGCAGGTGTAGTCCGGCTCCAGATAGTCCTCCGGATATCCGGCTGTCTTTAAAAGCCTCCCGATTTCCTTCTGGGCTTCCAGATTTTCTGTTCTGAGCTTATCTATGTATTCTCCTGTCTTTTCTCCCATGCCTATTACATGAATCAAACCGTATGCCGATTTTCTCATACGCTCCTCAAGCATAAGTATGTCCGGACAGCCTTCCGCAAATCTGTCATGGCGCTTTGCCGCTTCTTCCTCAGCTTTCATCTTTCTTTCCGCTATTCTTTCCTCCGCAAGAAGAAACAGCTTTTCGTTGTATGCCATTTTATCACTGTCCTCTCTTTGTCTTTGTAGGGTCAATATCAAAGCTTCTCTTTATTGCAAGGTCAATATTGTAAGAGGGCGGCGTATAGCCTTCCCCACCGTCTTTTGCGCTTCCCTTTGCCGTTTTTTCCGAAAACTTCTTTTCGCCTGTCTCCGCGTCTTCTACTGTTCTGTAGCCCTTTTCATACCACTTTTTAAGTATGCCGTTCATATATCCGAAATTTATGCTGCCCTTTTTCTCAACGGCTTTTTCATAAGCATGATATATCATCTCAACGCCGTATCCGTAGTCGTTTATCCATATTTCCAGATACTGCGTCTGCTTTACGGTAGGTCTCGGATTCTCAACGCCGCTTATATTCTTAAACTCGTTCCACAGCTTCTGAGCCTTTTCAAGCCTTGCTATTTTTCCCGAAGCTCTGTCAAAGGTGTTGATCTCCTCATCAGACCAGGAAGCGCCTATTTTCATTATGTAGTTTAAGGAATTATCCTTGCCTATGTTTTTCGCATAGCCGCAGAGCATTATTATTACCTCCGACGGCAGTCCGTAATAATCGTGAAGCAGAAGAAGACAGGACTGTCCGTCGTAGCCCAAGGTTCTGCCCAGTACATTCTGCGCCTCGGAAAACATCTCCCTTATCTCCGGATACTCCGTTATCCTCCTCGATATATCCTGTATGGACGGCTTTACCACCGGCGGCCTTTTCTCATGATGCGCTTCTGGCTTTGCTTCCTGTTTTTCAGCAGCTTTTTCAGCTTCATTCTTTTCTTCTTTTTTCTCCTGAACAGGAACCGGCGCTTCGGAAACACTTTCCTTCCTTACGGCTTGCACTTCGGCTTTAATTTCCTCTGAGCCGCCGTCGCTTATTATTATTCCCGCTTCTGTCCAGTAGTAAACCGCATCGTCGATTTCATCTGCGGGTATTCCCGTTTCTTTTGATATTACGCCTATATCAAACTCTCTGCATGAATTTCTGAACAGCCACAAAAGCACCTTCAGCTGGGCCTTTCCCGCCATGCGAAGATGCTTGTCTGCGATTTCCGTGGGAAGCACGAAAACCGATTTATATGAATTGGGATTTATTTTATACATACTGTCTCCCTATTAATTATTGCCTTATTTTTTTCCGGTGGAGCCGAAACCGCCGCTTCCTCTCTGTGTGCCGCAAAGCTCCTCACATTCCTCTATTTCGGGAACAATAACCGGCATTATTATCATCTGTGCCACTCTTTCGCCGGGCTCTATAGTATACTCTTCTTCATACTGATTTACAAGCCCTACCGTTATTTCTCCCCTGTAATCGCTGTCTATAACCCCTACGCAGTTGGACGGCGCTATTCCGTGCTTTACGGCAAGCCCGCTTCTTGCAAATATAAACGCTCCGTATTCCGCACCGGGCAGCTCAACCGCTATTCCCGTGGGAATTTTTACTCCGCAGTGAGGCTTTACCGTTATTCTTTCCTCAATACACGCGTAAAGATCCATTCCGGCGCTGCCATCTGTGGCTCTCTTAGGAAGCACCGCATTTTCCCTGACCTTTTTTATTTTCAGCTTTTCCATTCCGTTCTCCGAATTTATTATGGTTTAATCACTTGTTAATCTTTTTCTGCTTCGCCATTTCCCTTTTAAGGAAGTCCCTCTCGGACTTTGCCTGGGCTGCGTCAGCAAGACATTCCTTAAGCTGATCCCTCATTTTTTCCGCTTCTTTTTCGTTCTTTTCAATTGTGTCCGCATACTCAAGAAGCGTTAAAAGAGTTGCCTGTGTGGGAGAAATCCGTCCGCTCTTTTCCATGATGCCCTGAATTTTCCCGTCGATTTTTTCAGCCAGCATTAAAGCATACCCGGGATCATCGTCTGTTGCTATTGTATATGTTATTCCGGCAACGGTAATTTTTACTTTCTTCATTTCCATCTTTACCAAACCTTTTTCGCATTTTATCTATATTATTATATAATCATTCCCGGAAAACTTCAACACCATTTTTATATAATTTTTTTCAAGCATATTTGATTTACCGTTAATGTCGCAAATATTGCGCATTTTTTAATTAATTTTATATATTAAAAAAATTGGTTGACTTTATTCCAAAATATGTTATACTTAACATAAGTGGATTCATTATAAATTTTTATCCACAACGGAGGTAAATTTTATGAAAAAATCATTACTGAAAACGATTTCAATGGTTCTTGCATTGATGTTTGCTTTCACGGCTGTTTTCGTTATTGGCGCTTCCGCAGAGTCCCAGACCGTTACGGTTACCCAGGATCTTCATAATCCGGACAGTGCAGGTGACGCTATTTCCCAGTCAGGAAAGGTAAGAGATATTTATCTTGTTCTTGATATTTCAGGAAGTATGAGCGGTGTTCCTCTTTCAAGCCTTAAAGACGCCGCAAAGCAGTTCTGCGCAATTATGCTCAACGACAAAAACGCAAGCAACAGAATTGCTATCGTAACCTACAACACAAATGTTAACACCTATTCCTTCTCAACTAACTATGCTCAGCTTGCCAACACCATTGACAGCTTCGATTCAAAGGGCAGCACGGCAATGTACGACGCGCTTATGGCTGTTAAGGAAATCAATGAGAAGTACGGCAACAAGGACGCTACAAAGCATGTTGTTGTAATGGCTGACGGACTTCCCAACGAAGGCGCTACTCTTTCCAGCGGCAAGTACACCGCAAAAGACAGCTCCATGTACTACAAATACGGCAACGCCGTTTATTCAACAGCGGCAGGTATGTGGCCCGACTATAAGATTTACTCAATCGGCTTCTTCCACAACTTAGGCGGAACTCAGCTTGAATACGGAAAAACTCTTATGAAGGACATTCAGAACGCTCTTTACCTTGAGGTTTTCGATCCCGATAAAATAGAGGACGCTTTTGGCGATATAGCGGAAGAAATTACAAAGCCCGATACAACAGAAAACACCACAAAGGCTCCGGCAACAACGGAAACAACTACGGCAAATAATAACAATAATAACAATAACAATAATAACAATAACAATAATAACAACTCAATTCCTCAGACAGGCGAAACCCTTGCAGGGGTTGCTGTTGCGGCAGTTGTTATGGCTTCGGCTATTGCTTTTGTAGCAGTTAAAAAACGCGACGAGTAATTGCTGTTAAAGTAATTAAACTCATACAAAATTTCCCACCGAAAGGCTTTTTGCCTTTCGGTTTTTTTTTATTACCGAAATCCTTATGATTTTCATAATTATTGTTTTTACTTCCGAAATCTGATAACATTACTAAAAATGTTTATTAATAATATTTATTTCTTTTTTATTTTACACTTGTACTTTATATATTTTGTGTGATATACTATATAAGTATTCTTATGTGTTTTTTTAATAAGCTTTTTACGGAGATGATTTTTTATGGAACATTATAATGTTGTTGTTATCGGAGCAGGTCCGGCAGGAATTTTTACCGCTCTTGAGCTTTACAGACTTAATGATCCGAATTATAAGGTTCTTATTGCAGATGAAGGCAAGGATATCAGAAAAAGAGCCTGTCCCGCAAGAAGCAAGGGCGAATGTGTCCGCTGCAACCCCTGCAATATTATGAGCGGCTGGGCAGGCGCAGGCGCTTTCTCAGACGGCAAGCTTTCTCTATCGGAGGAAGTAGGCGGCAACCTTACAGATTATATGCCTGTTAAGGAAACCCGTGAACTGATTAAATACGCCGATTCCGTTTATCTTGATTTCGGCGCTCCCAAAGAGGTTTTCGGCTTGTCAGACAAAAAAGCCGACGACATTGCCTATGAGTGTTCCAAGCATAACATTAAGCTTATCCGCTGTCCAGTAAGACACATGGGCACGGAATATTCCTACGATGTTTTAAAAGCCATGTACGACCATCTTGCAACAATGCCCGGCTTTACTTTTTTAAGCGAAACCCACGCAGACCCGGTTATCAGCGGCAGCAAGGTTACGGGCGCTGAGCTTACAGCAAAGGACGGTACAAAAACTCAGGTTTCCGCTGATTATGTTGTGGCTGCTCCCGGAAGAGGCGGCGCCGACTGGCTTAACAAAATAGCGAAGAAAAACAATATTGAGATAACAAACAATGAAGTCGATATCGGCGTAAGGGTTGAATGTCCCAATTCCGTTATGGACAACCTTACAAAACACCTTTACGAAGCCAAAATGATTTACTATTCCGACACCTTTGAAAACAAGGTAAGGACATTCTGCATGAATCCCGGAGGAATCGTAAGCGAGGAGCATTACAACGCCGGCTTTAACAACACCTTTAAAAACAGCATTGCCGTTGTAAACGGTCACAGCTATGCGGACGAAAAATCCCACACGGAAAACACGAATTTTGCCCTTCTTGTTTCCACAAGATTTACAAAGCCCTTTGACCAGCCTATTGAATACGGCAGATATATTGCACAGCTCGGAAATATGCTTACCGGCGGCGGAGTTATAGTTCAGCGTCTCGGTGACCTTCTTATGGGAAGAAGAACGGATGAGTCAAGGCTTAAAAAGTCAACCACTCGCCCAACTCTTACAACTGCTACTCCCGGAGATTTATCCTTTGTTCTTCCCCACAGACATCTCACAAGCATAATTGAAGCCCTCAGAGCCTTTGACAAGGTTGCTCCCGGGCTTTATTCAAAAAACACTCTCCTTTACGGAGTTGAAGTTAAATTTTATTCCTCAAAAATCAAGGTTGACAATTCCTTCAGAACAGGCGTTAACGGATTTTACGCCATAGGCGACGGCGCCGGAATCACAAGAGGTCTTATGCAGGCTTCCGTAACGGGAATTGTTGTTGCAAGAGATATTTCCGATAAAATTAACAAAGAAATTTAATCGCCATGAAAACTATTAACGATTGTTGCAATGCAGCCGAAAAAACGGTTAAGCTCCTTAAAGAAAACGGTTTTGTTTTAACCACAGCGGAATCCTGTACCGGAGGCTTGATTTCAAAGCTTATTACCGATATCAGCGGGTCCTCGGAGGTTTTTAAATGCGGCATTGTTGCTTACGCAAACGAAATCAAGGAAGCAGTGCTGGGAGTAAAAGGCGAAACCCTTAAAAAATTCGGCGCAGTCAGCCGGGAAACCGTTACGGAAATGGCTCAGGGCGCTCTTAAAATCAGCGGTGCGGATATTGCCGTATCGGTAAGCGGAATAGCCGGTCCCTCGTCCGATGATACCAACAAGCCGGTAGGTCTTATCTGGCTTGCGGTAAGCTTCAGAGGACAAACAAAAACTGCGGTTCTCAACAATAATTTTACCGGCAATATACGGGAAAACAACAGAATTTCTGCGGCATACACTGCATTAACCCTTGTATGCGAAGCTATAGAATCAAACAAGAGGGTGTAAAAATGGATAACAAATTTGACCCTGCCGAAAGCTTAAAGCAAAAGGAAAGCCTCGGCAACGGCAAGGATACAGAAGATATAAGCATAAGCGACGGAGATATTTTCAAAAGTATGTATAAAGCCCAGAGAAATGAGAACAGAGCCGCTGAAGAACGGAACAAAACTCAGCAGCACCGGGCATCCGATGAAAATACCCCTGCCGAGAAAGCTTCTCCCGAAACAGTAGCAAAAACAGAAAAAAGCAAAAAACTCAGCGACGACCAGCTGAAAATAATTTTTATTTTTGTAATTATCCTTACAGTCGCTCTTTTTGCCGCGTCGGTTTTGTTCTTATTTCTTGGGAAATATATTGATGACGACAGCACAGACGCTATTGTAAGCGATAACACTGCCGCGGAGGATTCGGACAACAGCATTGAGCTTAAAAGTCCTTTTAACTACACTCAGACTTATAAATGCGAATTTCCCGAAGGCATACAGGAAAAATACAAAGACCTTTACGCCCAGAATTCCGATTTTGTAGGCTGGCTCAATGTTCCGGGCACAAGCATTGATATGCCCGTTTACCAGGCAACCAACAACACATACTATCTTAAGCACGACAACTACGACGATTACAACAAATACGGAGTGCCTTTCCTTGACAGCAGCTGCGGCGTTAAGACCTTAAGCCGCAACTCCACCATCTACGGACATAACTTTGACAATAAGCTTATTTTTGACGAAATCCATAACTATCAGGATCTTGAGTATTACAAAAAATATCCTGTAATCGAATACAATACCCTTTACAGCGATTACAAATGGAAGGTTATTGCGGCGTTCCATACAAACGGCAGCTCTGAAGGCGACAACGGATATCTTTTTTACTACATAGCAAGCTATATGAGCGACGATCACTTTATGGAATTTTACGACGAGCTTATGCAGAGAAGCTATATACATACCGGCGTTGACATACAGCCTCAGGATAAAATCCTTACTCTTTCGACCTGCACATATTTCTTTGACAGAAACGGCTCTCTTGAAAACGCAAGATTCGTTCTCGTAGCAAGGCTTGTCCGTGAAGGAGAAAGCGAAGAGGTTGACACAAGCAAGGCTGCAGCCAACGAAAATGTTCGTTATCCTCAGCTTTACTATGATGTTTTCGGCGGTACCAATCCTTATAAAAACGCTTCAAAATGGTATGCGGAATAAATTTACCGAATGTTTATTTTAACCTTATTTAATTTTTACGAAGGAAGATGAAGATATGGCCGATGAATTGAATCAGAAAGATTTACAGGGTTCCGACAACGGCGCCGAAGCCGTATCGGATCTTGAAAGCCTAAAGAAAAAATACGGATTTTCCGATTTAGATGAAAATATTTATTCCCGGATGTATTCTTCCCCGAGAGAAAAATATTCCCCTGTTTCTCCGTACACGCAAAAATCTTCTCTTCATCCTAAAAACAACAATCCTGCCTACGCTCCCGGAAGCAATTATTCCGGCGGCTATCAGGACAGCAGTCCTCAGGGTCCTCAGGGAAAGCGTGTTATATACAGCGAGCCGGAAACCGAACCCATATATTTGAAAAGACAGCGGAATGCCAACCTTCCGAAAAAAACAGTCAAAGGCTCTGTGGGCTTCGGCAGTCAGCCCTACGTTAAGCACGTTGCAAGCAGTCAGACCGCCATTAAACAGGACGACGCCTCAACCTTTTCACGAACCTACGAAAAAACAATTTCCGACTCAGAAAAAAAAGCTGATTTGACTGACGATGTTCTGATTAATGTCAAGGGAAAAAGCAGGCTCGTTGCGGCAAATCAGGAAGCGGAAGCAAAAAAAAGAGAAACTCAAAGCCATGTTCATGCACATTATGTGGACTCGCCCAAGGATAAGTTTGTAAAAGGAATTAAAACCATTATTCCCTGGAAAGGCGATCCCGCAAAAGAAGTAATCAGAAAAATCATTATGGATATATCCGCCATACTTGTTCTTGTTTGCTTCGGCTACTTTATCGACAACTACATTCAGCATCAGAATCAGCTTGAAAATCAGAATAACTTACAGAATCTGTATACGGAAAGCGCCACAGACGACCTGGACGCTCAGTGGGCTGCCATAAAGGCAAAATATCCGGATATTGACTTCCCTGACGGCATGAATATAAAATACGCCGAGCTTTACGCCAAAAATCAGGATTTAATCGGCTGGCTCAATATCCCCGGCACAAATATCGACACCTGCGTACTTCAGAGAAAGCAGGATCTTGAAACAGACGCCGAACAGGATTTCTATTTAAGACACAATTTTTACGGCGAATACGATAAATACGGCAACGCCTATCTTGACAGATACAACACAGGCGAAACTCTCGACAGAAATAATACTATTTACGGTCACAACATGACCGACGGTCTTGCCTTTGCCCAGCTTGAAAAATACTATACCATAGACGGCTTTAAGGAATCTCCCGTTATCAGGTACAGCACCCTTTTTGAAGACTACTACTTCAAGGTTTACGCCGTTATAATTACCAACGGCTATCCCGAAGCCGACAACGGCTATCTGTTTAACTACAATGTTACGGGATTTTCAAGCAAGGAGAGCTTTTTATCGTTTATAGAAGCTCTCGATGAAAGAAAGCTTTACGACACAGGCGTTGACATTAACGAAAACGATGTCTTAATAACGCTTTCCACCTGCTCCTATGAAATCAAAGCCACCGATATGGGCCGTCTTGCGGTTATAGGCAGAATGGTGCGAAAGGGAGAAAGCACCTCCGTTGATACTTCAAAAGCCGTTATGAACGATAATGTAAGATATCCGCAGATCTGGTACGATGAGCACAATTTAAGCAACCCTTACGCCGACGCTTATCAGTGGAAGCCCTGATGCCCGTATGTATTTTTCTTTCTGCGCGTATAAATTAATAAACAATTTTATATAACTAAAGCATAAGTCAGGAGAGGAACTTATAAATGAAAGTTAAAATGATTGCATTCGGCGATTGCTCTGATCAATCTTATTTAAAACTTGAATCAGTAATAACAAATTCATTTTCTGCAATTACGGGAAACGATGTTGACTCCCCCTCAGTTTATCCCACAGTGCAAAGCGGTCTTCCGGAGCTTGCCGGAGCGCTGAAAACCAACGATATGATAGTTCTTTTCGCCGCAGAAAAGATTTATCATGAAGCCAAAAGAAATATATGCAAAATCTTTAAATTTGAAATGGTTCACAGCGAGCCTGTTCTCGCAAGACTCCGCACACTGCAAAACAGCGAAAGATTTATGATGCACGCTCTTATCCCGAAAAGCGCCACACCCTTTCCCCTTGCAGACGGTCTTTTCCCCGGCTTCGCCGTAAGATCTAAAAGACAGTGCATTTTCTTCCTGCCTCTGTCGGAGGACAGAACCTTTATCACCATGAAAAAGTATGTCTTCCCTTACATACAGTATGTATACGGCACAAGGCTTCCCGATTTCAGCGAATTTGAAATGTCTTTTGCCGCTGATATCCTTGAAAAACAGCTCCTTTTAACAGGCGCCCAGATTGCTGTTTCCAACACCTCCGTATGCAAATACATAGCTCATGCAGGCAAAAAAATCGAATGTTTTAACGATCATATTTCCTACGCTCCTTACGACCCGAAAAAATATGACAAGGATGTTTCAAGACTTTCCGCCGTCAATGCCGCGGAATATTATGAATGTCAGTTCGGCGCTTCAATCGTTGAAGGGGAAAAGGACGCCTACGGCAACTATACCGCCACAATAACCATTTCAAACAACTCTACTGCTACCATAAGAAATATGTCCTCCGTCCCCGATGAAAGCCACGAGGACTTCATGAAAACCATTGTCGCGGAATTTTTTATAATGCTGGCTCAGGAAATCGCATCGGCTCCTCCGGTGCCGGCAGAAGAGCTTAAGCATATTAAGCCTTCTCCCGCTATTCACGCTTACAGAATCGTTCTTTATCTTATTCTTTTCGCAACAGCATTCTTCTTTACCTATGTTGCGGCCTCATTCTCAAATCTGCCCTTCTTTTCATAGGGCTTTCCGGATGTGCATTGCCAATGATTATAAAAAAATCCCACGAAAATTTTAAAGATAATATTAATTGCTTTAAATACAGATATTTGGGAATCATAGGTAAAATTCTTATATTTATCCCCTCGCTGATACTTATGACCTCTGCCGCAGCAGCCGCAGATGCTGTTCAGCCCGGCGCAGTTTTAGGGGATGTTACGGGAGACGGCATTGTTTCCGCCGCTGATGTCAATTATATTCTCAACTATTCAGCCTCTCTTTCCGCCGATTATTCGGATACATTTGCAATGAGGGCAGACCTTAACAGGGACGGCGTCATTAACGCTGCCGACGCCCGCATAGCGGAAAGCCAAATTAAGCAGCATATTATTATTGAGGAATCGGAAGAGATTTCCGAAACACAGACTGCGCCTCTTGTTGACGGCTCGTCCATAATAACTTCCGCCGCCGACGGCAGCGGAGAAACTCCTGTTATTAACCAGAACGGCGGAACATTCACTGCTGTTAGCAATCAGAAAATGTATATCTACCCGGACCTTTCTCAGGTCATGGAGCTTAAAAACTGCTTTACCATCATTTCCTTCGGCTGGGGTCACGGAGTAGGTATGAGTCAGCTTGGCGCAATAGGTCTTGCCAGAGCGGGATACTCCTACATTCAGATTGTTCAGCATTATTACAGGAATGTCATTATAATGAAAGAAAACTATCCTGCCACCGTCAAATGCGCAGGCAGAGATGTTGACACTGTGGAAATGCTGGCGAGAATAATACAAATGGAAATTGCCGGCTGCACAAAATCGGGCGATCCCCTTGATATGAACGCCTTAAGAGCTCAGGCTGTGGCAGCCTACACCAACATGAAATTCAGCGGCTACAAGGTAAGCGGATGCTCCTATGTCAACAGCTACGCTAACTGCCGGGACGATGTAAAGCAGGTGGCAAAGGAAATTGCGGGTCAGTACATAAAATACAACGGCGAAGTGGTTTACGCCTATTACTCCGCTTGCTCCGCAGGGGTTTCCGCTCCATACGAAACCATCTGGGGAGAAACCGGCAGAGATATGTCCTATCTGTATTCTGCGGCTTCCTACAGTGACTGCTATACCTCGGACTATATTTCGGCAACCATCTTTTCAACGGAATCAATTAAAAATTATATAAAATCCTATGATTCATCAATCGTTCTTTCCGATGACCCGTCGGAGTGGATAAGTATTCTGGAGCATGACGACGCAGTCAACGAAAATATCGGCTATGTTTCAAAAATGCGCATCGGCGACAGAGTTTTGTCTTCGGGAGCAGGTCTTCGCTTCAGGGACTATGTTATGGATTACGATATAAAATCTCCCTGCTTTGCGATTATTTACAACGGTAAATATTTATAAGCTTTCGGCTTAAAATATATTATCCTGATATTTTTTGTCAGCAATTTATATATGAAAGGTGTCTTTTAAATGTCAATCTTAATTACAGGCGGAGCCGGATATATCGGTTCTCACACTTGCGTGGAGCTTCTTGAGTCAGGCTATGATATCGTTGTTCTGGACAACTATGTCAACAGCTGTCCCGAAGCTTTGGAAAGAGTAAAAAAAATTACAGGCAAGGACTTTAAATACTATGAGTGTGACATCCGCGACAAGGAAGGCCTTGACAAAATCTTTAAAGAAAACACAGTTGAAGCCGTTATTCATTTCGCAGGACTTAAAGCCGTAGGCGAATCCTGCCAGAAGCCTCTGGAATACTACGACAACAACATAGGCGGCACAATAAGCCTTCTTGAGGTTATGAGAGAAAACGGCTGCAAAACCATTGTATTCAGCTCCTCTGCCACCGTTTACGGCGAAGAAAATAAGGTTCCCTTTGTGGAAACAATGAAAACAGGAACAACAACAAATCCCTACGGCACAACAAAGCTTTATATAGAAAATATTCTACAGGATATTTACAAAGCCGATAATGAATGGCGTGTTGTTCTTCTCCGCTATTTCAACCCCGTAGGCGCCCACGAAAGCGGCCTTATCGGCGAAGCCCCCAGCTTCCCCAATAACCTTATGCCATATATTTCTCAGGTTGCAATTGGAAAAAGAGAGTGCGTTAATGTTTTCGGAGACTGCTATGATACTCCCGACGGCACAGGCGTAAGAGACTATATTCACGTTGTTGACCTTGCAAAGGGCCATGTAAAGGCTATCGACTATATTCTTAAAAACAAAGGCGTTGAAATATTCAATCTCGGCACCGGTCACGGCATCAGCGTTATTGAGCTTATAAAGGCTTTCTCAAAAGCCACGGGAATTGATATTCCTTATAAAATTACAGAGCCGAGATCCGGCGACGTTGCATACTCATACGCTAACGCGGAAAAAGCTTATAAAGTTCTCGGCTGGAAAGCAGAAAGAGATGTTAACCAAATGTGTGCGGACGCATGGAGATGGCAGAAGAATAACCCCAACGGTTATAAGGACTGATTCTGCCTCTTTATAGGAGATCAGAGGGTGAAAAAATATTTTTCCGTTGTTTTAACCGTTCTGCTGTGCATATCAATAGGATTTAATTTTATTATTATTTCCTCAGGAGAAGATAAGCTGACAGCTCCCGTATGGGTTACGGTTAATGAAAACAGCGACGACACTAAAACAGTGGTTATAACTACCCCTTCGGAAATGAACGGACAAATAGACTACTATGAATACAGCCTTGACGACGGTAAATCATGGAATATTCTTTCAGATGTTTCCGGCGGTCAGTTTCTTATAGAGGAAACCTCGGTTTTCTGTCTCAGGTACTATAAGGACAATGTTGTTTCCGAAACCTTTAAGGTTACTGTTGAAATTAATAAAATTAAAATTATTACCAGCCAGTCAACGGGAATTTCTCTTATAATCCCCGTTAACTCGCCTCTGCCGCATGATATAGCTTTAACTGCCTACGAAATAGTAAACGGCTCCGTCTATGGAGCAGTGCAGAAACAGTTGGGCAAAAACACTGAATTTTCACTTTACAATGTTCTGCTTATGCAGAACGGCAAAGAATATACGGTGAAAAACACAAACACATTTATTTTTTCGGCAGGCGGCTTTAATCTGAATTACTGCGAGCTTTATCATGTCACTCCTGACGGCATAATGTCCCGTCTTCAGTGGCTTCCAAATGAAAACTCCCTTTACTGCGTAACGGAGCTTACAGGCTTGTTTGTTGTTGCTGAAAACAAGCCCTATTTACAGGGAGATGTTTCCGGTGACGGACAAATTACAGCTGCCGACGCAAGGCTTGCCCTCAGAGCTTCCGCCAAGCTTCAGGAGCTGACTCAGGAGCAGACAGAAGCCGGCGATATGGACTCGGACGGAAAAATCACCGCTTCCGACGCAAGAACTATTTTAAGAATTTCCGCCGGACTGGAAAAATAATTCTTTACTTTGCCTGAAAAATAAAATATAATGATATAGTTAATAAAAATAAAGGTTTTCTGATATGAAGGAGATGATATAAATGTATGTAGCGGTTATGGGTTTCGGAACTGTAGGCTCAGGCGTTGTCGAGCTGCTCTATAAAAACCACCACAGCATTGTAAAAAAAAGCATGCAGGATTCTCTTGATTTAAAGTATATTCTTGATATAAGAGATTTCCCCGACAGCCCCTACAAGGATAAATTCGTAAAGGATTTCAACATTATTCTTAATGACCCGGAGGTTCAGATTGTTGTTGAAACAATGGGCGGAATAACCTTTGCCTATGACTTTGTAAAAAAGCTTCTCCTGGCAGGAAAAAGCGTTGTTACCTCCAATAAGGAGCTTGTTGCGGAAAAAGGCTTTGAGCTTCTTACAATTGCAAAAGAAAAAAATGTTAACTTTTTATTTGAAGCCAGCGTAGGCGGCGGTATTCCTATTATAAGACCTATTACCCAGTGTCTCGCCGCAAATGAAATCGACGAAATCGCCGGCATTTTAAACGGCACCACAAACTATATACTTACCAAAATGATTACCGAGGACGTTTCCTTTGAGGACGCACTTAAAAACGCTCAGGAATTAGGATACGCCGAAAAAGATCCCACCGCCGATGTTGACGGTCACGACGCCTGCAGAAAAATTTGTATTCTTGCGGCTCTCTGCTTCGGAAAGCACGTTTACCCCAAGGATGTACATACCGAGGGCATAAGAAATATTTCTTCCGCCGATGTTGAATACGCAAAATCCTGGGGAGGCGTTATAAAGCTTATCGCTGCCGCAAAAAAAATCGGTGATGATAAAATTTCTGTTACCGTAGGACCGGCTTTTGTTCAGAAGCGCAGCCAGTTAGCTTCCGTTGACGATGTTTTCAACGCTGTTCTTGTAAGAGGCGACGCAACAGGCGATGTTGTTTTCTACGGCAGAGGAGCCGGAAAAATGCCTACTGCCAGCGCGGTTGTGGCTGATGTTATCGACGCCGCAAAGCATACTCTTAAAAAGAAAAACTTCGGCTGGGACGACGCTCAGGAAAATTATGTAATCAATTACAGGGAACAGTCTGCGGCAATGTATGTAAGAGGCACCGCTGAGAACAGAGAGGAAGCGATTAAAGCCATTAATGAAAAAATCGGCGCTGTAAGAGTTCTTTCAAGAGAAAACGCTCCCGAAAACGAGCTTGCCGTCGTTACAAATCCCCTTCCCGAAGGCGAAATCAGAGACAAGCTTCAAAATATCTCCTCTTTTGCTCCCGTTTCATTTATCAGAATCACAAATTACTGATTACTGATTAAAATATATCAGAAACCATTTACGAAAGGAAAATATTATGGGACTCATAGTTCAGAAATTCGGCGGCAGTTCTGTTGCAAACGCCGAAAGAGTCATGAATGTGGCTAATATTGTTACCGAAACATATAAAGCCGGCAACGATGTTATCGTAGTTGTTTCCGCTCAGGGCGACACAACCGACGACCTTATCGAAAAGGCAAGGGAAATCAACACCCATGCCTCAAAAAGAGAAATGGATATGCTTCTTTCCGCAGGAGAACAGATTTCTATATCTCTTCTTGCTATGGCTATTGAAAAAATAGGCTGCCCTGTTGTTTCAATGTTAGGCTGGCAGGCAGGCTTCCAGACAAATTCCGCATACTCTTCCGCCCGCATTAAGACCATTAAGGCTAACAGAGTAAAAGCCGCTGTTGACAAGCATCAGATTGTTGTTGTTGCCGGCTTCCAGGGCATTAATAAATACGACGACATTACAACCCTCGGCAGAGGCGGTTCAGATACAAGCGCAGTTGCTTTGGCCGCTGCTCTTCACGCCGACAAATGCCAGATATTCACCGATGTTGAAGGCGTTTTTACCGCCGACCCCAGAAAGGTTCCCGGCGCTAAAAAGCTTACGGAAATCACTTATGACGAAATGCTTGAGCTTGCTACATTAGGCGCTCAGGTTCTTAATAACCGCTCTGTTGAAATGGGCAAAAAATATAATGTTGAAATTGAAGTTCTCTCAAGTCTTAAGAGAGTTCCCGGTACGATTGTTAAGGAGGTTGCCAATATGGAAAAAATGCTTGTCAGAGGTGTAACTAAGGATACTAACGTTGCAAGGATATCAATTATCGACTTACCCGATATCCCCGGAATCGCTTTCAGAATTTTCGGAAAGCTTGCCGCCAAAAATATCAATGTTGACATTATCCTTCAGTCCGTAGGCAGAGAGGGTTCAAAGGATATTGCCTTTACCGTTTCAATGGACTGCGCCGAGGATGCCATCAATCTCCTCAATGAGATTGCCGAGCTTCAGGGCAAAAACATTGTATGCGACACTGAAATCGCCAAGGTTTCGGTTGTCGGCGCAGGAATGGAAACTCATCCCGGCGCTGCCGCTATGATGTTTGAGGCGCTTTACGAGCAGAACATAAACATTCAGATGATTTCCACCAGCGAAATTAAAATCTCGGTTCTTATTGACAAAGCAGACGCCGACAAAGCCGTTCTCGCTATTCACAATAAGTTCATCCCTACTGAAAGCTGATTTATAAAGCAAATTTAAAATTCAAAAACGGCCGCTTCTGCGACCGTTTTTTTATATGCTTTATATTACCATTCCGCCGTTTACGCCTAAAACCTGTCCCGTTATATATGACGCGTCATCAGAAGCTAAAAAAGCTACTGCGGAGGCTATTTCATAAGGCTCTCCTATTCTCTCCTGAGGAATCTCCTGACAAAGGGCTTTTTTGTCCTCTTGGGAAAATGATGACATCATATTCGTATTGACGCATCCCGGAGCAATACAGTTTACCCGTATTCCGGAAGGCGCCGTCTCCTTGGCAAGAGCCTTTGTAAGTCCTATCAATCCTGCCTTTGCTGCGGAATAATGAACCTCACAGGAGCCGCCTGTCTGTCCCCACATGGAAGAAATATTTATTATTACTCCCTTTTTTTCATGTATCATATACGGCAATACAGCTCTGGACATATTAAACGGACCTGTGAGATTTACACCTATCATCCTGCTCCAGTCCTCGTCGGTTATGTCGGTAAAAAGCTTTTGCTGAGCTATTCCCGAATTGTTTACAAGCAGACAGGGTTCTCCCATTTCATTATTGATTTTCTTTATCATTTCATTTGCTTCCGTTGAATCTGATACATCGGCTTTATAAATTCCAACCGTATAACCGGATAAGGAAAGCTCTGAAGCCAAAGCTTCAGCCTTCGCTTCAGAGCTGTTGTAATTTATTGCAACCGAATAACCGTCTTCGCATAATCTGCGGACAACAGCCTCTCCGATTCCGGAAGCGCCGCCGGTAACTACGGCAACCTTCCCTTGATTCATCATGCTACTGCGTTTGTTGCAAGCTTCATAAAGGATGAAATAAAGGATGTAACGGATGAGTCGCTAAGACCTTTAAGCGTAAGCTGGTCTGAAGGAATATCCTTTGCTATACTGCTTATAACCATCTGCATTGTGATTTTTCCGGTTGTGTCATAGTTGTCAACCTGAACAAGCTTATCACCTATTGAATAAAGCTTTATAGTTGAATCTTTATAGCTATATTCAGTGCAAAGTCCGGCATCTCCGTTGATTGTTACGGCAAACTGCTTTATTGTCGCCTGCTCTGTTTCCTCTCCCGGCTTTAATCCCTGAAGCTCGGATACATCAAAATCATCAATACCGATAGCGCTGACGAGAGTCTGTGATAACTCTGTATAAACATTTTCTGAGGGCAGCGTTATAAATGTATTATCATCAAGAAGAAGGAAGCCTATACGAATACCGTACACCTCAGTTGTGCACTGAACATTCTTTCCGTCTGTTGCAAGCTTCGCGGGAAGAGCCTGTCCGGAGCTGTAAATGGTACCCTCAAGATAATAAGTTCCGCCGATAAAAAGCTCAACCTCCGTGCCTAAATCAGCCTGAGAGGTCTCTTCGCCCTCTTCAATCTTATTGTCGCTTAATACTACTGCCGCCTCTTCTTCAGTATCTGCATTTTCCGAAACTCCGCCCTTAACATCGTCATCGGGATTATTCGCACAGCCGGCGAATACTACGGAGATGCAAAGTACCAAAGCCAAAATTGCATACAATGCCTTTTTCAAAATAATCACCTTTTTTAATGTTTTTGCGTATTGTTAACTACACTACTTAATCATACATTATCCCAAAGAAAAAATCAAGTATTTTTTATCTCAATACCCCATACAATTATTTCTTTATAAAAGAAATACAGCAGGTAAATTCCAGATCCTTGTATTTGGGAAGCTTGTACTGTGGCTTTAAGGTCGCAACAGCAGGAACATCGCCGCCTACGCCGTGCTGTCCTCCGTCAATGTTTACGGTAAGGGTATCCCGTCTGGGCAGATAGCAGGAATGATCCGCTTCATCAAGCTCCTTTAAGGTATATGGATGTACTCCGGCTTCAAAGGGCTTGTCAACTGCGTCAACTCTTAATACGATATTCTTTCCTACCTCAAGCCATCTGACATCACAGCGGTTGCCGTTTTCCTGAGGATAAAGGTAATCATGAATGAAATCCTCGCATTTGTCAAAGGTGTATACACCTAAATAAGCTCCTGTTTTTCTGTCGCAGTAGTTTTCATGAGGTCCTTTTCCGTAATATTTTACTCCGTCTATTCCCTTCTGAAGCTCAAAGGTCAATCCGTATCTGGGCATATCCAGAGGAATTATATTCTTACACTTTAATTTTGCCTCAACTTTTCCCTCAGGCGTTACAATATACTGAGTCTTTACATTTCCTACATACTTTGTAACCCATGCAACATCAACCTTTATTCCGTCGCCGTATTCCTCCGCCTTTACGGAAACAGGTCTCAGCATTTCCGACGCGCTCTTAAATGCGTTTAATCCGATAAGAGTTCTTACTGCCTCAAAGGGTATCTGTGCTATCCTCTCGTTATCGGTGTTGGCTCTGCCGAAGCAAGGTCTGACTCCGGATTTTATGCACTCCGTATCACCAAGTACATAGGAATAAAGCTCGCCGGTTTTCTTTGAAAAGCCTACCGAGAAGTTTTCTCCCGCGGCAATATAATTTTCCGAGGACTCCATAAGCTTAAGCTTCTTTCCGGTATTTACCGGAACGGAAATATAGTCGTATTTGCCTAATACAAACTGCTCTCTTGCCATGACATGTCCCTTTTTAAGGCTCATCATATCGCTGTCAAGAATCAGGTATACATCAAGAACCTCTTCGCCGGCTGTTTTGATATCAAAGGGGACAGTGATTTCGGCAGTTTCAAGATGCTTTGTATCGGGAAGTGATACTGTCTCTTCGGCAATTGCTCCCTGCTGGTTGCCCAAAACCATTTTAAGCTTAAATTCCTTAAGAGATGTAAACATAAATCTGTTAAGGATTGTTACCTTATTATCCTTTAAGGTGAAATCAGCCTGCTGATAGCATTTTACCACCTCATAATAGTGAGGATTCGGCGAACGGTCTCCTCTGAAAACTCCGTTAAAGGCAAAGTTGCCGTCGTTGGGCTTGTCCCCGAAGTCGCCGCCGTAATTCCATTTGTCCTTTCCGTCAGGAGTCTTTGTAAGTATCGCCTGGTCCGCAAAGTCCCAGATATAGCCGCCTGCCAGTCTGTCATATTTCTTGAAATCATTCCAGTAATCGGCGAAATTGCCCATACTGTTGCCCATTGCGTGGCTGTATTCGCACTGTATAAAGGGCTTGTCCCTGTACATTTCAGGCGTGAGCTTATAGCCCTTTCCCAGATTCCACAAGGCTCTTGAGTGTATATGCGTCTTGTTCTCTCCGATTTCAGCCATTTCCGTCTGAACCGTATACATTTCGCTTAATACATCAGATACTTCAACATGAGCGTCAGGCTCATAATGTATAGGTCTTGTGGTATCTATTTTAAGAGCGGCTTCCTTCATATCTGCAAAGGTTTTTCCGTTGCCGCTTTCATTTCCCAAGGACCAGAATATTATACATGAATGATTCTTATAGGAGTTTACCATGTTTTCCATTCTGTAGCAGCACTGACGGCTCCACTTGGGATTGCTTCCCGGTATAAACATGGCAAGACCGTGAGTTTCAAGGTTGTTTTCGCTCATTACAAGTATTCCTATCTCGTCGCAAAGCTCATAAAATCTTCTTGAATTGGGATAGTGACAAGTTCTTACATTTGTAATGTTGCTCTCCTTAAGCATTTCAAGGTCGGCTCTTGTGATTGATTCCGGAACGGCATGACCGTATTCCGGATGGAAATCATGCCTGTTTACGCCGCAGATTTTAAGAGGCACGCCGTTAAGAAGTATAAAGGGTCCTCTTTTTGTCTGCGCGTTATATTTTTCGATTTTAATTTCCCTGAAGCCGTATTTATGCTCTCTTAAATCTACCCCTTTGCCGTTTTCAAGAAGTGTTACCTTTACAGTATAAAGATAAGGATTTTCGTGGCTCCAAAGAGTAAAGTTTTCTGCATTTACCGAGCCTTTCAGGGTAACTGATTCGCTGTCCTTCATCTCCTTTGCGGGAAGGTCGGTTTCGGCAAAAATTCTGCCCTGCCCATCCAGTATCTTAACATTTACCGTGCCCCCGGCAAAAGAAGCTCCTCTTGTTTCCAAATTAACATCAATTTTAAATTCAGCCTTGCTGTAATTGCAGGAAAACTCGCTTCTTATAAAATAATCCTGTATGTATGCCTTGGGCTTAAATACAAGGTTTACATCCCTGAAGATTCCCGACAGTCTCCACATATCCTGGTCCTCAAGGTAGCTTCCGTCACAGAACTGATGAACCGTTACTGCAAGTCTGTTTCTGCCCGGCTTTACCAGCTTTGTTATATCGTATTCCGTTTCATCAAAGGTGTCCTGAGAATAGCCCGCAAACTTTCCGTTTACATATACTTCTCCGCAGGAGTTAATTCCTCCGAAATGTATAAACACATTATCCTTTGTTTCCTCAAGGTCAAAGTCCTTTATATAAAGTCCGCAGGGATTTTTAGCGTCGTTTATATGAGGTATGTTAACCTTGGAAATAGGAGTGGGATAATTGATGTTTGTATATATAGGCGTTCCGTAGCCCTTTATCTGCCACTCGCTGGGCACCTCTAAATCGTCAAACGCCTCTGCGTTAAACTCCGGATTTTTATAATCCTGAGGAATATTGTCGCTGCCCTCAAGAAATCTGAACTTCCATATTCCGTTAAGACTTCTTGTTTTCTTTTCTCCCGTTTCCGTATCAAGAGGAAAACCTGCCGCCGATCTTTTTTCGGTATTAATACTGAAAATGCTGATGTCCTGCCAAATAGGTAAATTTTTCATTTTTATCTCCTGCTTTTTTGTTTTTATATTCTTTAATATTATAACAAAAATTATAAACAAAAGGCAAGAGATTTATGTATTTTTTCTCCTGAAAAATATACATTTGTCCATAAAATTTTCTTCGCCTTTTAATTTTTTACCATTTTATTATCCATGCCTCTCTTTGTGTGCCCGTTACACTGCCCTGACACTGCACAAGTCCTATTTTCGCTTTTCCCGACGCTTCAAAGGGAACCGTATACTCTATCTGCTCAATATATCCTTTATCATTTGCCTTTGCTTTTATTTCCGTGCCTGTATAATCTACCGTAATATCTGTAATTTTCCCCATTGTCATATTTATGCTGCCCGTATCAAAATAACCGGCGCAGGAGCTGTTCGCCGCAGGCTTCTCATTAAGTCCGGCTGTTTCCTTTACAAGCTTAATGTATATTACATCGCTTCCGTCCTCTCTGTACTTTTTAATTTGAGATACTCCCTGAGAAGTCAAACAGCACGAGCCTCTTAACGGCAGCAGCAGCGACACCGTTTTTCCGTCCTTTGCAGTGCCTTTTCCGTCGCTGAACAGCAGTATTTCATCCGAGGGCTTTATAAAAAGCGATATTATTTTATTAAGCGCCGACGAGCCTATGCTGCCTCCCGTACATTCCGTTACATTAACATCAAAATCCTCCTTGCGGTGCACTGTCAGCTCTCCGTCCCTGTTTTTCGTGGTGTTCACCCACTGATTAAAAAGCCTTATGTATTCTTCTTCCGAAGCCCGGAATACCGCTTCTCCCTGTGTTCTGCTTTCAGCGCTTTCCTCAGCGCCGTTTATTTTCGTTTCTTCTCTGCCGCCCGAAATTCCGGTCATTACTATCACTGCTCCCAAACATAAAATTGTTACAGCTAAGGCTGAATTTTTTATTCTCATACTATTCTCCCTTTGCCATATTCGGTAAATTTTATGTTTTTATTTTCATGTTTATAACTAAAAATCAGAAACCGTACCTGAATCATCAGATACGGTTGATTTTTTTCTTGCTTTGATTATTTTGAAAACATAACCCTTTCACTGCCGAAAAGCCTTGTAAGAATAAATACTCCTATTCCGGCGGCGATTATATTTGCGCCGACAGTTACCGCAATATGGGCATAGCTGATATTAAAGGAAAATATTCCTACCATGCTCTGCACGCTGTTGTATATGGGTATCATGTAATAAAATATTTCCGTTTTTGCCTCTCCGAACATTCCCGTTATTCCCGCAAGCATTACGATTATCATTACAGGAAGCACATAAGACTGGGCTTCCTTTACCGTTTTGGCAAATGCGGAAACTATTGAGATTATTGTTATAAGCACAAGCACCGTTGACAGTATTACTAACGCCAGAAGAATATAATCCGACGCCGTATAAAAGCTTCCGCTGATTTCCTGAGCTGCGCCTGCCATAAGCTTCGGCAGTGACGACAGGGTGCCTATGGCGCTGGAAGCTCCGCTTAAAAGGGCTATTATCGCAAGGGCGCCTATTTTTCCGACGGCAATATGGCTTCTTTTTGCCGGAGTTACAAGAAGCGTGGCTATCGTACCCCTCTCCTTCTCTCCCGCTATGGACTCAATTCCCACCGCCATACATCCGCTGTAAAGGAAAACAAGCATAAGAAGCGGCAGCAGCGTTGAAAATACGGTGGCGGTAATATCCCTGTCAGAGGATAAATCATAATCCGTATCGCTGTTGTTTATGTCAAACTTGTTTGCCATGGACGATTCGTAGCTGTCAAAAATTTCAGTCAGCATACTGTATACCGTTAACGACGCCGTATCTGCTGAATTGTAATATATTTCGATATTGGGCGCTTTTCCCCCTTCAGACACATCGTATTCCGCTGCGCTTTTTTCAAAATTTTCAGGAAATATCACAAGCGCGCTTATATCTCCTCCGGCGGAAACAGCGTCCTTTGCGGTCTGTATATCATTTTCGCTTATGATATCTGTTTCTATTCCCCACTGAGAAAATACCGCTTCCATACTTTCAGGAATATTTACTGCGCTTATGTATACAGATTGATTTTCGTCAACATTCGCAATATTGGATATTGCGCTGCCCATAAAGTTATACATTACAAAAATCATAAGTCCCGGAAGCAGAATTGTTGTAACAGCCATTCTTTTGTCGCTGAAAAATCTTTTAAGCTCTTTTTTGAATATTGTGAAAACCGTGCTTTTCATACGCTGCCTCCCATCCTTTCCGAATATATGTCAAAAAAGCTGTCCTCAAGGCTTTTTCCCCCCTGAACCTGTTCAAGAGTGCCCAGAGCCGCCATCTCTCCCTGAATTATAATCCCAACTCTGTCGCACAGCTTCTCTGCCAGACTGAAAATATGAGTTGACACTATTACCGTTTTTCCCTCTTTTTTAAGCTCCTCAAGAAAATCAGTTACAACCTTCGCCGTTATTACATCAAGCCCGTTTGTTGGCTCGTCAAATATTATTACGGAGGGGTCATGCACAAGAGCTATTGCCAGAGACGCCTTCTGCTTCATTCCCGTTGACAGCTCCCCTACCTTGACTTCTGCAAATTCCCCGATTCCGAATGTTGAAAAAAGCCTTTTTTTCCTGTCGTTCCTCACATCCGCAGGCACTCCGTGAAGCTCCGAAAAGAAATCATATAAGTAATTCGGCGTAAAAAAGTCTTCAAGCTTTAATTCGCTTGTAAGAAAGCCTATTCGGCTCCTGACCTTTTCAGGCTCCCTTACAATACTTGCCCCGTCTACCGTTCCGTCTCCCGAATCTGGCTTAATAAGGGTTGCAAGCATTCTGAGGGTGGTTGTCTTTCCGGCTCCGTTAGGTCCCAAAAGCCCGAAAATTTCTCCCTCGTTTACGCTGAATGATAAATTTTTTACCGCAGTTCTTATTTTTACATTTGTTTTCTCTATCTTCTGCTGTTTCGCCGACAGCTTAAAGGTTTTTGTAAGATTTTCGGCTCTCAGTATTACTCCCAACCAAAATCCCTCCTGTTGATTTTTTCTTAAATATACAGTATAATTGTCATAAAAGCAATATAAAAATACTGTTATGGTTATTTTAGACTTTTTTCCGTCTAAAAGTCAATAGATGTTTTCCGTCTATTTTATAATTTTACGGTAATACTATTAAAAAGCAGGCGGAAATATGAGCTTATTCAGCGAAAGAATAAGAGCCCTCCGTGAGGACAGGGACCTTAACCAGACAGATATTGCAGAAATTTTAGGCACAAATCAAAGAAAAATTTCACGGCTTGAAACAGGCGACTGTGAGCCTAACATTGAGGATATAAAAAATTACTGCATTTATTTTAATATTTCGGCTGATTTTCTTTTAGGCCTTTCCGACAACCTGAAAAGCTGAAATAACAGTAAAAGAAATTTTTAAAGGATTGATTTTTACGAATATTACAGTCAGAAAATTCAGTAAAGAGGATATTCCGCAAATGACGGAAATCTGGAACGAAGTAGTCAGAGCGGGTGCTGCTTTCCCACAGGAAGAATGTCTTACGGTCGAAACCGCTCCGCTGTTTTTTAACTCTCAGTCGCACTGCGGTGTCGCGGTAAACTCAGACTCCGGAAAAATCTTAGGATTATACATACTTCATCCTAACAATGTGGGCAGATGCTCTCACATTTCAAACGCCAGCTACGCCGTTTCCTCTTCTTCAAGAAATATGCACATAGGTGAAAAGCTTGTGAAAGACTGCATTAAAACCGCTCCCTCTTACGGCTTCAGAATTTTGCAGTTCAACGCAGTGGTAAAAACAAACGCTCCTGCCCGGCATCTCTATGAAAAGCTTGGCTTTAAGCCTCTGGGAACAATCGAAGGCGGCTTCAGAACCGACAGCGGCTTTTATGAGGATATATGCCCATACTATATAAATCTTGTCTGAAATACTCCCCTTTATTCCCTTCATTTTTTTGCAGGTTTAATTTTTAATTTCTTGACAAAAGCCGATGTGTATTATAAAATATTAACAGTAATAATATGTCTATGCGGTATGTTCATTCAGGCGATACGGATATCTCCTTTCGCTTCGGAAAAATCCATAGATATATTTTTATGCCGTATTACATTTACAAGGAAGTGATTTTGTATGGAACCCGACTCTTATCCGGGAACCAATGTACCTCCAAAGCGAAGAAACGCTGAATAAAACAAAGCCTTAACATCCTTTTACGGCTTTGTTTTGTTCGGCCGTGAAAGGATTTGATAATATGACAAACTGTTACATCACAAGGAACAACTACCTTGAGGAGTTAACGGGACCTGAACCCGGCTGCTGGGTAAATCTTGTCGCCCCCGGCGAGTCCGAGCTTAACAGAATTTCCAACAAATATAACCTTGATCTTGACGCCCTTAAAGCAGCTTTGGACGCTGACGAGCGTTCCCGTATCGAGGTTGACGAAAACTATACCATGATACTTGTTAATATTCCCACCATTGAGGATCAGACCGATAAGGAATTGTACAGTACCATACCTCTTTCAATTATCGTTGTATCCGACGCGGTTATTACCGTATGCAGCGAGGATACTCCTATTTTAACTCAGTTTTCCAACGGAAAAGTCCGTGATTTTTACAGCAATAAGAAGTCAAGATTTATATTGCAGTTT
>CALYBJ010000018.1 GCA_944412445.1 uncultured Clostridia bacterium
AAAGACTGTGACGGGAAGAGTAAACGGAAACTGATGTTAAAGAGAGCCGCAGAAGCTGGAATTGCGGTACGGATTTTCCGCTGAAGAACATCCCCGAGTCCCTGCCCGAAAGCATTTTGTATGCAAGTAGATTCAGGCGCGCCGGCCCGTTAACGCCGAGGGGTTTTGCTTTTTGCGAAGCCTTAGAGTGAACGGTTTTTCCGTTTATTTGGGTGGTACCGCGGAAGTTTTCGCTTTCGTCCCAAGAGGGGCGAAGGCGTTTTTATTATTTTTTTGCGTATTTTGCATATACTATACTTATTTTACCTATTAAGGGGAGATCTTTTTGAAAAGAACAATTTACTGCGGACTTGTCCGGGAAAGCAATATCGGACAGAGAGCCGTCTGCTGCGGCTGGATGCTTACAAAGCGCGACATGGGCGGCGTTATTTTCGTTGATTTAAGGGATCGCGAAGGGGTTCTTCAGGTGGTTTTCAACGCCCAGAACCTGAAGCCTGAGGAATTTGCCGTTGCGGAGGGACTTAAAAATCAGTCGGTTATACTTGTAGAGGGAATGATAAGGCTCCGTGACCGGGAAACGGTAAACCCGAAAATAGCTACGGGCACCGTTGAGCTTATGGCGGATCATATTGAGCTTATTTCAACTTCCGAAACTCTGCCTTTTTCTCTTGACGACGACGAGGTTGTCCGTGAGGATCTCCGTCTTAAATACAGATTCCTTGATCTCCGCCGTCAGCCTATGATAAAGAATTTAAGATTCCGTCATAAGGTTCAGAAGGTAACTCAGGATTACCTTGACAATGACGGTTTTATATGCGTGGAAACTCCCATGCTTATGAAGTCAACTCCCGAAGGCGCCAGAGATTATCTTGTCCCCTCAAGAGTTCATCCCGGAACATTTTACGCGCTGCCCCAGTCTCCTCAGATTTTCAAGCAGATGCTTATGGTCGGGGGTATTGATAAATATTATCAGGTTGCAAGATGCTTCCGTGACGAGGATTTAAGAGCCGACAGACAGCCGGAGTTTACTCAGGTTGATATGGAAATGTCCTTTGTTGACCAGGAGGATGTTCTCGTTCATCTTGAAAAGCTTTTTAAATATATTTTCAAAGAGACCATGGGCAGGGAAATCGACTATACCTTCCCCAGAATGACATGGACTTACTGCATGGACACCTACGGCAGCGATAAGCCGGATTTAAGATTTGATTTGCCCATTGTTGATATAAGCGACATTGCAAAGGTATGCAGTTTTTCCGTATTCAGAAAAGCCGTTGACGACGGAGGGGTTGTAAGAGCAATTAATGTTAAGGGCGGCGCCGAATTTACAAGAACGGTTATAGAAAACCTTACCGAAAAGGCGCTGAGCTACGGTGCCAAGGGCATGGCGTGGATAATGATAAGACCCGACGGCGAGGTTTATTCGCTTCTTAATAAATTTTTCTCAAAAGAGGATATCGACGCTATTATTAAGGCGGTAAAGGCTGAAAAGGGAGATTTTATTCTCTTCTGCGCCGACAAGCTTAAAACCGTAAGAAAAGTTTTGGGAAATTTAAGACTTGATGTTGCCGATATTCAGAATTTAAGAAAAGAAAACGATTATCAGTTTTTAATAGTAACGGATTTCCCTCAGTTTGAGTGGAGCGAAGAGGAAAACCGCTTTATGGCTACCCATCATCCCTTTACGATGCCTTACGAAGAGGATGTAGAGTACCTTATGACCGACCCCGGCAGAGTAAGAGCTCAGGCTTATGACGTGGTTCTCAACGGCATTGAGCTGGGAAGCGGCTCCGTAAGAATCCATAAGCCCGATGTGCAGACAAAAATGTTTGAGGCTCTGGGCTTTGACGATGAGCAAATCGAAAACCGTTTCGGATTTATGGTAAATGCCTTTAAATACGGAACTCCTCCTCATGCGGGCTTCGCTTTCGGTCTTGACAGGCTTGTAATGCTTCTTGTGGGCGCCGATTCTCTCCGTGAGGTAATAGCTTTCCCGAAAATCAAGGACGCTTCCTGTCCCATGACCGGCGCTCCCGACTATGTTGACAGGGAACAGCTTGAAGTATTAAAGCTGGGCGTCTTCGGAGAAGAGGAGCAGGGTACGGCAAACAGTGCCAAAAAGGCGAAGAAAGCCGAAATTGATGTTGACGGCGTTGCAAATCTTGCCAAGCTTAAGCTGACGCCTCAGGAGAAAAAGGAAATGAAATCCGAGTTGGGCGCCATTATAGATTTTGCCGACAGGTTAGCCGGAATAAATACCGACGGAGTGCCCGTAACGGCTCATATTGTGCCTATAAATAACGTATTCAGAGAAGACGAGGTTACAAACAGCGAGGACAGGGATAACCTTCTTTCAAACGCTCCTACAAAGGAAGACGGTTATATGACTGTTCCCAAAACCTTTGAATGATGATTTATTTCAAAACTTAATTTCTCTGAAAGGAATGATAATATGAATATTACTGAATTAACCGTAAAGGAGCTTCAGGAGAAGCTCAGAAACAGGGAAGTGTCTTCAGTTGAAGCCGCCAAGGCTTATTTTGATAAAATAGAAAAAACAGACGGTGAAATAAACGCGTATATCCGTCTTACACAGGATGTTGCAATGAAGCAGGCGGAGGAAGCCGACGAAGCCTTAAAAAACGGCGACGCAAAGCCTCTTACGGGTATTCCCTACGGCATGAAGGACAATATTTGCACCAAGGGTAGCATAACCTCTTGTGCGTCGAAAATGCTTTATAATTTCAATCCTCCCTACGACGCCTTTGTAACAAAAAAAATGCTGGGTCAGAATGCCGTTATGCTGGGCAAAATGAACATGGACGAATTCGCCATGGGCTCAACCACTGAAAATTCCGCTTTTAAGGTTACCAAAAATCCCAGAAATACTGCCTGCGTTCCCGGAGGATCTTCCGGAGGCTCAGCCGCAGCTGTTGCGGCAAACGAAGCCGCATTTACTTTAGGCTCGGATACAGGCGGCTCTATCCGCCAGCCTGCGGCGTTCTGCGGAGTTGTAGGACTTAAGCCCACTTACGGCACAGTTTCCAGAAACGGACTTGTAGCCTTCGCTTCGTCTCTTGACCAGATAGGCCCTCTTACCAAAACAGTTGAGGACGCGGCGATAGTTTTAAACGCAATAGCAGGCCATGATCCTTTTGACTCCACATCGGTAAACATGAAATACGATGATTTTACATTGGGCATAAACGACGGCGTAAAGGGCATGACGGCGGCTCTCCCCAAGGAGTATTTCGGAGAGGGAATAAATCCCGAAGTAAAGGAAGCTGTGTTAAACGCCGCGAAAGCCTTTGAAAAAATGGGAGTGAATATAGAAGAGGTTTCAATTCCGGCAATGGAATACGCCCTTCCCGCATATTACGTAATATCTTCCTCCGAGGCTTCATCAAATCTCGCCAGATTCGACGGCGTCCGCTACGGCTACCGCGCCGACGACTACGAGGAAATGGACGACCTTTATAAAAACACAAGAAGTCAGGGCTTCGGCAAAGAGGTTAAACGCCGTATAATGCTGGGTTCCTTCGCTCTTTCCTCAGGATATTACGACGCTTACTATAAAAAGGCTCTTCAGGTAAGAACTCTTATAATAAACGATTTCAATAAGATTTTTAAGAATCACGACTTTATAATTTCTCCGGTAGCTCCTACGGTTGCATATAAAATCGGAGAGAAAACGGCTGATCCCGTTGAAATGTATTTAGGCGATATTTATACCGTTCCCGTAAATATAGCGGGACTGCCGGCGATTTCAATGGAGTGCGGCAAAGACAGGGGCAATATGCCCGTAGGAATGCAGCTTATAGGAAAAGCCTTCGACGAAAAGACGATAATAAAAGCGGGCTGCGCTTTTGAAAACTATGTAAAGTAAGGAGTGAATTAAAATGAATATGATAAAAGATTATGAAATGGTCATAGGACTTGAGGTTCACTGCGAGCTGGGCACGAAAACAAAGATTTTCTGCGGCTGTCCCACCACCTTCGGCGCCGAGCCCAATACTCAGTGCTGTCCCGTATGTATGGG
The DNA here is from genome assembly GCA_944412445.1 of uncultured Clostridia bacterium. GTDB lineage: Bacteria > Bacillota > Clostridia > Oscillospirales > Acutalibacteraceae > UBA1081. The sequence continues at coordinate 4,040 of CALYBJ010000018.1, forward strand.
TATGCCGGGAACTCTTCCGGTGCTCAACAAAAAGGTTGTGGAGTATGCCATAAAGGCGGGAATGGCTACAAACTGCACCATCGCCAAATATTCAAAGCAGGACAGAAAAAACTATTTTTATCCCGATTTGCCCAAGGCGTATCAGATTTCACAGTATGATTTGCCCCTGTGTGAGCACGGCTGGCTTGAAATCGAGGGCGAAAACGGCACAAAGAAAATCGGCATAACGAGAATACACATTGAGGAGGACGCAGGAAAGCTTGTTCATGTTCCCGACAAGGGCACAATGGTGGACTGCAACCGCTGCGGCGTTCCTCTTATAGAGATTGTCTCGGAGCCTGATATAAGAAGCGCCGAGGAAGCTGTTGCGTATTTTAAAAAGCTCAGGGCAATAATTCTTTATACGGGAATTTCCGACTGCAAAATGCAGGAAGGCTCCATGAGATGTGACGTAAACCTTTCGGTCAGAAAGAAAGGCAGCGACAAATTCGGCACAAGAACGGAAATGAAAAACCTTAACTCCTTTACTTTTATACAGAAAGCCATTGAATACGAGTATAAAAGACAGGTTGAGGAAATAGAAAAAGGCGGAACGATAATTCAGGAGACAAGACGCTACGACCAGGCAAGCGGAAAAACCTACTCCATGCGTAAAAAAGAGGACGCCAACGACTATCGCTATTTCCCCGACCCGGACCTTGCTCCCATAGTAATGCCCGAGGAAAAGTTAAAGGAGCTCAGAGACTCAATTCCTCAGCTTCCCGACGAGAGAAAGAAGCTTTACACGGAAAAATACGGACTTACCTCCTATGACGCCGAGCTTATAACAAACGATATGACAATGGCTGATTACTTCGAGGAGGCGGCTTCAAAAACCTCCAATCAGAAGCTTCTTGCGAATATTATCATATCCGAGCTTATGAAGCTTTACGATTCCGATGAGGGAATAATAAATATAGCTCCGGAGCATCTTGCCCAGATTGCCGAAATGCAGGGCACGGGAGAAATCAACAGCTCCGTGGCGAAAAAGGTTATAAAGGCTTTGTGGGAAGAGGACTGCGACGCTTCGGAATATGTTAAAAGCAACAACCTCGGTCAGATTAACGACGAAAAACTTCTGACTGAGTATATAAACGAGGCTATTGCCAAAAATCAGAAGTCCGTTGAGGACTACAAAAAAGGCAAAACCGCCGCCGCAAAAGCTATTATGGGACAGGTGATGTCAAAAACTCAGGGCAGAGGAAATCCCATACTTATAGATAAGCTTCTTACGGAAGCTCTTCAGAAGCTGTTATGATGAGCAGACAGGGAATAAAAAGATTTTTAATATTAACCGCCGCGCTGTTGTGGGTACTGATTCTGCCCGCAGCAGCTTTTGCCGCGTCTCAGACTCCCGGATATACGGTGGATTCCGTTGCGTATACGGCGGATCTTCAGAAGGACGGCAGCGCTCTTGTAACCGAAAGCTGGACTGTAAGCTTTTCAAATGCTTCCCAGGGCTTTAAAAGAGAAATTCAGGTGTCCGAGGATAACTTTGAAGCTTTTTCGGGCATCAGCGATTTAAGCGTCTCCGCTGACGGGATAAAATGTGAAGCGGCTGCCGGAGAATCCGCAGAAAAGGGAACATACAGCTTCAGCAAAAGCGGAAATGTTTACAGCATTATCTGGAATTATCCCGTAAACGCTTCTTCTCATGTTTTTTCGGTGCGGTATGTAATGACGGGAGCGGTTAAGCTTTATAACGGAAGGGCTTATTTTTACGGCAGCGTGGTTAATAAAAGCGATAATGTTCTCTGCAAGGATGTAACACTTAAAATTAACGCTCCCGAAAATTGCTTTCCCGAGGATTTTGAGATTTTAGCCTCCGGTTCTCTGGCAGGAGAAAAAGCTCAGGGAGCCATAACCTTTAAAAGTCAGAATTCCATAGGTGAAATCAAGGTGGGAATTTCCGTTCCGGGAAACCTTTTCGATGAAAGCGGACTTACCGTAATAGTTGACGATTACGGAGCTGTAAAGGCTGTTTCGGGAACGGGAGGAGCGCTTATTGCGGCTGTAATTGTTCTTTGCACTGTTTACGGCGTTCACTATAAAAGCATTTTTATAAAAAGATGGGAAAGAAAATGCAGAAAAACCGCTTATAAGGAATCCTCATATAAATCCCAGGCGGCAGTATTAAATGAAAAAGGCCCGGGAGAAATACTGAAAAGCGTTCTGAAAAAGCCGGAGAGCGAAGCCGACTATTTTATACTGACGGCGCTGGATCTTGTAAAAAGGGGATATATAACCGCAGACTCAAAGGGCTTTTACGGCTCCTATAATTCGGAGACGGACGAAGTAAAAAGACCCTTGGGAAAAGCCGAAAGACAGACCATAAAATTTTTCAGAAGCGGAGAGTTTGAAAAAATTTTTGAAGAGCCGCTGAACTTTTATTTCTTTATAAAAAAATTCAATAAAAGCATAAAATTCCCCGGTGTTTTTGATGAAATAAAAAAGAGCAAAAGAGCTTTAATTAAAAAATCCTTTGAAATAAAGCTTTCGGCGAAAAGATTTGAATATATTGCGCCCGGTGAAATTTCCGACGATTTCTTTACGGGCAGCAGGTATAATTCCTACGATCTTTTAATATCTGTTATAAACGAAAGCAGAATTAAAAGCAAAGGGGAAGCTTTGCCGGAAAGCGAAAAGGAATATAAATGCGATTTGTTTATGTTCAGAAGGGTATATGAAAAGGGAAGAAAAGCTTACATAAAAAGCAAGGAAGAAAAATCCATATCAAAGGGCAAAAGGGAGAATGACGAATGATAACAATTCTCAGCAAAATATTTATTAAAAATCAGAATGAAATGTCCAAAAGCAGCCTCAGACAGGCTTACGGAAGCCTTTGCAGCATTTTCGGAATATGCCTTAACATACTGCTGTTTTTAGGCAAATATTTTGCCGGAACGGTAAGCGGCTCCATTGCCATTACCGCAGACGCCTTCAACAACCTTTCCGACGCAGGTTCTTCCGTAATTACTCTTGCCGGCCTGAAGCTTGCCGATAAAAAACCCGATCCCGGTCATCCCTTCGGACACGGCAGACTTGAATATCTTTCCGGTCTTGCTGTATCGGTTATTATAATAGTTGTAGGCGTTGAGCTTTTTAAATCCTCCGTTGATAAAATCATAAATCCTCAGGATGTTGACAGAAGCATAGCTGCCATTATAATTCTTGTGGCGTCAATACTTGTAAAAGGGTATATGTTTTTCTACAACAGAAGAATAGGCGCTAAAATTGATTCTGCCGGAATGAGAGCCACCGCCATAGACAGCATAGGAGACTGCGTTGCCACCTTGGTTGTGCTTGCCTCCGCAATAATGTCCTTCTTTACCGATATACATATCGACGGATACTGCGGAATATTGGTTGCCGTGTTTATTATTTACGCCGGCTTTAAATCGGCAAAGGAAACTATAAGCCCTCTTCTGGGAATGCCGCCCGAAAAGGAATTTGTGGAGCAGATTGAGCAGACAGTCATGTCCTTTGACAAAATCAAGGGCATACATGATTTAATCGTTCACGACTACGGTCCGGGCAGAGTTATGGTGTCGCTTCATGCGGAGGTTGACGGCAAAGAGGATATTTACGAGCTTCACGATATTATCGACAACGCCGAAAAGCGCCTTGAAAATGAGCTGGGATGTCTTGCGCTAATACACATGGACCCCATAGAAGCCGACAACGAAACAACAAACAAAATGAAGGAAGAGGTTCTTGCGGCAGTACAGGAAATAAACAGCGAAATTACTATCCATGATTTCAGAATGGTACCGGGCAAAAGCCATACGAATTTGATTTTCGATATCGTTGTTCCCTATTCCGTTAAGGAAAGCGACAGCGCCGTCAAGGAAATGGTATCGGATAAAATATCGGAAAAGTTTGAAAACTGCTTTGCGGTTATAAATGTTGACAGACCTTTTGTTTCTGTTTAATATGCAGAATCTTACGGCAAAAATCTGTTGACTTTTAGGCTTTAATATAGTAATTTATAAATATCATTAATACGGAGGAATGTAAAATGAAAAAGAAAATTTCCGTTATTATTCTCTCTTTGGTTATTCTTGTATGCTGTACCGTTACCGCTTTCGCAGCTGTGCCCGAAATCGTTTATGAATCTTCATACAGCGCCGATACAGGACTTGTATCGGTTAAGGTATATATCAAAAACGCCGTCGGCACTCAGTCCGGCGACTTTAATGTTGTTTTTGATAAAGAGATGTTCCGGTATGAAAGCGCCGAAAAGGCTGACGGTAAAGCAATGATTGAATGCGGATTGTCAGTTTATAAGGATAATGTGTGCACCGCGTCGTTTCTGTTTGCCGATTCATGCACAAAAAGCGATGTTGATTCCGAGGGAAATCTTCAGATTGCAGTATTTACCTTTAAGCCTGTTGCCGAAAACTATGATATAAACGACTTTTATCTTAACGCGGGTTCTTTTGAATACAATGACATGATGATACAGGAGCAGATAAATTCTCAGGGCAATGAGGAACACGCTTCCGATATAATACAGATTGTTGTGCCTACTGCCGCCAATAATAACAACAACAATGATGGTAATAATGACAATGATCAGCAGAATCAGTCCTCTTCCTCGCAGTCTTCCTCAAGCTCCGGAAGCAAATGGTATATCTATGTTATTTTCGGAGTTATCGCCGTGGCGGCTATTGCCGGAATTGCATTTGTAGCAGTTAAAAACAGCCACAATGAAACCCCTCAGGAGAACGGTTCCGAAGCCGGGGAAGAAACAGCTCAGGCTGAAGAGCAAAAGGACGATGATACGCAAATAAAGTCTTCCCAAGAGGCAGACGCCCCTGAGGAAAATCAGGAAAATAAGGATTAATATTTTGGGACGCCTGACAGGCGTCCTGATTTGGCTTAACAGGCAGATTTAATTATTATAAGAATATTACAAAAATACTTTGCTGCTTTTGTAATTGTTAAAATTTTTTTAAAAGAATATTAAAAAAATCGTCAAATTAATTCTTTAAAAGAAAAATATTTGCGAATCTATATAGTATAATAAAAGTTGCTAAAATTTTATAAAAAATTTACCATGATGTTTTTATTAATATAAAATTTATTAACTGTCAGCTGTTTTAAGGTTTGTTCAAGCAAAAGCCGCAATTATATATAATAGGTTAACTGTGTTTGAAAACCTTGATGCTTTTTGCTGTTATGTCAGTTGACCGCATTTTGGAAGAGTGAGTAATATGAAAAAGACTGCCGTATTTGTTTTATCGGTTTTGCTGTGCGTTTTCACAGCGGCAACCGTTTTTGCCGACGATATTTATATTGTTGACGACGCAGACGACGAGTATATACCTAACAATCAGACCACCACTACAACCGCTCCTGCCGAAACAACTACATCTTCCGGAATTTCCGGAGGTCTTGAATCGATTTTCGGTGACGGAAGCGATTTGCAGGGGTATCTTGACGATTTTTCAGGACTTATAAGCGGCGGCCTGGACTCGATTTTATCAGGCTTTGACATCGGCGGACAAGCCGGTCAGACAACGGCTCCTGCTGAAACAACAACCCGCCTTCAGTCCATTTTTGAAACTACAACAAAAGCCCAGACCACCGCCGGAACAACTTCTCAGACAACTACCGAAACAACAACGGCTGCTTCTGAAACCACGGCAAAACAGGAAGTGGCTTCCGTGCTTATTGTAAACGGCAGCTCCGAGGAAAATTCCGTCCTTTCGGGAAGCACTCTTACAATACTTGTTTTTGTGGCGGCTGTGCTTATACTTGTAATGGTAATCGGAATAGTTCTTGTGGTTATGACAAGAAGAACTGAGTTTAACGCGGCGGTTATGAATAAATCCACACTGCCCAATGTTGAACAGCCCAGAACAATGTCCCAGTTCTCAAACGACGACATTGCCGACGACGGCGAAAATTACGCGGATATAGCATATTGGAACGATGAAAATCATCATTGATATATTTTTTCCGGTGCAGACTGAGAAAATGCTCCGGGCAGCATCCTGCCGTAAGTCAAACGGTACGGTCTTATAGGCTTTCTGAGCCTAAACAGAGGAGAATGTTCATGAAAAAATATCTGAAAAAAACACTGATCGTTATAACTGCGGTTATCTGCGCTTTCAGCCTACATATAACGGTAGGTGCTTTGAACTTTAATGATACGGAAGTCAGCATTGATGATATCTGGGATTTTATTCAGTCGGTGATAACCACCAGTCCTGACGAAAACAATACCACCACAACCACGGAAACAACAACCGCTTCCGGCACAACCACCACCGATCCGGTAAATAACCAGGGCGTGGGAACAATAACCACAACAACCGATAATTATACAACTGTTGCCGACGGTAACAACGGCGGCGGCAATAATTACGGGGGAAACGGCGGAAACAGCAGCTCCGGAGGCCTTAATGTGAATCCGGGAACTACTGAAATGCCCGTTACCGAGGAGGATTCTTCCACATCCTTTGAATCATCCTTAGGAGAGCTTTTGGAAAACGATACAGCGGCGGTTATTATTCAGCCTAACACCACCGAGGTTTATACATTAGGCGGAAGCCTTGTAGTAAACAACGGCAGCGGAGACGATGATTTTACATGGCAGAAGGCGGCTCTGATTGCGGCGGCAGTGCTTCTTGCGGTGCTTGTAGCACTTTTTGTGGCTCTTCTTGTTCAGAGAAGCAGAAGGTATGAGCATAAGGGTACGGGCGTTCGCTATGATGATACGGACAAGCCTAAGACCGATGAAAATAACGGACCTGTTCCCGTGGAAATAATGACTAAGGAGCGAATTGCCGAGCTGCTGGGAGCGTCAGTTAAAAAAGGCGAAAACGGCTATGAAATATCGGGAAGAGATTCTGCGGCGGCAATAAAGAACGCTGTGCTTCTTGACCAGCTTAAAAATTCATATTCCGATCCTCTCATAAGAAAATATACTGAAGATCCTGTTGTATTTTCTCCTCAGGCAGGACTTAACCTTGATGAAAACAGCGTAACCGGCGCCGAGGTTTTAAGTGCCACAAACGCATTGCTTGAGGATATTACGGCTGATGAAAAATACGCCGCTGATACAAGGGGGATCAGCATGAATCTTGATGAAATAGATAAGGCTGTTTCATCGGAAGGCGCAAGAGAGTGCCCCGAATGTCATAAGCCCGTAGGCGGCACCGATGTTTTCTGCCACAGCTGCGGCGCTTATGTAGGATAAATTAAAAACAATTTAAAAGATGCAGGAAGTGTATTTTTGCATCTTTTTTTGTTTTCTCAACGGAAACAGGTGAATATATGAAAAGCAAATGCAGATACTGCGGAAAAGAAACTGAAAAGGGAAAAGATTTCTGCTGCGACAAATGCAGAGAAACCTTTGAAGCAAAAACCGAAAAGGATAATAAAAGAATAAAGTTTTTCGGAATAGGTCTTGCCATAGGCGCGGCGATAATGTTTTTCGGAGCTTTGATGAGCAAAAACATCGCCACCGGCGCGGGAATAATTATAATGGGAATAACAATAATAATCCTGCCGTATACAACTCCGGAAACCATAGGAATGTTAGGCTATAAAAAAGCTGAAATTGCAGGGCGGCTTTTAGGGGTTCTGCTGGCGCTGGTCGGTGTCTGGGCAGGCTTTTTAAGATAATCCGTATGAGGTGAAAACTATGAAAAATACTCGCAGATGTCCTAAATGCGGAGGTACGGAAATTATAAAAATTCCCGGAAAGGCGGGAGCCTACGGAGCAGGAAACAATATTCCCGCCGGCTTTACGAATTTTTCGGCAGTGCTTGTCCACAGATATTTGTGCTGCAGCTGCGGCTATTCCGAGGAATGGATTGACAGGGAGGATATTGACACTTTAAAAAGAAAATACGGCAGATAAAAGCAGAAAACTTAAATAAAAAAGCCCGGAAAAATAAATTTATACAATATTTGTATTATTTGCATAAAATAAAGTCTTCTGTATCAACATAAATAAGGCAAGTATATGAAAATAAAAAATATCGTTATTATGACGAAATTTTTTAAGAAAAATTGTTGCAATTTACAAAAAGTTATTATATAATATACAAGCGCGTTAGAAAAGACGGTGTGATTATGCCCTTTTCCGACAGCAAACCATGCGATGATGTGGGATGTGGCTGCACTTTGATGCAGGAAACTCTCACGGAGTATGTCCGATTTTAAACCGGGCGAATTTTTCCCGACACAGGGTATTTCTGTGCCTTAACCGCAGGAATATTATGTCGGAAAACGATATTCACAGCAGTCCCGGAAATATGTTTTTCCGGTTTTTTTACAGGAAAAACAAGAAACACCCGGGTGCGTTGATGAAAATCACATGCCCGCCAATACTTAGGAGGCAAAAAGAATGGCAGTTAAGGAAAAAATCAGAATCAGACTCAAAGGTTACGACCACAATCTCGTTGACAAAGCAGCCGAGAGAATAGTTGAAACCGCAAAGCGCACAGGAGCTCAGGTATCGGGACCCGTACCTCTTCCCACAGAAAAGGAAGTTGTTACAATCCTCAGAGCCGTTCACAAGTACAAGGATTCCCGTGAACAGTTTGAGCAGCGCACACACAAAAGACTTATCGATATCTTAAGACCTTCAAACAAGACAGTTGAGGCTCTTACGGGACTTGAGCTTCCCGCAGGCGTAGATATCGAAATCAAGCTTTAATTTCGGTTATATATACATTTATATATACCGCAGGTCAAGTTGACTTGTGTCAACCAATAATCTGACAGGAGGAAAAAACAGATGCAAAAAGGTATTATCGGTAAGAAAATCGGTATGACTCAGGTTTTCGACGAAAACGGAAACGTAGTTCCCGTAACGGTAGTTGAAGCCGGTCCCTGCCCGGTAGTCCAGACAAAGACCGTTGAAGTTGACGGTTACGCCGCAGTTCAGCTCGGCTTCGCTGTTCAGAAGCAGCAGCGTGTAACAAAGCCCCTCAAGGGACATTTCGCAAAAGCTGACACAGCGCCCCAGAAGGTTCTCAAGGAGTTCAGATTCGACGACACAACACCTTATGTTAAGGGATATGTTGTTAAAGCTGACGTGTTTGCGGCCGGTGACAAGGTAGACGTTATCGGAACAAGCAAAGGTAAGGGAACAGCCGGCGCAATCAAGAGATGGAATTTCTCAAGACTTAAGGAAACTCACGGTACCGGTCCCGTTGCAAGACACGCAGGTTCTCTGGGAGCTTGTTCAGACCCTTCAAGAGTTTACAAGGGAAAGAAGCTTGCCGGTCACTTAGGCGCCGAAAGAGTAACAGTACAGAATCTTGACATCGTCAAGGTAGACGCGGAAAACAATCTTATCGCCATCAAGGGTGCCATTCCCGGACCCAAGGGCGGATATGTTGTTATCGCTGACAGTAAGAAGAAAGCGTAAGGAGGAAGTAAAAGATGGCTAACATTAAAGTTGTTAATAAAGCCGGCGAGCAGGTTTCGGAAATCACTCTGAAAGATGAAATCTTCGCTATCGAGCCCAACACCTCCGCTATGCACATTGCTGTTGTAAATTATCTTGCAAATCAGCGTCAGGGTACACAGTCAACCCTTACACGCTCTGAAGTAAGCGGTGGAGGCAAAAAGCCTTGGAGACAGAAGGGCACAGGCAGAGCCCGTCAGGGTTCAACAAGAGCTCCCCAGTGGTATCACGGCGGAGTAGCTCTCGGACCTAAGCCCAGAAGCTACAGATTCACAATAAACAAGAAAGTAAGAAGACTTGCAATGAAGTCTGCCCTTTCTGCAAAGCTTGCAGCCGACGAGATCATTGTTCTTGATTCATTTGAGCTTGATTCAATCAAGACAAAGGAAGTTGCAAAGACTCTCACAGCTGTTGAAGCAGGCAAAAAGGCTCTTATAGTTCTTCCGGAAAAGAACGACATCATCTACAAGAGCGCAAGAAACATTGCCGGAGTTAAGGTTGCTCTCGTAAGCACCCTTAACGTATACGATATGCTTAACTGCAACAAGCTTGTAATTCTTAAGGATGCTGTTGATAAGATTCAGGAGGTATATGCATGAGTAAAATAGCTCAGGACGTAATTATCCGCCCGATCATCACAGAAGAGAGCATGGCTGAAGTTCCCCAGAAGAAATACACCTTCCAGGTAGCTAAGGACGCCACAAAAATCGATGTTGCGAAAGCCGTTGAGAAGCTTTTCGACGTAAAGGTTTCAAAGGTTAACACAATGAACGTTAAAGGTCACAAACGCACTTATGGCCGTTTCACCGGCTATAAGTCGGACTGGAAAAAGGCAATCGTAACTCTTACATCGGAATCAAAGCCCATCGAGTTCTTCGACGGAATGTTCTGATAAAAAGCATTACAAATCAGACGGTGACGTATGGGTGCCGACCGCTAAGCTGTCTGATATAAAATACGGTCCGTTTTCGGACAAGAAAGGCAAGTGACATTAAAATGGCTATTAAAGTCTATAATCCGACAACAAACGGCAGAAGAAACATGTCGGTTACAGATTATTCCACGCTTTCAAAGTGCGGCCCCGAAAGAAGCCTTCTTGAGCCTCTCAAGAAACATTCAGGCCGTAACAGCTACGGAAGAATCACCGTTCGTCACAAAGGCGGCGGAAATCGCCAGAAATACCGTATTATCGACTTCAAGAGAGATAAGTTCGGCGTTAAGGCGGAAGTTAAAACAATTGAGTATGACCCCAACCGTTCGGCAAACATTGCCCTTATTCAGTATGAGGACGGCGTAAAGTCATATATCCTTGCACCTGAGGGACTTAAAGTAGGCGACACTGTTGTTGCAGGTCCCGACGCAGATATCAAGGTAGGAAACGCTCTTCCCCTTGTAAACATCCCCACAGGTACATTTATACACAACATTGAGCTTTATCCCGGCAGAGGCGGTCAGATGGCAAGAGCGGCAGGTAACGCTGCACAGCTTATGGCTAAGGAGAACGGCTACGCTCTTCTTCGTCTTCCTTCAGGGGAGCTTCGCAACGTTCCGGCAATCTGCATGGCAACGGTTGGTACCGTAGGCAACGCAGATCACGAAAACGTTAAAATCGGTAAGGCCGGCCGTACCCGTCACATGGGCATCCGTCCCACGGTCCGCGGTTCTGTAATGAACCCCAACGACCATCCTCACGGCGGTGGTGAAGGTAAGTCACCTATCGGTCGTCCCGGTCCTGTAACTCCCTGGGGCAAGCCTGCTCTCGGTTACAAGACCCGTAAGAAATTCAAGCGTTCAGATAAGCTTATCGTAAAGCGCTGCAATGACAAATAATCGGGAAAGGAGCTATTAAGTAATGGGTAGAAGTATTAAAAAAGGACCTTATGTGCAGCCCAAGCTGCTCGCAAGAGTCCAGAAAATGAACGAAGCCGGCGAAAAAATAGTCCTTAAAACATGGAGCAGAAGCTCTACGATTTTCCCGGATTTTGTGGGACATACATTTGCAGTTCATGACGGAAGAAAGCATGTTCCCGTATATGTAACAGAGGACATGGTCGGACATAAGCTCGGCGAATTCGCCCCCACAAGAACATTCAGAGGTCATGCAGGTTCAAAGACCTCAAACAACGGTAAATAAGTCAAAGGAGTGTAAAAAATGGAAGCAACAGCAAAAGCGACTTTTGTGCGTGTAGCGCCTCGTAAGGTACAGATAGTTCTCGACCTTATAAGAAACAAGCCCGCTGATGAAGCTATGGCAATCCTGAAGTACACACCTAAGGCTGCGTGTGAACCTCTTGCTAAACTTCTTAAATCAGCAATGGCAAATGCCGAAAACAATTTTGATATGGACGTTTCCAAGCTTTACGTTGCAGAATGCGCCGTAAGCCAGGGACCCACACTTAAGAGAATCAGACCCAGATCAAAGGGCCGTGCGTACAGAATCAACAAGAAAACATCGCACATTACCCTTGTTCTCAGAGAGTCTGAGGAATAATCGGGGAGGAGGACAATTAAATGGGACAGAAAATTAATCCTACCGGTTTAAGAATCGGAGTAATAAAAGACTGGGAATCCCGCTGGTATGCAGACAAGAAAGACTTCGGTTCAAACCTTGTAGACGACTACAATCTCCGTGAGTATCTTTTAAAGGTTCTTGCACCTGCAGGAGTACCTAAGGTTGAGATCGAAAGAGATCCCAAGAGAGTAAGAGTAAACATCCACTGCGCAAAGCCCGGAATGGTAATCGGCAGAGGCGGCGCTGAGATTGAAAAGCTCAAGGCAAAGTGCAAGGAGCTGTTAGGCGGCGATAAGGATGTATTCATAAACATCATCGAAGTAAAGCAGCCCGACGCTAACGCACAGCTTGTTGCTGAGAATATCGCAGGACAGCTTGAAAGACGTGTTTCCTTCCGCAGAGCTTTAAAGCAGGCAATCGGAAGAACAATGAAGCTGGGCGCAAAGGGTATCAAGACTCAGGTAAGCGGAAGACTCGGCGGCGCAGAAATTGCCCGTTCCGAAACATATCACGAGGGAACAATTCCTCTTCAGACAATCCGCGCTGACATTGATTACGGATTTGCAGAGGCAAAAACCACATACGGCCGTATAGGCGTTAAGGTATGGATATACAGAGGCGAGGTACTTCATGATACCCGCAGAGTAAATAAAAGGAAAGAGAGGGCTTAATAATGTTACTGCCAAAGCGTGTTAAATACCGCAGAGTACAGAGAGGCCGCCTTACAGGTAAGGCAACCCGCGGCAATAAAGTTAACTACGGCGATTACGGTCTTGTAGCGCTTGAGCCCGCATGGATTACTTCAAACCAGATCGAAGCAGCCCGTATTGCTATGACCCGTCATACAAAGAGAGGCGGTAAGGTTTGGATTAAGATATTCCCCGACAAGCCCATCACAGAGAAGCCTGCCGAAACACGAATGGGTTCCGGTAAAGGTTCTCCCGAATACTGGGTAGCAGTCGTAAAGCCCGGCAGAGTAATGTTTGAGATTGCCGGCGTTGACGAGGCAGTTGCCAGAGAGGCAATGCGTCTTGCAGCAAACAAACTTCCCATTAAGTGTAAGTTTGTATCTAAGGAAGAACAGGGTGGTGAGCAGTAATGAAAGCCAGTGAAATCAGAAAAATGTCCGCTGAGGAGTTGGATGCTAAGCTTCTTGAACTGAAGGACGAGCTTTTCAAGCTGCGCTTCCAGCAGGCCATCAACCAGCTCGAAAACCCCACACGCATCAGCGCCGTTAAAAAGGATATCGCAAGAATCCTTACTGTTCAGCGTGATATTGAACTTCACGGCACAGATGCCTGATAAAAGGGAGGATAATCGGTAATGGACAGAAATTTAAGAAAAACCCGTATCGGACTGGTTACCAGCGATAAGATGGATAAAACAGTTGTAGTATCCGTTAAAGACCGTGTTAAGCATCCGCTTTACAAGAAGATTGTTAACCGTACAATCAAGCTTAAGGCGCATGATGAGAATAATGAGTGCGGCATAGGTGACCGTGTTCGTGTGATGGAGACCCGTCCTCTTTCAAAGGATAAGAGATGGCGCGTTGTTGAAATCATAGAGAAAGCTAAATAAGGAGGACTACCCATGGTACAGCAGCAGACACTTCTCAAGGTTGCTGACAACACCGGTGCAAAAGAGCTTATGTGCATCCGTGTGCTCGGCGGTACCGGCAGAAGATATGCCAATATTGGCGATGTTATAGTAGCTTCTGTTAAAAAAGCTACGCCCGGCGGCGTTGTAAAAAAAGGCGATGTGGTTAAGGCGGTAGTTGTCCGTTCAGCCAAAGGCGTTCGCCGTGAGGACGGCACATACATTCGTTTCGACGAAAACGCAGCCGTTATCATTAAGGAAGACAAAAACCCGAAGGGTACACGAATCTTTGGACCTGTTGCAAGAGAGCTTAGAGATCATGATTATTCAAAGATCCTGAGTCTTGCACCTGAGGTTCTGTAATCGGGAGGAAAGATAATGAGTAAAGTACATGTAAAGACCGGCGATAAGGTTGTAGTTATCAACGGTAAGGACCGCGGCAAGCAGGGCAAGGTTATGCAGGTAAGCCCTTCCGAAGGAAAAGTTATTGTTGAAGGCGTTAACATTGTTTCAAAGCATGTTAAGCCCCGTAAGATGGGTGAAGCCGGCGGCATAATCAAAGCAGAAAGCGCTCTTTACGCCGACAAGGTTCAGCTTATCTGCCCCAAGTGCGGCAGACCTACAAGAGTAGGACATATGATTGACGAGAACGGCAAAAAGTTCCGTGTTTGCAAGAAAGCCGACTGCGGCGCAAAATTTGAGTAATAAGGAGGAGCATTAAAAATGGCAAGACTCAGAGAAATGTATAAAAGCGAAGTTGCTCCCGCACTTATGAAAAAGTTTAACTATAAAAGCGTTATGCAGATTCCCAAGATTGATAAAATCGTTATTAATGTTGGATGCGGTGAAGCAAGAGAAAATCCCAAGGCTATCGAGGCTGTAATCCGTGACATCGGAATCATTACAGGTCAGAAGCCCGTTGTTTGCAACGCGAAGAAATCAGTTGCCAACTTCAAGCTTCGTGAAGGTATGCCCAACGGTGTTAAAGTTACACTCCGCGGAGAAAAGATGTATGAATTCCTTGACAGATTCTTCAATCTTGCTCTTCCCAGAGTTCGTGACTTCAGAGGTATTAATCCCAACTCATTCGACGGCAGAGGAAACTATTCAATGGGCGTTAAAGAACAGCTTATTTTCCCTGAAATCGAATATGATAAAATCGATAAGGTACGTGGTATGGACATTTGCATCGTTACCACTGCTAATACAGACGAAGAAGCTCGTGAGCTTTTAGCTCTTATGGGCGCACCGTTTTCAAGATAAAGGAGGGGTTATAAATGGCAAAGACATCACAGAAGGTCAGAGCAGCAGAGCCTGCTAAGTTTTCAACAAGACAGCACAACAGATGTAAAATTTGCGGCAGACCCCACGCTTATCTGCGTAAATACGGAGTATGTCGTATATGCTTCAGAGAGCTGGCTCACGCAGGTCAGATCCCCGGAGTAAAGAAAGCAAGCTGGTAAGGAGGAAGAAGCAATGCAGATTACCGATTCAGTTGCTGATATGCTTACAAGAATCAGAAACGCAAGTTCCGCTAAGCATGACACAGTAACAGTTCCTGCATCAAACGTGAAAAAGGCAATAGCCCAGATTCTCGTTGATGAAGGCTATGTAAAGAGTTTCAAGGTAATTGAGGACAACAAGCAGGGCATTATCGAGATAGCTCTCAAGTACGGTCCCAATAAGGCTCCCACAATCATGGGAATACGCAGAGTTTCCAAGCCCGGCCTGCGTATATATACAGATGTTGAGAATATGCCTAAGGTTATTAAAGGCCTGGGTATAGCAATCATCTCAACACCTAAGGGTATTATGACGGATAAGAACGCTCGCAAGGCCAATGTAGGCGGCGAAGTTCTTGCATATGTTTGGTAAGGAGGTACAACAGGGATGTCACGTATAGGCAGAAAGCCCATTACAGTTCCGGCAGGCGTTGAAGTCACAATCGACGGAAGCACAGTAACAGCCAAAGGTCCCAAAGGTACTCTTACCGGAACATTCAACAAAAACATCACTATCACAAAGGACGGAGACGTTATCAATGTAACCCGTCCCAATGATGAAAAAGAAAACAGAGCACTTCACGGTCTTACCCGTACTCTTGTAGCAAACATGGTAGAAGGTGTTCACACAGGATACAGCAAGACACTTGAAATAGTAGGTATCGGTTACCGTGCCTCTATGCAGGGCAAGGATCTTGTTCTTTCCGTCGGTTATTCACACACCGTTACAATGTCTGCTCCCGAGGGAATCACAATTACCGTACCCTCTGCAAACCAGGTAGTAGTATCCGGTGCAGATAAGCAGATGGTAGGTCAGTTTGCGTCAGAAATCAGAGGCGTTCGTCCTCCCGAACCCTACAAGGGCAAAGGTATCAAGTATGCCGACGAGCACGTAAGACGCAAAGAGGGCAAAGCCGGTAAGGGCGGCAAATAATAAAGGAGTGAATATAAAATGGTAAACAGACCTGATACTAAGCAGGCACGAATTCAGCGTCATAAAAGAGTTCGCGGCAAGGTTTACGGCACGGCAGAATGTCCGCGTCTGAATGTATTCCGCTCCCTTAAGCATATTTACGCTCAGCTTATAGACGATGATAAGGGCGTAACTCTTGTATCCGCTTCAACAGTTGAAAAGGAATTCAACGAGTACGGCGGAAACGCAGACGCTGCAAAAGCAGTTGGCAGGAAAATCGCAGAACGCGCGGCTGAAAAAGGCATAAAAGAATGCGTATTTGACCGCGGCGGATATATTTATCACGGCCGTGTGGCAAGCTTGGCCGAAGGCGCCCGTGAAGGCGGACTTGATTTCTAACGAAAGGGAGGAAATACTTTTGGCTAAGTTTGAAACACAGGAAAAAGAAGAGCTCCAGGAAAGAGTAGTCGCAATTAACCGTGTATCGAAGACAGTTAAGGGTGGCCGTATCATGAAGTTCTCCGCTCTCGTAGTTGTGGGAGATCAGAACGGCACAATCGGCTTCGGACTCGGAAAATCAGGCGAAGTACCCGACGCTATCCGCAAGGGTATCGAGGACGCTAAGAAAAATCTTATAACAATACCTCTTAAAGGTTCAACAATTTCCCACGAGGTTATGGGAAAATTCGGAGCAGGCGTAGTTCTCCTCAAGCCGGCTGCACCCGGTACCGGAGTTATCGCCGGCGGACCTGTTCGTGCCGTTGTTGAGACGGTAGGAATCAAGGATATCCGTACAAAGGCTCTCCGTTCAAATAACCCCTGCAACGTTGTAAGAGCTACCATCAACGGTCTCTCACAGCTTCGCAGCGCTGAAACAGTTGCTGCTACAAGGGGCAAAACAGTTAAGGAAATTTTAGGATAAGGAGTGTACGGTATGGCAGACGTAAAAGTTAAACTTGTCAGAAGCCTTATAGGCAGCAAGAAAGATCAGATTGCTACCGTTTACGCACTCGGTCTTCGCAAAATCGGTGACGAGGCTGTTCAGCCGAACAACCCCCAGACTCTCGGTAAGATTAAAAAAGTTGCTCATCTTATCGAAGTAACCGAAGCTTAAGGAAAGGATGGGTTAAACTAATGAAATTACATGAGTTAGCACCTGCGGCAGGTTCAAACAGACCTTCAAAGCGCATTGGCCGTGGTCCTGCTTCAGGACAGGGTAAGACAGCCGGTAAAGGTCATAAGGGACAGAAAGCCCGTGCAGGCGCAGGTCCCCGTCCCGGATTTGAAGGCGGCCAGATGCCCCTTCAGAGACGTATACCCAAGAGAGGCTTTAACAACATCTTCGCAAAGGAGATCGCTATCGTAAATATTTCAGCTATCGACGCAAAATTCGCTGACGGCGCTGAGGTAGATATCGAGGCTCTCAAAAGCGCCGGTCTTATTAAAGACGAGCTTGATGGCGTTAAGGTTTTGGGCAACGGTGAGATTACTAAGAAACTTACAATTAAGGCTAATGCTTTTTCTGCTTCAGCTAAGGAAAAAATCGAGGCTGCCGGCGGCAAGGCTGAAGTTCTTTAATTGCGCCACATGATCTGATTCGGTAATACCGAAAGAAAGGAGCGTGTGTAACTATGATTCAAACACTCAAGAATGCTTGGAGAATACCTGAGCTTCGCAAAAAGATCATCTTCACTGTTCTGATCGTTTTGCTTGTTAGATTCGGTGCTGCGGTACCTGTGCCCTTCCTCAGCATAGGCGCCGACGGACTTTTGGGAAATCAGACGGTTACAACAGCGTCTTTCCTTGACTACATCAACATGATGTCAGGCGACGCTTTCAACTACGGCACGATTTTCGCAATGTCCATCACACCGTACATTAACTCTTCAATTATCATTCAGCTTCTTACCGTCGCCATTCCCGCTCTTGAAAGACTTTCAAAAGAGGGCGAGGAAGGCCGTAAGAAATTAGCTGCTATTACAAGATACGTTGCAGTTGCGTTAGGTTTGCTTCAGGCTACGGCTTATTATGTATATATCCGCAGCCAGGACGCTCTTTCACCTACAGACTCAACCTTCGGTCAGATTTTCCAGGCTGTCACAATTATACTTGTCTTAACGGCAGGTACCGCCCTTACAATGTGGCTCGGTGAACAGATTAACGATAAAGGCATAGGAAACGGTATTTCCATTATCCTTTTCGCCGGTATCGTTTCGAGAATTCCCGCTTACGCAACTCAGCTTTACGGATACTTCGAGTACAAAGGCATTTATTATGCTCTCGTTCCCATCGCTGTTGTTTGCCTTGTTCTTCTTGTTATTTTCATCGTTTGGATGGATAACGCAGAACGCAGAATTCCCGTTCAGTATACAAAGCGCGTTGTCGGACGCAAAATGTACGGAGGCCAGAACTCCCATATTCCCATTAAGGTTAATATGTCGGGCGTTCTTCCCATAATCTTCGCAAGCTCAATACTTTCTCTTCCCGCTACAATCGAAATGTTTGTAACTACCGAAGAGGGTACGTTCTGGGATAAATTCTTCGGTGTATTTTCAACAGAGCATTGGGCATACGGAATAATTTACTTCGTACTTATAATTTTCTTCGCATATTTCTATGCATCAATTCAGTATAATCCTATTGAAATGGCCAACAACCTTGCTAAAAACAGCGGTACCATTCCCGGTATCCGTACAGGCCGTCCCACATCGGATTATATTGCCAAGGTACTTTCAAAAATAACTCTTTTGGGAGCTTTGCTTATAAGCGTAGTTGCTCTTTTCCCCATTGTATATTCACAGATAACAACTCTTATCTGCGTAACAGGCTTGGGAAAACAGACAGGCGTTTCAATATCGCTTGGCGGTACATCTATAATAATTCTTGTAGGTGTTGCCCTTGAAACAGTAAAACAGCTTGAAAGCCAGATGATGATGCGTCATTACAAGGGCTTCCTTGATTAAGGAGGAAAGTATATGAATATTATTTTTCTCGGTGCTCCCGGAGCAGGCAAAGGAACTCAGGCGGAAAAGGTAAGCGAAAAGCTTAACATTCCTACAATTTCAACGGGAAACATTATCCGCGAGGCTCTTAAAAACGGCACTGCCATGGGACTTAAGGCAAAAGAGTTTATCGAAGCGGGAAAGCTTGTACCCGATGAAGTAGTTATCGGAATCATAAAGGACAGACTTTCAGCCGACGACTGCAAAAACGGATTTATTCTTGACGGCTTTCCCCGCACAATTCCTCAGGCAGAGGCACTTGACGCAATGGGTATCATAATCGACAAGGTTATTGATATCGAGGTTTCCGACGAAGCCATTGCAAAGAGAATGTCAGGACGCAGAGTCTGCGGAAAATGCGGAGCTTCCTATCATCTTGAGTATAAGCAGCCGAAAACAGAGGGCGTATGCGATGTATGCGGCGACACTCTCGTTCAGCGTAAGGACGACGCTCCCGAGACTGTTCTTGAAAGACTCAAGATATATCACAGCGAAACCGAACCGCTTAAGGATTACTACAGCGGCACAGGCAAGCTGAGAATTGTTGAAGGACAGGATGACGTTGCTGATACAACGGCTCTTACCTTCAAGGCATTGGAGGATTAAACATGATAGTGCTTAAAACACGCCGGGAAATTGAGCTCATGCGTGAAGCGGGAAGAATATCCGCAATGGCACTTAAGGTTGCAGGAGAGGCAGTCCAGCCGGGAGTTTCCACTTTCGAGATTGACGCCGCAGCCCGTAAATATATAGAAAGCCAGGGTGCAAAGCCCAACTTTTTAGGTCTTTACGGCTTTCCTGCTGCTGCATGTATTTCCATAAATGACGAGGTAATACACGGAATACCGTCGAAAAACCGCATATTAAAAGAAGGGGATATAGTAAGTATAGACCTGGGAGCGGAAATAGACGGCTATAACGGCGATAATGCTGCCACATTTGCCGTCGGAAAAATATCCGATGAGGCACAGCGGCTGATTGACACAACCAGAGAGTCTTTATATGTGGGGCTCAAAAAGGCTGTGGCAGGCAACAGACTCGGCGATATAGGCAACGCTGTTCAGATGTATTGCCAGGAGCGCGGCTACGGAGTTGTCCGTGATTTTGTCGGACACGGCGTAGGCAGAAAGCTTCATGAGGATCCTTCGGTTCCGAATTTCGGAACTCCCGGCAGAGGAGTTCGGTTGCTGCCGGGCATGACTATAGCTGTTGAGCCTATGATAAACCAGGGCACCTGGGAGATAAACCAGTTGTCCGACGGCTGGACCGTTGTAACAAAGGACGGTAAGCTGTCAGCCCACTTTGAGCATACGATAGCCATTACAAAAGACGGCGAATGTATGATTCTTACAAAGCCCGAATAAGAGGTGCGTATGGAAATTAAAGTTGGCAGCGTGGTAATATCAAAGGCAGGCAGGGACAAGGGATATTATTTGAAGGTAGTGAAAATTACCGGAGACGGCGTTTATGTATGCGACGGAAAGGAACGCCCCATAGAACGCCCGAAGAAAAAAAATCCTTTGCATCTTGCTCCCACACATTTCGTGTTAAGCGAAGGCGAAACAGCGACAAATCGTTCTTTAAGCAGGGCTCTGAGAAATTTACAGAACCCGGAAAAAAGTGAGGTAGAATAGTATATGTCCAAACAGGATATGATCGAAGTCGAAGGTACAGTGGTCGAAGCTCTTCCCAACGCAACGTTTAAAGTTGAGCTTGAAAACGGCCGCCAGATAGTAGCAACAATATCGGGAAAGCTCAGGATGAATTACATCAGAATACTTCCCGGTGACAAGGTAACTATTGATATGTCGCCCTACGACCTTACAAGAGGCCGTATCACATGGCGATCCAAATAGGAATTTTTAAGGAGGTAAAACAATGAAAGTCAGACCTTCTGTAAAGAAAATTTGCGAGAAGTGCAAAATCATTAAACGCAAGGGAAAAGTAATGGTTATATGTGAAAATCCCAAGCACAAGCAGCGTCAGGGATAATACCTGATAATACCGTAATGGAGGTGCAACTGACAAATGGCGCGTATATCCGGTGTAGATCTTCCCAGAGAGAAGAGAGTTGAAATCGGTCTTACTTATATCTATGGTATCGGCCGTAAAACCGCAAGCGACATTATTAAGGCAACCGGAATAAATCCCGATACAAGAGTTAAGGATTTAACCGAGGACGATGTTTCAAAGCTTCGTGAGTATATCGACCACAACGTAAAGGTTGAAGGTGATCTCAGAAGAGAAACAGCATTTGACATCAAGAGACTTGTTGAAATAGGATGCTATCGCGGAGTTCGTCACAGAAAGGGCCTGCCCGTAAGAGGACAGCGTTCAAAGACAAACGCCCGTACAAGAAAAGGTCCTAAGAAGACAATAGCAAATAAGAAGAAATAATCAGGAGGGAAAAGTATGGCTATTAAAGCAACCGCTAAAAAAGGCGTATCCCGTAAACGCCGTGAGCGCAAGAATATTGAACGCGGTGCAGCTCATATTCAGTCCACTTTTAACAACACCATCGTAACAATTACCGATACACAGGGTAATGCAGTTTCATGGGCAAGTGCAGGAGAGATGGGCTTCAGAGGTTCAAGAAAGTCTACACCCTTCGCAGCACAGACAGCGGCTGAAACAGCAGCTAAGGCGGCAATCGAGCACGGAATGAAGACCGTTGAGGTTTTCGTAAAGGGCCCCGGACAGGGAAGAGAAGCAGCTATCAGAGCTCTTCAGACAGCAGGACTTGAAGTAAGTCTTATCAAGGACGTTACTCCTATTCCTCACAACGGCTGCCGTCCGCCTAAAAGAAGACGTGTATAACCTAAAAACGGAGGTGTTTTAACACATGGCAAGATATACCGGCGCGGTATGTAAATTATGCCGCAGAGAGGGCAAAAAGCTCTTTTTAAAGGGTGAGAGATGCACAAGTTCAAAGTGTTCCTTAGAACGCCGCAGCTACGCTCCCGGACAGCACGGCCAGGGCCGTAAGAAACTTACAGAGTACGGACTTCAGCTCCGCGCAAAGCAGGCTGCAAGACGTTACTACGGACTCAGCGAAAGCCAGTTCCATAAATATTTCATGATGGCAGTTCGTCAGGCAGGCGTTACAGGTGAAAACCTGCTTCGTATCTGTGAAAGCCGTCTTGACAACGTTGTATATTCGCTCGGCTGGGCAAATTCCCGTGCTGAAGCAAGACAGCTTGTAACTCACGGTCATTTCCTTGTTAACGGCAGGAGAGTTGACATTCCGTCATATCTCTGCAAGGCAGGAGATACTGTAGCTATCAGCAAATCAAGCCTTGATTCTGAAAAATTCAAATCAATTCTTGAAAAAACAGGCACTGTTCCCGCATGGCTTGAAACAGGCGACGATAACACTGCTAAAATTGTTGCTCTTCCCACTCGTGAACAGATTGAAGTTCCCGTTGAAGAACATCTTATCGTTGAGTTCTATTCAAGATAATAGGCTTACGGTAACTTTGTTAATATTCAGCGTACGACTGCAAAACTTAGGAGGGTTTTGAATGATAGGTATTGAGAAGCCCAGAATTGACGCTGTTGATTTGAAACAGGACGGTACCTACGGCAAGTTTGTTGTTGAGCCTCTCGAAAGAGGCTACGGTACTACTCTCGGCAACAGCTTAAGGCGTATACTTCTTTCATCACTTCCCGGATATGCTATTACTTCGGTAAGCATTGACGGTGTGCTTCATGAGTTCTCAACAATTGAAGGCGTTAAGGAAGATGTAACCGAGATTGTTCTGAATTTAAAAAATGTAATTTTGAAAATTCACGGCTCAGGACCCAAAACAATGTATATTGACTGCAGCGGCGAATGTGAAATCACCGCCGACGATATACAGGCTGACTCCGAGGTTGAAATCCTTAACCCGGAACAGCATATTGCAACGCTTAACTCCGACGCTCATGTTCGCATGGAGCTTACTGCGGACTGCGGAAGAGGATACGTTTCGGCAGAGCGTAATAAGAAGATGATGGATCCCGTAATAGGCGTTATCGCAATCGATTCTATTTACACTCCTGTCTTAAAAGTAAACTACAAGGTAGATAATGCTCGTGTCGGCGACGTTACCGACTATGATAAGCTTTCTCTTGAAGTTTGGACCAACGGAACCATCGCCGCTAAGGACGCGGTTTCATTGGCAGCCAAGATTCTCAACGAGCATCTCAACCTCTTTATCGACCTGTCCGACGAGGCCGGCAATACTGAGGTTATGATTGAAAAAGGCGAAGACAATAAGACCCAGATATTAGAGATGACTGTTGAGGAACTTGACCTTTCAGTTCGTTCCTTCAATTGTCTTAAGAGAGCGAACATTCACAAGGTAGAGGATTTAATCTCAAAGTCTGAAGAAGAAATGATGAGAGTCAGAAACCTCGGCCGCAAGTCCCTTGATGAGGTTATCGCTAAGCTTAACTCTCTCGGACTTTCCCTTCGTCGCGAAGACGATTAAATCCAACATTATACCGCTGACGGTAAAGGAGTGAATTTTATGCCCGGAACCAGAAAACTCGGCAGACCTACAGATTCCCGTAAGGCCATGCTCAGAGCAATGGTAACTTACCTTTTGGAAAATGGCAAAATCGAGACCACCGTTACAAGAGCAAAAGAAGTTCGTTCTATGACAGAAAAAATGATCACTCTCGCTAAAGTGAACAATCTCCATAACTACAGACAGGCTATGGCTTATGTTACTAAAGAAGATGTGGTTAAAAAGCTGTTTGACGAAATTGCTCCCAAGTACAAGGAGGTCAACGGCGGTTATTGCCGTATAATCAAAACAGGCCCTCGCCGCGGAGACGCTGCGGAAATGTGCATCATTGAGCTTGTTTAATGATTGAATCCTAATAAATCACAAAAGCGTTCGGTTTTTCCGGACGCTTATTTTTTAAGTCTTTTTTAAGTAAATAAAATATAATATAAAGGTAAATTGCATTAAATTTTAAAATATACTTGTAAGATATTAAGAAATATAGTATAATATTATCATTATGGGTTAATACATTCAGAAAGGTCAGGTGTCTTCAGATGGATGAAAATAAATTAAATCCCGAAAATAACTCAGATAATCAGGAAACAGTAAAGGATAATGTTTCCGAAAACACTGAGCCTGAAGCTTCGGATAATATGTCTGCGGAAAACGCGGAAGAACAAAACACCGGGGAAACAAATGAATATCAGGAATTTTTAGCCCGTTCTTCTTCGGAGGAGCAGACTGAAAACGCTGAAAATTCTGAAATCGCCGAAGCCGGCGCTGAAATTGCGGAAGCTCAGACCGATTCCGGTGAAGATGAAAAGGGCAAAAAGAAAAGCAGAACCAAAAAAACAAACGCTGTTCTGATAGCTCTCACCGTTGTGCTTCTGGCTGCAACAGCCTGCATGGTTTGGTTCCTTGCCTCAAATAACAGCTCCAAAATAGACCTTGACAAGGTTGTTTTAAGCGTAAACGGAGTTGACAGCACAGCCGGTGAATACATATATATGTACAGCGCCGTTCAGGCTAACTATTATTATTACCAGCTGACAGCGGAGCAGATGCAGCAGATTACGGAAGAACAGCTTGCATATATTGACGCTATGTACGCGGAGGCAGTAGAGAAAGGCTATGCCATGACTGATGAGGACCATTCGGAGCTTGACGCACAGATGGATTACATACAGAGCTACGCCGAGGCAGAAAGCATGAACGCCGATGAGTACCTTGAAAGCAGCTTCGGAAAAGGCTTTACCGTCCAAAAGCTAAGAGAGTATAACGAGAAGCAGCAGGTTGCAATGAAGTATTACAACGACATACTTGCCGGCATTGAAAAGGAATACACAGGGGAAAACGCGGATGAAAAGGTAAACGAGGAGTATGCAGCCAACAAAAAGAACTACGATTTGTCAGACGCCGCATACTGGTATATAGATTCCTCAGAGGATGGAGCTCAGGAAACAGCCGATAAGATAGTTGAACAGGCAAATGGCGGAAAATCCTTTGACGAGGCAATTAAAGCCGCCGCAGGAGACAGTGCTTCTTCCTCGAAGAGCCTTAAGGGATATACATATTCCACAATAAGCGGCAATTTCTCAGAGGACGCGGCAGACTGGATTTTCGCTCAGGACGACAGCGGAAATTATACAAACGGAAAGGGTACTGCAACATCGATTGCGGCTGAAGGGGTTATTTATGTTCTCTATGTAAACAACGCCCCGGCAAGAGATGAATCAGTTACGGTTACCGTTAATTATATAAAGGTATCGGCAGACGAAGACGACACTGTTAAATCGGAGGAAGAGCTGATGCTCAGCGCCAAGTCTCAGGCGAACAAGATTTTTGATGAGTATAACTCAGGAACAAAGACGGAAGCCGCCTTTAAAGAGCTTCTTGTAAAATATGACGACGGTGACAACGAGCTTATATCCGGCGATGTTTTTGAAGACATGAAGAAAGACGGTTCCCATGACAGCGCTGTTGAGAACTGGGCTTATGACAGCTCAAGAAAGGCCGGGGATACGGCAGTGCTTGAAGGCGACGGATGCTATTACATTGTTTACTTCTCATCAAAGGCAGATCATCCCGTATGGTATGAAACAATTCTCTCAGCTGTTTACAATAACGCCGTAACCTCATGGCAGGAGGAGTTTGTTAAATCTTACGAAGACAGCATAACAAAGGACGAGGAAGCTATTGCCGAGGCTATAGAGTATATAAACAGCATGACAGCTTCCATGGCGTCATAAGGCTTATATAAAATGTGAAAAATGCTGAGATTTTTTGAAATCTCGGAAATATTCAAAAAAACACTTGTATATTTTATCGTAATAATATAAAATGTACTTTAGGTTTTTACCACAGAACTTGTTGAAAGGTGTTAGTTTTATGGAAAAGAAAGAAACGGAAGCTCTTGACAGTTATCGTCAGGAGCGCAAGGACAGAATCGCCAAACAGTCAAAGGATTCAAGCAAAAAATCCAATTCTCACAGCGGCGCAAAAGCGTTCTTCGGAAAATTCTTTAAGGCCGTTGTTTCAATAGTAGTAGTGCTGGCAATATTAGGGGGCGCCCTTTATTACTTCGGAGTTCCTCAGAGAGTGTTAAAGCCTGTGACAATCGACGGCAAGTCATATTCTGCCGCTGAGCTTACCTGTTATTATATGTTTATGTATAATCAGTATGTCTCAATGTCCAACAGCTATGATTCTCAGTACGGAGAAGGCTACGGCAAAATGTTTACCGGCTATGACACAACTCTTTCTCCCGCGGAGCAGACCACAAAGGACCATGACGGTAATGAGATTACATGGGACGAATATTTCCTTGAGGAAGCCATTGAAAGCATGGCGAATATCAAGAGATATTATGACAAAGCGGTAGAAGAGGGCATTGAGCTTTCCGAAGAGGATCAGCAGGAGATTCAGGATACTCTTGACGAAGTGCAGGCGACAATAGACAGATTTCAGGACAATCGTAAAAACTATTCTCTTTCCGGATATCTTACTCAGGTTTACGGCAAGGGCGTTGACGCAAAGCTTTTTGAGAAAATTATAACGGAACAGAAAATGGTAGAGGTTTATCAGGAAGCAAGGCAGGATGAAATCAAAGCCGGATATTCCGACGATGATATCGCCGCCGTATATAATGAAGATAAAACTGCTTATGATGTTGTCAACTTCAGATGGTTTACAATTGATGTTGAAGAAACTGCCGAAACAGAATCCGAGTCTGCCACAGGTGAGGAAGAATCTTCATCAGCGGCAGAGAAAGAGCCTATTGCAGAGGAGCTTGAGGCAAAGGCGTTTATTGATAAAATCGCCGAGGTTCCCAACTACAATGAAAATACCTTTAAGAGCGCCGTTCTTGAAAAGGTAGGAGAGGACTCCGAGGACTACGAAACATATCAGCAGGATGGTGCAACACTTTTACAGAAGGTAAGCAAGGAAACGGTTGAGACGAACATAAGCGAAGAAGCCGCAACATGGCTTTACGCTCAGGATGACAACGGAAACTATACAAGACAGGCAGGAGATATGCAGTATTTCCTGAATGAGGACGGAGATGTTGTATATATCCTTTACGCAGTAGGAACTCCCTACCGTGATGAAACACTCAAAACTTCCGTAAGACACATTCTTGTTAAATTCCCTGAGGCTTCAACTGAGGACACAAGCGAGGAGTCTTCCGAGACTGCCGAGGAGACAACAGTATCTGCCGAGGTAAAATCAGAGTGCGAAAGCGAAGCTTCTTCAATTCTTGACGATTACAAGAACTATATAGAAGAAAATGAAAGCGGCAAAGCCGATGAGGAGTATTTCGGCGAGCTTGCAAGCAAATTAAGCGACGACACAGGTTCACAGAGCAGCGGCGGTCTTATTGAGGACATGAATAACGACGGTTCTTATGTTAACGCCTTTGAGGACTGGGCATTTGCCGAGGGCGAATTTGAAGGACAGGACAGACAGCCCGGAACCACCGGAATCATTGAAACCGAGTACGGCTACCATATTATGTACTATGTAGGACATCACGACAATGCCACATGGTATGAGACAATTCAGGACAGCCTTGTTTCCGAGGACTGGGAGGAAGAGCAGACAAAGTTTGACGAGTCCTTCGGCGAAGACGCTATTGTGAGAAAGGCAAGTCTTGAGGCTTGGGTAAAGAACTCCTGCCTTAAAAAGATTGAACAGCAGCTCAGCTATTCATATTAATTAAATATACAAAAAATCATCCGCCGTAATTTTACGGCGGACTTTTTTTATTTACGAGGATTTAACATTCCGTTTTTATGCTTTATCAGCAGCCGCAGCCGCAGCCGTTGTTTGTGCGCTGGCATCCGAATCCGCAGTCGTTATCACTGCCGAAAAGAAGGATTACAACGATGATGATAAGCCATATATTGCTATTGCAAAAAAGGTTCATTTCCTGACCTCCTCTCTTTAAGTGGTTACACTGCATAATATGCCGGGCAGGGGACAAGTGTTACAGTTAAAGAAAGAAAAAACCGAGGATGTTTTACTCAGTCAGACATGATAAAAGACCGTCCGAAGACGGTCTTATTAATATTTCTTTTTTATTAGCGGCTTTTAACAGCCGATTCAAGGTATCCTTCAATTCCCGTGGCTGTGGAAAGGCTCATGGCTTCCTTTGTAACCTTTAAAGCCTCTGCCTTGCGCCACTTGTGAATTTCCGCTCTCGTTGCAAGAACTCTTGAGGAGCTTACGGAAAATTCATCCAATCCCCATGTCATAAGAAGAGGTATAAGCTTCGGGTCTGCCGCCGCTTCTCCGCACATTCCAACGGGAATACGGGCTTCCTTTGCCGCCGTTATAATGCTTCTTATTGAACGGAGCACAGCAGGGCTGAATACTGTATAAAGCTTTTCAACCTTGGGATTTCCTCTGTCAACAGCCATTGTGTACTGAGTTAAATCGTTTGTGCCGATTGAGAAAAAGTCGCTTTCGCCTGCAAGTATGTCGGCTGTAAGCGCAGCCGCCGGCGTTTCTACCATAATCCCCAGCTTTATGCCGTCAAAATAGGGAACTCCCTCTTTTTTAAGCTCGCCCTTGCATTTTTCAAGGAGAGCTCTCGCCTGTCGTATCTCTTCAACGGAGGTTACCAGAGGCAGCATGATTTTAATGTTTTCATGCTCCGCAGCCGCTCTTAATAATGCTCTCAGCTGAATTTTAAAAAGCTCCGGTCTGTCAAGACAGTAGCGTATGGCTCTGTGGCCCAAAAAGGGATTTTCTTCTTTTTCCATTCCCAGATAGCTTACAGCCTTGTCGCCCCCTACATCAAGGGTTCTGATAATTATTTCCTTTTCCGGCATTGCGTCAGATACCGCCTTGTATACCTCGTACTGCTCTGTTTCCGAGGGAACCCCCGTACGGTCCATATAGAGAAATTCTGTTCTGAAAAGACCTATTCCCTCGGCTCCGGATGCAGCCGCCGCCTTTGCTTCTTCGGCGGAGCCTATGTTGGCGTAAAGGTTGAAAATGCTGCCCTCTGCGTCAACTGTGGGCTTGTTTTTATATATTGCAAGCAGTGATTTCTCCTTAAGGAATAGCTCCTGCTTTTTAATATATTCTCCCAGTGTTCTCTCGTCGGGATTTACGAAAACAGTACCCTCTTTGCCGTCGGTTATAAGACTGTCGCCGTCCTTTATCTGCTCCGAGGCGCCGTGAACGCTTAATACTGCCGGCACCTCCATGGCTCTGGCAAGTATAGCCGAATGACTTGTTATGCCCCCTGTTTCCGTAATTATTCCCGCAACATTTTCTTTTTTCAGACCTACGGTCATTGATGGAGTCAGCTCCTTGGCAATAAGCACCGTTCCCACGGGAAGCTCGCTTATATCAACCTCCGAAACTCCCAGAAGTATTGACAGCATTCTGTTTTTTATGTCCTTTACATCCGCTGCACGCTGACGCATCATTTCATTGTCAACTCCGGCAAACATCTGCGCGTACATTCCGCACACCTGATCCACTGCCGCCTCGGCGCACAGACCGCTGTCAATGGCGTCGTTAATCTGCTCCGTCATGAAAGGGTCGCTGAGCATCATAATCTGCCCCGTAAGTATCTCCGACTCCTTCTGACCCACCTGCTTTTTTATATGTTCAGCCATACGGGAGGTTTTTTCGCTGAATTTTTTCGACGCCTTTTTAAGTCTTTCTTTTTCCGCATCTCTGCCTCCGTACTTTACGGAGGAATAATCAAGATTTTGTTCCCGTATGCAGACGGCTTTGCCTATTCCTATGCCCTCTGAGGCGCCGATACCGTGTAAAATCATAAGTTTTTCCTCCTTTTCAGGGTAGGGCGTTATTCGCCGAACCCTGATTCAACAAGCTCCACAGCAGCCTTTAAAGCTTCCTCCTCCTGCTCGCCGCTGCACTGAATTTCGATTTCGCTGTCCTTTTTTATGCAGGCTGCCATAAGAAACATTATGCTTTTTCCGTTGATTGTTTTATCTCCGAAAATAACGGTGACATCGCATTTAAAGGGCGTCATTGTGTTTACGAATAACTGAGCCGGGCGCATATGAAGTCCCTGTTCGTTTGCAACTTTAACTTTTGCCGATACCATAAAACTGCTTCCTTTCTGTAAAGCGTATTTTTTTATTTATTTCTCTGTTTT
This sequence comes from uncultured Clostridia bacterium, assembly GCA_944412445.1. Classification (GTDB taxonomy): domain Bacteria; phylum Bacillota; class Clostridia; order Oscillospirales; family Acutalibacteraceae; genus UBA1081. The sequence goes on from CALYBJ010000018.1 coordinate 34,167, forward strand.
AACTTTCTTTTTTAATATTCCCAGAAGAAGCATACCTACTACGGAGCCTACTGCCAATGCTATAAAATAGCCGCCTACGTTAGTCATAACCGGGAATACGAAGATGCCGCCGTGAGGTGCGGGAAGAGCGCAGCGGAAAGCCATTGACAAGGCTCCGGCAACTCCCGAACCTATCATGCAGGACGGAATAACTCTTAAAGGATCGCTTGCGGCAAAGGGAATTGCGCCCTCAGTAATGAAGCAAAGTCCCATAATGTAGTTTACTACGCCTGATTTACGCTCGTCGGGTGTGAATTTGTTTTTAAAGAATGTGGTTGCAAGGGCGATTGCTATGGGAGGAACCATGCCGCCTATCATAACGGCTGCCATAATATCGGAGCCCTGACCTGCCGCCATGGTCGCAAGAGTAGATGTGCCGAAAACATAAGCCGCTTTGTTGAAGGGGCCGCCCATGTCGATTGCCATCATGCCCGCAAGAACAATGCCCAAAACGATTTTACTGCTTTCGCCCATAGCCTCAAGACCTGAGTAAAGAGCGGTGTTGATAGCGCCTACAACCGGGTTTACAAGGCACATAAACAGACCTATTATGAGAAGTCCGACAACAGGATAAATGAGAATCGGCTTTAAGCCCTCTAAAGCTTTAGGAAGCTTGTCGCAGATTTTTCTCATGCCGAGCATAAGGTATCCGGAAGCGAAGCCGGCAATAAGAGCGCCCAGGAAGCCTGCGGGAACGGCCGTGCCGCCGGGTGATGCGAAGGTTGCGCCGGATACTGCAAGCGCGCCGCCTGCGAAGCCTACCATAAGAGCGGGACGGTCGGCGATTGCCATTGCGATAAAGCCCGAAAGTATGGGAAGCATGAAGTTAAACGCCGTGTTGCCTATATTTTTGAACCATGCGGCAACGGGAGTGTTTGTACCGAAGTTTGAATAGTCTATTGAAGCGTCGTCAAGAAGGAATGCTATCGCTATAAGAATACCGCCGCCGATAACAAAGGGAAGCATGTGGCTGACGCCGTTCATAAGCTGTTTGTAAAGCTTTCTTCCGAAGCTTTCGCTGATTTGAGTTTCAGCGGTTTCGCCGGTGTGATGATACACAGGCGCTTTCGGAGCTTTTAGTATAAGCTCTTCCGGCTTGTGTATGCCGTCGGATACCGGCACTCTTAAAACAGGCTTGCCGCCGAATCTTGCAAGGTCAACATCCTTGTCCGCTGCGATTATTATGCCGTCGCAGTTTTCAATGTCCTCTTTTGTCAAAACATTTTTCGCTCCTCCCGAGCCCTGAGTTTCGACTTTTACATTTATATTTAATTCTCTTCCTTTTTTCTCTAAAGCCTCAGCCGCCATATAAGTATGGGCTATTCCCGTGGGACAGGCTGTTACCGCTAAAACCGAGCGGATTTTCTTTTCCGGAGCCGCTGTCTTCGGCTCTTCTTTTTTCTCTTCACCGCCGTATTTTTCGGTTTCGTATCTGTCGATTATCTTCATAAAGGCTTCGGCGTCTTTAGCTTCTCTCAGCTCCTTTACGAAATCGGGATTCATAAGCAGAACCATAAGATGTGATAAAATTTCAAGGTGCAGATCTCCGTCAAGAGGCGCCGCTATCATGAAAAATAAATCAGAGGGCTTGCCGTCCATGGCGTTATAGTCAACGCCTTCTTTTAATGTGCACGCCGCAAGTCCCGGAGCCTTTACACAGCCGCTTTTTGCATGGGGAACTGCTATTCCCGCTTCAATGGCTGTGCTTCCCTGGGCTTCTCTTGCGATAATTGCTTCCGTATAAGCCTTTTTATCTGTTAATATTCCGTTTTTGCTCTGCAAATCAACAAGCTTGCCGATTATATCGTTTTTGTCTGCCGCCGTTATATTAAGGGCGATTTTTTCTTTGTTCAGTAAATCAACTATACGCATGATATAAACTCCTTTCCGTTTATATAAAGTTTTTGCTTTTAAAATTTATCTAAAAGAGCATGTACCTGCTCTTTTGCTGCCAGACCGTCGGAAAAAGCCGTGGCGGAGCCTGCCGCCGTTCCAAGCCTTTGAGCGTAGCCGAAGTCTCCCGTCTGAAGCCAGCCGGCAATAAAGCCCGCTACCATGGAATCTCCCGCTCCTACTGAATTTTTAACCGTGCCTTTGGGAACGCCCAGCCTGTGACACTCTCCGTTTTCGTCAAGAAGCAGCGAGCCGTCTCCCGCCATTGATACAAGCACATTTTCAGCTCCCATTTCCTGAAGCTTTTTTGCTTTATCAAGTATTTCTTCGTCCGTTTTAAGCTCTTCTCCGAAGATTTCTCCCAGCTCTATGCTGTTGGGCTTTATTAAAAACGGATGATAGGGAAGCGCGCTGCACAGCAGGTCCTTTGTGGAATCAACTACAAATTTCGTGCCTCTGCTCTGGAGCTGTGCAAGTATATTTTTGTAAACATCATGGGAAAGGGTAGAGGGCACCGAGCCTGAAATTATCAGTATGTCTTCCCCTGTAAGCCTGCCGAGCTTTTCTCTTAACAAACTTAATGCTTCTTCCGTTATAACAGGTCCCTGACCGTTTATCTCCGTTTCCTCAGCCGATTTTATTTTTACATTTATTCTTGTAAGCCCCTGTGAAAGCCATATAAAATCAGTGGCAAGCCCTGTGCTTTTAAGACCTTCTTCAAGCGCTTTTCCCGTAAAGCCTGCCAGAAATCCCAGCGCCGTGCTTGGAATCCCCAGATTTTTAAGCACTGCCGATACGTTTATACCCTTGCCCCCGTACTGTATTTCCTCCCTTGTTGTTCTGTTTACCGCTTCTCTTTTAAAATTCTCAACATGAACCACATAGTCAAGGGCAGGGTTAAAGGTTACAGTATAAATCATGGCTTTACCTCCTTTATAATCGTATGCTCCAAATAACTTTTATCCGGAAGAAAATCCGTTATTACGGTGGCTTTTTCCAAAGGCAGAACCGTTGCCGCCGATACCTTGGAAAACTTGCTGCTGTCCGCAAGAATATAGGTTAAATATGACTGCTCGGCAGCCTTTGTTTTAACTGCCGCCTCCTCGGTGTCGGGAGTCGTAAAGCCCTGCTGTTCCGATATTCCGTTAATGCCTAAAAATGCTTTTGTAAAATTGTATTTTTCAAGCTCTCTTAATGCTATGGTTCCTACTATCGCACCTGTTCCGTGCTTTAGTATTCCCCCTAAAACATAGGATTTAAACCCTGCGTCCATTAATTTTTTCGCACAGTCAATGCCGTTTGTTACAAACACCGCCTTGGATTCCTTTAAGCTGTCTATCATTTTGACGGTTGTTGTTCCCGCGTCGATAAATACCACGTCGTCATCGTTTATAAGCTTTGCCGCATAGCCGGCGATAAGCTCTTTTTCTTCCTGATGAAGCCTGCTTTTCGTACTAACATCCGGCTCGTCAACCTGGAAAACATTTTCCTTGAGCACCGCTCCGCCGTAAACCTTGCCGATTTTCCCCTGTTTGGCAAGAGCGTTTATATCTCTTCTGATTGTAGCTTCGGACGCCCCCGTAAGCTCGCACAGCCTTCCCACGCTTGCCGATTTGTTCCGGGTAAGCTCCTTTAAAATCGCCGCAAACCTCATTTCCGCAAGCATTTGTTGTCCCTCCCTTCAAAAAAACTGTAAATCTCAAATTTTTTGATTGCAAATGATTGAGATTGCTTTTTACAATCACAATATATCACAGCTAACAATCAAAGTCAATCATATTCAATCAAAATCTTGCATAAACATTTTTCCATTTCTTATTGCACTTTGCACAAATGCAATAAAATTTTTATAAATTTTTGTATATTATTTTAAGTATTTATTTTTATATCTTTTGTTTTATCTTTATTAATATTCAAAAAAAAGACGGAAGACACGAAAGTCTTCCGCCTTGACTGTTAAATTCAAAGTGTAAGCAGTATGGTTTTTATTTCAAAGGGTGTAAAGCTTAATTCCTTTATTTTTGTTTCCCGGGGATTTTCTTCCGTAAGGTTTACCTCATAAGCCTTTTTATATTTGAAATTTACCTTTAAGGAGGTTTTTTCCGCCGTTCCCTGACTTTCGTAAAGCCTTATTACAACTCCCTCTCTGCCGTATGCCTTTTTAATCGTTTCAATTACAATATTTTCATTTGAAACGAAGGCAAGGCTTCCGGGAATATTTTTTCCCTTAAAGGGAATCAGAGGCTTGTTAAGGGCGTAGGCTCTTTTAAGTGTTTCAGCGCTCAGCTCTCCCTTGTGAGGATACAACGCGTAGGTAAATTCATGCTTTCCTCTGTCGGCTGTTTTGTCCGGGTAGACGGGAGAACGCAGAAGATTAAGGGAAATAAGGGGCGACTTTACACGGTAGCCGTATTTGCAGTCGCTCATTACCGACAAGCCCTTTCTGCCGTCGGAAACGTCCGTGTATTTATGGGCGCATATTTCAAACTGCGCCTTTTCGGCAGACGTTTCGTCCTTTGCGGAGCGTACGATGGTTCCCATTTGTATGTCGCATTTAACCTTGTCAAAAACAATATTGGGCATAAAATCGGCTCTCAGCATTTTAAAGGTTTCGTAAAAATCGCATTTTACCCCTATTTCCGCAACGTCCGAACCGGCTTTCAGCGTTATGTCCTCAATGATTTCCGTTTTGCCGTGAATATAAATATTTCTTCTGGTGATTTTCTCTTTCGTTTTGATTATTTCAAAATTTGCCGCCTTTAAAACTTCTTTTTTCTTTTTATAATACTCCCGGTCAATATCCCAGGCGTTGTAAAATTTAAAGGGGTCCGAATAAAGGGTAAGCCTGTTTAAATAGGCACCGGAATACTCGTTTCCCTGATTGTCCGTAAGAGAAATAATTTCTCCGTCATTGTTGAATTTTAAAGTAAGTATGCCGTTGGAAATCATATTTCCCGAAGCGGTAAGGCTTATGTTTTCCTTGTATTTTTCCGGGGCTGCAAAGGAGTAAGGCTCGGCTGTAACCTTGCCGCCGGGAGTTATTTCCGTAACTTTAAAGGGCGAGGGATTATAAAAAATTTCCTTTTCTCCCTTTCCCGAAAGAAATCTCAGGATTTCTTCTCTTTTTCCTGCGATTTCGGAAAGTATCACTCTGTATCTCTCACGGCTTTCCGTATATACTCTGGTAACGGAGCTTCCGGGAATAATGTCGTGGAACTGATATAAAAGAATCTCTTTCCACCAGCGGTCAATGTCTTCTTCCGGGTATTCGTATCCCTTTAAATACGCCGCGGCTCCCAGCGCTTCAATATTCTGAAGGGCGTATTCCCCAAGACGGTTAAAGCGTTTGTTCCTGCCTTGGGTGGTGTAGGTGCCCTGATGCTTTTCAAGATACAGCTCCCCGGTGTAAACAGGCAGCTGTTCTCTGTATTTGGACAGCTTATAAAAAAAGTCTGAAGCTTTTCCTCTTATCATTTTCGGGCTGTTTCTCAGTGAAGACTGTCTTTTAACAAACTCATTGTGAGCTTCTCCCGGACCGCCTCCGCCGTCTCCCACTCCGTATACCGCAAGAGCCGTTTTCGTAATATCCCTTTCCGGATAGTTTTTAACTATGTGCTTGGCGCAGGCAGGACTTCCGCAGCTGTTATAGGTTTCGTCGGGAGGCATATGAACAAGCACGGAGCTGCTGTCGATGCCCTGCCAAACAAAGGAGCGGTAAGGGAATTTATTATGCTCGTTCCAGCTCAGCTTTATGGTCATAAAATATGGAATACCCGATTTTATAAGTATCTGAGGCAGATTTCCGTTATATCCGAAAACATCCGGCAGCCAGCAGGTCTTTACATCTTCGCCGAATTCGTCTTTAAAAAACTTCTTGCCGTAATAAAGCTGCCTTATAAGGGCTTCGCCGCCGGAAAGGTTTGTGTCTGCTTCTACCCACATTCCTCCCTGAAGCTCAATAAAGCCGTTTTTAACCTGCTTTTTGATTTCCTCGAACAAATCGGGATAAGTGTTTTTTATCTGCTGAAACTGCCAGGGCTGACTTGCTCCGTAAACATAGCCCGGATATTTTTTTATGTTGTTAAGCTGGTTTACAAAGGTTCTTACGCTTTTTCTTTTTGTTTCCCTTACGGGCCACAGCCATGCCAGATCAAGATGACTGTGTCCCACAGCCGTAATCTCAAAATCCTCCGAGGGCTTTCCCTCTAAAACGGGCAAAAGAGCTTCCCGTGCTTTTTCGGCAAGATTTTTTTCAAAGTATTTAAAGGCGCGGTCAAGGGCATTTTTCAAAAAGCTTTTTTCTTCGTTTTCTTCCGTTACGGAAAGCAGCACCGCCACGGTAAGATAGTCGTAGTAAAAATCCTTAACAGTGTCGTTTACCGTGCAGACACGGGCGTATCTGAAAATTCCTCTGCCCATGGGAAGAGTCATAACCTGACCGTTAAAGCCGGCGTCGAGATGAATTTCAAAAGAGCCGTCATTTATAAAATCATTAAGCTCAATAATTGTTTTTCCCTGGGCTGCCGAAAGAAAATCCGAAGGGTCGGCAATATGGGATATGGCGCAGACAGGGATATTTCCTTTGAAAACAAGGCCTTCGCCGCCGATGTTTATATTAAGCACAAGATGACTTTTAAGGTTTTGGGGCGGCACGGAGCCGATAATTTTAAACCAGGCGCAGTCGTAGACCTTGCCCCAGATTTCGCCTTTTCTGATTTTTTTGTATTCAAGACTGTATCTGTTTTCAGGGGAAACAGGCTCTTTGCTGTAAGAAAAATAAACCTCAGGCTCCGATATCCGGGTGTAAATTTTCTTTTTAATCTGAGTAAGCCTTTTAAGCTGCAAGGGTTCTTTCAGGATATTTAAAATCTGTACGCTTTCAAAAATTCCGCCGGGTTCTTCCTTGCAGGAGGGCTGTTTTTTTGCCATTTTAACATATCTCCCTTCTCCTTTTTAGTCAATCATACAATAATCCTGTTTTTATTGCAACTCATTGACATAAAAAAATATATATGATATTATAATTTTGTTAAAATCATACAATTTATTTTATAAATTTAAGGGAGGTCTGCTTTTTGAATACCATTAAAAAAATACTTACCTGGTCATTTCCCGCAGCCGAGAAAGATATGGGCGATTTTTCTAAAAAAGAACGGAATATCTTTTCCCTGGGAATGTTCGGTCAGAATCTTATTTACGCCATGGTAAACACTTATCTCAGCGTATTTTACTCAACGGTAATTTTTGTGCCTGCGGCGGCGCTTCTTACCATAACCGTTATCTCAAGAGTATGGGACGCATTGAACGATCTTCTTATGGGCACGGTTGTTGACAAAACAAACACCCGCTGGGGCAAATGCAGGCCGTATCTTAAATATGTTCCTGTTCCCGTGGCGGTTTTTACTGTGCTTATGTTTATTCCCGTTAAAAGTCTTTCGGATATTCCGAAAATCTGCTTTGTTATTTTTACCTGGCTGGGCTGGGAGTTTTTATACACTCTCGGAGACATTCCTCTCTGGGGCATGACGTCGCTTATGACACCCGACGCAGAAAAAAGAACGAATCTTGTTTCCTGCGCCAGAATTATCGGCGGCTTGTCGGCGGTTATTACCGTAGCTTTCGAGCCTCTTGTAAATGTGTTCGCATCGAAGGATATCGGCTGGTTCAGCGGCGCTTCCGAAAAAATAGGCTATTCATATTACTCATATCAGCAGGGCTATTTCTTCGCCGCTCTGATTATTGCCGTTATAGGAGGTATTCTTTTTAAGCTGCCCTTTATTTACTCAAGGGAAAGAGTTAAGCCTGTTGTTGAAAAAAATGAGATTTCCTTTGCCGACAGCTTAAAGCTTATGTTTAAAAATAACTGTTACATAAGGACTATGCTCGTTAACATTTTAGGCTGCACAAGAGGTCTTTTAATGAGCGCCGGAATATATTTCTGTATGTGGGTTTTGGCAGACGGCGGCAACTATACACTTTGGCTTATACTTCTGGGAGGACCTTTCCTTGCGGGTACTTATATAGCAATGGTTTCAAGCAATTTCTGCGGCAGGAAATTCGGAAAAATCAAAACTCTTAAATTCGTGTCATATTTCTGCGCCGTGCCCTACTGCGCCATATTCTTTATAGTTTACTTTATGGGCACGGAAAATCCGTTTTCCATTGCTTTGGTTGCAATTTGCCTTTTCCTTGCGGGCTTTTCAAACGGCTTCCCGTCGGTTTACGGCACAACAATGATTGAGGACAGCGTAGATTATATGGAGTGGAAAACGGGAGCCAGATATGACGGAGTTTATTTAAGCGGACTGAATTTCAGCTCCAAGCTTACAAACGCCATAACGCTGGGCATTACATACGCTGTATTCTGGATAGTCAATTACAGCGTCCGGATAGAAGAATTGCAGAACGCTATTTCCGCAGGGAAGGAAACGCTTAATTTCGCCATGGAATATCCCGATATTACAATAGCTCTTACGGTGCTTATTTCATTTATTCCTGCGGCAGGCTGTATTCTTCAGGCTTTGCCTCTTCACGGCTACAAGCTTGACGAAAAGATGCACGGAAAAATATTGGAGGAGCTTAAAGAGCGCAGAGCAAAGGCTCACACGGAAAAGTAAAAAACATTAAACGGAGCTGTCTTAGTGCGACAGCCCCGTTTTCTTCGGTGCAGGAGTCAGCAAAGTTTTTAATATTCTGCTGCATGTTATTTTATTTGCAGTAATCTGTCTTTTAAATTAATAATATTTACCAGCTTTCCAATCTATATACCGGACCCAAACATGAATCGCATATATATGCAGTATAAACATATTCGGATGTTTTCTTGCATTTGCTTAAGGGAATACCGTTGCTTTCCATGATTCCTGCGGGTCCGGATATGGTAGTAGTTGCTGTTCCCCCGCATTTTGCACATATAATTGTCTCCGTGTCATTTTGCGTATCACCGGAACAGCCTGTGAAAATTACAGATAAGCACATCAGAAACAGAATTACAAAAATTATTTTATATTTCATCTGTCTTGTTCCTTTCAAAATCAATGAACCTTTTTCCTTGATATTTTAATGTGCCGCAGTCTCCCACAACCATAACGGCATATATATCGGCATCTTTAACAGCAAACTCCAGTCTGCCGCCGTCCGTCAGTTCAAAAACAACGGAATTAACTAAAATGTTTGGAGACGCAGGATGAGCCTTTGTGCTTTTTGAAATTATTTTTGCGTTAAGTGCTTCGCTTTCAGTTCCATATTCATAACTGCCGTAAACATTTGCATTTATTTGATTGCCAAATTTTATGCCTATGGGTATGGCAACAGCAATAACAACAACTATACCGATAAAAAACATCGGTAAAAATACATCGCTGTCAAATAAATCATTAATAGACATAAAATATTCCTCCTTTTTCAGATTTCGAGCATAACAGTTTTTATTCCGCAAATAAAAAAGTGTGAGCAACCGAAGCTACCCACACCGAAAAACGCAAACTCCGATTGCTGCTACACAAAACCTGATAAAAGGGATATAACATCCTTATATGCGACTGGTTGAAATTTGCATTTTTACCAAATAAAAAAAGCCGCAAATGAAAAAGGATGCAGTATTTCTAAAAAACAAATAATGTCTTTCCCATTTTATTATTCAGTTTTGTGTAGCAATATTAGTATATCATATATATAATTTTTTTGCAATACTTTCTTGATGATATAAAGGACAAACTATTTAATACTGCATTAAATGATTAAAATACACAAAAAATCATTGAAGAAAAGGTTATTTGTTTAGAAATGACTTGTATTTGAAAAATCGAGTGTTTATAATGTATTTCAGCTATGAACACTCAATATTGTAAGGAAACGCTTAATTTCGCCATGGAATATCCCGATATTACAATAGCTCTTACGGTGCTTATTTCGTTTATTCCTGCGGCAGGCTGTATTCTTCAGGCTTTGCCTCTTCACGGCTATAAGCTTGACGAAAAAATGCACGGAAAAATATTGGAGGAGCTTAAAGAGCGCAGAGCCGAGGCTCATGCGGAAAACAAATAAAATATGAAAAAAATCTCTCTGACGGAATAATTCATCAGGGAGATTTTAAATTTTAAGTTTCTATAAATTTTAAGACGGCTTTTTTAAGATTTTCAAAATCAGCGCCGTCAGGATGCGAAAGGGCTTTGTCAAAATTTTCAATCAGCATTTTTCCTTTTGCCGGGTCGGTTTCCGCAAGCTTTTCGTATCTGCTTCTTACCGTCTGCGGCATTTTTCCCTGACACATAAACGCTCCTTTTAAAACATTGTCCGATGAAAGGTTTTCGCCTACTCTTTTTAATATCTGACTGAAATATTCTTTGGAGCCGCCGAAGCCTGCTGTGCCGAAAAGAAATACATTCCTGTTTTTCAAGCCTTTAAGAAATTCCTCTGAAAGACTGTCGCAGGTGCCCTTGTCAGTCCAGAAGCCGGCAAATATAAAGTCAGCCTCATAAGCTTTTTTATCGGGTTCGCCGCAGTAAATTAAATCTTGTCCGGGAAGTACGCTTTTAATGCTTTCGGCAAGCGAAGCAGTGTTTCCCGTTTTGCTTGAGCATACTATCGCGTATTTCATATAACCGCTCCTTCACTTATTTTTTTAATTATAAAATACAAAGCTTTAGAAGAGCTTAAAACTGCCGCGTTGATTTTTTTATTCAAAAGTAACTGAGCCTTTGTCCTTGCCTGCAACGGCAAATGAAAACAGTGCGCTTTTGTTTATTGCCGCGAAGTAACCGGTTCTTTTATATTCATCCTCAAAATTTTTTTCAATAAAATTAAGTGTTTCCTGAAGCTGAAGCATAGCGGCAAACTCGTGCTTGCAGTTGTAGCTGCAAAAGCAGGAGCATACCAAACGACTTATTTCTCCGTTGTTATATTCAAACTCTATCTCGTAGTTTTTGCTCCCTGATACAACGGCATAGCCCTTTGTACCGTCAATGCTTATGTATTTTATTTTATTTTCTATGTAGTATTGGCTTCCTCTTTCGGCAACAACCGGACTTATATCCATGTCTTTAAGGCTGTTTAACGGAAAGGAGGTGTCATCGTATCCTATTTCAAACTCCGTATCGCTTCCTGCCGGTGCGTTAAACCACAGGGAAACCTTGCTGGCTGGCAGCGCTTCACGCTGAAAGGTTATAAGGCTGCTTCCCGCAATAAAGAATTTGCCCTGTATATCGGTGTCAGCCAGGGCGATGACCTTCTTGTAGTCCGAAATGTTTATTTTGAAATTATAATTAACCTGAGTTACCCTGCCAATTAAGCCTTCCAGCCTGCCGTCCACATAGACAATGTCTCCGCAGTGCAGGTCGAACATATCGTTGTAATACGCCAGAGTCATGTTTCTGGCTTCAAAGTAAATCTGTACTAAAGATTTTCTCGGCTCCGCCTTTTTCTGAGGCGCCGTAAATATGCTTTCGGCAGGTTCCTTTTTTTTCTGTTCCGACTCAAATCCGATTTTAAATGTCATTTATATCACCTTCCTGTTTTTGTCTTTGTAGGGAGTAGCTTTTATACCTCTGCTGTTGAGCTTATGAACCATTTTGTCAAGTATCTTTCGCCATATTTTTTTAAACAATGTTGTGTTTCCGAACACTTTTACAATATAGGGGCTTACTGTGTAATAAGTGCGGATAAAGACTCTGCCGGGAACGGTCTTTGATAGAATGTTATCCCTGAAGCGGCGCAGTGTCCAAACCTGGGGACAGTCGTAGGATCCGTATACGCAGGTTGCTACATAGCAGCCCTGACTGTCGCTGTGACTGTATGAGCCGAAAAGCCCCGGATCGCTTGACCCGGTTTTTTTGCCGGATGAATCAGTGTGTATATAGCTTCCGAAAAGCCCCGGGTCCGAATGGCCGATTTTATTGCCTTTATTGTCATAGTGATTGTAGCCTCCGAAGAGAGCCGGATCCGACCGTCCTGTTTTACGGCCTTCGGCGTCGTAGTTGATGTATCCGCCGAATAAACCCGGATCGCTTCGACCTGTCTTGTTTCCGTGTTCGTCATAGTGATTAATTGAACCGAATAAACCGGGATCGCTTCTGCCTTTGTTACCCATACCGCAGCCTCCTTTGATTCGATAGCTGATAAATTGCGTTTTATCAGTCCGCTTAGCTGAAATCGGACTTTATGGGAATAGTATAAAAGATTCTCAGGAAATTTTCAATATTAACGCACAATTTTATTACGCATATTACAAAAGAGTAATAATTTTATGCGTCTTGAATATAAAAAACGCTTTTAACAGCCATTTCGGCGGTAAAAAAGCGCTTTTATTTGAATTAAATTAGAAAACAGGTAATAGTTTTTTATTATTTAATCAGCATTTCAGCCTTGTTTTTATATTCTTCAATGGCAGAATCCGGAGAAATTATTTTCATCTGGGTGCCGAACTGGAATATCCAGCCCCAGAAGGTGGGACTGAGCTGTACCGTCACCGTTGCCGCGCACTCGTCTTCTCCCATGGGAATCATTCTTGTGCTTTCACCGAATCTGTCGTATACGGCGCCTATCAGTTTGCTGCTGAACCGGATTGTTATTTGCACGGGCTGTCCGCCGTACATTTTAAAAGCCTGCTCCGTGTAGCCGGCAATGCTCTTCCGAAGCTCCAAAGCCTCTTCGCTTACGGACTCGTCAATTATTTCAACACTGTCCATTCTGTCTACACGGTAATTCGTACTGCCGCCGTAACGGGAGCTGTATGACATCAGGTAGTAGTTGTCTTCGTTGTATACAAGCCCTACCGGCTCCGCAGCATAGTGATGCTTTTCCCTGCGGTACGCTTTATTACCGTTTACATCTAAATCAAAATACCTGAAAATGACTTTCTTTTTTTCTTCTATGGCCTTTTCCAGGTAATCTACATTATAATAAATGGACTCGTTGCTGTGCTTTCTTGTGTTGAAGCTTACTATATTGCTTTTAAGAATTTCAGCACGGTGACTTCCTCCCAGCGCCGCAATTTTTTCGATTAGCTCTTCCGTTTTCCGCTCTGTTATAAAACCTGCCGCCTGTACCGCGTCAATAAGTATTTTCAGCTCAGGAACACTGAAGCTTCTGTCCTCGATATAGTAGCACTTTTCGTGGCTCATCATTGCCGACATGACCTCGAAGCCCTGTTCATTCAGAACCGCTATATCTTTTGACAGAGTTCTTCTGTCGCATGAGATGCCCTGAGAAATAAGCTTGCCGCAGATCTCCGACGCGCGCAGAGGATGTTCTTCATCAGTTTCCTGACGCAGTATCTCCATAAGCTTCAGTAATTTTATTTTTTGGCAGTTGTCCTTTGCCATAACAGCCACCTCCGTTGAATATCCGAAATGTTTTTTCTATATTAAAGTGTAGCACAAATTATTCGGAAAAGTAAACATGATACACTCTCTTTTTTGTTACTCTTTTGTTTTTGACGGAAAAAATTATTAAGTTTGCTTTTTCTTTAAGCAAATTTTATTAATAAATTAAGAATTTGAAGCTTTATTTACAATAAAAACGCCGTTAAACCAAAAAAATAAAACCTGAACCGAAACGAATCAGGTCAGGCATTATGCTGGTGCGAGTGTTCATAAGGGATTTAAAACCATTACTTCTTAGCGACATTTAGCTTGAGATACGATCTTCTAACACTTGGTTGGTTCCTGAACAAAATCACCATTTGTATCTATGATAGCAAAGTATTTTGTTCTATTTGGATTGTAAAAATAAAATTTTAAAGTTCCATCTTCACTAAACCTAAGAGAACCTGAATTGCTTTCAATATTGTATTCACTTAAATCAATTGCCTTTTCACCAGTTTCAACATTATAAAAAGCATGATCACAGTAAATCAATCCGCATGATGGTATTGCCAAGTTATCATACCCAAACTGATGAGAGCGATATCTGGTTGCAAGGTATGTTTTTTCACCGAATTCATCTATTCTTATAACATCTCCACCAGAATCTGTTGCGAAACAATATCCATCATAGTATTTAGTCATAAGATATTCACCATCTGTTATTATCTCTCCATCATATCTTACTATATAGCAACCGCAATGTGATGAATATGTAGCTGCATACCCACTAGGTATACCACCTTCTTCAACAAGAGCGCAATATACTTTTACTATAAAAAATCCTTCATTCATATATGAAAAAGAAAGATTACCATAACTTTTATTATATCCGCTATCCATAACTTTATCAGCACTTAATGCAAAACCATTTTTATCAGAAAGAGGACAAACCCAGTTTCCATTTTCATCAACTACACCATATTTAGTTGTAGCAGAATTATATGTTTCTTCATCTTTTTTCACTAAATAATATCTATCTCCAGAAGCTAAAATAGTATCATACTCATCAGTTGGGAGTGTGTTGGTTTTATTGGTTTCAATGTTATCGTTTACAGTATCTGCAACATTATCTGTTGTCTCATAATTTTTATCAAGGATATTATCAGCAGTTACTTCGTTGGCAACAGTAGTTTTATCCACATTACTATTGCTCTGCTGTGGACCGCAAGCAGTGAATATAAAACATAAAACAACGAGAAATATTGGTATTAATTTTTTCACATTTAAGTTCCTTTCTTAATCTATTTGCGGAACAGGCTATGAACACCACACCATGAAAATTTTATGCACACTTTGTTTACCTCGTATAATATGAGAGTAGTAGTTTTTAAAGTTCCTCTCCAAGAACTTGAAGAAAAATGCTATACTGTAAC
>CALYBJ010000019.1 GCA_944412445.1 uncultured Clostridia bacterium
GTTGTTAAAAAGGGAAAAAAGATATTTATAAAAGTTATAATTAAATAATTTTTTCAACTGAATAAAAAGATTTGAAGAGCGGTTTTTAATGCCGCTCTTTTTTGTGTCTTGGGAATACGCAGAACCGGTTTGAAAATAATAATTATTATGAGCGGCGCCGTATGTGTTGACATATTGCACATTATTTGCTAAAATTAACTTACTATTTAATTCAAAATAATGAAAGGAAGCGGCGAAAATATGGAAAAAAGCGTAAGACCTTTCGGCATACGGGATAAAATCGGATATTTGTTCGGTGATTTCGGCTGTAATATGAGTTTTTCCTTTATTAACAGCTATATGATGGTATTTTTTGTAACCTGTCTTAATATTCTGCCGAAGCATTA
Organism: uncultured Clostridia bacterium; assembly: GCA_944412445.1. Taxonomy (GTDB): domain Bacteria; phylum Bacillota; class Clostridia; order Oscillospirales; family Acutalibacteraceae; genus UBA1081. The sequence goes on from CALYBJ010000019.1 coordinate 387, forward strand.
TGCGGTTATTATAATAGTATGCAAGGTTTGGGACGCCATAAACGACCCTATTATAGGCGGTATATGCGATTCAGCCAAGCCGGGCAAATCGGGAAAATTCAAGCCCTGGATAAAGTGGGGAAGCATACCCCTTCTTTTGGCAAGCATTATAATGTTTATTTATATTCCGGACGCTCCCTATGCTTTAAGAGTTACACTCTGCGTCGCTTCATATTTTGTCTGGAGCGTTGCCTATACAAGCGTAAATGTTCCTTACGGCTCCCTTCAGTCGGTAATTACCACTGACTCAATTGAAAGGGCCGAGCTTTCAAACTCACGAAGCATCGGAGCAATGCTGGCACAGGCGCCTGCCATGATACTTCTGCCCTTGATAGTATACGATTCAAACGACCAGCCCATAGGGGAAAGGTTTATATTGGTAGCGGGAATAATGGCTTTAATCGGCGTATTTGCGTTCCAGATTACAGTAAATCTTGTTACGGAGCGTGTTCAGCCTAAAATTCAGCAAAAACAGAAATTTAATTATGCCGCAACTTTGAAGGCATTTTTAACAAACAGACCTATGATGGCTTTGACAATATCTACTGTTGCCTATTTGTCATTGATAATGACCGCAACGAACTCACTGCAATATCTTTTTATGCTGTATTTTAAAAATACAAAGCTTATATCCGTAGCGGCGGTGCTTATAGCTCTTCCCATGCTGTTGGCAGTAGCTCTTGTAAAGCCTCTTGTAAAAAGATATTCAAAGAAGGTTATTTGCACATACCCATTTATAATTTCCATTATCGCAACGGGAATTATGACTTTTGTACGTTTTACAAATCCCTATGTGTGGCTTGTGGTTTTCGCAATAGGAATGATGGCAACAGGCTTTTATATGGTTCTTATTTGGGCGATGGTAGCGGACTGCATCGACTATCAGGAAAAGAAAACAGGTAGAAGAGAGGAAAGCTCGATTTATGCAACCTATTCGTTTTTCAGAAAGCTGTCCCAGGGAATAGGAAGCGCGATAGTTTCTCTTGCCATAGGCTGGGCAGGATATATAAACGAAAACGGAGCCAATCAGGCGCCGGAGGTTGCGGGCAATGTATATTTTGCCGTCGGATTTTTGCCGTTTATAGGAAGTATTCTTTGCTTCGTATCCATGCTGTTAATATACAATATTGATGAAAAAAAGGAGAATATAAATGAGAGAGAAAATTAAAATCGACAAGGGCTGGAAATTTTTAAAGGAACCGAGAAAAACCGATACGCCGCCGGCAGTTCCTACTCTGAAATGGAAAAGCGTAGATTTGCCTCATACATGGAACGCCTATGACGGACAGGACGGCGGTTACGATTATTACAGAGGCAAGTGCTGGTATATGACGGGAATGTCTGTGCAGCTTCAAAAGGACGAGGAAGCGTACCTTGAATTTTTAGGAGCGGAAGCCGTTGCAGAGGTCTATGTAAATGACAGAAAGGTATGTACCCATAAAGGCGGCTTTTCAACATTCAGATGCAACATTACTCCCTATATTAAGCACAACAGAGCGAAAATCGCTGTTTCCGTTGATAACAGCGAAAGCGACGAAGTGTACCCGCAGACTGCCGATTTTACATTTTACGGAGGACTTTACAGAGATGTAAATCTTATTATAACGAATAAGACGCATTTTGACCTTGACTATTACGGGGCGCCGGGAATAGCCGTAACGCCGGTTGTAAACAGTGACTCAAGCGCCGATGTAAAAGTAAGCCTTTATACAAGCAATATAACCGATGACTGCGAAATAACAGTTGAAACAGCGGGACAGAAAAACATATTAAAGCCGGGGGAAAGTGCAACGGAGTTCCATATTGAAAATCCGCATCTCTGGAACGGCAGGGAAGATCCTTATCTGTACGAGCTTTCTGCTAAAATTGTAAGGCAGGGCAAGGTGCTTGACAATGTTGAAGTGAAATACGGAATCAGAACCTTCAGCGTTGATCCTGAAAAGGGATTTTTCCTTAACGGAAAGTCATATCCTCTTCACGGCGTTTCAAGACATCAGGACAGAGAGAATATGGGCTGGGCAATAACTGAAAAAGAGCACAGAGAAGACATGGAGCTTATTGCCGAGGTTGGAGCCAACACCATAAGGCTCGCTCATTATCAGCATTCTCAGACATTTTATGATTTGTGCGATGAATACGGCATGATAGTATGGGCGGAAATCCCCTTTATTTCAGCGTTTATGAAAGGTGACAATGCCAAGGAAAACACCCTTTCACAGATGAAGGAGCTTGTACTTCAGAATTATAACCATCCCTCAATAATCTGCTGGGGAATAGCAAATGAAATCACAATAGGCGGAGAAGACCCGAAGCTTATTGAAAATCTTCAGGAGCTTAACAGCCTTTGCCATGACCTTGACAAAACAAGGCTTACAACCATTGCAAACCTGTCAATCGTTGAAAACGACAGTCCTTTTAATAAGATAACCGATATCGTTTCATACAATCACTATTTCGGCTGGTATGTAGGCTCCGTTGATGATAACGCACCTTGGCTTGACGCATTTCATAAGGAAAATCCCGAAATTTGTCTGGGACTTTCGGAGTACGGCTGCGAGGGCATATTAAAATATCATAATGACGCCCCTGCGGTTCAGGATTATTCCGAGGAGTATCAGGCTTATTATCATGAAAAAATGCTTGAAACATTTGAAACAAGGCCGTATTTGTGGAGCACTCATGTTTGGAATATGTTTGATTTCGGCAGCGACATGAGAGACGAAGGCGGAGTAAAGGGCAGAAATAACAAGGGACTTGTAACATACGACAGAAAAACCAAAAAGGACAGCTTTTATATTTATCAGGCGTATTGGGTAAAGGATAAAAAGTTTGTTCATATATGCTCAAAAAGATATTATGACAGAACAGCCGATAAAATCACGGTAAAGGTATATTCCAACTGTAATGAGGTCACCCTTGAGGTAGACGGCGTTAAGGCGGGAAAATTAAAAGGCGATAAAATATTCATTTTTGAAAATGTACCGCTGAAACAGGGCGTTAACACGGTAAAAGCCTATACTGACGAATGTCAGGATTTTGCAGAGTTTAACAGAACCGATAAGCCTAACGAAGAATATGTTTTAAAGGACGTAAAATCCGGAAGCAATGCCGATAACTGGTTCAGTGATATATCGTCTGACGGAAAGCTTGAATTCAAGGAGGGCTATTTCTCCGTAAATGATAAAATCGGCGATATAATGAAAACTCCGGAGGGAGAAGAATTTATAAATTCCATGATTGATAAAATAACCTCCGAAATGAATATGAGTATAAGCAAAGGCATGATGAATATGGCAAAGGGCTTCACGGTAAATAAAATCTTTGAAATGGCAGGCTCAAGAGTGCCGGACAGCGTAAAACCCTGGGTAAACGAGGAGCTTCAGAAAATTAAAAAGCCGTAAGACAGCAAAACAGGAAGGATTTTAAAGTCCCTCCTGTTTTTTTATTGATTATTTGAATATATCAGTCCTCAAGACTTTTATAATACAAATAGCAGTGACAGTAGCCTTCAAAATTCGGATCCTTTATCTGATCTCTGAATTCCTTGCACATACATTTTGTGTCTTCTGTCTGCTCTCTTCTGCAGGGACAGTAGCCGCCTGTGCGCCGGAGGCCTTCCTTCACCTTTTTTACGATCTCTTCGTTATCGTTGTATCGTATTTTCATATTAATAATTTTCCGCTTTAAGCTCGAAATATGCCTTGGGATGAGCGCATACGGGGCAAACCTCGGGAGCGGCTTTTCCTACAACAATATGTCCGCAGTTGGAGCACTGCCAGATCTTGTCGCCGTCTCTTGAGAATACAAGACCGCCTTCAATGTTAGCGATAAGCTTTCTGTATCTTTCCTCGTGCTCTTTTTCGATTTTTGCAACCTGCTCGAAAAGGAAAGCTATATGCTCGAAGCCTTCTTCTCTTGCGTCCTTTGCAAACTCTGCGTACATATCTGTCCATTCGTAGTTTTCACCGGCTGCGGCGTCGTTAAGGTTAGCCATTGTGCCGGGAACCTCACCGTCATGAAGAAGCTTGAACCAGATTTTCGCGTGTTCTTTTTCATTCTTGGAGGTTTCCTCAAAGATTTTGCCTATCTGGACATAGCCGTCTTTTTTAGCCTTTGAAGCGTAATACTGATATTTGGTATGAGCCTGAGATTCGCCTGCAAATGCGGCTAAAAGATTTTTTTCGGTTTTTGAACCTTTAAGATCCATAAAAACAACTCCTTTTATATAATTTTAAATCTGTATGATTTACAGTTTTTCAAAGTCGGATGCGCCGTGCTTGCAAATGGGACATACAAAATCGTCTGCCATTTCCTCATGCTCGTAAACATAGCCGCAGATTTTGCATTTCCAGCCCTTTTTAGGCGCAGAATCGGAAGATGCCTGAGTTTTTACGCTGCTGTGATAATAAGCGTAAGTCATAGGCTCCTTGTCTGAAAGAATTTCACCGTCGGAAACATCGGCGACAAACATTGTATGAGTTCCCAAATCCACACTGTCAACGACCCTGCCGGATATAAAAGCGCAGGCGTACTTCGTCAGGTACGGAAGACCGTTGCTTGAATAACCGAAATCTTCAAAGCCTGAAAATTTATCGGCAGTTTTTCCGCTCCGGAAGCCAAAGCGCTTAAAAAGGTCAAAAGCTGCTGAAACATCAAGAACAGAAACATTAAAAATTCCGGAATTTTTAATAAGGTCATGGGTAAAATTATCCTTGTTTACGGTAACTGCAATTCTCACGGGAGAGGAGGTTACCTGTATGGCTGTGTTTATTACGCAGCCGTTAATTTTTTCCTGGTTTTTTGCGGTTAAAATAAATAAACCGTAGCTTATTTTATAAAGTGCGTTATTATTCATTATTTCAGCTCCTTTTTATAGTATATAAATTTTTTTTTAATTTATTATTTATTGAGCAATTCTGAACATGGTAAAGCTTGCTTTCGCGATTTTAGCGCCGTTTTCATCGGAAATAAGGGTTTCATAGTAAGATATTTTTTTTCCTGCCTTAATACAGGAAGCCTCGGCAAAAAGCTTTTTGCCTGTTCCCGGTCTTAAATAGGCAATATTTCCGTCGGCGGAAACGCTTATTGTTCCGTCAGCGCAGGCAGCCACGGCGCAGGAAAAGTCAGCGATTGTAAAAATAACGCCGCCCTGAACAACATTGTTTCCGTTCAGATGCTTATCCTCTACATTAAGACTGATAACTGCGTGTCCCGGTTCGGCTGATTCGATAACCGAACCTATTCCTGTTGCAAATCTGTCATTGTCAAAAAATTTTTTAATTTCTTCTATTGTCATAATTTAGCCTCCGAGCCAAGTTTAACATTTTTTATTAAAAAAGTAAACCTTATTATGATGAATATTTTATAATTTATATTTTGCATTAAATTGTTGACATAATACAGGGTTTAGGGTAAAATAAATATAATTGTTTATTTGTAAAAAGATGAAAGGATTAAGGCAATGAGTAAGGAACTTGAAAAACAGTATAATCCTAAAAATGTTGAAGACAGAATATATAAGTCCTGGCTTGACGGAAAATACTTTCACGCTAACCTTGATGAAAATAAAGACACATATACGATAGTAATACCGCCGCCGAACATTACCGGACAGCTTCACATGGGACACGCTCTTGACAATACTCTTCAGGATATACTTATCCGCTGGAAGAGGATGCAGGGGTATGATACTCTTTGGATGCCGGGCACCGACCACGCCTCAATAGCCACCGAGGCAAAAATTGTAGAGGCAATGAAAAAAGAGGGCATCACAAAGGAAGACATTGGCAGGGAAAAATTCCTTGAGAGAGCCTGGAAGTGGAAAGAGCAGTACGGCGGAAGAATTGTTGAGCAGCTTAAAAAATTAGGTTCTTCCTGCGACTGGGACAGAGAGCGCTTTACGCTTGACGAAGGCTGCAGTAAAGCTGTTAAAGAAGTATTTGTAAGACTTTATGAAAAAGGACTTATTTACAGGGGAGAAAAAATAATCAACTGGTGTCCTCATTGTCTTACATCAATTTCCGACGCAGAGGTAGAGTATGAGGACCAGGCGGGACACTTCTGGCATCTGCGCTATCCGTTCAAGGACGGAAGCGGATATCTTGAGCTTGCCACAACAAGACCCGAAACGCTGCTGGGCGACACTGCGGTAGCCGTTAACCCCAATGATGAAAGATATAAGGACATTGTAGGAAAAACACTTATTCTTCCTATTGTTCACCGTGAAATTCCTGTTATCGCCGACGATTATGTTGAGGTTGATTTCGGAACAGGCGTAGTTAAAATAACTCCGGCACATGACCCCAACGACTTTGAAGTAGGCCTGCGCCACAACCTTGAGGTTATAAATGTCTTAACTCCCGACGCGAAAATCGTTGATGATTATCCCAAATACGCCGGTATGGACAGATACGAAGCCAGAAAGGCAATAGTAAAGGATCTTGAGGAAGAGGGAGCGCTGGTAAGAGTTGAGGATTATTCTCATAATGTAGGCTCATGTTACCGCTGTCATTCAACTGTTGAACCCCGTGTTTCAAAGCAGTGGTTTGTTAAAATGGAGCCTCTTGCCAAGCCTGCCATAGATGTTGTCAAGGAAGGCAAGACGAAGTTTATTCCCGAAAGATTCAGTAAGATTTATTATCACTGGATGGAAAACATAAAAGACTGGTGTATATCCCGTCAGCTTTGGTGGGGTCACAGGATTCCTGCATGGTACTGCGATGACTGCGGCGAGATAACCGTTTCAAAGGAAACTCCGGATTGCTGCTGCAAGTGCGGAAGCAAAAATATTCATCAGGATCCGGACACTCTGGACACATGGTTCTCATCTGCCCTCTGGCCGTTCTCAACCCTCGGCTGGCCCGATGAAACGCCTGAGCTCAAGCATTATTTCCCCACAAATACTCTTGTTACGGGATATGATATAATCTTCTTCTGGGTAGCGAGAATGATTTTCTCGTCCTGCGAGCAGATGAACTGCCAGCCCTTTGACACTGTTCTTATTCACGGACTTGTAAGAGACGCTCAGGGCAGAAAAATGTCAAAATCCTTAGGCAACGGAATTGACCCTCTTGAGATAATAGACAAATACGGAGCCGACGCATTAAGATTTACTCTTGCCACAGGCAACAGCCCCGGAAATGATATGCGTTTTTCAGATGAAAAGGTAGAAGCCAGCAGAAACTTCGCCAACAAACTGTGGAACGCAGCAAGGTTTGTGCTTATGAATCTTGACGAAAACGAGCCGGCGCCCTATATTCCCGAAAAGCTGGATATCGAGGATAAGTGGATACTGGATCAGTTTAACAATCTTGTTGCGGATGTAACAGGCTCTCTTGAAAAATTTGAGCTTGGACTTGCGGTTCAGAAGCTTTATGATTTTATATGGGATGTTCTCTGCGACTGGTATATAGAGCTTTGCAAAATCAGATTAAACGGCGAAGACGCCGAAGCGAAAAAGACTTGCAAGGGCGTGCTTGTTTATGTCATGTCAAATACATTAAAGCTTCTTCACCCCTTTATGCCCTTTATAACAGAGGAAATATGGCAGACGCTTCCTCATGACGGTGAAACAATAATGCTTTCACCCTGGTGCAGATTTGACGAAAAGCTTGTATTTACTGCCGAGAGAACTGAAATGGAAAGAATCATGACGGCAATTAAAGCGGTAAGAAACCGCAGAGGCGAAATGAATGTACCTCCTTCAAAGAAAGCCAAGGTGTATATCGCAACGGCTTATAAGGACACATTCAGCGCCGGAGTAAAATTCTTTATCCGTCTTGCATCCGCCTCAGAGGTTGAGGTAGGAGACAGCTTCGATATAGAGGGAAGCGTAAGCGTTGTTACGGCTGACGCTACAATATATCTGCCTCTTGCGGAGCTTGTTGACTTTGAAGCTGAGCGCAAGAGACTTAATAAAGAGCTTGCGGAAGCGGAGAAAAAGCTCGGATTTATTGAAAACAAGCTTAATAATCCGGGATTCCTTGCTAAAGCTCCGGAGAAGGTAATTGCGGAGCAGAAAGAACAGGGCGCAAAGCTTAAGGAAAAAATTGCGCTTTTGAAATCCAGCATTGAAAAGTTAAATTAAAGCTGAGGGCTGCCGTATTTAATGCGGCAGCTTTGTTGCGTAAAAGAAGAAAAGGAAGAGAGAAATGACAGAAGCTGAAAAATATTATCATTCCCTGCTGACTTTCGGAATGAGACCGGGACTTGAAAGAATAGGTATGCTTCTTGAAAGGCTGGGGAATCCTCAGAACAGCTGTAAATTCATTCATGTTGCGGGTACAAACGGAAAAGGAACAACCTGTGTAATGCTTGCGGAAATATTGAGGGCGCAGGGATATAAAACGGGACTTTATACATCGCCTTATATAGTGGATTTCAGAGAGAGAATAAGAGTCAACGGTGAAATGATAAGCGAAGAAGAGCTTTCCCGAATTACACAGACGGTAAAAGAAGCGGTTTGTCAGCTTAACTCGGAAAATATTGTAATAACTGAGTTTGAAGCTGTAACGGCAGCTGCGTTTTTGTATTATAAAAAATGCGGCTGTGAATTTGCAGTGCTTGAAACGGGACTGGGCGGAAGATTTGACGCAACAAATGTAATAAAAGAGCCTTTGGTTTCTGTAATTACATCAATATCTCTTGACCATGTAAAAATTTTAGGAAACACCTTGGGAGAAATAGCCTTTGAGAAGTGCGGAATTATAAAAGAGTGCAGACCTGCCGTAACTTACGGAAAGCAGGCTCCTGAGGCATTGAAAGTAATAAAGGAACAGACACTGAAGAAAAATTCTCCCTTATATGACGCCGGAGAATGTGAATATAAAATCCTGAGTGAAACGATAAACGGGACTCAGATTGAATACAATGGGAAAAATATCTATCTTCCCTTTCCGGGAGAGCATCAAACAGAAAACTGCCTGACGGTTTTAAAGACAGTTGAGGTTCTTAAAAAGCAGGGTATTGAAATTTCTGATGAAGCTGTTTATAACGGAATCAAAAATTCAAAAAATCCCGCAAGATGCGAGATAATAAATGAAAATCCTCTTATTATTCTTGACGGCTGTCATAATGAAAGCTCGGCTCAGGCGCTGAAAAATGTTATTGACAGATTTTTAAAGGGCAGAAAAATAAAAGCCGTTATGGGAATGATGGAGGATAAGGATATAGACCGTGTACTTTCAATTCTTCTTCCGTATTTTTCATTTGTAACCGCAGTTACGCCTTCCAATCCCAGAGCGGTTAAAAGTGAAAAGCTTCAGGAAAAGATTGAAGAAAGGGGAGTAAAAAGCGAAAGCTTTGAAAATCCTGCAGAGGGAGTTAACTTTATGCTTAAAGATTTGAAAAGAGATGAAGTTCTTATTGTCTGCGGCTCCCTTTATCTTTGCGCCGATGTACGCCATATTTTTAATACTGATTCAATATAGAGATATAAAATAAAAACGGTATGCCGGAAGCATACCGCAAAGTAATTGTATATAAATAAGTAAATATTAATCTTCAAGCCCCAAAAGCCAATTTACCGAAACTCCCAGAACATCTGCAAGAGCGACAAGCTCGTAATCGTTAATGCTTCTGAGCTGTCCCTCAAGCTTTGAAAGACCCGATGCGTTAAGATCGATTCCTCTTACCTGAAGCTGAGTAAGGAGATCTTTCTGCTTCATTCCAATAGATTTTCTGCGTTTTTCAACTCTTTCACCGGCGATATTTCGCGTACCGAGCAACTGTTTTCTGACCCTCATGTTCACACCTCCATTGCAGTGTAATTCCTTTGTACTTATTGTAATATTTTAGCAGAGTAGTAATAAAAATTCAAGTGCTATATAAAATAATTATTTACAATATGAATAAATTTAAAGAAAATGCGAAATTTTGTTTATATTTTTCAAAAACCGTTGATAAGTACGGAAAAATCTGTTAAAGTGTGCAGAACATTGTATATAAATACAGATATATGCCGATTTGAAAATTATATGGTGAACGAAGACCTGCAAAAAAAATTTTATTAAAAAATATCATTTGAATATGAGAAAATAAAATGCTATAATAATTTTATAAAAATCAAAGGACTGAGCGTAATGATTAATAAAAATGAAAAATTCAATTTAATGATGGATTTTTATGAGGCCGCTATGGCAAACGGTTTTATAGCAAACGGAATGAAGGATACGATTTGCTGGTTTGATATGTTTTTCAGAGCGTCTCCCAAATTAGGAGGCTTTTGCATAATGGCAGGAACTCAGCAGCTTTGCGAGTGTCTGTCTTCACTTGAGTTTGACGACAGCGATATTGAGTTTTTAAGAGAAAAGGGAGCGTCCGAAGTATTTATAGAATACCTTAAAAATTTTAAGTTTCAGTGTGATATATGGGCGGTTCCCGAAGGTACACCCGTGTTTGCGGGAGAACCTATTGTAAAAGTAAGAGGCCCTATTTTGCAGGCGCTGCTTATTGAAACAATGGTTTTGCTTACTATAAACCATCAGACGCTTATAGCCACAAAGGCAAACAGAATAGTAAGAGCCGCCCAGGGCAGAAGCGTTATTGAATTCGGCTCAAGAAGAGCCCACGGCGCTCAGGCTGCAATACTGGGAGCGAGAGCGGCATATATAGGGGGATGCTCCGCAACAACAAACGCCCAGGCGGCGAAAATTTTTGATATTCCCGTATTCGGCGGAATGAGCCATACCTGGATTCAGGCATTTGATTCAGAAAAGGAAGCTTTCTGCGCTTATGCGAGAGAATATCCTGATAACTGCGTATTGCTTGCGGATACTTATGACACTTTAAATTCGGGAGTGCCTAATGCAATAGAAGCCTTCAAGGAAGAGCTTCTTCCGAGAGGATACAGACCGAAGGGAATAAGAATTGACAGCGGAGACCTTGCGTACCTTTCCAAAAAAATCAGAAGAATGCTTAATGACGCCGGATTTCCCGACTGTGACATATATGCGTCCAACTCACTTGACGAATATATAATAAGGGAGATGCTGGGACACGGAGCGAGAGTGGATACCTTCCTTGTAGGAGAAAGGCTGATAACATCATCTGACGAGCCTGTTTTCGGAGGAGTATACAAGCTGGCGGCAATAGAAAAGGACGGAAAGGTTATAAACAGAATAAAGCTCAGCGAAAATGTATCAAAAATCACAACACCTTGTCCGAAGCTTTTATGGAGACTTTTCGATATGGAAACGGGAAAGGCGATAGCGGATTTGCTGACGCTTGAAAATGAAAATGTATCGGAGCTTACAGAGTATGAGCTGTTTGACCCGGATTACGCATGGAAGAGAAAAACGGTAAACAATTTTGTTGCGAGACAGCTTCTTGTTTCGGTTTTTGAAAAAGGAAAGGCGGTATACAGATCACCTTCTCTCAGTGACATAAGGTCATACTGCGCAGAGCAGGTAGATACCTTGTGGGAAGAGGTTTTGAGATTTGAAAACCCCCATAATTATTATGTTGACCTGTCAAAGGAGCTGTGGCTTGAGAAGCAGAGGCTCATTGATGAATCAAGAGCCGCAAAAAATACAAAGTAATATGGATAAAACAATATATTTGTGGCAATTGAAGTAATAATAACGGGAATTTACCGTTAAAATTTATATAAATAATTATTTTAAACTGTTGACTGATAACTGTTTTAATGCTACACTAATATAGTTAATAAAATGAAAAGGTGATATGAATGTCAGTTATACTTGCTGAATCGGTTGCTATTACCAAAAGCCGTCTTGTAAAAGGCTTTAACGGCGATAATATGAATCTTAACGGCAGGGTTATATCTCTTGAAAACGCGGATAAGGGTTTTAAGGCTGCCGGAGCGGTAAAAACGCCCTATGTAAGCGTTATTGCTTCAGGAAACAGAAAAGGCTTTGCCGCAGGAGCCGTTACGGCTTTTAATGATTATACCAAGGATATTTATGTTAATAAATATAATGCGGAAAGCATAATCAATAAGTATTTTGACGATATGGAAACTGTTGTAGGCAAGTGCGGAATTGAAGACAGCAGGTTATCTATCGGAGTTTTGTGTGCGTTTGAGGATTGCGTAGTCGCCGCAAAAACAGGTAACTGTCATCTGCTTCGCTTTTCTGACGGAGAGCTTTTTGAAATAGCGCTGTCTGATGATGAAGGCGGCAGAGGATTCCAGTTTGTTGATGTTGTATGCGACGGAGATATGTATGCGTTAATAGGCGAGGAATGTTCGGCGGATCTTGATTACGAAGCGATTGTTGACGCTTTTGATTCCGGCAAAGAGCTTAAGCTCATGATAAAGGATTTCTTCAGTATTCTCTCGTCTGATGCAAGAGGAAACGACTGTTCGGTTATTTTAATCAAGCTTCAGACGGATATGGAGCGTACATACGCGGCAATGCCTGCTGAAAATGCGGAAAATGATTATCAGCAGGATATACCTGTAGATCCCGGAGCATTTGAGGCTGAGCCTCCTATAGACAGCAACGAGCTTGAGGCTGCGGAAACAGTGGTTGACGACAGCGAAAAACCGGAGAACGGTCCCAAGCCGTCAAGAAAAAAGGCAATACTTAATTTTATACCGATAGCGGTGCTTGTTATAATTTTAGCTGTAGCGGCAGGACTTTATCTTGCTACACGGCCCAACAATCCCTTTAAGGAACCGGAATCATATTCAGCCGGAGAAGTTCCTCTGTTTGTTGAAGATGAGGAAGACGGCACCCAGGGAGATTTTAACGGCAGCAGCGGAATGGTCAATGTAGACGATACGGAACAGGGCGGAAATGCAGGAAGTGTAACAACAACTACGGAAACAACGACCCGCAGGGACGAAACAACAACAAATGCCCAGACGGAAGCCCCTGTAGTTACAACCACGGAATCTACGCCTGAGAATGACCCGGAAACAACAACAGAAACAACGACGGCAGCGCCAACCGAAACAACAACTGCTTCTGAAACAACGACGGAAACTACAACTGTTTCCGAGACTACAACATCATCTCCGGAAGAAGATAACGAAGTGCCTGAAGATGATGACCCTGAAAGACCGATTGATGCCGGTAATAATGAAGAGCTGTGAAGCCGATACAGTTTAAAATAACAGAGTAACAAAAAACCTTCTGTGTGTATTTTTCACACAGGAGGCTTTTTAGTATGTAAAAATATTTAATTATTGCTGAAATCCGAAAAGGATATATTAAGATCAACATTTCCGCTGATGCCGTTAACCGAGCCGCTGTCGGAGTACTGCCATATCAAATAGTTGTAGTAAAAAAGAGGAGCAGAGCCTTCATGCTGAGCGTACCAGAAAGGATATTTGTTAATAACGCTGAGATTATACCGGGCGTAAGCATCCGTTAAATTAAAGTACACAGCCGGAGTATATCCGGCATTTTTTATTTCCTCACAGAAGCTGACAGCGCACTGAGTAAGAATATCGCCTGAAAGATTGTCTGTTCTCATTCCGCCTGTAGCCGGGTCGTTTTCCCAGTCGAAGACCACAGGATATTCTATATGATAATTTTTAATTATATCAAGAACAAAATCAGCTTCTTCTTTAGCTTCTTCGGGAGTTATTGCCTGGGAGTAGAAGTAAACGCCGACTTTAAGCCCTGCGTCATAAGCGTTTTTAATGTTTTCTTCGCTCATATCGTCTTCCAGAATAAGTCCGCTGGAGCCGTAGCCTCTGAAACCGATTCTGACAATTGCGAAGTCGATGCCGTCCTGAGCCACCTTTTCCCAGTCTATTTCTCCCTGATGAGAAGAAACATCAATTCCCGTGTAATAATTTACATCGGAATCAGTGTAGGAAATCCTTCCGTTTTCATCGAAAACAAATTTGTCAGAAGAAAAAGAGCTGGCGGCAACATCCTCGTAATATGGGACGGAGCCGTTCATAAACAGAGTGTCAGGCTCGGAAGTGGTGATTTCGGGAATTACTTCCGTTCGGCAGCCTGAAAAGCTCAGAATGAAAACAATAATAACCGAGAATAATACGATAATTGCCCCTGTAATATAGTAGGGTATAAATTTTTTGCTTTTTAAATTCATGATAAATCTTTCCTTAAAAATTTGCGCAGGATAATATATTATAAATCTGAAATCCGAGTTTTTTCTTTTATGATAACATCCCGGAAATATAAAAACAATAGGAAAATTATAAAGAAAAAGTAAGATTTTAAATAATATCAGCAACAGCTGAGTTTTATGCCGAATATATAAACAACAGGGAAATTATAAAGGAAAAGATAAGATTTTTAAATAATATCAGCAACAGCTGAGTTTTATGCCGAATATATAAACAACAGGGAAATTATAAAGGAAAAAATAAGATTTTTAAATAATATAAACAAAAGCTAAAGATTATGCCGAATTGTTGACAGTATAATTTTTTTTGTATATAATGAAACAGGAGTATTTTTAATCAGGAGGTAAAATGAATTGGATAATAAGAAGAAATATACCGTAGTTTTGGCAGTGTTTGCGGTGGTATGCATCTTTGCGGTTCTTGTATTCAGCGGAGTTATAAAGCTCGGAACAGTCAGTGAGGAAGAAACCACAGACCCGGCTGAAAGCTACAGCTATGACAGCGAGGCATATAAAACAGATGTGAAGCTTACGGCGGAAACCGAATCGCCTTATATGAAAACAGATTTTGACGATATTTTTTATACAATGACAAAGGACGGAGCCGTTAAATTTTATAAATATACGGGAACGGCTTTTACGGAAATTGAGGCAACGGGAACATATACCGCCTCTGTTGAAATGAGCGGAACGACTCTTTCGGCAGATATTACATATTATAAAGACGGCGGCAAGATTTCCGGCTACGGGCTTTATACAGGAAAACAGGGTGAATATAATTTGTTCCCTTATGCGTTTTTCCGTTTGGCAGGCTACGGTGAAAAATATGCAAACAGAAGCAGTAAGAGCTGTTTGCTTTTGATTGATACTACGGCTGATGATTTTTATAATAACAATAAGATTTATGAAGAGCCGTATATATTTAATTACAGCGACAGCTCCTGTTCGAGACTTCTTTCCGAAGCCAGCAGAACGATAGGCATTGACGGAACAAAGAGAGCCGATTATTCAATGATAACCGACGCGGTAATCAAAGGCTCCTGGGACAGACAGCTGTTTTTCTCCGGAAGGCATTACGCTGAGGACGATACAAAAGTAGATTTAATGAGGAGCGGCGGAAGCGGCAATAATGTTGACAATATTGTCGTGGCTTCAGATGTGCTGGGATACTGGGCAACCTATGTAGAGGGCGGAATAATGTATATTTCCGTTGACGAAAAGGGAAATGTTGCCGTAATGAAGTATGATTTGTCGTCTGAAGAGGCTCAGGCAGTAAAAACCTTTGAAGGCGTAACAAGAGACGATATCCTGGTTGACAACGGCTGTATTTACATAATAAGCAAAAATACCGTTTATTCCATAGAAAGCAATACGGAATCAAAGCTTGATTTCCCTCAGGCGGACAATTTTAAAGCAGATATTTTTGTATGCAGCGGAGATACTTTTATTGTAAGAGGATATGTTTACGAAAAATATCCCACCGGTATATCGGCAGTAGTATCCACCGGAAAAGTAAATAAGGCATATACAAACGATTTGTTCAGAAATGTGGTAAATCCTGTTGTTTTAAGCGACGGACGCACAATGGTAACATATGTTTCCGGTGAAAAGTATACATATTATATAATGTGAGCCGTGTAGTACAATATATGGCATGACCGGATTTTTAATGACTGGAAATGAAAATTAAGGAGAGAACAATGAGGACTATGAAATTAGGCTGTTCCGATTTGGAAGTTCCCGTAATAGCGGTGGGCTTTTGGAGACTGAACAGGAAATCAGATATAAACGAAGTTGAGGCATTTATAAAAACAGCCTTGGAGCACGGAGCAAACTTTTTTGACCATGCGGATATATACGGCGGCGGCGAAGCTGAAAGTATGTTTTCCGAAGCAATCGGAATGAACGATGCCGTAAGAGAGAAAATCATAATTCAGTCAAAATGCGGAATTATACCCAATAAAAGCTTTGACTTTTCAAAAAAGCATATTCTTGAGTCGGTAGAGGGAAGCCTTAAAAGATTAAAGACGGATTATCTTGATGTGCTTCTTCTTCACAGACCTGACACTTTAATGGAGCCGGATGAAGTAAACGAAGCCTTTGAAATACTGAAAACAAGCGGTAAAGTAAGGAATTTCGGCGTTTCCAATGAAAATGTATGGCAGATGGAGTTTTTAAGGAGAAATATAGAATTTCCCATAGTTGCGAATCAGATGCAGCTCAGTATTGCTCATTGTCCGATGATTCAGTCGGGACTTAATGTTAATATGTTTAACGATTCAGCAGTTGAAAGAGGCAGCGGTATAATAGAATATTGCCGTCTTAACAATATTACAATGCAGACATGGTCACCTTTCCAGCACGGCTTTGCCGCAGGCACATTTATGGACAGCCCTGATTATCCGGAGCTTAACGCAAAGCTTAACGAAATCGCCTGTAATCACGGAGTATCAAAAACAACAATAGTAATGGCGTGGCTGTTAAGGCATCCGGCAAAAATGCAGCCTCTTACGGGAACTCTTAAAAAGGACAGGCTTGTTGACTGCTTAAAAGCCGCAGATGTAACCCTTACAAGGGAAGAGTGGTACGATATATATATGAGCGCAGGAAATATTCTGCCGTAATATTTTTATAATAACAAAAGCCGCAAAGACATATAAATCTTTACGGCTTTAATTTTTATTGCAAAATTAAAAGGATGCGAAAAACGCATCCTTTTTTTGGTGACCCGGACGAGAATCGAACTCGTGTTACCGCCGTGAAAGGGCGGTGTCTTAGCCGCTTGACCACCGGGCCGTATATAGGCAGCTTAAAAATAAACTGCCGTTTTTGGTAGCGGCAGTTGGATTTGAACCAATGACCTGTCGGGTATGAACCGAATGCTCTAGCCAGCTGAGCTATGCCGCCATATTCGCTGCTGTTTAGCAAGCGAGTGTTATTATAAAGCAAAAAATGAATTTTGTCAAGGCATTTTTTTGAATTTTTTAAAATTTTAATTTTTTTATATATTGTTTATTAATTCAATAATTATTTCAGTCAGCGTTTTGTCGCATTTGCTGTTAACTTCCCGATAGCTTTCGGCAGCGGCGTCATCGGCAGTATCGCTTATCTGTCTTACAGCGAGAAAGGGCACACAGGCGTCATGACAGACTGAAGCCACAGCGGCTGTTTCCATGTCAAACTCTTCAATGCCGAAAATCTCCCTGTATTTTTGCTTTAAAGCTTTGTTCGCAAGGAAAAGATCGCCGCAGCCGCATTTAGCGGTTTTAATTCCGTCAATTTTTAAAGCGGCGTTAAGAAGCTTTTCATCAGCTTCGTAAACATAAATATCCTGAGGCTTTTTGCCCAGAGGGTAGCCTATCGGTGTTAAATCGAAGTCACATTCAACATAAGAAGTCCCTGCGGCGATATCATTCCTGCGGAGATTTGAAACAGCTCCGGAAAGACCGAAATTTATAACTGCGTCCACCTTGTCGTCGGATATCAAAAATGCGGCGGCTGAGGCGGCGTTTACCTTGCCGATGCCGGCTTTAACTGCGATAAGCTCCTTTCCGTTTAAATTAAAGGATACCGATTCTCTGCTTCTTCTCAGGGAGTCGGAGCCGCCGTTTTTCTTTGCAAAATCATAAAAAGGAGCGTATTCATTTTCGTCGGCGATAACAAATCCGATTTTCATTTTAACCGTTCTCCTTTGACATGGCTTCTTCAAGAGCTTTTGCAAGCTGGTCGGGGCATGAGGTGTTTTTAAAACCGCATTTAATGCCCTTTATTCTGCTTATAATGTCTTCTGCTTTCATTCCCTGGGCAAAGCTTGCAATGCCTTTAAGATTGCCGTTGCAGCCTCCTAAAAATACAACATCGTAAACTTTTCCGTCTTCGATTTTAAAGGAAATCTGTCTTGAACAGGTTCCCGATGTTTTATAAGTATAATTCATTTTATTTTCTGTTCCTTTCTGTCTGAATAAATATAATTTTAGCAGATTAAAATTTGCAGTTCAATATAAAATGTATATTTTTTTAGAATTTTTATGAAAAGATTTGACATGAAAGCATATTTGTTATAAAATAATACCGTGAATATAAAATGGAGGTAAAAATATATGGACACACGTTTCGCAATTGAAAATTATTGTGATGCAAAGGCTGTTACAAAAGAGCTTGACGAGCTTATTAAACAGCCGATTTACACCATCAAGCCTGATGCGTTAAAGAATTATGAGGAAAATTATTACGGCAAGAAATGCTGCAAGTCAAAGGCTATGATCGACGAAGCACGCCAGATCATTCCCGGCGGCGTTCAGCATAACCTTGCTTTTAACTATCCTTTCCCCCTTGTTTTCACAAAAGCAAGCGGCATGAAGCTTTATGATATCGACGGCAATGAGTATTTTGACTTTCTTCAGGCAGGCGGCCCCACAGTTTTAGGCTCAAATCCTCCCGAAGTTCGTGAGCAGGTTATCGACCTTTTGAACACCTGCGGACCTTCAACGGGATTGTTCCATGAGTTTGAGTACAAGCTTGCAAAGAAGATTGCTGACAGCATTGAAACAGTTGATATGTTCCGTATGCTCGGTTCAGGTACAGAGGCTTGTATGGCGGCGGTTCGTGTTGCAAGACTTGCCACAAAGAACAAGAACATTGTTAAAATGGGCGGTGCATATCACGGCTGGAGCGATCAGTTAGGATACGGCATCCGTATTCCCGGCTCAAAGTTTACACAGGCACACGGTGTTCCTCTTTACATCTTCAAGCACACTCAGGAATTCTTCCCCAATGACCTTGATTCACTTGAGAGAGTTCTTAAGCTCAACACGCTCAGAGGCGGCACAGCAGCCGTATTTATCGAGCCTGTCGGTCCCGAAAGCGGAACAAGACCTCTTGATTATGATTTCAATAAGGGCGTTGAAAGACTTTGCCGCAAATACGGCGCACTCCTTATCTTTGATGAGGTTGTTACAGGCTTCCGTGTTGGTATGGCAGGTGCTCAGGGTTACTTCGGCGTATCTCCTGACCTTACAATTTTCGGTAAGGTTATAGCCGGCGGATATCCCGGAGCAGGCGGTATCGGCGGTAAGAAAGAGTACATGAAGTATCTCGGCGCAGGTCTTGACGGAAGCACAAAGATTAAGAAAGCATTCATGGGCGGCACAATGGCTGCTACACCGATTTCATGTGTTGCCGGTTACTATACACTTGAAATGATTGACAAGACAAACGCTTGTCAGAAAGCCGGCCAGATGGGCGACAGACTTACAAAGGGTCTTAAAGAGCTTATTAAGAAATATAATCTTCCCTTCGTAGCGTTTAACCAGGGTTCAATCTGCCATCTTGAAACAGTTGGTACAATGCACTTTGCTATCGACTGGAGCAAGCCTTGGGGAATCCCGAAGGTTCTCAGCGCAACAAGCGAGAGAAAGAAAGAGATGGAGCACATGGGTGCAGCTTACATGGCAGAAGGACTTGTTACTCTTGCAGGTTCAAGACTTTACACATCAGCTGCTTATACTCCTGAGCTTATCGATGAGGCTCTTGCAAGATTCGACAGAGTTTTCGCAAATGTAGGCCTTAAGCAGTATGACTGATAATCCCTGAAAAGAGGTGTCTTTATGGACATTTTAGAAGCAAAACAGGAGGTTGTTAAAGCTGGCTTAAAGCTTGTGGAGTCCGGACTTATTGCCCGTACATGGGGTAATGTAAGCTGTCGTGTAGACGATGAATATTTCGTTATTACTCCCAGCGGAAGAAGCTATGAATCTTTAACGCCCGATGATATTGTTCTTGTAAAAATTGAAGACTGTTCCTATGAGTCTGAAATAAAGCCGTCCTCCGAAAAGGGAATCCATGCCGAGGCATACAAGCTTCGCAAGGATGTAAACTTTGTTATTCATACTCATCAGAAAAACGCATCCGCAATCAGCTTTTTAGGATATGACATAAATATCATTCCCGATGAAAGCAAGCCGGTTATAGGAAATAACATACCCGTTGCGTCTTACGGGCTTCCCGGTACGGGAAAGCTCAGAAAAGGCGTTG
This sequence comes from uncultured Clostridia bacterium, assembly GCA_944412445.1. GTDB lineage: Bacteria > Bacillota > Clostridia > Oscillospirales > Acutalibacteraceae > UBA1081. The sequence goes on from CALYBJ010000019.1 coordinate 20,523, forward strand.
TAGCGGCTCTTGAGCGTTCAGATTCAAAGGCGGTTATAATGGCTCATCACGGAGCCCTTTGCCTGGGCAAGGACTATGACGAAGCCTTTGCCGTAGCAGGGGAGCTTGAAAAGGTTTGCGGACAGTTCCTCCTTGACAGACTTGAAGCTGTTTCAGGAAAAGTTTCCGAGAACATAGCGGCGGTTGCCGAGCATATCGCAGAAGTTAGTGAAGAAGCTAAGAAGCAGGCGCAGATTTTTGACCCTTATGTTTCCGAAAGAGACGGTTCAACAATCATTATGAATCCCGTTGACGGCGGAGAATCCGTAAGAATTGATATAAAAACAGGCAAGGAAGTAGCAGCTTGTGATAAATATCCTGCCAGTGCGGAGCTTCACAGAGCGATTTACAGTGCGAGAGACGATGTAAACTGCATACTTCACTCAAAAAAGCCTGAGATTGTATCTGCTTCAAAAGTAGGCGGCACATTTAAGCCCTTGCTTGATGATTTCGCCCAGCTTGTAGGAACAACGCTCAGAACAGGAGAATATAATCCTTCAAATACAGTAAAAAGCGCTAAAAAGGTTGTTAAAAAGCTTAAAGGCAGAAATGCTGCATTGCTTAAGGACAACGGCGCAATATGCGTAGCAGGGGATATGTATGACGCTGAGGCAGTTGAGATGGTTCTTGAAAAGGAAATGAGGACAGACGCTGCTGCAAAGCTTATCGGTGATTACAAATATATTAATCCTGTAGAGGCATTGCTTATGAGAGTTATTTATAAGACTAAATACTCAAAGAAAGCAAAAACAAACAAGTAATAAAAAATTAACAGATAACCCTTTGCGATTTTGTCGTAAAGGGTTGTTTTTATATGTTTCCGATGTTACAATAAAATAAAAAAGCAAAAAGGAGTATATATATGTATAAATATATTATATTATTAATTATTATAATAATTATAATACTTATAATAGGTGCGGTTTTGGGCTGGTTCATAAAAAAGAAAAAACAGGGAATATGTCCTTTTTGCATTATCAAACAGCACTTATTCAAATCAAAAATAACAATGAATATACCAAAGGAATATTACAGCGGCGGAGAGGCCGATACGCCGCCTATGGGCTGGTCAAGCTGGAATACCTTCAGAAACAATATTGATGAACAGCTTATTCTTGATACAGCGGCAGCTGTAAAGACAACGGGCTTGCTTGAAGCAGGATATAAATATATAAACCTTGACGACTGCTGGCAGTCTTCCATGAGGGACAGTCAGGGAAAGCTTCAGGGAGATTTAAGCAGATTTCCGTCAGGAATAAAAGCTCTTACGGAAAAGATAAATGAAATGGGCTTTAAAATGGGTATATACACATCAAACGGAGAATATACCTGTGAGGATTTGCCGGCCAGCCTCGGAAGTGAGAAAACAGATGCGGAGACTTTTGCGCAATGGGGAATAGAGTATTTTAAATATGATTTCTGTCATAATGTAAAAATACCTTCAGAGGCTCCGCTGGTAGAGAAAATTGAAATAAAGGACGCAGAAAATAATATATATGTTTTATCGTCAGAAGACGCAGTGCTCACCGGAATGGCAAAAGTGAAAGAGGACAAGCGCCTGGAAACAGGAAAATATATAAGCTTTTTAGGCCACGGAAAAGGAAGAGCGGAATTTAAGGTCAGCTGCAATTGTGAAGGTGAAGCTGTTGCCACATTCAGCATAAAAAAATCGGGAAATTACGAAAAATATCTTGTTATTCAGGTAAATAACGAATATTATGAACTGATAATTCCGGAAACAAAAGCCTGGAGCGTGTCAGGAAGATATCAAATATTAATTAAAATTTCAAAAGGCGTTAATAAAATATCCATATTTAATCCGGTTTGCACAAGAGCAGACAGTGCGTTTATTCAGTATAAAAGAATGGGAGAAGCCTTAAAAAACGCCTCAAAAGACAAAAAAATTACATATTCTATATGCGAATGGGGTAAAAATAAACCAAAAAACTGGGCTTGGAACGCAGGAAATTTGTGGAGAACGACGCCTGATATAAGACCGATTTGGAAATGGATAATGGTAATTTACAATGTAAATTTAAAGCTGTACAGGTATGCCGGACCCGGTCACTGGAACGATCCCGATATGCTCGAAGTCGGAAACGGGAAGCTGACTTTTGAAGAGAATAAATCACATTTTTCATTATGGTGCATGATGGCAGCGCCCCTGATTTTAGGAAATGATATAAGAAAACTGGTTAATAATAATGATAAAAACGATGTTTTGTCCATACTTAAAAATATGAGAATGATAGAGATTAATCAGGACAAAAAAGGAAAGCAGTGTATAAGATATAAGAAAACTTTTGCTTTTGATTATCTTATAAAAGAGCTTGAAAACGATAATTTTGCTGTATGTATTTTAAATAAAAGCGGCAGTGAAAAAAAAGTTAATTTTAACCTTGCGGAAGCCCCTGCCGAGATAGTAAAAGGCAGAAAAAAACTTTTTGATGTATGGGCTGAAAAGGAATATGAACAATCTGAAATCAGCTTAAAAATTCCTGCTCACGGATGCGTTGTGTTTAAGTCTTTCTAAGCTGTTAAATAAAAGATCGGTACAGATTTTAATGCTGTTTCCGGTCTTTTTTTATTACAAAATTTAGAAAAAATCAAGCTGAATTTTTGACTTGATATTAAAAAAAACAGGCTGAAATTTTTTCTGAAAAATTTAAAAATAAAGTTATTTCTATATATAGTGTAATAAGTGTAATGACTGAAGATTTGACCGCCGTATATTGGGAGGTCTGAATTTTTTTATTGTCATAAAAAATTAAATTTTTAATAGTGAAAAATAAAAGTTACAAGTTTGTAAGTATTAACGAAGTATTTGTTATTAAAATGCAAATATTGACAAAATAATGGCATTATAACAAAAGCAGATTTTTTTAAATGTGAAAAAATGCCAATAGATTTCGTCATTTTGTACAAATTCGCTATGTTGTTTTTGCTTGACATTTACAAAACACTTGCCTATAATGACGGCGTCTTGTTGCTCAATGTATATTGCCGAAAATATGCAGCAATTTTATGCACAATTTTCGGAGAAAACATCAAAGGAGACAATTTATGAAGAAAGCAAAAAAAATCTTAACTTTTGTCCGCGAGACAACAACGGGAAAAAAGTGTGCGGCAGCGCTTTCTGCCTCTGCCATATTGCTTACATCCGTTGCGTGTTCCGTACCTTTGTCAACTACCAGTCAAAATTCGGTAGGAAACATTTTTGCGGATAAGGGCCATAAGGTAATCATTGAACTTTCGGAGAATTATTTATCGCCTAACGCAGGAAGCAACATTTCCGTGCTTGATTTTACAGGCAGGAGTTATGGTATAGAGGAGTCAAGCGAAATAGATATTTTTGCAGAAGCCTCTTCGGAAGCCTCCGGAAGTGAAAGCGCAGAAAAGAACACTGATTCGGCAGCAGAGGAAACAACGAAAGAAAAAGAAACCGAAGCTGCAAAAGAAAAAATCAACTATGAAAAAGAAGTAACAACAGTTTCTCATAATTCTGTTAAGGAAACGACTACTGCGGCTCAGACCGCGTCATCAGCTTCTGTAAATTCAGCTGACGGAGAATATACATTTTCCCAGCTTGGAATTTCACAGATGTCTGACATATCGGTTCCCGACAGCATCAAGTTTGATGAAAACGGAGTACCGCTTAATTATTCTTACAAGCTTACCGGAAAGGGAACAGCGTATAACATGGGAACTACAACGGCAACAGGCACATCGGTTCATCCCGGAGTTGTAGCTGTAAATCCTAATATTATTCCTTACGGTTCAAAACTTTACATTGTTGCGGCAGACGGAAGCGGCATTGTTTACGGCTACAGCAGCGCAGAGGACACCGGAGGATTTATATACTGGAACAATGCGCCGTTAGTTGATTTGTATGTCAACTCTTACAGCGACGCTTGTTATTGGGGCAACAGACCGGTAACTGTATATGTATTTTAACAAGACAGCAGGATCTGAATGATCCTGCATTTTTTTGTTTAATCTGCACATAAAAAACCGGTTGCAATTTTATGCCGACAGTGCTATAATATATTAAAATATTTGTGAATATTTAATATATTTGATTGAAGGTGTTTTTATGAAAAAGTTAATTTGTATTTTCATGTCTTTAGTTTTAATTTTCTGCATTTCTTTTTCATCAGCTGCGGCGTCAAACGCCGGCACGGCTGAAGCATCTTCTGAAGCCGAAGAATATCCCTTCGTACTTGTAAGGGGAATGAACTTTGACGGGTTGTTTCTTGATTTAGGCACGGAAAACGAGAGGAACTGTATCGGCGATATTAAATTTTTTGATATAGCGAAAACCGTATTAAAAGGTGTAGGTTCTTATATTCAGACGGGAAGCACAAGAGGGCTTATTGAAGAGGCTCTTAATTATGCTCAGGAAATTCTCGGTTCTATGGCTTGCGATAAAAACGGCGATTCTCTTTATAATGTTTCACCGATAACTTATTCAAAGGCCGTTTCAAATTATCCCGAGCTTTTTGAAAGCTTTGATGGTCTGTATTCGGACGAATACGGAATTTTGAAGACTGCCGCCGAAAAATACGGTGCTGACAATGTGTACTATCTTGATTATGACTGGCGCCTTGACCCTTCGGATACTGCGGACAGCCTTAATGAGTTGATTGAACAGGCCAAGGCTGACCATAACGCCGATAAGGTTAATATAATTTGCTGCAGCATGGGCGGCCTGGTAACAGATTTTTATTTTTATGAATACGGCTTTGACAGTGTAAATAAATGTGTGTTTGATTCCTCGGCATTCTGCGGTGCCTATGTGGCTTCCGATCTTTTAAGCGGCAAGGTTGTAATTACCGAGGAGACTCTTTATAATTATTTCAGCGACCTTATAGGATGCAGTTTTATATCCGATTGTCTTTACAAAATCGGATTATTTGACGGTTTGTCAAAATTGGCAATGACTATTGTTGACAATGAAAAGGATTATGTTTACGACGCATTTTTAAGGGATACTTTCGGTACTATGCCTGTTCTTTGGGCGCTTGTTCAGCCTGAATATTATAATGAGTGCATTGACTATATGTTCCCTACACAGCAGCTTAAGGATGAGTATTCTTCTCTTATAAGCCGTGCAGACACTTTGCAGGAGGTTATGTCCGGCATGGATGAACTACTGCTGTCTCTTCCTGAAAACGGCGTTAAAGTTGCAGTTGTAGGCGGTTATAATACGCCGTTGATTCCCGTGTACGAGTCTGCCTGCGAACAGGGCGACGGTATTCTGGAATCGGCTCTTATTTTAGGCAGAGCTGAAGTTACAAATATCGGCGAAGTATTCGGTGATGATTATATTGCCGCCGACAGCTCGAAAATGTCTCCCGACAAATGCGTAGATTTGTCAGGGGTTCTTTTCCCTGACTATACATGGGCAATTAAAAACGGCTCTCATGTTTCGGGCTCCTATGGTTCGGAGTACGGTGAATTTTTATTCTGGCTTATTGATTATGACGGACAGCCTACCGTTAATTCGTCGGAAAAATATCCTCAGTTTATGATTTCCGATAAAAACGAAAATTTATATTCATTTTAAATCAAAAAAAATATAAGTCCGGGGCTATGCCTCGGACTTTTTGCTGTATTGAAGTTCTTCCTTTTTAAGTTCCTTTAAGAACAGAATCGCAAGAGGAAGGCTTACTAAAAATGTTAACGCATCGGACGCTGCTTGGGTATATTCAATTCCCGGAAGACCGAAAATTCTCGGCAGAATCAATATAAGAGGAATAAAGAAAATTCCCTGGCGGCAGCAGGATAAAAGCGTAGCTCTTGCGGACTTTCCTAATGACTGAAGCGTTGTATTTGTGCATACTGTCGTAGCCATTAAGGGCATGGCGTAGCACTGTGCTCTCATGGCGGCAGTTCCTATTTCAATAACGCTTGCGTCTTCTGCTCTGAATACCTTAAGAATCTGAGGCGCCAATATAAAGCAGATAACGCCCAATGTGGTCATAACTACCGTATCGGATATAAGCGTAAATCTGTAAGCTTTTCTTACTCTGTCAAATCTTTTTGCTCCGTAATTATATCCGGCAACAGGCATGAACCCCTGACCGATACCCAGACAAACGCATAAGACAAGCATACTGACCTTAGCGACTATTGACATTGCTGCGATAGCCGCATCGCCGTAAGGTTTTGCGGATACATTGAGCATTACCGTTGCGATGCTTGCAAGGCCCTGACGGCTTAAAGAGGGTAGCCCGGTTGAAACAATTTTAAAATAGGTTTTCGGCTTGAATGTGACATTTTTCGGTGAAAGAGAAAGGTTGCTCTTTTTGAAAATAAACATGGATAAAAGCAAAATGAAGCTGACGCACTGGCTTATAAGGGTTGCGGCAGCTGCTCCGGCTGTTTTCATGTCCAGGGTGAAGATAAATATAGGGTCAAGAATAATGTTTAAAATACCGCCTATGCAGAGTCCTATCATAGCGAAGGATGCTTTTCCCTCAGAGCGGAGAATGTTGTTCATGACGAAAGATGAGCACATAACCGGCGCTGCCCACAAAATATAATTTCCGTAATCAACGGCGTATGAAAGAATTGTATCGGTAGCCCCCAGGAGCCGCATAAGCTGTTCCGTAAAAATCTGACCGAAGACCATGATTATTATTCCCAGGGCGAGAGACGTATAAAAAGATGTTGCCGCATACATATTGGCGGCTTTTTTGTCTTTCATGCCGAGGCGCCTTGCAAGAAGGCTACCGGCGCCCATGCCCAGGGTAAATCCTACAGCCTGAATAATAGTCATAAGTGAAAAAACAATACCTACGGCACCGCTGGCGCTTGTGCTGAGCTGAGAAACAAAGAAAGTATCGGCAAGATTGTAAATTGAAGAAACAAGCATACTTATGGTTGTAGGAACGGCCAGCTTTGCAATCAGCCCGGGTATCGGTGTTTGTGTCATAATGGCATACTGTTTTTCATCTCTTTGAATGTTTTCCATAATATCACCTTAAATAATTTGCATTAAATCATCAGCGTTATCATCATGGAGACCGAAAGCTTCATTTTTTTCGCTTAAAAAGATTTTCAGATATTCGCTGAAATGGGGAGACATCTGATAGTCATAGATTTTATCAACAGGAACCCAGAATACTTTTCCTTCTTCTGTTTCCTCAACCAGCTGGCCGGAAAAGCTGTCTGTTTTATAAAGTATAACAATATATCTTTTGTCTGTTTCCTTGTGACACCAGTGAACGATTCCGCAGAGTTTAGGCTCTTTTATATCAAGACCTGTTTCTTCTTTGACTTCTCGTACGGCGCTTTCGGTAAAGCTTTCGCCTTTTTCAACATGACCCCCGGGAAAAGAAACACCCTTCCAGTATTTTACCCGATTTTGCACAAGAACGCAGTTGTTTTCGGGATTTTTTATCATAATCATATTTGTAAGTTCACATTCCATTAATATTACTCCCTATAAATCAGGACTGCATCCTTTCGGATACAGCCCCTCTTATAAAATTTTAAATTAATATTCTACAAAGCCCTCGTAAATAAGGTTTGTATCGCCTGTAAGAGTAACAACTTCATCGGTATAGTTTACGATAAGGTCGCCGCCTTTTAATTTAACAGTTATATCCTTGCCTTTTTCGCAGTAGCCTAAAATGCAGGCAGCCGCAGCGGCAGCGCAGGCTCCTGTACCGCAGGCATAGGTTTCGCCGCTTCCTCTTTCCCAGACTCTGACACGAAGAGTTCTGTTGTTAACCACACGGACAAATTCCGTATTGGTTCTTTCGGGGAAATACTTTGCGTACTCAAATTCAGGTCCCAGCGTTTTTAAGTCCAGAGGTTCAACATGATCCTCAAAAACTACACAGTGGGGATTTCCGAAGGATACGCAGGTAATGTTGTAGCTTTCACCGTTTATGGTAACAGGGTAGTCGATAACCTGTTCCGCAGGAATATCGGCAGGAATGTTTTCCGTTTTGAAGTCAGCCTTGCCGATTACCGCCATAACGGATTTTACTCTTTCGTTTTCGGTATACAGCTCGATTTCTTTAATTCCCACGGGGGTTTCAATGGACATTTTATCTTTTTTGACAATGCCGTTATCATAAAGATATTTACCCACACAGCGTATACCGTTGCCGGCCATATAGCCTTTAGAACCGTCTTTGTTGTAAATTCTCATTTTTGCGTCGGCAATATCGGATTTTTCAATAAGAACAATGCCGTCGCCGCCGATACCGTAATGCCTGTTGCAGAAGTTAATTGCGAGAACCTCGGGAGCGGTTATAGTATCGTCAAGATTGTCAAAGAAAATATAATCGTTGCCGGCGCCCTGCATCTTGGCGAATTTCAGCTTCTGGGGAGCCTTTCTCATATTGTTGATATCTACAAGCTCAGTGTTGTTCTGATTGAATCCGCTGGCAATAATATCAGCCAAAACATTTGCGGTGTCGATGGAGGTTATTGTTGCAACAGAAAGCTGCAATGCTCTTCTGTGAAGCTTTATAAAGTCGTCGATAACATCCAGCGGAGTACCGGTGTAAATAATATATTTGATTTTGCCTGATTCAAGGAGATCCATGCTTGTGTTGGAATCGTCATAAAGCTTGTTGACCACAGTAACATCAATGTCAATAGTCCTGATGGCATTAGCTGTGCCTTCGGTAGCATAAATTTTAAGTCCTAAATCATGGAACTTCTTTGCAAGCTGAACAACTTCGGGCTTGTCGGCGTCTTTTACGGTAATATAAACGCCTAAATCCTTTCTGAAGGTTTCTGAAGGAATTTCAAAGCCCGCAGATACAAGACCCTTGAAAAGAGCTTCCTCGATGGTTTTTCCCACACCTAAAACTTCGCCGGTTGATTTCATTTCCGGACCGAGACTTGAGTTAGCGTCAAGAAGCTTTTCAAAAGAGAATACCGGAACCTTGACTGCAAAATAGGGAGGAGTTTTATAAAGTCCGGTACCGAAGCCCAGTTCTTTAAGAGGCGTGCCGGTCATAACCTTTGTGGCAATGTCAACCATGGGAACGCCGGTTACCTTGCTGATGTAGGGAATAGTTCTTGAAGCTCTGGGGTTTACTTCGATAACATACAGCTCGTTGTCATAAATAAGGTACTGAATATTAACAAGACCTTTTGTTCCCAAAGCCAGCGCAAGATTTGTTGAACAGTCAATAATGGTCTGTTTCATTGTGTCGCGGAGGTTATAGGGAGGATAAACGGCAATAGAGTCGCCGCTGTGAATTCCTGCTCGTTCGATATGCTGCATAATACCAGGGATAAGAACATCCTTGCCGTCAGAAATAACATCAACCTCAAGCTCCGAGCCCATCATATATTTATCAACAAGAACGGGATTTTCGATTTTGCCTGAAAGGATAATGTCCATATACTTGCGCACATCAGTTTCGTTATATGCGATAGTCATATTCTGGCCGCCGATAACATATGAAGGACGAAGAAGAACAGGGTAGCCGAGAGTTTCCGCAGCGTTCAAAGCCTCTTCAAGGGTAAGAACACCCATACCCTTTGGTCTTCTTATGTTAAAGGTTTCAAGAAGCTTGTCGAAGCGTTCTCTGTCTTCGGCTATATCAATACCCTCAGCAGATGTTCCGAGGATTTTAAATCCGTTTTCATCAAGGAATTTTGTAAGCTTAATGGCAGTCTGTCCGCCGAAAGCCACAACAATTCCTTCAGGTTTTTCAGCTTTAATAACATTTAAAACATCTTCCGGCGTAAGAGGCTCGAAATAAAGGCGGTCGGCTGTATCGAAATCCGTTGAAACGGTTTCGGGGTTGTTGTTGATAATAACAACCTCATAGCCGAGAGCTTTAAGCGTCCATACGCAGTGAACAGAAGAGTAGTCAAATTCGATACCCTGTCCGATACGGATGGGGCCTGAACCGAGAACTATGATTTTTTTGTTGTGGTTGTCTTTTAAAAGCTCCCTTGCTTCACAGTCTCTGTCATAGGTTGAATAGAAATAAGGAGTTTCGGCTTTAAATTCGGCGCCGCAGGTATCAACCATCTTAAATACTGCGCTGCGGTGATTCTCGATTTTGTTTCCGCTTATACGCTCAATGGCAGCGTCGGTGTAGCCGTATTTTTTTCCTAAAAGATACAACTCGTCATTAAGACCCTGTTTTATCTGATTTTCGTAATTCACAAGATTATTAAGCTTGTCAATGAACCATTCGTCAATCATTGTGATTTTATGAATTTCATCAGTTGTTACGCCGCGCTTCAATGCTTCAAAAACAGTAAACAAGCGCATATCGTCAACATTTTCAAGCTGTTTTCTTATATCAATTTCAGGGTCGCTGAATTTTTTGACATTAAGAGTGTCAAGAGAAATTTCAGCGCCTCTCACCGCTTTCATAATTGCCGCTTCAAAATACGGAGCGATTGCCATAACCTCTCCGGTGGCTTTCATCTGAGTGCCCAGCTTGCGCTTGGCGTTTATGAATTTGTCGAAGGGCCATTTGGGAAGCTTTACTACAACATAGTCAAGGGTAGGCTCAAAGCAGGCACAGGTTTTGCCTGTAACATCGTTCTGAATTTCATCAAGAGTATAGCCCAAAGCGATTTTTGTTGTAACTTTTGCTATTGGGTAGCCGGTGGCTTTTGAAGCGAGGGCTGAAGAACGGGAAACTCTGGGGTTAACCTCGATTACGGCATATTCAAAGGATTCGGGATTAAGTGCGAACTGACAGTTGCAGCCGCCTTCGATTCCAAGGGATTCGATTATTTTAAGAGATGCGGCTCTGAGCATCTGATATTCTTTATCGGAAAGCGTTACTGCGGGAGCAATAACAATGCTGTCGCCTGTATGAACGCCAACCGGGTCGAAGTTTTCCATTGAGCATATAGCTATAACATTGCCGGCGTGGTCACGCATAACCTCAAACTCAATTTCTTTCCAGCCGTAAATATATTTTTCAACAAGTATCTGATTAATTGGAGAAAGAAGAATACCGTTGTTTACAATGGGCATAAGCTCTTCCTCGTTGTATGCAACGCCGCCGCCTGCGCCTCCTAAGGTAAATGCAGGACGGATAATAACGGGGAATCCGATTTCTCTCGCTATTTCAAGAGCTCTTTCGGGAGTAGTAGCGATGTCTGAGGGAATAACAGGCTGACCGATAGCCTGCATTGTCTCCTTAAACAGCTCTCTGTCTTCGGAACGGTCAATAGCGTCTGCGTTTGTTCCGATAAGCTTTACCCCGTGTTTTTTAAGGAAACCGCTTTTAGCCAGCTGCATACCGATTGTAAGACCGGTCTGACCGCCGAGTCCCGCAAGGACTGAATCGGGCTTTTCCTTTTCAATAATTCTCATTACCGTTTCTTCGGTAAGAGGCTCAAGATATATTTCATCCGCAAGAGCGTTGTCTGTCATAATGGTAGCGGGATTGGAGTTTACAAGAACAACATTAATGCCTTCGTTTTTAAGAATACGGCAGGCCTGAGTGCCGGCGTAGTCAAATTCGGCAGCCTGTCCTATAACGATAGGACCTGAACCTATAACAAGAACCTTTTTAATATCTTTATTAAGGGGCATTACTTGTTACCTCCCATCATTGAAATAAATGTGTCGAACAGGAATTTAGTATCAAGAGGACCTGAGCAGACCTCCGGATGGAACTGAACGGTGTAAGCGTTGATTTCGGGATAAATAACACCTTCGCAGGTACCGTCGTTGGCGTTGATATAGCTTACCCGGCCGATTGACTTGTCGATAGAATCGCCTATAACCGCATATCCGTGGTTTTGGCTTGTGATGAATACTCTTCCGTCGGAAAGACGCTTGACAGGCTGATTTGCGCCTCTGTGGCCGTATTTAAGCTTTTCGGTTTTTCCGCCTGCCGCAAGAGCCATAAGCTGATGACCCAGACAAATGCCGAAAATAGGCTTTTTGCCTAAAAGCTTCTTTAACTCCTCAATAGGTTTAACATTTTCGGTAGGATCTCCGGGTCCGTTTGAAAGCATTATGCCGTCAACGTTCAAATCAAGGATTTCCTGAGCCGATGTGTTATAGGGGAGGCAGTAAACGGTGCAGCCTCTTAAATTAAGCTCACGGATTATATTCATTTTTGCGCCGTAGTCAATAAGCGCAACCTTATAATTCTGTTTTTCGGCGCTGTAAACAGCCGTTTCCTGAGTGCTTACAGATTTAACTGCGTCCCTGATTACATAATTGTTTAACAGAGATTTATCAATAAGGGAAGGATCAGGAGTAAGATATGCGTTCATTACGCCGTTTTCGCGGATAATTTTAGTTATTTCTCTTGTGTCAACATCATATACGCCGACAATATTGTTTTCCTTAAGGAAAGAATCTATATCGCCTTCTGAGCGGAAGTTTGAGGGCTTTTGGCACCATTCTCTGACAACGTAGCCCTTTACTACGGAGGATGCGCTTTCCATATCCTTTTTAATCATGCCGTAGTTGCCGATTAAAGGGAAGGTGTGCATAACGATTTGACCGTAGTAGCTGGGGTCGGTAAGTGTTTCAATATAGCCTACCATACCGGTTGTGAAAACAAGCTCGCCCAGTGATTCGCCGTATGCTCCGAAGCTTTTGCCTTCAAAAACATGGCCGTCGCTTAAGACGATGTACATTTTTTTCATAAGAACCATCCTTTATTTTAAATTGAAAGCTCACAGGCTTTCATTAATTTAAGCAGATTTGCCGGAGGGAGATTAATCTTTCATCAATTTAACCATAACGGCTTTTTGCGCATGAAGTCTGTTTTCGGCTTCCTCAAAAATTTCGTCGGCATGAGCTTCGAAAACATCGGCAGTAATTTCTTCGCCTCTGTGAGCCGGAAGACAGTGAAGCACCATTGCGTCAGGTTTCGCGGCAGTCATAAGCTCTTTGTTTATCTGATAGCCGGCGAAAGCCTTTTTGCGGACTTCGATTTCATCTTCTTCTCCCATGGAAGCCCATACATCGGTATAAAGAACATCTGCGTCCTTAGCGGCTTCAAAAATATCGTTTGTGAGAGTAAAGCGTCCCGATTCGGAAGCCCATTTTACAATGTCCGGGTCAGGCTTGTAGGAGTCCGGGCAGGCAACGGCTACTTCCATGCCAACCTTTATGCCGCCGACGATAAGGGAATTTGCCATATTGTTGCCATCGCCGATAAAAGCCATTTTAATGCCTTTAAAGGTATTTTTAACTTCCCTGATAGTCATAAGATCCGCAAGAACCTGACAGGGATGCGCATAATCTGTAAGACCGTTTATAATGGGAATAGAGCCGTACTTTGCGAAGGTTTCCACTTCCTCCTGGTCGAAAGTTCTTATCATGATTCCGTCAAGGTATCTTGAAAGAACTCTCGCTGTATCTTCAACAGGTTCGCCTCTTCCGAGCTGTGTGTTTGCGTTGCTCAGGAAAAGAGCTGAACCGCCTAAATCATACATACCTACTTCAAAGGAAACTCTTGTTCTTGTAGAAGATTTTGCGAAAATCATTCCGAGAGTTTTTCCTTTTAAGTGATGATGCTCAATATTATGCTTTTTTTCATATTTCAGCTGATCCGCAAGATTAAGAATGGAAAGTATTTCTTTTTCCGTAAGATCGCCGAGCTTTAATAAATGATTCATCGGTCAATTACCTCCGTAATTATATCCATAGCTGTTTTTAACTCGTCCTCGGAAATATTAAGAGGAGGAAGCAGTCTGATTTTATTTTTTGCGGTAAGGGGAAGAACGCCATTTTTTATACATTCGTTTACTATTTCTTTTGAGTCCTTGGTTGTTTCGATACCCAGCATAAGACCCATACCGCTGACGCTTATAACGTTTTTGCAGCTTTCAAGACGGGATTTTATATAATCGCTTTTCTTTAAAACATCCTGAAGCAGGCTGTCATCGATTCTGTTTACGATATTCAGCGCACCGGCGGCGATAACCGGATTCATGCCGAAGGTTGAGCCGTGAGAGCCGGGAGTGAGAGTATCCTTGGTTTTTTCACCGAAAAGACATACTCCCATAGGAAGACCGCCGGCAACGCCTTTTGCGGTAGAAACGATATCCGGCAAAATGTCGTAGTTTTGATAAGCGTACATTTTTCCTGTTCTTCCGTTTCCGGTTTGAACCTCATCTATAATTACAAGTATATCATGTTTCTGACAAAATTCATATACTTTTTTTACAAAAATTTTATTTAATGCAATAACTCCGCCTTCGCCCTGAATCATTTCCATAATTACGGCGCAGATATTGGTGTTTTTTGAACATAAATCAACAAAAGCGTCATAATTGTCGGCTTCGGTATAAACAAATCCCTCCGGAAAAGGACCGAAGGTGCTGTGAAAAACATCCTGACCCGTTGCCTTTAAGGTGGCAAGAGTTCTTCCGTGGAAGCTTTGTTTTAATGAAACTATAATATTTCTGTTTTCGTCATTATATTTGTCAAGGGAGTATTTTCTGGCGGTTTTTATGGAACATTCGTTGGCTTCCGCTCCCGAGTTTGCAAAAAAGCATTTCTGCAAGCCCGATTTCTCGCATAAAACCTGAGCCAGCTCCGCTCCCGGCTTTGTGTAGTAAAGATTTGAGGTGTGCTGGAGAGTGTTAAGCTGCTGTGTAACGGCGCTTATCCATTCGTCGTCGCAGTAGCCGAAAATATTAACTCCTATGCCGCTGCCCATATCTATATATTTTTTTCCGTTTTCGTCATAAGCCGCAGCGCCTTTGCCTTTTACGATTGTAACGGGAAATCTGCCGTAGGTACCGGCGATATATTTATTTGTTTTTTCCTGAACTGTCATTTTTAACACCTTACTCAACAAACATGGTTCCGATGCCTTCATCGGTAAGCATTTCAATAAGAATAGCGTGAGGGATTCTTCCGTCTATTATAAATACCTTTTTAACTCCCATTCTTATTGATTCGGTGCAGCATTTAACTTTCGGAATCATGCCGCCTGAAATAATTCCCTCGTGCATAAGCTCCGGAGCGTCGCTGACAAAAAGTCTTTTTATGAGAGTTGTGGGATCGTCTTTGTCTCTTAAAAGACCGGGAATATCCGTCATATTTATAAGGCTTTCGGCTTTCAGGGCGCCTGCTATGTATGCGGCTACCGTATCGGCGTTGATATTGTAGGTGTTGTTGTCGTTGTCGCAGCCTATTGTGGATATAACGGGTATATAGTCCTTTGCAATAAGGTCTTCAATAAGCTCTGTGTTAATTCCTGTGATTTTGCCTACATAGCCGTGAACGTCGTCAAGCTTTTCAGCCTTTATCATGTGAGCGTCAATTCCGCATAAGCCCACAGCCTTGCCGCCCTTGTTTTCAATCTGATTTACAAGGTTTTTATTGATTTTTCCTGCGAGAACCATTTGAACGGCTTCAGCGGTTTCCTTGTCGGTTACTCTGAGACCGTCAATGAATTCCGTTTTCTTGCCTGTTTTCTGAAGCAGCTCGTTTATTTCCGGACCGCCGCCGTGAACAAGAACAACCTTTATTCCGATAAGTGAAAGAAGAATAATATCGCCGATAACAGCGTCTTTGAGTTCTTCGCTTATCATTGCGTTGCCGCCGTATTTAATAACAACCGTTTTGTTTCTGTATTCCTGTATGTAGGGGAGAGCCTGGGTAAGAACTTCGGCTCTCTGAGCGTTAGTAATGTTCATAAAAAATCCTCCCTTAAGTTCTGTAATCGCCGTTGATTTTTACATAGTCGTAAGTTAAGTCGCAGCCTCTTGCCACAGCTGAAGCGTCTCCCGAATTAAGGTTTACAAGAACCTTGATTTCGTCCTCAAGAAGGATTTCCTTGGCTTTTTCCTCGCTGAAGTCAACGCCGGCTCCGTTTTTGCAAACATCAATCGAGCCTTTTGAAGAAGAGAAGCTTACATCTATTTTTGTAACATCAACATCAGCGCCGCTGTATCCTATGGCGCATAAAACTCTGCCCCAGTTGGCGTCGGCTCCGAACATTGCCGCCTTGAAAAGGCTTGAGCAGATAACCGACTTTGCAACGGTTTTCGCGGTTTCCCAGTTCTTGCCGCCGGAAACAAAACATTCAACAAGCTTGGTAGCGCCTTCGCCGTCTTTTGCTATGGCTCGGCAAAGCTTTGCAGTTATCATTCCGAGAGCCTCGGTAAATATTTTGAAGTCATCGTTTTCGCAGTCAATTAATCTGTTGCCGGCAAGACCGTTTGCCATAACTGAAACCATGTCGTTGGTTGAGGTGTCCCCGTCAATGCTTATCATATTGAAGCTTTTTTCGGCGTCACCCTTTAATGCCTTTTTAAGCATTTCCGAAGAAACGGCAGCGTCGGTAGTAATAAACACAAGCATGGTTGCCATATTGGGGTGAATCATACCGGAGCCTTTTGCAATTCCTCCTATTTTACATTCCTTGCCGTCAATTTCAAAGCTTACTGCAAATTCCTTTAAAACGGTGTCAGTTGTCATAATAGCTTCGGCGGCGTTTTTGCTGTTATCATAAGAAAGCTCTTTTACGAGAGCGTCCATACCGTTTTCTATGGGAGTAATGTCGAGAGGCTGTCCGATAACACCCGTTGACGCCACAATAACATCACGGGGGGAAATGCCTGCGGTTTTGCCGGTGATTTCGCACATTTTTTCTGCAATTTCAATTCCGTCTGCGTTGCAGGTATTGGCGTTGCCGCTGTTGCAGATCATAGCCTGAGCAAATCCGTCTGAAAGATTTTTCTTTGTAACGTCAATAGGAGCGCCTTTGACTTTATTAAGAGTGTAAATTGCGGCGGCAGAGGCTTTAACATCGCTTAAAATCAGAGCCAGATCGCGTTTTGTTTTATTTTTCCTTATGCCGCAGTGAATACCGCTTGCCTTAAAACCTTTGGGAGCGCAAACTCCGCCTTCTGTAAATTTCATAAAAAAGATTCCTTTCAGATAACAAGAGATTTTGTTTCGTCAATGCCCATTGAAATATTCATACATTGAACGGCAGCGCCTGAAGCGCCCTTACCCAGATTGTCAAAGATACTTGTAATAAAAATTCTTTCCTCATTGCCGGATATTAAAATTTTCATGGAGTCTTTTCCTGTCATATCATTTGCGGAAATGAAGGAAATGGGAGCTTCTCCTCCGTAAAGAGGCAGAACCGAAATAAACTTTGAGTCTTTGTAAAATTCTGAGAACATTTCATAAATTTCATTTATGCCGCCGCAGTTTAAGAGATTACGGAACACTGGAACGGTTGTTGCCATGCCGCTGTAATAGTCGTCAACAATGGGAGTAAAAATCGGCATATTGCTAAGACCTGTTATATATTTCATTTCTTTTAAATGCTTATGGTTTTGAGTAAGACCGTACTGTCTGGGGGCGAAAAGGTCGCCTGTCTTTTCGTTTTCATACTGATAAATCATTTTTTTGCCGCCGCCGCTGTAGCCAGTAAGGGAATGGCATACGCAGGGGTAATCGGCAGGCATGATTCCGGAGGAAACAAGAGGATAAGCTATTGAAATAAATCCGCTTGCATGACAGCCCGGAACAGCAATTCTTTTTGAAGAAGCAACAGCATTTCGTTTTTCTTGGGAAAGCTCCGGGAAGCCGTATGCCCAGTGGGGAGAAGTTCTGTGAGCCGTAGAAGTGTCGATAATAACAGTTTTATCGTTTTCGCAAAGGGAAACGGATTCTCTTGCAGCGTCGTCGGGAAGACAAAGGAAAGATATGTCGCTTTGATTTATAAGCTTTTTTCTTTCGGACAAATCTTTTCTTTTGTCATCGTCAATAGTCAGAAGCTCTATATCGTCTCTTGATTTAAGTCTGTCGAAAAGTCTTAAACCGGTTGTACCCTGATTGCCGTCTATAAATACCTTAAACATTTTAATACCTCTTAATATATAATACCATCAGTAACATTTTACTCTTTTTGTTTGGATTGTCAATAACATTCTGAATATTTATACAAGTTTGTAAGGTTGTATCATAAGAGCGGAATATTTTAATAAATATTGTAACAATAAACAATATTTATAAATAATATACAATGGATATGGCTGCCGATAGGGTAAATCGACAGCCATAATATGAGTTTTGAGTTATAAATATGCAGTAAAATTTAAAAAATATACATACAGATGTATATTTATTTAGGAGCTTAAAGACTCCCATTCCTCGTAAAGAAGATCCTGTTTTCTGTTGATTTCATCAAGCTTTTCGGTAAGCTCCACAAGCTTTTCGTAGTCAGCGGCAGTTTCGGGAGCCTGCAAAAGGCTTTGAATTTTACTCTTTTCTTCCTCCGTATCCTCTATTTCCTTTTCAAGACGGCTTATGCGAGTTTTTAGCTTTCTCTGTTCCGATTCCTGCTGTTTTCTCAATTGATACTCGTTAGGTTTTTTTTCTGTTTTTTCAGGTTTTTTATCGGGAACAGAAATTGACTGTACATATTCGTCGTAAGAGCCTTCAAAGGATGAAAGATTTCCGTTTTCAAGAATTAGAATCCTTGTAGCCAGCTTGTTTACAAGAAAGCGGTCGTGGGATACGCATATAATTGTTCCGTCGTATTGGAACAACGCATCTTCCAAAACTTCTCTGGACATAATGTCAAGGTGGTTTGTAGGCTCGTCAAGTATCAGCACATTCGGTTTTTTGAGCATAAGCTCCAGAAGAGCCGTTCTTGCTCTTTCGCCGCCGCTGAGTTCGCTCATAACCTTGTAAATGTCGTCGCCTTTAAAATTAAATGCGCCTAAAAAGCCTCTCAGTTCTGAAACGGTGTGAGAGGGGAATTTGTCGTAAACCTCTTCGATAACTGTTTTTTCGGAAGAAAGTCCCGATTGAATCTGATCGAAATAACCGATTTGAACATTGGCGCCGAAGCGGCAGTAGCCTGAATCCGGCATAATTTTTCCTAAGAGAGTTTTCAGCAGAGTAGATTTTCCGCAGCCGTTAACGCCTAAAATAAAAACTCTTTCGCCTTTATAAATATTAAATGAAGCATTTTTAAACAGATGCTTTCCGGAATAGGCTTTTGATAAATTTTCTGCTGTTAAAACATCGTTGCCGCTTTGAGAGCCTGCCTCGAACTTTAATTTTATGGATTTTGCCTCAGGGTCCGGAGCGGCAAGCTCTTCCTTTATTCTGTCAATCTGTTTTTGCTTGCTTGCAATGGTGATGTAGTTTCTTTCTCTGTTAAACTGCTTCTGCTGTTTAATTATACCTTCTATACGCTGAATTTCTTTTGTCTGAAGCTCATACTTCTTTTTTTCGGCTTCTTTTTGCTCGGCTTTAAGCCGGGCGTATACTGAATAATTGCCTTTTCGTACGGTTATTTTTTTATGCTCAATTTCCATGGTCTTGTTTGTGACCTTGTCAAGAAAGTATCTGTCGTGGGATACGATAAGAGCAGTTCCGTTATATTTCTGAATAAAATCCTCAAGCCACTCCACGCTTTTAATATCAAGGTGGTTTGTTGGTTCGTCCAGCAGAATCAAGTCGGCGTCCGACAGCAGAAGCTTGCCGAGACTTATTTTTGTTCGCTGACCTCCGCTTAAAGCGCCTACGGATAAGTTTATTTCATTTTCGGTAAATCCGAGTCCCGAAAGCATTGAATCAACTCTTGAGCGGAAAGTTAAACCGCCTTCGTTTTGAAATTTTTCCGTAAGAAAAAGCTGTTTTTCAATAAGCTTGTCCAGATTATCCGGGTTTGTGTCAATAAGCCTGTGAATTTCGTTAAGCTCTTTTTCCGTTTCTGTAAGATGATTGAAAACGGACAGCATCTCTTCCTTGGCTGTTTTTGAAAAATCAGAGCAGGCGTGCTGTTCAACAAAACCGATTTCAGCAGTTGATGATACAAAAATATTGCCGTCCGAAGGCTCATATACGCCTGCGATCAGCTTAAAAAGTGTGGTCTTACCGGTACCGTTGTTACCGATAAGACCTACCTTGTCATGTTCTTCAATATCAAAGGACGCCTTGTTAAAAAGAACCTTGTCAAGGAATTCCATTGTTAAATCATGCGCGTTTATAACTGACATTTTATACCTGTGTTAATAAAATTTTTGATTTTCCGGAAATATAGTAGCTGCCGCTGCCGGCAGGAATAAAAATACTGTCGCCTTTTTTAATGCCGTAAACCTCGTCGCCGTTTTTAATTGTTCCGGAGCCGTCAAGAACTATGAGAGAAATAAAGGATTTTTCATCGGCACAGTCGTTAAACAGCGTTTCGATATCAATAACGGACATGGTAAAATATTCACATTCCGATAAAAGAACGCTTGTATATCCGTCATGCTTTACGGGCATTCCGTCCGGTTCAAGGGATTTTGAAGGAGGAACGCAGTTTGTAACATCCACAGCCTTTTCAATATGAAGCTGTCTGGGTTTGCCGTCAAGACCGGGTCTGTTGTAATCATAAACTCTGTATGTAGTGTTGCAGCTTTGCTGAACTTCAGCCAAAAGTATGCCTTTTCCGATAGCATGAAGTGTTCCTGATGAAATAAAAGCAACATCGCCGGGTTTAACCTTAACCCTGTTAACCTTATCAAGAAGAGTATTGTTTTCAATGGAATTTTTAAATTCCTCTTTTGAGATTTCATCTTTAAAACCGTAAATAAGCTCAGCGTCTTTTTCACAGTCTATAATATACCATGCTTCGGTTTTGCCTCTGACATCCTTTTCGTTTGCGGCGGCGTATTCGTCGTCGGGATGAACCTGAACCGACAGCTTGTCGGCGGCGTCAATAAGCTTTATAAGGATAGGGAAGTCCTCGATTTGTGTAAAATCCTTACAGTCTGTACCAAGAGATTCGGTGCCGAGGTAATTTTCGATAACCTTTGAAAGGGTCATTCCCTCATATTCTCCGTTTTTGACAATGCACTCTCCGTCCTCATGGCAGGAGAGCATCCAAGCTTCCGCAACATTATCAAGGTCGGTATTCATACCGTAATCCAGTTTTAATTTGTTTCCGCCCCAGATGGTTTCCTTAAGAGCAGGCTGTAAAAATAGTATACTCAAAGATTGTCACACACCTTAATATAATAATCCTTATACATTATAGCATAATATGAAATATTGTCAATTATCAGTTTTTAATATTTCAGGCTTTTCAAACTGATCCCTTAAAATTTTATTTCGGCAGGTTTGACATTCAAACTGTTTGGTACACCGTAAAACCTTTTTGCCGTCATGGTAGGTTATTTCTTCAACCACGACATTTTTATCCAGAACACAGCAGTATTGTTCATAGGTTTTTGACAGTTTTTTCATTGCAGATCACCTCATAAAAATATTATATTCAATGTTTGCGTTATTAAACTTAAAAATCATCAAAAGTTAAGAATAAAGATAAAAGAAAAAAAATAAGATATTCTTAAAGGGGGATAAGCTATGTTTTGGATAACGGCAGGATTGTTTCTGGGAGCAATATTTTTATCTATGTATAAAACCCGTCATTTTTTTAAGGCGTTAATATTGTCTGTACTTCAGGGAGAAGCGGCGCTGTTTGCTGTAAATTTCATAGGAAGCTTTATAGATGTTCATATACCGCTTAACTGTTTTTCCATGGCAGTAAGCGGCGCCGGCGGATTGCCGGGGGTAATATTGCTTTTGGTAAGCGAAGTAATATTGTAATTCAGATTTATTAAAGTATATGTACCAAGACCTAAAAATACATATAAAATGAAAAACAGCCGCAGAAAAAGCGGCTGAAAATTTTAAATAAATTATAAATTAAGAGTGTTTCTTTTTTGCGGATTCGCTTTTTGAAGAGAACAGAAGCGGCTCGGCAAAGGAGAAAATCCTTGAAAAAATTCTTGCTATGAAGCCCACTAAAACGGCGGCAATAATAGTGCCTTCTCTGACGCCCTGAAGGTGTTTTGCAAAAATGAAGGAAAGCACTGCGGCGATTACTGACATCGAAACATCAAAAACAACTTTCGTAACGCCGAATTCGGAATGAATAGTGGAGGATACGGCTCTTGCAAAGGATTCTCCGGGGAGCATGACAACATTTGAAAGCATTTCAAGATATACACCGAAGCCCAGAATTACGCATCCTATAACAAGGAAAATTATTTTAAAAATATATGTATCAAGCTCAATTCCGTTAAGCAAAAGCATTGTTAAATCAATAAAATATCCGAACAGAATTGAAACAGGTATTTGAAGAATGTGTTCAAGACGGAAGTTTTTCCGTAAAATAATAAGCTGCAAAACAATCAGAATAAGGCTGAAGAAAATAGTAAAAGTTCCTAAAGTCATAGGGAAGCTCAGGCTTAAAACATAGGGGATAGAAGAAATCGGGGAAGTGCCCGGATCAGCTTTAGTTATGACGCTGACGCCCAATGAATTGATAAACAGTCCGATAAAAAACACAATGTACCTCTAAAATTTTTCCATAAAATTAATTTTGTTCCTTTCCTGAAATATTATTATAAATTTTTATAAACGAATTGGTAAACATTTCTTTTTCCTCATGGGAAAAACCTTTAAAGGCTTCATCTTCAAGCCTAACGAAAATTTCATCAACATTTTTTTGCAGAGTATATCCTTTTTCCGTAAGAAATACATGAAAATAACGGCGGTTGCCGTTTAGAGTTTTTCTTTCGATTATACCTTTTTCTTCCATGCCGTTTAAAATAGTTGTTAAGGTGGGAGGCTCAATATGGCATCCTACGGCGATCTGTTTTTGATTTTCACCGTTGTGCTCTTTAAGATAGTCCAGAATTCTCGGATGACCCATGGTAAGCTCCGAACCTTTCAGCTGAGCAAAAAGGTTCTTGTTGAAAATAGACTGACAAGCCATAAGAAGACTGTGAAGCTGCATTCAGAAAGCACCTCCGTAGGTTGTTATTTTATAGTTAGCTTGCTAATAATTATAAAGCTAATTATAAGGCAAGTCAATAATATTATAATAAAAAGGAAATATTCGGAACAATGCAAATATAATATAAGACAAAAAGATATTTTTTGTTTACTTTTTTCTTATGAAAGCTTATAATGAACATAAAAAAACCGAAAGGATTAAAAATGAAAGTAAAAGAGGTTATTCTTGAGCCGTTAAAAGAGAAGGATAAAGAACAGTTTATAATAGAAAACCAGAGGGCGTTTAAGTACGGAGCCCTTGAGGAATTCGGAGTCCGTGACAATCACATTGATTTAAAGGGAGAGATTATTTCAAGAGAAACAATAGAAAAATCACTGTCCGGCTCCGGCAGCGAAGCGTTTTGGATAATTGCCGACGGAAAAGAGGCAGGAGGGTTGATTCTTTCAGTTGATAAGGAAACCTGCATAAATCATTTGGATATACTGTTTGTAAAACCTGAGGCGCACAGTAAAGGAATAGGTTACGGAGCATGGAAAGCTGTCGAGAAAATGTATCCTGAAACAAAGATTTGGGAAACATATACGCCTTATTTTGAAAAAAGGAACATACATTTTTATGTGAATAAATGCGGATTTCAAATTGTTGAGTTTTTTAATGAATATAACAGGGATCCGAATTTTACGGAAGATGAAAGCGAAGGACCTGATGAAATGTTTCGGTTTATCAAGATAATGAAGCAATAATTCAGCAAAAACACCGCCCTTGAAGGCAGTGTTTTCAGATTGAAATTTTAAAATTAATTTATAAAAAAGAATTATTTAATATTATAAAGAGTCATTCCAAGCTTCTGCGCCAAATCCTTTAAATAACTAAGGTGTCCCTTGTTCCCGCAGTATAAAGTAACATATCCGCTGTTGTTTCCTGTAACAGTTTCAGTGCGGTTTGATTTTTCATTGAAATAAGAAATCTTATCTCCTTTTTTCAAATATATTTTTTTCCCAAGGTTTATGAGCTGCAAATTTGTTTCCAGTTCTTGCTGGAAATACTGATTAAATAATGATTCCGCTTTTTTTAAATCGCCTTTTCTGCCCCAAATCATTGCTTCATCCAAAAGAATATGTTCATTATTGCAGCTGTCAAAATTCGGATAATTTCGTCTGTATTTTAATATATTGTCTCTGCTGCTTAATATTTTAAAAACAGGTATAACATGAATACGCAGTTTTTCGATTATGTCCTCAGATATTTCGGCTGGATTTTTATTAGTGTCGTAGTACGAATCCGTTCCGTCTGCAATGTATTCCAGACGTGTCTGCATATTACAATCATATTCACGGTAATATTTTTTTAACTTAGATGAAATAAAAAATTTTCTTTCTGAACATTCAGGCACACGAATTCCGATATTAATCCATAAAATATTATAAACATCTTTTTGCGGACAACCGTTTTGGAAATTGATTACCTGAGATATGTCACCGTCAGTAAAACGGTGCAGCGTTCTGCCGTATTTTTTAAACCCCATAGGTTTTAAAAAATTAAATACATCGTTTTCGATTCGATTGACAGCTTCCACAGACGAAAATGTTTCCGATTTTGAAATATTAGTCATAAAAGCACCGCCTTTTATAAATTATGACATAAAAATATAAATGTTTCAATAATAATATATAATGATAATAGTAAGAAAAATAAAAGCCTGTAAACAATTAAGCACTGTTTACAGGTTTTTTTGGCGGAGAGCAAGGGATTCGAACCCTCGAAACCGTTTTAGCAGTTTACACGATTTCCAATCGTGCTCCTTCGA